>UQHB01000015.1 GCA_900540735.1 uncultured Megasphaera sp. | reverse complement strand
TTTGAGGTACTTGTACATGAATTACGAGTGTCGCACTAAAAGTTGCAATTCATCAACTAAAATCGATGAAGGATATACCATTAGTGATCAGTTACTATAAAACGCAGTAGAGAGGAGGCAGGTAATATGGATGGGACTTTATTATAACTTGCTCAGCAATTAGTAAATGGTATATCGTTGGGAAGTATATATGCATTGATTGCTTTAGGATATACCATGGTATATGGCATTATGAAATTAATTAACTTTGCTCATGGTGATATTTATATGGTTGGGGCTTATGTCGGATTTTTTGCTGCAACGACTTCTCACTTACCTTTTATTCCATCTATTATTTTAGCGATGGCAGCTACTGGGATTATTGGCGTAGTCATTGAAAAATTAGCATATAAACCTTTACGTCATAGTCCTAAAATTGCTATTTTAACTACGGCTATTGGCGTAAGTTTATTTTTAGAATATACGACCATGTTATTTTTAACGCCGCAACCACGGACGTTTCCACCTTTATTACCAAATACAGTATATCATATTAGCGGTATTGTTATTTCCTTCCAGCAAATTATTATACTCGTTATTTCTATCGTTTTAATGCTCTTACTGACCTATATCGTGAACTATACCAAAATGGGTAAAGCTATGCGTGCTGTTTCCTATGATACAGATGCAGCTGAATTAATGGGCATTAATGTTAATAGAACTATTTCGTTTACGTTCTTTCTGGGGTCAAGTTTAGCTGGTGCTGCTGGAGTATTAGTGGGCATTTACTATAATTCTATTGAACCGCTCATGGGTATTATGCCTGGCATGAAGGCTTTCATTGCAGCCGTTCTTGGCGGTATTGGAATTATTCCAGGGGCTATGATTGGCGGTATTATCTTAGGTATTGTAGAAGCTTTGGTTAGTGGTTTTATATCTTCTACGTTCCGTGATGCAGCTGCTTTTGCCATTTTAATTATCATTTTACTTATTAAACCAACTGGTTTATTAGGTAAGAATGAACATGAAAAAGTGTAGGTGATTATGATGATAAAAGCACTAAGAAGGCAAGATTTAATGTTTTTGATTATTGCCGTTGTTATTTTTGCAGTATTCCAGTTTTTGATGACTGAACGTATTTTAACATCTTTTTGGAGATTAAATATTACTGTTATTTGTTTGAATATCATTTTAGCGTCAAGCCTAAATTTAATTAATGGTGTTACAGGACAATTTTCCTTGGGGCATGCAGGGTTAATGGCTATTGGAGCATATGTATCAGCTGTTTTCACTATGTTCTTGCATATGCCCTTTGTGATTAGTTTGATTGCCGGTGCCGGTGCAGCCGGTATTCTAGGCTTTTGTATTGGTATCCCAACATTACAGCTGCAAGGTGATTATTTGGCTATTGCTACCTTAGGGATGGGAGAAATCATTCGTATTTTTATCTTGAATATTCCCCAAGTCGGTGGTGCTTCAGGATTATCTGGTATTCCTAAGGACACGACATTTCCATGGCTATTCTTTTGTATGATTCTTACTCTGTTTGTGTTAAAAAATATCATTAATTCTAATCAGGGGAGGGCTTGCCTTGCTGTTAGAGAAAATGCCATAGCTGCAGAGGCCATGGGCATTGATATTACTAAATTTAAAGTTTTTGCTTTTACGGTAGCCTCTATTTTTGCAGGATTAGCAGGCGCATTGTTTTCGCATTATTTTGGTATTGCTCATCCATCTAGTTTTACGTTTATGAGATCCTTTGACATCATGACTATGGTCGTGCTGGGGGGCTTAGGAAGTTTATCAGGTTCTATTGTAGGTGCTATCATTTTAACGTTCATTACGGCAGCGATGCAAAGTTATCCAGAATATAGAATGATTGTATATGCGTTGTTGTTAATTGCCCTAATGTTATATCGGCCTAATGGGATTTTTGGTGATAAAGAATTAGCCTCGATGATGCTTGGTAAATGGAAAAAGAGAGGTGATAAGAATGGGTCTGCTGTTGAAAGCAAGTAATGTATCTAAATTTTTTGGTGGTATTAAAGCTGTACAAGATTTTAATATCTATCTAAATAGAGGAGAATTAGTAGGACTTATTGGTCCTAATGGAGCTGGGAAAACGACAGCCTTTAACTTGTTGACAGGCGTATATACACCGACTACAGGGCGCATTGATTTTGATGGTGTGAATTTGGTGGGGATGAAACCTCATCAAATCACGCAACAAGGTATCGCTCGTACCTTTCAAAATATTCGATTATTCAATCATTTGACGGTATTAGATAATGTTAAAATAGCTTGTGCATATCATGTTAAGTATACGCTAGCTGAATCTATCTTACGTATTGGAAGATATGGTTCGGAAGAGACTGAAGTAGAAGAAAAAGCACTAGAAATGTTAAAAATTTTTCACTTAGAAGATAAAAAAGATGAGTTAGCCATGAATCTTCCGTATGGACAACAACGACGATTAGAAATTGCCCGAGCCCTTGCAGCAAAGCCTAAGTTATTATTATTAGATGAACCTGCAGCCGGAATGAATCCCCAAGAAACCCATGAACTAATGGAAATGATTGAATGGATTCGCAAGCAATTTAATCTCACTATCTTACTAATTGAACATGACATGGCGTTAGTTATGGGGATTTGTGAACGCATTTATGTCTTAGAATTTGGTAAGATTTTAGCGCAAGGCATACCTGATGAAATCAAATCTAATGCTGATGTCATCAAAGCTTATTTAGGGGAAGAGGTGTAATCACCTATGAGTATGTTAGAGTTAAAAGATATAAATGTCTATTATGGAGCTATCCATGCCATTAGAGATATGTCACTTAGTGTAGAAGAAGGTCAGATTGTGAGTTTAATTGGTGCTAATGGTGCGGGAAAAACAACTACATTACGTACTATTTCTGGGTTATTACATTCTAAAACGGGTTCTATTACGTTTATGGAAGAAGAAATCGGTAAGCATAATGCAGAGAGTATTGTCCGGCAGGGAATTTCCCATTGTCCTGAGGGGCGGCGAATTTTTGCGAATATGACGGTAAGTGAAAACTTGGATATGGGAGCGTTTACCCGTAAGGATAAAAAGGAAATTGCTAATACAAAGGACATAATTTATGAACACTTTCCGCGTCTTAAAGAACGAATGAAGCAGATGGCCGGAACCTTATCTGGTGGTGAACAGCAGATGTTGGCCATGGGGAGAGCGTTAATGAGTAAACCAAAATTACTTTTACTAGATGAACCCTCTATGGGGTTAGCTCCTATTTTTGTTAAAGAAATTTTTAAAATCATTGAGGAAATACATGATTTAGGAACTACTGTTTTATTGGTTGAACAAAATGCTCGCATGGCTCTTTCCATTGCTGATTATGCCTATGTTTTAGAAACAGGGACTATTTATTTACAAGGAGAAGCTCAAAAACTGGCTGCTAGTGAAGAAATACGTAAAGCGTATTTAGGTGGTTGATTATATTATTACAATATATATTTCCATGAGGGAATGTATATACAAGTATTTTACGCAACAAAGAGGAGGCCTTTATATGAATGGGAAAATATAAAAAAAATGCATTGTTACAGCTGTTGTTGTCGTATCATTAGCTGCAATTCTTACAGGATGCGGTGGTGCTGGTGAGGATAGCAATACCATAAAAATTGGTGCTAACTTAGAATTATCAGGCAATAGCGCATCATATGGTACATCTGCTAAAAATGGTATTGAAATGGCCGTCAAAGAAATTAATGATAATGGTGGATTGTTAGGTAAAAAACTAGAAATTACGACAGCCGATAATCGGAGTGAAGCTACAGAAGCAGCAAATGCTATGCAAAAATTATTAGATGATAAAGCCGATTTTATCATTGGGCCAGATACATCAAGTGGTTCATTAGCTTGCGTGAGTACAGCTGATCAGGAACAGATTCCAATGATTACTCCATATGGGACTAATCCTGATATTACCGTAGATTCAAATAGCCATAGTGTTCATCCCTATGCATTTAGAACGGCATTTATTGATACGTTCCAAGGTAAAGTTATGTCCAACTTTGTTATGAAGAACTTAAATGCTAAAAAAGCTGCTGTATACATTGATAATTCTAGTGATTATTCCAAAGGGTTGCAGAAGTTCTTTGTAGAAGACTTTGAAAAAAATGGTGGGATTATTGTTGATACAGAGGCATATTTACAAAAAGATACTGACTTTAAGGCAGCTTTGACAAAAATTAAAGCCGCTAATCCGGATATTATTTTTGTGCCTGGATATTATCAAGAAGTTGGGATGATTATTAAACAGGCTCGTGAAATGGGTATTACGCAGCCTATTGTTGGTGGTGATGCTTGGGATAGTGCTAAGCTTGTTGAAATTGCTGGTGCTGATAATTTGGAAAATTGTTACTTTGGTAACCATTATTCTGCTGATGATACGTCCAAAACAGTACAAACTTTTGTTGCAAACTATCAGAAAGCTTATAATCAAAAACCTGATGCGCCGGCTGCCTTAGCATATGATAGTGTAATGATTTTAGCACAAGCTATTAAAGATGCTAATAGTACCGATAAAGATAAAGTTAAGGATGCATTAGCTAAAATTAAAGGCCTAGAAGCGGTTACAGGCAATATTACATTTAACGAAAATCATGATCCTGTAAAATCTGCCGTTATTCTTACGTATAAAGGTGGAAAACAGACCTTTGTTACTAAAATTGAACCACAATAAGCACTAGTTTTTTATTCCCCTCATAGGTCAACCTATAGAGGGGAATTTTTTGCATACCTTATATATTTTAGAATATTGTGCAGATGCATAATAAAATATGTCGATTTACCAATGGATTTATAGTTGTTTTAATGTTATTATACATATAACGAAATAAAGAAAGGAAATGGAGCTTATATATCTTATATTATTCATAAGATAAACGTTTCATTGCTTTTTATTTTTAATATATGGAGGAGTTGAATATATGGAAGAAGAAGCGTGGAAA
The DNA here is from genome assembly GCA_900540735.1 of uncultured Megasphaera sp. GTDB lineage: Bacteria > Bacillota > Negativicutes > Veillonellales > Megasphaeraceae > Megasphaera. The sequence goes on along the minus strand of UQHB01000015.1, from coordinate 55,189 downwards.
GGAACGGATTAGGCTAGGAAGAATATTCTGTCATTGTATTTTTTAACAACATATGAATCAAAAAATTGAGCACAATGATGTGTTCCCTTTGGAAACGATCACTGTGCTATTTTTTATATGTATAAGGGGGAATTAGTATGGAAGCACAAGCAAAAGTTAATGATTTACATGAACTCGATGTTGCGCAAGCACAAGAAATACAAGCCTGTTCTCATTATAATGAGGACTTAGCGCCTACGAGTATTAAACAACGAACATGGGGGATTTACAACTACTGCGCATTATGGGTTGGCATAACTCATTGTATTCCGGCATATATGTTATCAAGTGGCTTAATTGCTTTAGGGATGAACTGGAAACAAGCTATTTTTACTATTGTTTTAGGTAATTTGATTGTCTTAATTCCAATGTTATTAAATGCTCATCCTGGTACAAAATATGGGATTCCATTCCCGGTTTTAGCTAGAGCTTCTTTTGGGGTTTTAGGTGCCAACATTCCGGCCATCTTACGTGCTGGCGTTGGTTGTGGTTGGTTTGGTATTAATGCTTATATTGGTGGGACTGCTGTTAATAACTTTTTAATTGCTATCTTCCCAGCTTGGAAAGATTTAGGTGGAGGCATGACCATTGCTGGTTTGGCCTTACCATCAATGATTACTTTTTTAGGATTCTTAGCTATGAATATCTTAATTGTTTATAAAGGTATGAATAGTATTAAGAAATTTGAAAACTGGGCCGCTCCTGTTGTCATGGTTATGGTCTTTGTTTTATTGATTTGGATTGTGAATGAAGCAAATGGCTTAGGGCCGTTATTTGCAGAAGAAGGGAAGTTAAATACATGGGATACATTCTTACCTGTATTTATTCCATCTTTGACTGGTATTATTGGTTTCTGGGCTACGTTATCGTTAAACATTCCTGATTTTACTCGTTTTGGTAAAGGACAAAAAGAACAAATTATTGGTCAGGCTTTAGGGTTACCGCCAACAATGACTGTTTTCTCTATTATGGGGATTATCATTTCGTCTGCAACAGTTGTTGTCTTCGGTAAAGTTATTTGGGATCCAGTAGATTTATTGCTTCACTTCTCTAATCCTTTGGTTTTGGCATTCTCCTTATTTGGGATTATCGTTTCTACCTTATCTGTTAATATTGCAGCTAACTTAGTTTCTCCGGGGTTTGATTTTTCAAACTTAGCACCTAAATATATTTCCTTTAAACGCGGTATCTTAATTACCGGTGCCTTGGCCATTTTGATGCGGCCTTGGGAATTAATGGCTGACCCGAGCATGTATATTTTTAACTGGCTTAACGTATATTCTGGTTTCTTAGGGCCTGTAGCAGCCATTATTATTGCTGATTACTTCATTATTAGAAAGACGAATTTAAATCTTTTTGATTTATACCGTAAAGAAGGAGTATATAAATACCATAAAGGAATCAACTTGATTTCTGTTGTAGCTTTGGTTATTGGTGTATTCGTAGCGATTATTGGAAAAATTGTTCCAGAATTTTCTTGGTTATTCAACTATGCTTGGTTTAGTGGGTTTGGTGCTTCATTCGTAAGTTACTTAGTTATTATGAAGTTATTTCCACGTCACTATGAAGAATCTTTAGCTAAATAAAAGATATTAGGAGTAAGAAAGGAAGGATACTATGAGTGAGCTATTAATTAAAAATGGTACTATTGTTACACCGACTAGTACTTTTACAGCAGATGTATACGTAAAAGATGAAAAGATTGCAGAAATTGGGACAAACCTAAAAAAAGATGATGCAGAGATAATTGATGCAACTGGTAAATATGTATTACCTGGTGCCATCGATGTACATACGCATTTGGAAATGCCATTTAATGGCACTACTTCAGCTGATAGCTATGAAGCAGGTACACGCGCCGGTGCTTGTGGTGGTGTTACCTCTGTATTTGATTTCGTTATTCAGCGCAAAGGACAGGGAATTTTGGAAGCCGTTAAACCACGGATGGAATTATGTGATCCGCAAGCTTGCATTGACTATTCTTTCCATGTAGCACTTACAGATTTAACGGATGATGTATTACAAGAATTTGCTACTGCTGCAGATGCGGGGATTGCTAGCTTTAAGTTATTCATGGTCTATAAAAAAGATGGGCTTATGATGAATGACGGTGATATTTACCGAGCTTTGGAACGTTCTAAAGAAACTAAGACATTGATTGAAGTTCATGCAGAAAATCCAGATGTTATTGATTTAAATATTGAACGTTTTAAAAAGGAAGGCAAACTTTCACCGTGGTATCATTATTTAAGCCGTCCAGAACCAGTAGAAGCTGAAGCTGATATTCGGGCTATCCATTGGGCTAAAACCTTACATGCACCTTTATATATTGTCCACTTAGCTAACTATATTGGCATGAAGGCTGTTCAAGATGCCGTAACTGAAGGTTATGAAATTTATGCCGAAACATGTCCGCAGTATTTACACTTTACTTGTGATGTATACAAACGTGACGATGGTCGTAACTTCGTTTGCTCGCCACCAATGAAAGGCAAAAAGAGTCAAGATGCCTTATGGGATGGTATTAAAAAAGGATTTATTGATACCGTAGCTACAGACCATTGTCCTTTCACACAGGCTCAAAAAGATATTGGGAAAGATGATTTTACAAAAATCCCGAATGGTTGCATGGGGATTGAAACACTGTATCTATATATGTTGAGTAAAGCTAATGAAGGAAAGATTTCTTTTGAAAAAGCTGTTGAATTATGCGCAACGAATCCGGCCCGTATCTTTGGCTGCACCGATAAAGGTGCTTTAGAACCGGGGAAAGATGCAGACTTCGTCTTGTATGATCCGAACGATGAATTTGTAGTAACGAATGACAAAATGCATTCTGATTGTGACTATACCATTTATGAAGGAATGAAATTAAAAGGCAGAATTACAGATACGTACGTTCGTGGAACCCATGTGTATCAAGATGGTAAGTTCTTAGGAAAACCAGGATTTGGTAAATTTATTAAATGTAAACGAGAATATTCAAAATAAGGAGGAGTTTGTATGGAGTGTTCTATACCGCTGGCAATGCGGCAAGAAGTAAGTCGGTGTTTACTTTGTTATGATGCACCGTGCAGTAAAGCTTGCCCAGCAAAAAATAAGCCTGATAGATTTTTGAGAGCACTCTACTTTCAAAACTCTTTAGGAGCCGCTCGGATTACAGTGGCTGAAAATCCCTTAGCTGAAAAATGTGCAGCATCTTGCCAAGGAAATGCGTATTGCCAAAAAGCTTGTATTCGCCGAAAAATAGATAAACCTATAGATATTCCATCTATTCAGTCTTATTTAGCACAACTTGCAAGAAAGATTGATATAAACCCATACGAAAAATCAGTCGTAACGCATCATCCTAGTATATCCATCATTGGACATTCAATCAGTGTTGCCGCTTTAGCAATATTTTTAAGTCGAAAAGGTGGCGTGCAAGTATATTGCACTGATACGGCATCATGGATGGCAACGAAGGAAGGTAAAAACATATTACAGGCAAATGATGTAGCTATTCAATGTATTCAATCTATCCAAGATGAAACCATTTGGAGACGTGATGCTGATATTTGTATTATAACGAGCCCTATTGAAATGGGATTTAACAATAAGCAAGTATATATAGCCTGTGAATTAGAAGACGATGATGCACTTGATGTTGTGTCAGTACGAAAAGGTCGAGAGTGTGCGCAAAAGGTTTGGCAATATATAAAGGAACGAGAGGAGGAGAAACATGAAGAATGTAGATATGTCCATTGATTTTTGTGGTTTTCATTGTGAAAATCCTTTTCTCCTCTCTTCATCCTGTATTGCTGGTAATGAAGAGATGGTAGCAAGAGCTCTGGAAGCGGGTTGGGCCGGCGTTGTTTTTAAAACTATTGGATTTTATATTCCTTCAGAAGTTTCTCCGCGCTTTGACACGATTCAAAAAGAAGGTGCCTCTTTTGTTGGTTTTCGAAATTTGGAACAAATTTCCGATCATCCTTTAGAAGAAAATTTAAAAGCATTAAAACACTTAAAACAACGTTTTCCTAATAAGTTAATTGTTGCTTCGATTATGGGAGAAACGCCAGAAGAATGGACTAAACTAGCAACTCTTTCAGAAGAAGCTGGTGTAGATATCATTGAATGCAATTTTTCCTGTCCCCAAATGGTCAAAGGAGATATGGGAGCGGATGTAGGGGTCAATGAAGAACTGGTTCGTTCTTTCTGTCAAGCTGTACGCCAAGGTACAACGCTTCCGATTTTAGCTAAAATGACCCCGAATATAACGGATATGCTGGTTCCTACAATCGCTGCTATGGAAGGTGGTGCTACGGGGCTGGCTGCTATTAATACAATTAAATGTATTACATCGGTCAACGATAGTAATTATATTCAACCTGATGTAGCTGGTAAATCTTCTGTTTCCGGTTATTCAGGAAAGGCTGTCAAACCTATTGCCTTACGATTTATTAGTGACATGGCTTCCTGTCCATCGTTACAAGATGTACCTATTAGTGGTATGGGTGGCGTAGAAACTTGGCATGATGCATTAGAGTTTTTACTTTTAGGAGCTTCGACGGTACAGGTTACTACTAGTGTAATGCAGTATGGATACCGAATTATTGATGATTTATTAGATGGTCTAATGATGTATATGAAAATGCACCATATAGATGGTGTAAAACAATTAGTAGGCCAATCGTTGCAGAATCTTGTAACAAGTGACCAACTAAATCGCCATACCATTGCCTATCCTAAATGGGATATGGAATCTTGTGTTGGGTGTGGGAGATGTTATATTTCTTGCCAAGATGGCGGTCATCAAGCTATTAGCTGGCAACGTATCAAACGATTACCTAGTTTGATTGTACAGAAATGTGTAGGCTGCCAATTATGTTGTCTCGTATGTCCTGTTGATGCCATACATAGTGGAAAACGAGTAGAAAAAGAAAGGCAACAATTAATTAGTTAGAAGCATATTCTATATGTTTTTATAAATAAATTTAGTATACGCGATGTAGCAATACATAGAAAGAAGGAATTATTATGACAATGGAAAACTTAGAAAAAGATGCAAAAGGTGTTGTTTCTGATTTACGTGAATTAGCTGCTCTTACGTCTGATGAAAAAGGCGCACATCGTACAGCGTGGACTCCTGTTTGGGATAAAGCTGAAGATTGGTATATGGAAAAAATGAAAGCTGAAGGAGCTGAAATTTCTATTGATTCTGCCCATAATGTTTTTGCCCGAATTCAGGGCGAAACAGACGATGCTGTTTTGATTGGTAGTCATTTGGACTGCGTATATGATGGTGGCTGGCTTGACGGTGCGTTAGGTGTAGTTGCTGGTATGGGAGCTATTAAACGGTATGGCATTCATGGGAAGAAGCCAAAGAAAACATTATATGTTGTTAGCTGGGCTGATGAAGAAGGTTCTCGGTTTGGTCGTAGTTGTATTGGTTCTTCTGCTGTTAGTGGCGCATTAGACGTAGAAGAAGCTGCGTTATTAAAAGATAATGATGGTATTTCTTTACCGGAAGCATTGAAACGATATAATTTGGATATTCATGACTTCCCTAAAGCTCGCGATGAATTTATGCAGAAAGGTATTAAGGATTACTTGGAACTTCATATTGAACAGGCTCCTGTTCTTGAAAGTGAAAATAAATCCGTTGCTTGTGTTGGTGGTATTTGTGGCTGCGAACGGCAGTATATTACCTTTACTGGCCAGCGTGCCCATTCTGGTTGCCCGATTTCCATGCGTCACGATTCGTTCTTGGCAGCAGCTCAGGCGTCTCTGGCATTTCGGGATATTGGGTTAAAAGCGACAACAGCTGATAAGTTTGCATATTGCACAGTTGGTAAAGTATCTGTCGAACCAGATGTTGTTACTATTTTCCCAGGGGTTTGCCAGATTTCGTTGGATCAGCGCCACGTCGATAGTGCTGTATTAAAGAAAATTTACGATGAAGCTCATGATGCTTGTGTTAAAGCAGCTGAAGATAACGGTGTCAATGTTAAATTTGAATCTGTTTGGAGTATTCCACCAACTATTTTTGATAAACATTTAGTTGAATTATGTCAGCAAGCTGTTGAAGAACAGACTGGCGAACCAAAGACAATGTACTCTGGCCCGCTTCATGATGCAGCTGAAATGGCTAAATTCTTACCGGCTGTCATGATGTTTGTTAAATCGACAAAAGGGTTGTCTCACTGCAAAGAAGAAGATACTCCTGAAGCTGATTTAGTAACTGGTATTTCGGCATTCTTCCGTTTAGTTGATAAAGTTGTGAATGAATAAGTAGAATGAATAGAAGCCGTCTATTGCCATTAGCGAAATAGACGGCTTTTATTTCCATTGGTATAATAAATTTATATAAAAGGGGGTAGTGCTATGTTCCACTACGAGATGCCAACGAAACTTTATTTTGGCAAAGACTGCATTACACAATCAGGAGACGTGCTTCAATCATTTGGTAAAAAAGCCTTATTAGTAACGGGGAAGCATTCTGCTAAGGTCAACGGTTCGCAACAAGCTATAACGGATAAGCTTACGGAGCTTGGGATTTCGTGGGTACTGTTTGATGAGGTCGAAAGCAATCCATCCATTGCCACTGTTCGTAAAGCTGCAGCTTTTGGTAAAGAGCAAGGCATAGATTTTATTATTGCTATTGGTGGTGGTTCGCCGATGGATGCGGGCAAAGTCATTGCCTTATTATGCACGAATGAATTGGATGATACTCAGTTATTTACAGGCCCATATAAAGCTCCGCTGCCGATTATTGCTGTACCGACAACCTCTGGTACAGGAAGCGAAGTAACAGAATATGCAATTTTGACTAATGTTCACGCAGGAACGAAACAGTCCGTAGCTAATTCCTTAATTTTCCCGAAAGTCTCTTTATGTGATCCGACATTTACCATGGATATATCCAAGAAGGTAACGATTGATACGGCTATTGATGCCTTATCTCATGCCGTAGAAGGGTATATGGCAACAACTTCGACAACGATTAGTGATGCTTGGGCAGAAGAAGCGATTCCCTTCATAGGGATTCATTTACAGGCCTTAGGTCACGATATTTCCTATGCTATTCGAGAAGACTTGATGTATGGGTCGACCTTAGCTGGTATTGTCATTGCCCAAACTGGGACAACGTTGATTCATGGCATGGGCTATCAGTTGACGTATTACAAGGGATTATCCCACGGTCGTGCTAATGGTATTTTATTCCCATATTACATGAAATTGATGGAAGAAACGATGCCAGATAAGGTTGAAAAAGTTTGGGAATTGTTAGATGTTAATGGTCTTGACGAATTTACGGATATTATGCATACGTTAATGCCAGAAAAAGTGGATTTAACAGAAGAAGAAATTGTGGCATTTACGAAACTGACCATGCCTACTGGTGCGGTGAAGCATACGTCTTATGATGTTACGCCAGAGTTAATGGCCGATATTTATAGAAAATTAAAATAGATACTTATATGTAAAAAAGAGCCTCCCATGGGAAGCTCTTTTTTAGTTGTCATTATATTGTATTATGAGATTATCTTATGATATACTAGTTACGTTGCTCGCCCCTATACTGAGCCTCAGGAAGGGGGGAATACTAATGGCAACAATTGAATCTTTCGTTATGTCTGTCATGGCAAGTGTAGTAGCATATTATATTTGCAAGTAGTTATACAGTCATTTCTAGGGAGCAACTAACCCCACGAGAAAACCCCTGTAAAAGCTGCAACTTTTACAGGGGTTTCGTGTTACTAATGACAACTTATCTTTCGTACTTACATTATAGCAAGTAGTCGTTTTATCGTCAATGGATGGCTTATAATTTAGCAATGACGGCATCACGATATTCTTCGGTTGTAGCCGTGCCGCCCAAATCAGGTGTTAAATATGCTTTTTCAGCGAGTACTTCGTCGACAGCTTTACGGATTTTAGCAGCGCAGTCGTTTTGACCAATATATTCGAGGAGCATGCATGCCGACCAGAGGAGAGCTGTCGGGTTAGCAATGTGTTTACCCGCGATATCTGGGGCACTACCGTGGACGGCTTCGAACATCGCGTAGTCTTTACCGATATTCATAGAAGGCAAGAGTCCAAGGCCGCCGATGAGGCCGCTGGTGAGGTCCGAAATGATATCGCCGTACAGGTTAGGTGTTACGATGACGTCGAAGATTTCTGGGCGCATAACGAGTTGCATGCACGTATTATCGACGATTTTATCATCGCTTTCGATTTGCGGATAGTCTTTGGCAATTTCATGGAAAATATCGAGGAAGAGGCCATCACTCATTTTTAGAATATTGGCTTTATGGACGCACGTTACTTTTTTGCGATTATGGGAAACAGCATATTCAAAGGCTGCTTTAATGATGCGTTCGCTTGCTTTACGGGTAATGATTTTGATGGCGTGGACCGTATCATCATTGATTTTATATTCTACGCCGACATAGAGGTCTTCTGTATTTTCACGGAACGTCACGAGGTCGACGTTAGGGAAGGGAGTTTTTACGGCGACGTTAGATTTTGCCGGGCGGATATTAGCATATAAGTCATATTTATTGCGGAGTGTTACGTTGAGGGAACGGAAGCCCTTGCCAATCGGTGTCGTAATCGGAGATTTTAAGAGTACTTTATTTTTTTCAAAGGATGCAAAGGCATCTGCTGGAATAAGGGCACCGTTGCGTTCGTATTCTGCTGCGCCGACGTTGAAGAATTCGTATGCTAAGTCTGCTTTCGCTGCTTTTAAAATATCAATGACTACGTCTGTGATTTCCGGGCCAATGCCGTCACCTTTAAATACTGTAATTGTTTTCATCTTATCTGTCCTCCATAGGAATATAATCCATTAAATCGCCGACATATTTTGCTGCCGGACGGACGATACGGTTGTCGTAAAGCTTGTGTTCAATGTTATGGGCGAGCCAACCGACCATACGGCTAATGACAAAGAGGGGCGTATATAAATCGCGGGGAATACCTAGCATATGATAGGCAAAACCGCTATAAAAATCGACGTTACTGCACATGGGTGCGCCTTTTTCTTCTAACAAGACTTCTTTTGCAATTTTTTCGAAGCGACAGTAGAAATTGAAGGTATCTTCCATGTGTTTTTCTTTCGCGACAATACCGCAGTAATGACGCATGATTTCAGCCCGCGGGTCAGAGAGCGTATAGACAGCATGACCGAAACCATAGACCAGACCGGTGCGGTTTTTAAATTGTTTATGCAAAATCTTATGGATTAAGTCGCTAATCTGGTCGTCTGTGGCGTGAATACCTATGGTGTCGATGACTTGTTCCATCATTTGCGAGACTTTTATATTGGCACCGCCGTGACGCGGCCCTTTGAGGGCGCCAATGGAACTGGCCATGCTGGAATAAATGTCTGTATCTGTGGACGAAACGACGACGTTTGTAAAGGTCGAGTTTGTACCACCGCCGTGTTCGGCATGCAAGAAGAGCAGTAAATCTAAGAGGTGTGCTTCTCGTTCTGTAAATTTACTGTCTGGTCGCAGCATGGAAAGGATATTTTGCGCTGTTGAGTAGTCTTTGCGCGGATAGTGAATGACTAGGCTCTTACGACAGTAGTAGTGAATCTTTGCCATATAGGCATAGATGGCAATAGATGGGAGTTTACTCATGATGTTCAGGCCTTTGCAAAGGGTCTGGTAGACGTTGGTATTGTCCGGGTCCGCATCAAAGTTGTACATCGTCAAGAGGGCATGCTGGAGTTTGTTCATGAGATTTTTCCCAGGCAAACGAAGTAAATTCATTTCTAAAAAATCATCTGGCAAATCGTAGCCATTTTGCAGGACGTTACAGAATGATGTCAGCTCACTTTGACTGGGCAAGTAGCCAAAGAGAATCAAGAAACAGGCTTCTTCGTATAAGTAACCAGTATATCGGTCACGTTTTGCTAGTTCACGAATATCGATGCCGCGATAGTAGAGTACGCCGTCACAGTCGATTTTATGGCCTTCGCTATCACGTTGATAGCCGACGACATCGGCAATACGGGTCAGGCCAACGAGTACACCTGTATGGTCTTCGTTACGCAGGCCGCGTTTGACGCCGTATTTAGAATACCATTCTCGGGGAATCTGTGTGTAGTTCTGCGATTTTCCATAAAATTGGGCTAAAAAGATGTTTTCATCCATACGATTCTCCTCTTTCCGCTAAGTTCATATGCCCATTCGTAAATATCCTTTGATATTTATATTTATTCCTCGTGAATAGATGGGAATACGTTTTTGCAAAGTATAAGTTATTATAGCATAAATACCATAAAAAATACAATGAAATAATGAGAAAAAGAAAATGGAAAAGGTAGCCATAGGAAGAATAATTATGATATAATACGAGATAAGCAAGAAAAAATTTTACATTATGAAATATACTTGCATGAATTTAAGGAAGGTAACGGCAAGTATACGGATTTGGCAAAGAGGAGGATTACCATATGATTCAATTATATGATGGAGGGGCTTATTTAGTTCATGGCACAGAGATTATACCAGAACAAGAAGCGGTACGAGTAGAACAGCTTACGGGAAAAGTAGTCTGTAAAGAAGAAGCCCAAAAGGGGACGATTGCTTATGGTATTTTAAAAAGCCATAACCAAGCTCCGACAATGGATCATTTAAAAATTAAATTCGATGCTATGGCATCGCATGATATTACCTTTGTTGGCATTATCCAGACGGCTAAGGCTTCTGGGATGGACCATTTCCCCTTACCCTATGTCTTGACGAACTGCCATAATTCTCTTTGCGCCGTTGGCGGTACGATTAACGAAGATGACCATGTCTTCGGCTTATCGGCTGCGAAAAAGTATGGTGGTATCTTCGTACCTCCTCATGTTGCCGTTATTCATCAGTACATGCGCGAAAAAATGGCTGGTTGCGGCAACATGATTATTGGTTCCGATAGTCATACGCGCTATGGTGCCCTCGGGACGATGGCTGTTGGCGAAGGCGGAGGTGAATTGGTTAAACAGCTCCTGAAAGATACGTATGATGTAGCTTATCCTGGCGTCGTCGGTGTGTATTTGACAGGCAAACCAGCACCCTACGTTGGCCCACAAGATATTGCGATTGCTATCATTGGCGCAGTCTTTAAGAACGGCTATGTAAAGAATAAAGTCATGGAATTCGTCGGCCCTGGCATTGCGTCCATGACGACAGATTACCGCAACAGTGTCGATGTTATGACGACAGAAACGACGTGCTTATCTTCTGTCTGGAAAACGGACGACGATACGAAAGCTTTCTTAGCACAACATGGCAGGGAAGATGCATACAAAGAATTGAATCCTGCTGATGTAGCCTATTATGACGGCATGATTTACGTCGATTTGAGCAAGATTAAGCCGATGATTGCTATGCCAATGCATCCGAGCAATGCTTATACGATTGATGAATTAAACGAAAATTTAGAAGATATTCTCCATGCAACAGAAGAAACCATCAATAAACGCATGAGTAATACAGATGTCAAATACTCGCTCTTAAATAAAGTAATTGATGGTAAGCTCCATGTACAGCAAGGGGTCATTGCTGGTTGTTCCGGTGGTAACTATAGTAACGTCATGGCAGCAGCCCATATCTTGAAAAATGCTAACTGCGGTAACGGTGAATTTACCCTTGATGTTTATCCATCGTCACAGCCTGTATACTTAGATTTAGTTCGTAAGGGAGCAGCGGCAACGCTCATGGAAGCTGGTGCTATTTTAAAGACTGCTTTCTGTGGTCCTTGCTTTGGTGCAGGCGATACGCCGGCGAATAACGCTTTCAGTATTCGCCATACGACGCGTAACTTCCCGAACCGCGAAGGTTCCAAACCGGGCAGTGGCCAGTTCTCCGCTGTAGCTCTCATGGATGCTCGGTCTATTGCAGCGACGGCGGCGAATGGCGGCGTGCTGACATCGGCTGAACAGTATGCTGATGATTACGAAATTCCGGCATATACGTATGATGATAAGCCCTATGCAACACGTGTCTATAATGGCTTTGGCAAGGCTGATACGGAAGAAGCATTGGTATACGGCCCGAATATCAAAGATTGGCCGACGATGGAACCATTGGCAGATAACATTCTCCTCAAAGTGTGCTCGAAGATTATGGACCCGGTTACGACGACAGACGAACTTATCCCGTCTGGTGAAACGTCATCGTATCGGTCCAATCCTTTGGGCCTTGCTGAATTTACGCTCTCTCGCCGTGACCCGGAATACGTAGGCCGTGCTAAAGCCGTAGATAAAGTTGAACGGGCTCGTATGGCTGGTGATTGCTCGGCAACGGTAGACCCGGCGATTAAAGATGTATTCGCTATGATTAAAACGAAATTTGCAGATGCTAATATGGCGACGACAGAAATTGGGAGTATGATTTACTGCGTCAAACCAGGCGACGGCTCAGCTCGTGAACAAGCGGCAAGTTGCCAGCGTGTCCTCGGCGGCCTCGCCAATATTTGCCAAGAATACGCAACGAAGCGGTATCGCTCAAACGTCATCAACTGGGGCATGTTACCCTTCCAAATGAAGGGAGAACCGACCTTCGATATTGGCGATTACATTTACGTGCCGAATGTCCGTAACGCTCTCGATGGCGACATGAAAGACATTAAAGCGTATATTGTCGGCAAAGAATTACAAGAAATTTCCCTTTACATTACGGATATGACTGACGATGAAAAGAAAATCGTCAAAGCAGGCTGCTTGATTAATTTCAACAAAAATCGAAACGCTGCAAAATAATAATCACTCTACAGGCGGTGCCATGTCGATGGTGCCGCCTTTTTTCGGTGCTGTACCGTAGTATTTTTTCCACGCCCGATAAAAGGTTGAGTAGTTTTTAAAGCCACTGTCGTAACAAATCGTCGTCAGTGGTACGTGTTGTTCCATGAGGAGACGGGCTTTTTGCAGGCGTTTTGCCGTAATGTAATTGCCAAGAGAAGAGCCTGTTTCTTCTTTGAACAGATGCATGAGATAATCGGGACTGACGTACAGTTGTTTTGCCAGAGACGGAATAGACAGGTCTGCCGTCAAATGGTCGTGAATATACGCGAGGACGGCACGGATTTTTTCATTTTGCTCGCCCGTTTTGACGTAGCCTATGCGATGCTGTGTTACTGCTTCAGCAAGATAAATCATAAATTCTAAAAAGAGCGTTTCTTGCAATACTTCCTTGGCTGGTGAGGCGGACGTACTGCAAACTTGACGTAGTCGGCACGATACACCGTACATATTGCCTACTTCTTGAGGCTGGCGCAAAATCGGTGACGGTGCGTGCTGGAAAATCGTAGCAAAATTACAGTTTCGCTTTTCGTAGGCCTTGATGTATGCTGGCGAAATATAGGCAATAATGCGTTCGTACACAGCATCGCCTTGAATGACAGGACGATGCATTTGCCCGGTGCGGACGACGACAATGTCGTACGGCTGTAAGGCATATGATTTGCCTTCAACATCATAGGTCACGTGTCCTTGGAGGAAGAGCGTAATTTTATCGAAATCATGGTAATGATAGGGACATTCCCAGGTTTTTTTATCACGTAAATAAAAAAGTTTTAGCGGTTCCTTTAAATAGCCTAGTTTATCTTTCATAGTAGACTCCTTTATATAGCAGAATACGCAATAAGTATAGCATTATTTTCATATATTTACTATTTTCTGTTGTTATATAATAAGGATTGTAAGAAATGGTTTGTATGGTATCCGCAAAAGGAGGACTACACAATGAACTTTGTAAAAATGCATGGCTTAGGCAATGATTTTGTATTTATTGAAGATAAACAAGGTGCAACGAAAGATTTTTCTGATTTAGCACAGCGTATGTGCGACCGTCATACCGGCATTGGTGCCGATGGCCTCATCGTCATCGTACCGAGCGATAAAGCTGATGTACGCATGCGTATTATCAATGCTGACGGCAGTGAAGCTGAAATGTGCGGCAACGGTATTCGTTGCTTTGCCAAATACGTACACGACCACGGCATCATTACGAAAGATGAATTTACAGTCGAAACGCTCGCTGGTATTATGAAACCGAAAGTAACCCTCGGTGATGACGGCAAAGTCAGCCTCGTTACGATTAATATGGGCAAACCTTTTACAGACCGCGCGCAAATCCCGATGGAAGGCCCTGCTGGCCCAGTCGTGGACGAACCGATTGAAATTGATGGTAAAACGTACAAAATTACGAGCCTTCTCATGGGCGTACCGCACACGATGACGTACGTGAAAAACGTGGACGACGTAAACCTTCATGAATTAGGCCCGAAATTTGAAACGTATAAAGCATTCCCGAAAAAGACGAATATGAACTTCGTCCAAGTCATTGATGACCATACGCTAAAAGTCCATACATGGGAACGCGGTGCTGGTGCTACTCTCGCTTGCGGTACTGGCTCTTGTGCTTGCGCTGTTGGTTCGTACCTCAATGGCTTTACAGGCCGCAGTGTAGACGTACAGCTGTACCTCGGCATGCTCCATATTGAATATAGCGAAAAAGACGGCAATGTCTATATGACAGGCCCAGCAGCTGTTACCTTTACTGGCGAATGGTTGGATGATTAGTCTAAAAACATATTGAGTACTAGGGGAGTCCGTAAGGGCTCCTCTTTTTTTATGCTATAATAAAGTATCTTATATAAAAGGATGAAGTTTCTATGGAAATGAAAGATATACAAAGGGGGATATATAGAGACCGGCCCAATCGCTTCATTGCGCACGTGCTGCTCGGCGAAGACATCGTGACCTGCCATATGCCTAATCCAGGTCGTATGTGGGAACTCCTCTTTCCGGGAGTTACTATGTATGTCCGAAAAGCAACACAACCTGGGCGGAAAACGCCATACGACGTAGTCGGCATTGAACGTGACGGTGTGCCCATCCTCTTAGATACGCAATATAATAACGACACAGCAGCCAAGCTCATCGAAACGCACGCCGTGCCGGTCTGGGAAGATTGGGACTTAATTCGCCGTGAAGTAAAGGTCGGCGACAGCCGCTTTGATTTACTCTTAGGCCGGGGAGATGAACGATTTTATGTAGAAGTAAAATCATGTACTCTCTTTAGCAAACACGGTGCTATGTTTCCTGATGCTATTACAGAACGGGGGAGAAAGCATATCCTCGAATTGGCTGCCATGCATGACGAAGGTATTCATACAGGCGTGCTCTTCCTAGTCCACTGGGATAGGGCAAAATGGTTTTTGCCTGATTACCATACAGATACGGCCTTTGCGAAAGCCTTTTATGAAAGCGCACCAAAACTCGACTGGAAAGCCTTAGCTCTCCGCTGGGACGCTACTTTTGCCAAACCCGAAGTCGTACGGACGCTCCAGTATCCGTCTGCTATTTTAGAGAGAGAAAATCACGATGCCGGTGATTACGCCTTTGTCTTACACCTGGCAGAAACGAAAGATATTGCTATTGGTGCGAAAGGAATCATGCATTTCCCAGCTGGCTATTACGTCTACACGGGTTCAGCGAAGAAAAATCTCGCCGCCCGCCTGGCGCGGCACCAACGGAAGCGGAAGAAAATGCATTGGCACATCGACTACTTACGCCAACAGGCCGACGTCATCGCAGCTATTCCCATTCGCACGCAAGACGATTTAGAACACGACTTAGCTCATGCTTTCGATGCTATTGCGGGCTGGCACATCGATGCCTTTGGCTGTACGGACTGCGATTGTCCATCTCATCTCTTTGGCTTTACGACTAATCCCATTCATCGACAAGATTTTATGTCAGTCATCGAAGATTTCCGCATGAATCGGTTAGAAAGTCTACCATCTTTATCCGCTTATATGCTATAATGGAGAAGATGTTACACAGAGAGGGGACGAATAGATTGGAACGAAAAGATGCGTTAGCATTATTACAAAAATACAATAAAGAACCATTTCACATCATGCATGGCCTTACGGTCGAAGGCGTGATGCGGTGGTATGCCAATGAACTTGGTTTTGGTGATGAAGCAGACTATTGGGGAATGGTCGGTCTTCTGCACGACGTAGACTTTGAACAATGGCCGGAAGAACACTGCAAGAAGGCACCAGAATTATTGAAAGAAATCGGTGCGCCTGATGATTTCATCCATGCCGTCGTCTGTCATGGCTATGGCATTTGCGTCGATGTCAAACCAGAACGAGAAATGGAAAAAGTCTTGTATGCTGCTGACGAATTGACAGGTGTAGAAGAATAAAGATGATTGTATAGAAGGAGGAAGACTATGAAACTGAAACAAAAAGTAACGACTGCAGCCCTTGCGGCTATGATGACTCTCGGTTCTTTCGGAGCTACCTTTGCAGCTGGTCTCGGCACGATTGATGTCTCGGCGTTAATGCAACAGCATCCGGCCTTTGCCAAAACTATGGAAGCATGGAAAGCGGACTTGACGAAGGCACAGAAAGATTACCAGAACGATGCCAAAAAAGCAAAAGACCAGAAAGCTCAATTGGAATTAGCCCAGAAATATAATGCTCAATTAAACAAACAGCGCATTGCTTTATTTGCGCCTATTGAAAAAGACATTATGGCTAAGATTGAAGAAGTGAAGAAAGAAAAGAACTTAGACTATGTCGTCATGAAAGGTGCTGTTGTCCTTGGAGAACAGCAAGATATTACGAATGACGTAGCTGCTAAATTAAAATAAATACGGATACGACAAAAGCCCTTTTCCACTAGCGGAGAAGGGCTTTTCTTTCATTCCAAATCATGTGAAAAAACACACGTGAAGCTCATCATTATATGTTTCTTATGCATAACATGCATTCTTGAGATGGAATTCCAAGAATGGCAAAAATAGCAAAGAATGTCCATGGCCTGTACCTTTTATTCCAAGCTTCTTTCCTGTATGATAATGCCATAGAAAGATTGTGGCATTTTGAACGAGTTGTTCAAGAGAGTTCAGAATCGGAAAAAATATAAAAAGGAGAGTACACATATGGAGATTGTTGCTATCGTACTAAGTTTATTTTTACTCGTTACATTTGCGTACAAAGGCTTCTCGGTTATCTTGTTTGCACCGATTTTTGCTTTGTTCGCCGCAGCCTTTTCGGGGCTGCCCATTTTACCGGGTTACACGGAATTGTTCATGGCGAAAGCCGTAACATACATTAAATCCTTCTTCCCGGTCTTCCTCTTAGGTGCTGTGTTCGGTAAAGTCATGGAAGAAACAGGTATGGCTCGCAGTATTGCTATGGAAACGATTCGCATCATTGGGAAAGATAAAGCTATTTTCGCTGTCGTCTTTGCCTGCATGATTCTTTGCTACGGCGGTATTTCCATGTTCGTCTGCGCATTTGCTGTCTATCCTTTCGCAGCGGCCCTCTTCCGCGAAGCAGATATTCCGAAACACCTCATTCCGGCTTGCTTCGTTGCCGGCGTATTCACAGCAACCATGGACTGCTATCCTGGTTCGCCTCAGATTCAGAACATTATCCCGACGATTTACCTCGGCACAACGACCTTCGCTGCTCCGATTCTCGGTTTAATTTGCGGTACTATTTTGATCGTTCTTTGCTTCATCTATCTCGAATGGCGTCGTAAAATGTGCAAAGCTGCTGGCGAAGGCTACGGCAACCACACACTCAATGAAACTGTTATTGACCCGAATGCAAAATTACCACCTTGGCAGTTATCCATTATTCCGCTTCTCGTCGTCTTGGCATTGAACTTCTACTTCTCCATGATGTTCGAATGGAATAATGCACTCCTCGCTCCGTTCCAAGCTATGAAATTACCGCTCGTTGCTAAAGACGTACACAACGTCATCGCAATTTGGGCTCTCGTTCTCGGCCTCTTGGCTGCTATCATCATCGCTTGCGTGACTGGCCGTAAGTTCATGTCGAAAAACACAAGCGTCAAAGCCGCTCTTAATGCTGGTGCTTTAGGCTCCTTGCTTGCTATTATGAACACTGCATCCGAAGTTGGCTACGGCAACGTTATTTCGTCCTTACCGGGCTTCCTCGAAGTTGCGGACTTCCTCCTCGGTATTGGCCAAGGCATGCCGCTCTTCAACGTTGCTCTCATGGTCAACATCCTCGCTGGTATTACTGGTTCTGCTTCTGGCGGTCTCAGTATTGCTCTTGATATCTTCGGTCAGCACTTCCTTGCTGAAACAGCTGCTGTCGGCATTCCGGCTGAAGTTGTTCACCGTATTGCAGCCATGGCTTCTGGTGGTATGGACAGCTTACCGCACAACGGTGCTGTTATTACGACCCTCGCTATTTGCGGCTTAACGCACAAAGAAGCATACAAAGACATGTTTGCCATTACGATTTTAAAAGTAATCGTTGCTTTCTTCGGCGTATTCTTCTACATGCTCACAGGTATCGTTTAATAAAGAATATGACAAAGGCTCTTCCGTACAGGGAAGAGCCTTTTTTTCTATTTAAATGGTGAAGCGGTTCAATAAAATGCCGTTAAGATATTTTTCATACGGAGTCTGTTCGACGTGATGCGGTACAGCAGGCGTTAAAACATGGACAGAAAAATCGCGAATCGTGTGTAAGTTGCAGTGTTCTTTCATCGTATTCCAAGTCATAATAACGTCACTCCTTTTCGTATAGACACAAGGTATAAAACTACTTTATAAAAATATTTCGTAATAAGAATTATTATACTTACATCATACCATACTTGAAAAAGGGAATCAATAGATTTGTAAAAATAGCATAGAAAATAATTTGCTATGCGAAATATTAAACAAAAAAATTAGCACTAAGGACAATATCCCTAGTGCTAGTCTTTTTCGTACCTGCTTACGTAGCTGGTTCCAAATGACCAATGCGATGTAAAAGAGTGAGAATTTCTTCACGTTCTGACGCTGAAAAATCATGTAAAACCCGTTCATTCAATTCTTCAATCGTCTTTTGTACCGGTTCCTGCAGTGCCAATCCTTCTTCCGTTGCTTGGACGCTAATGCTGCGACGGTTGTTCGGATTGAGGACGCGGTCAATGAGGCCTCGTTTTTGCATCCGGTCTAAGACACCGGAAATGGTCGAATTTTCAACACGCAAAATCGTAGCGATTTCCTTTGGTGTCAACGTTTGATTCTTCCATAAACAAGCGAGTACACCGTATTGCCCCGGTGTGATACCGTAATGGGACAAGCTTTCAGAAAAAAGAAGAAAGACTTCATGTTGGGCGATGGTCAAGAGGAAATTAATACACTTATTGTACTCCACGGCGACGCCTCCTTTTTGTAAAAAATATTTCACGTTACGAACTAATATATAGTGTATCATACTATGTTCGTTCTTTCTATACTATTTGCTAAATTTGTGAAAAAAATATCAAACCCCTTGTACCTATGACCTTTTTGTATTTATTTTCACATACATTTATATAGTAATTATGTAGGACTTGACGTATAATGAGTTGAAATCTCTTTATATTACGGAATAGGAGCTTACGATGAAACAGAAAAAAATCTTTGGCTTTGATTATACGAATAATGAGTATATGAAAATCTTTATGTATTTACTCGTTGGCGGTTCGGCCGCTATTTTTGAATGGATTTTTTTTTATCTCTTCTTTGAAGGCTTGACGTACATAGCCGTATTTTCCTTGCAGACCCAGACAGTCTTAGCGGCGACGACCTTAGCTTTTGGCACATCGACGATTTACCATTATATTTTATGTAATAAATTCGTATTCGATAGTGGCAGCCGGTACCAAAAGGGCGCAGAAATATCCTTAGTGTTCATCGTCAGTGCCATGGGCTTAGGGTGGAACTTATTGCTCATGTGGATTTTTACGTCCCCTGTTATCTTAGGGCTCAATCCGATGGTATCGAAAATCTTAGCCAGTGCTATCGTGACCGTATGGAATTACTTGTCTCGGAAGAAATGGATTTTTAAATAAATAGAAGATATGGTAAATGAATAAGAGGCGATTCGTATGAACACAAAGAAAACAGCGATTATCTTATCCATTATGGCTCTAGTTGGGACCGGTGCAGTCATGCCAACCTTAGCGGCTGACGTGGTTTTTCCGGAGATGGCTGCGCGTAGTCAGGCCTATACAAAAGAAGCTTTGCCAAAGGCGAAGCAAGAAGCGTATGATGCTAATTACAACCAAGGTATCTTAGCGGCTGGGAAAGTCGATGGCAAATGGAGCTTCATTGGTACGGATGGCAGCGTAAAATTTGGGCCCTTTAAAAAGGTAGAACAAGTACGCACATCTATTTACAAAGTAACTGACGATAAAGGGACGTACTACATGGATGATGCTGGAAAGGTCGTCACGTCTTTGCCGCCTGTAACGAGTGAAGGGGCAACATCGGGGCTCACGAAATTCAAAGAACAAGGACGTTATGGCTTTAAAAACGTCGCTGGACGCGTCGTCATTCCGCCAACGCTAAAAGACGTGTATAATGATTTTAGTGAAGGTATTGCGTTTGTCAAGCAACATACCTATCTGTTAAGGCGCATATCGAAGATCCTAAGCCGTACAGATAGGTATGTTGCTTCTTGTCACTATCCTCTAGTGTGATTTCTTTGTATGTTTCTTCTCTACTAAATTGGTAGTCTATGTGTTACAATACAGGGTATATAAGAGATTTTTTCGCTACATTAGTGGGTAAGGAGGTTCTTATATGGAGAATGGTGTTATGGCTCTTTTACGGGAGTTGATTCATATAGATAGCGAGTCCCAGTCCGTGAAGGAACGAGATATAGAGGCTTTTTTATTAGGTAAATTAAAGGCTATGCCTGGTGTGACGGCGCAGGCTATAGGGATTAAGGATGATCCCTATGGGCGGTCCATTGTCTATGGTTTTGTCTCGGGTCAGACGAAGGAAACCGTTATTTTTCTCAATCATCATGATGTCGTCGGCGTGGCTCCGTACGGCGTGTTGGCAAAGGATGCTTTTTCGCCTGATGAGTTAAAGGAAGATTTATTGCATCAAGAACGGAATGCCGAAGTGTTAGCTGATTTAGAAAGTGGTGAATGGCTTGTCGGTCGCGGTTCGTGCGATATGAAGGGCGGTATGGCAGCGCAGCTCGTCGTCTTTAGAGAGTATGCCGCTCATCCTGGGAAGGCTTCGTTGTTATTTTTGTCCATTCCTGATGAAGAGTCTTATTCGGCTGGTATGCGGGCAGCGATGCCCTTGTTACAGTCGCTGCAGCAGACGTATGGATTTCACTACCGCATTGTCATCAATAGCGAACCAAGTCCTCAGGAAGATGGTAAACTCGTGGCCTATACTGGTTCTGTCGGGAAAATCTTGCCTGTTATCGTCGTCCAGGGCAAGCCGGTCCATGTAGGCAATTATGCTGAAGGCCTCAATCCTATTGGCATTTTAGCGCGTATCGTCGCAGCTACAGAAGGGAATATGGCCTTAGCCGATAGAGTAGGTGAGGAAATGACACCGCCGCCGGCGTGGATGTATTTCCGAGACCGCAAGAAACGGTACGACGTGTCTTTGCCCTATCGCGCAGCTGGGTGGATGAATGTCTTGACTTATGAGAAAACGCCTGCTGATATTTTGCAGTTACTCAAAGACGAAGCGGCCAAAGCCGTAGAAGCTTCTGGTACGGATGTAGTTGTGCAAATCATGACTGGTGCAGAACTTTTGGAAATTGGCAAGAAGACCGACGGCTTTGATGTGCTCTACGAGCATTTGTATCATCAGAGCATGCTTGCTTTGACGCAGGGCACGTCGTCGTATGCTGAAAAAACGATTTCTATGATTGCTCATTTGCTGGCTTTTTTGCATGTTACAGAGCCGACGATTGTCATTGCTTTTGCACCGCCTTTTTATCCGGCTGCGCAGAGCACGCTTTTACACGATACGGCCTATGATGGGCTCTTACAGGCTATTGCTGAGACTGCTCCAGTGACGTACAAGCAGTATTTTAACGGCATTTCTGATTGCAGTTATTGTTGTCTTGATGGGCGGCAAACAGAAGAGATGCTCCAAGGCAACTTGCTCTTATGGGGTGACGCATATCCCTTGCAGTTCCAGACTATGGCAGAGCTGAAGATTCCGTTCTTGCTTTTAGGGCCGTGGGGCAAGGATTTGCACGAACGGACAGAGCGCGTGAATATAGCGAGTGTAAGTGAAGAGCTGCCGAAGATATTGCGGCACGTCGTTGAATATATCGGAAATCATGCGTAAGCAGGACACTACACGTCTTTTACGGCTTAGAATCTTCGATATGCGCCTTAAAAGGATATATAGTTCTTCTAATAGTTGTAGTACCCACAATAGGACTCCGTAATAGTGGGAGGTGTGGAGATGAAACAAGTAAAACCGCCGAAAAAATCATTGTTATATTATTACGGATTGACCTTTTTGATTATTATTTTAATGAATGCCTTTTTGGTGCCTATGATGCAAGAGCAGAAGGTACAGGAAGTGGGCTACGATGTATTCATGCAAAAGACTGATGACGGTGATATTGGGGATGTGCAAATTGCAGATGACCATATTACCTTTACGGATAAGGATGGCAAGAATACGTATAAAACAGGGCTTATGAATGACCCGCAGTTGATTGATCGCTTGTACAAAGCAAAGGAAAATTTAGCGGAAATCGTGACCTATCTCCATGACCCGAAGAAATACCGCGATATTGGGGCTAATATTCCGAAAGGAATTTTGCTCGTCGGCCCGCCGGGCACAGGGAAGACTATGCTGGCAAAAGCTTTAGCCGGCGAATCGGGTGTACCTTTCTTTTCCATTTCTGGCTCAGAATTCGTAGAAATGTTCGTTGGCATGGGCGCATCCAATTGGTGGCAACGACGAACGAGAACAGACGCTCAATCAGCTCCTTACGGAAATGGATGGCTTTGAAAGTAACATTGGCGTCATCATTTTGGCTGCAACGAATCGTCCAGATTCCCTCGACCGGACACTGACGCGGCCAGGACGGTTTGACCGCCGCATTCCTGTAGAATTACCGGATTTAGCAGGCCGTGAAGCAATCCTCAAAGTCCACGCGAAGAAAGTGCGCATGGCTGAAGGTATTGATTACGGCAAAATTGCGCGTATGTCTTCTGGTGCGCCTGTCCAAAAGATTACGATTATTCCCCGCACGTCTGGTGCTCTTGGGTATACGATGCAAGTTGACACGGGCAATCATTATCTCTACACGAAAGAAGAATTGAAGAATAAAATCGCTACGCTTACCGGCGGTCGTAGTGCAGAAGAAATCGTCTTTGGTACGTCGTCCACTGGTGCTGCTTATTGAACAAGCCACGAAGCTCGCTCTCGTCAAGGCACAGCATGAAAAGGCCCGGAAAATCTTGACAGATAATCGGGCTAAACTGGATGAACTGGCGAAATTCCTCTTATATGTTTTATTATATGTCTTACAGGATGACATAGTTTTGTGCATAAATTGTTATATAAAGAGAAGGGAAAAAACTTGCCAATTTCCCCTTTTTACGGTATACTAATGTCGCTAACTGAATAAAAGTACTGGTGCGTGGTAGCCTGTCGGGGCTTGTGCAATGGAATCCTGTGAACCTTGTCAGGTCCGAGAGGAAGCAGCAATAAGCAGATTGTTTCATGTGCCACGAGGAAACCTGGCAGGTTATCATACACGAGTACTTTTTAGTTGGTAAAAGCAGCGGTTAGCTGCTTTTTTTCGTATATGGAGAGGAAGAGCATGGCGTATATTGCCTTATATCGTAAGTGGCGGCCCAAGAGTTTTGAAGATGTCGTAGGCCAAAGTCATATTACGAAGACCTTGCAAAAAGCTATAGATACTGATAAAGTAGCCCACGCGTACTTGTTTTCCGGCCCGCGCGGCACAGGGAAGACGAGTACAGCGAAGATTTTTGCACGGGCCATGAATTGTGTCCACGGACCGACTTCTCATCCTTGTAACGAATGCGAAGTGTGCCGCCATATTATGAGCGGCGAGTCGTTGGATGTCGTCGAAATTGATGCGGCTTCGAACCGTAGTATCGAAGATATTCGGACCCTTCGTGAGACTATTAAGTTCATGCCCGCTGAAGGGCATAAAAAAATCTATATTATTGACGAAGTGCATATGCTCACGACGGAAGCTTTTAACGCCTTGTTAAAGACTTTGGAAGAACCGCCGTCTCATGTCATTTTTATTTTGGCAACGACCGAGCCTGAACGGATTCCTATGACGATTTTGTCGCGATGCCAACGGTACGAGTTTCGCCGTATTACAAGCCACGATATTGCCGAACGGATTCTCTATATTGCAGGCCAGGAGCATATTGATATTACCAAAAGGGCTGCTCATATCCTTGCTGTCCAAGCTGATGGGGGCATGCGCGATGCTTTGAGTATGCTCGACCAATGCGTGAGCAATGCTGATGGAACGATTGATGAACAGCTCGTGCGTAGTCTTTTAGGGCTGATTGGGAAAGATTGGCTCTTTTCTATGGCTGAAGCTGTGTTTCATAGTCAAGGTGATGTCATCATTAAAGGTGTCGATGATATTGTCCGCATGGGCAAAGAGCCTATCGTCATTTTGACAGAGTTTTTAGAGCATTTACGGGCAATTATGCTCTATCAGGCTGCACCTAAGTCAGATACGTTATCAGCTTATGATGACTGTATGCAAGACTTAGGAAAGCAAGCGAAAGAAATCAATGCGTCTAAAGTCTTTGCCATGCTCCAGATTATTCAGCAGGCCTTATTGTCAGCAAAGACATCGCCTGTGCCGAGGGTCGCTGTCGAAATGGGGCTCTTAATGGCAAGCCGTGCAACAGGCCAAGAAACGGCTAGTGCTGCACCGGTAGAAGCGGCGATTCCCAATTCGATTTTAGATAGATTAACGCGCTTGGAGCAGGCCGTACAGCAAGGTATACCGGCAAGAGAACCGAGTTTTCCAGCCTATGACGTGCCGGAAGAGTCAACCTATACGGCACCGGTAGATACGCCAGCACCGCCACAGCCTGTTCAGACTGTACCAACGACTCCGGTCGCCAAACCAGCAGCAACAATGATACCACCCGTTAACACAGCGGCACCGCCACGGCCCACAGGGCCGGCAAAAGCCGTTACGTCTACGCAATATCAAGGTGTGTGGAAACAAGTCTGTGCTATCCTCGATAAGGAACGCAAAAAAGCGATTCTCTCGTGTGTCCGTAATGGCCGTGTCGTCTACATTGGCGGCGGTGAAGTCATCGTGGCCTTTAAGACCGAATTTATGGTGAAGCGGGCCAATCGGGAAGACTATTTTAAATTTGTCGATAGTGCTTTAGACCGCATCTTAGGCGGCAAAAACCACATGCAAGGGTTTAAGGAAGGCGACCCGGAACTGTCGGAATATGCACAAAAGCAAGCTCCCGCACCGGGACAAACGACAGCTGCACCTACGCCGCCGCAACCGGTAAAGCCAGCACCTGTCGACACACCGCCTAAGGCTCCAGAACCACCTGTGGAACCAGCACCGACTCCGCCAGTAACGGAAACACCCGTACAATCACAGGCCAGTACGCCGTCTGTAATGACTCCGGCAGCGCCTGTAGAAGCACATCAAGAAGAGGTACGACCAGCTACGCCGACAATGCTGCAACCAGCATCACTTGATGATATGTCGCCAGCAGAACGGGCGGCATTAGACCCGTTGCTCAAAGTCGTCGGAGACTGTAATATATATGTAGAACATAAATCATAAGAATCTTTAGGAGGAATGAACAATGTTTGGTGGAAATATGGCAGGTATGATGAAAAAAGTGCAGAAAATGCAGAAAGAAATGAAAAAATTACAGGAAGACTTGAAAAAACGTACCGTTGAAACGACTGTTGGCGGTGGCGCGTTGACTCTCGTCATGAATGGTGAAAAAAATGTCGAAAGTGTTCATATTGACCCGAGCATTATTGACCCGGAAGATGCCGAAATGCTCGAAGACCTCATTGTTGCTGCTGTCAATGAATCGAACAAAAAAGTCGATGAAATGATGGCCAATGAAATGGGCAAAATCACAGGTGGTATGCATCTTCCCGGCATGTTCTAATGGATACGCCTCTCGATAAACTGACTGAGCAATTTCGTCGTCTTCCCGGCATTGGCGTAAAAACAGCCCGTAAACTGGCGTATTATATGGTACAGCAGCCGCCAGAACGAGTTGATGAATTTATTAACGCCATTAAAAGTGCGAAGGAAAACATGCATTTTTGCTCGCAGTGCTTTAATTTATCTGCAACAGACCCGTGTCCCATTTGCCGTGACATCAGTCGGGATCACTCGACGATTTGCGTCGTCGAAACGCCGCAAGATGTCATGGCTATTGAGCGCAGTGGTGATTACCATGGCTTATACCATGTCCTGCACGGGGCTTTATCACCCCTCGATGGGATAGGTGTCGACGATTTACGGATTAAGGAGCTCCTGCAGCGTCTGTCTAATCCGGACATCAAAGAAGTCATATTAGCTACAGACCCAGATGTAGAAGGAGAAGCAACAGCTCTCTATTTAGCGTGCCTCTTAAAGGCTACAGGCATTCGCGTGACCCGCATTGCCCGCGGCCTGCCTATGGGCGGCGACATTGAGTATGCTGATGAAGCCACCTTGGCTGGTGCTGTAGCGAATCGCCAAGAAATGTGAGGTATCTATGGATTATCTTTGGATAGGCATTGGTATTGTAGCGTTGTGGTTGTTAAACCGATTGATTTTAGCACCGTTCCGCAAATTGGCTATCAACATTATTGTCGGCCTAGTGGTACTCTATTTGGTAAATACCTTTGGCGGTACTTTTGGCTTTCAGCACGTGCCCATTACGTGGGTAACTGGGATTATTATCGGTATCTTTGGCCTGCCCGGTGTGCTGGGCGTTACCTTGTATTACACCTTTTTTTAATGCAGTAAAGAAGGGATAGTTGTGAATTTAAAAAAATGGGCTCTTACGGTCTGTGCAACCATAGCGATGGCAGCTATGCTCAGTGGTTGCGGCAGCGGTATATCGACAAAAGTCGAAACGGTCACGAAATCAGACCATCCTGTAGCCTTAACGATTGATGCGAATATTACAGCACTCCATTCGACCAATATTGTGCCGAAACTTTCGGGTAAACTCGTGTCCAATCCCTTAGTCAAAGGGCAGGACATTAAAGCTGGTGAAGTGGTCGTCCAAGTCGATAGTACGCCGTATCAGCAAAGTGTAGCCCAAGCAGAAGCAGAATTAGTAGCGGCTACGACGGCTGCAGCACCGCAAGTACAGACGTATACAGCACCGGCACCAGCTAGTGATGCTAATAGTGGCGCACGTCAACAGTTAACGGCTTATTATAAAGACGGATATTTTTCTCGAGCTGAATTTAATCAGTTGATGTCAAAAAATGCACCGCCTCAACAGACCTATACGACGACTACGTCTGCACCGGCTGTAGACAGCGAAAAAGTAGCACAACTTCAGCAAGCCGTCCAGTCCGCACGGGATATGCTCGGCAACGCTACGATTTATTCGCCTATTGATGGGAAAGTCACGGCTGTGTCGGACAATCCGTCCGTTGCCGTTGCTGGTAATGTCCTGGCCACGATTCAGCAAATGTCGCCGTTAGTCGCTACGTTTGCAGTGCCGGAAATGTACATCGATGCCTTAAATGCAGCAAAACAAGCAGGAACCTTGAAAGTCTCCGTTATGGCTGCATCTGGCGAATCGCAAACAGGGGAACTGACGTATTTAGCAACGACTAAAGACCCATCAACAGGCTCATATATGGCAAAAATTACCTTTAATAACGATAAAAACCTTTTCGTGCCAGGCGAATTTTATCACGTCCGCATTTCTACGCCTCAAGAAGTATCGCAAGTAACGGTGCCGAAAACGGCAATCCGCACGAAAGATAGTGGCGACTTCGTTTATATCGTCAATAGCGAAGGCGTAGCCGATGCGAAATCCGTCTTAACAGGCGATGAAGAAGACGGGCGTGTAGTCATTCTCGAAGGGCTGAACGAAGGGGATAAAGTCGTCATCGACCCACCGGATAAACTCGAAATTGGCATGAAAGTAAATACGTAAGTAGGTGATGGTACGTGAAAGAAAGCGACCTTAACGGACGGTCCGGCAGTTTATTGAAATCGCTGGAAAAAAGTCTCGATGTTCTCGATATTTTCGTCGAAGATAATAGCGGCATGACTCTCAAGGATATTGCAGAACAGACACAACTCAATACATCGACGGCCTTTCGCATTGTCAATACGCTCGAACGGCGTGGCTATTTATGCCGTGATGAAGCGTCGAAGCAGTATCGCTTAGGACCTAAGGCCTTGGCTTTAGGCTACTCGTCCCATTGGACAGAAAATATCATTACCTTAGCGAAACCGTATTTACGTCGTCTCCAACAAATGTTTAATGAAACAGCGAGCATTTACATTGCCGAAGGAGATAGCCGCATTTGCATTGACCATATTGAAAGCACTCATTCTCTGCGCCGCGTCATTCCATTGGGCGAATCGTTGCCCTTATACAAAGGGGCGGCAGGGAAGGTACTCTTGGCGTGGGCCAATAAGAAAGAACGGCAGCATGTCATTGAAGAATATGGTCATGTGTCTGAAGAAGAGTTGCAAGCTATTCGCCACAACGGGTATGCTGTGACACAAGACGAAAGCGAACACGGTCTCTTTGCCCTTTCCGTACCTATTTTTAATTTTGAAGCCCACGTCGTCGCGTCCCTCACCATTGCCGGGCCGACTATGCGCTTTTACGATTCTATTCGGCAGAAAATGCTCTTTACATTGCATCAGTATGCCTATGAAATTTCCTATGCCTTAGGCTATCGAGAAGACGCATGATGGGAAAGAAATGGACGAAAGACAAGTATCAAGGGAGTGCTGTCGTTGTTGCGCCGAAGCTCTTAGGGCAATACTTGGTACATGTCGTAGGCCAGACGACGTACGTAGGCCGTATTGTCGAAGTCGAAGCCTATGGCGGTACGTATCGCCGTAAGCCTGACGATGGAGCCCATAGCTTTAAAGGACTGACACGGCGGACGGAGCCTATGTTTGCAGCTGGCGGCATCAGTTATGTCTATCTCATTTACGGTATGTATCATTGCGTCAATATCGTCACAGCACCAGCAGGAGATGCGCAGGCCGTTCTCATTCGCGCCCTTGAGCCTGTGAGCGGTATAGACGCGATGCTCGCCAATCGCAAGATGACGACAGTGAAGCCCAATCTGACTAATGGCCCAGGCAAACTGTGCCGTGCTATGGACATTACGCTGGCCCAGAATAAACTCGATTTATGTAGTAATGAACTGTATGTGCTTCACCCTGACAAAAAGCCGCGTTTTACAGTAGCTCGTAGTACTCGTAAGAACATTGACTATGCCACGGAAGGGAAACATTTCCCGTGGCGTTTTTATATCAAAGATAATCCGTATGTATCGCACTAGAATCTGTATGAGGGGGAAATTACGATGATAGAATTTAGAGAATTTCGCTTGGAAGATAAGCCTATAATTGATGACTATTTTAGTCAAAAAAGATACGAACAAGCTGATGCGACTTTCATGACGCTCTTTGCTTGGCAATATCCTTACGAAATCCAATGGGCTGAAGAAGACAATGTCCTCTACGTTCGCGCTGGCCGCGGTAAAAAACAATTCTGGATTCCTCCGTTTGCTCGCAAAGATGGCAGTTTTGTTAAAGGTGTGGAACGGATGCATGAATGGTTTGACGAACATGGCTATCCATTCCTCATGAAAGGCGTCACGCCGGAAGCTGCAGAACGGATTAAGAAGCTCTGTCCAGACTGCTACGAATTTACGCCAGACCGAGACAATTATGAATACGTCTATTTGACCCAAGATTTAATCAATTTATCTGGGAAAAAATTCCGTCAAAAGAAAAACAACCTCAACCATTTCCGTAATCAATACATGGGCAGTTGGGAATACGTGCCCATTACGCCGGAAATCTTTGGCGAATGCTTAGAAGCCGAAAAGACTTGGTATATTCAGCACGAAGACAACGATGAAGACGAAGAATTAGCAGGTGAACGCCATGCCATTGAAACGGTCTTCCAGAACTGGGATGTCCTCCAGCCAACAGGCGGTGCTATCCGTATTTTTGGGAAAATCGTAGCCTTTTCTATTGGCGAAATGCTCAACGATGATACGGCGATTATTCACTTTGAAAAGAGCGACCCTAATATTCGCGGCCTTTATCAAGTCATTAACCACGAATTTGTTGTCCATGCGTGGAGCCATACGACGTATATTAACCGCGAAGAAGACATGGGCATTCCGGGCCTGCGCCATTCTAAAGAATCGTATAACCCTGTAAAATTCGTCGAAAAATTTGACGTTACCTTAAAACAGTAAGAATCGTTTCCGAGAAAAGAGGCATGCACTATGGAATTTCGCTTAGCCACAGAAAAAGACAGAAATCTTGTAGAATCCTTATGGGATTATTGCTTTGAAAAACGGGAAGACCCGTTCTTTCAGTGGTATTTCACTAATTTCTACAAGCCTGAAAACGTCCTCATGGGCTTTGATGATAAAGGCAATATGGAATGTTTGACCCATCTTAATCCGTATACCTTGAACATTCGAGGAAAACTCATTCCTACGTCGTACATCGTCGGTTTGGCGACCCATCCGGCAGCACGGCGCGGCGGTGTTGGTGGTAAACTGCTCTTAGCATCTCTTCAAGAAATGAAACGGCGCGGTCATTACATTCATATTCTCATGCCGTCGAAAGCCGGGTTCTATCAACCGTATGGATACGAACTCTACTGCCATCAGTGGAAAGAAACGATGCCTCTCGAAGCCTTGCGCCCTCTGACGGATCGAACTGTCCGCTACGGTTTCGTCAATTCTAGTGACCAATGGCAGTATTTGGCGCAAGTCTATGATGCCTATACGAAGAACCTGTCCGGCTATGCTGTCCGTGATGAAGCATCGTGGCGTAGTCACATTGAAGCACAGTTGGCCGAAGGAAATATTGCTGTCGTCTTCCATGACGATACGCCCATTGGTTACCTCTTTTATAAATTGGGTGAGCCGACCATTTATAGCGGTGAATTCGTGTACTCGACGCTGCAAGGCAAACGGGGCCTTCTCAATTACATCTATAATCATCGCTCCCAAGGAGATACGTTCCAGTGGAATGAAGGGATTCACGATCAAGGCTATCGCTTCTATCCAGATGGCAAACAAGGGCACGAAACGATTCCTTTCATGACTGGCCGTATTGTCGATGTCAAAGGTGCATTAGAACAACTGCCCTATCCTGCAGGTGTAGAAGGAAATGTCGTCTTTGAAACGAAAGACCTCTTAGCCGATTGGAATACAGGCATCTTTACGCTGACCGTTAAAGACGGCCAAGCCCATGTAGATGCTACGCCGCAAGCACAACCGCAAGTAACTATGCCCATCGGCACGCTGGCTCTCTTAGCTTTCGGTGCCTTTGACGTCAATGACCTCGTGTTCAATGAAAAACTTGCTGGCGAAGATGCAGCTCTTGATACACTACAGCACCTCTTCCCGATGACGAAATGCTACATTAACGAATGGTATTAAACTATATATGTGGAATATATGTAGTCTTGGTTTTAGTTTAGCTGTGAATTTTATTATTGCCTATCCTATCGTTTTCGTCGTGCATTGGGCCTTACCGGCTGCAGTATATCAACAAGTATGGGTTCAACGATTTTTACAGGGAATCTATACGACCTTAGGGTATGCCAAGGTACCACAAACGGAAGTGTATGCCGATGTGCTCATGACGATACTCTTACTGGTAGTCGTGGGGCTGCTCAATGGTCTGGTATTACCGCGGATTCCTGTATTACGTGTCATTCCGGCCTTGTTGATGCGCGAATACCGTGGTGATGTTTATGAAAAGGATAAGCTCGCACGAGTAAAAGCGTACGTCGCTGCGCACAGCGGCCTCGATGTCTCGGCGTGGACCTTTCGTGTGTCCCGAGCAGAGGAGTTTAATGCTTATTCACGAGAGTATAAGCGCATTGTCTTTTTACGGCCTTTATTGGCGCAACTTTCGATTCCGGCTTTGGCTGGTATTGCGGCACATGAAATGAGTCACCTCGTCTATGGTGATACGAAGACGTTGAGCGTGTGCCAAGGATTCGATACGGTTGGCTACGTATGCCAATGGCTTATCGTGTGGGCTATGAGGCTCTGCGCTATGTTTCGGCCCATTCTCATTTTGGGGATCGTCTTTGTTTTGCTAAATTGGGGGCTCTATGGCGTGCTGACGATGTATCAAGTCTTGCTCCAAAGTCCGCAACGGATTTTACAGCTCTTCTTTTCGCGGCGCATTGAGTATCGGGCTGATGCCTATGCTGTAGAGATTGGTTTAGGTGAAGAATTGGCCGAAGGGCTGCAGTATTTTTTAGGTCCAGAGAAGCCGTGGTACAAATCCGTATTCGACGACCATCCACACACGTCGTCGCGGCTTGAACGCATTGCTAAATCCATATAAAAAAGAAAACCGGAACAGTCCTGGCAGGGAGATGTTCCGGTTTTCATATAGAGGGGAAATATAGAGGATAACGAATTAAGATGCCGACGATACTGGCATGTTTCCTTTGCACCAGAGCAGGGCAATCGTTAAGAGTGCCGATACGCCGGGAATAAAGGAGGCAAAAACAAACCACGTAGGAAAGCCAGAATCACGAATTCTAGCTAAATAGAGGGGCGTAAAAAAGATGAGCGATAATATATAGCCAATAATTGCTTGATGGGATACGGCAAAGGCCGGTGCAATGGCTTTGATGCCGGAGCTTAGGGTAAAGATGACCATCATAATGATAATCAAACCGCCTAAGAATTTTAGTCTCCCTATGCGTCCATGTTCTAAGAAATCTATCCATTTTGTTGTGTCCATGTGTGTCACTCCTTCAAGCAATAGTTATTCCGTTTCTGTATCGTATATATGTAGTATAGAAAATTTGCTCTTTTCCTTCAAGATGACATTTTGGAAGTCTTTGGACTCTTTTTTGTGAAATATTCCACGTAAATACTCTGTAAATTTTATTTCTACCTCTCGGGGAATGGACACGACAATGATATAATACAAGTATCTTATACAGAGAAAGTTGGGACTATGATGGATGTAAAAAAGAGCCTGCCAATGGTGTTGTTAAAACAAATTAAAAAGAAGTATCCAAGCGTGTTTGACCAATTAGACCGTTTTCGTTACGATGAAACGCTGAACGACTTGTGGCCGCACGGCCAAATTTTTGTGCCCGTTGCTGCGTCTGTTTCCTTATTTAGTAATAGCCAAGGCATTACAGATGCGGCCTTATTCCGCGATATGGAAACGGTCGCAGCCGTAGCCGGTTGGCGGCAGCAGAAAAATATCTATGCTGTCGACGAAGCAGTGGCGCAAGACGTGTATGCTTATGCGGATACAACGGTGACGGTCGATACATTGAAGCTCTTAGCGTGGTCCATGTATATTCAGCCGCAGAGCGGTGAAATGCTGCCCGGCCTCGATACGGTTTTAGATGGCTTCTTTGTCTATTGGGATTTGGATAAAGGCGTATATGAATTGCGTTTCTTGCCGGTCAGTACAACAGGACAGCAATTCCCAGTCATTACGTTGTCTTTCCCACGCGATGGCAAGGTAACGATTGCTCAAGCTATTGAAAACAGTGTGGCTAAAGCTGATGATGTCTACGCGCCAGCCTTTTTACGAGATTATCTAACGCACTGGGTAGGCCTCGTCCAGTTTATCAGTTCTGACCAAGCTGTTTTGACAGCAGATGTAGACCATGCATATAAAGCTGCTAAACAAACCTTGCGTGATATACCGCAAGAAGTACAGTATTTGCATGTAACAAAATAGATAGTACGTCACACGTTTCTCAGAAGGGAAGCGTGTTATTTGTTATTTTTTACTCGGATGAAACCGACTCGGAAGAAACCGAGTAAAACTGTTTAACCTAAATATGATATAATATAGATAAATATATTAAGCGAAAGAAGGGATTACGATGGAAATAGACTTAGAACGGTACTTAGTGAAAGAAGGCACTAAAATTAACTTAGCTGATTTTAGTACGTCTTGCGATGTGGACATTGACAAGCATGCTGTGAAGACGGAAGGTATGACCAAAGCCATTGCAGAAATGCAAGACTATCAGGAAAAGCTCTTTGCTGACAACCGCTACGGTGTGCTCATCGTTTTGCAGGCTATGGATGCAGCTGGGAAAGACGGTGCGATTAAGCATGTCTTTGCGCACTTAAATCCAGCTGGCGTCCATGTCCATAGTTTTAAGCAACCTACGTCTGAAGAAAAAGACCATGATTACATGTGGCGCATTAACAAGGCCTTGCCATCACGCGGTGAAATTGGGATTTTCAACCGCTCCCATTATGAAGATGTCGTCGTGGCGCACATTCATAATCTGATTAAGTCTGATAATTTCCCGGAAAAGCTCATTAAAAAAGACATTTGGGAAACGCGGTACGGCCAGATTCGCGATTGGGAACGGTATTTGCTGGAAAATGGCTTCCCTGTGATTAAGATTTTCCTCCATGTATCGAAGAATGAACAGAAGAAACGCCTCATTGACCGCATCGTGACGAAACAGAAAAACTGGAAATTTGCCATGTCCGATATTCAAGAACGGCAATACTGGAATCGGTACCAAAAGATTTACAGTGAAGTCATTTCAGCAACGTCGACGAAGGCTGCACCATGGTATGTTGTCCCAGCTGATAATAAATGGTACACGCGCTACGTAGTGGCCCAAATCGTCTTGAAGACCTTGCGCAAGATTAATCCTAAATTCCCGAAATTAGCACCAGAAGTAGAAGCGCAATTAGCCCAATTCCGGACCTTATTAAAAGAAGTAGACATAGATGATTTAAAAAATTTAAAGGAAATGGTCAAGAAATAAAGTCCTTTAATTGACACGCTTTAGGTCTTATGATATAGTGAATTTACATACATATTGCAAGTCAGGTGTGGAATACTTAATAGAGAAGTCCGGTGCAAAACCGGCGCGGTCCCGCCGCTGTAAGGAAGAGCAACGCTGCAAGGATGTCACTGTACAAACGTATGGGAAGGCGTAGCGAAGCGATGATGCCAAGCCAGAAGAACTGCCTGACGAAGAATCACCGATAGACCTGCGAGCGATGGGGATGGAGATTAGGACATCTACGTGATGGACAGCCGCACACTATCTGTGCGGCTTTTTTAATTGCCAAAGATTGTAGCATAGCTGTGATTGCAATATGCCATTATATTTTTTATGAGGAGTTGGTTCCGTTGGTATCGAAAAAATTGAAAAAAGCCTTATTATTATCCTTAGCTGTCATGGCTGTTGGTGCTATGGGCGTTGGCCCGGTTATGGGGGCAGGCTACACGCTCAACCCGGAAGTCAAAGACGCTACACCGGCTTTAAAACAAGCTGCTGAAATCGGCGTTCGTACGTACAACAACCCGGCTATGGCCAATGCTGAAAATAAAGATGCGATTCTTGTCCTCAGCTTTGGTACGACCTTTAAAGACAGCCGTCAGAAAACGATTGACCAGACTGTAGCTGACATCAAAGCAGCTCATCCCGATCAGAAGGTCGTCGTTGCATTCACGTCGCACATTATTGTAGACCGCATTAAAGCAAATGAAGGCATTACTGTTCCTACACCGGAACAAGCCTTAGAACAGCTGAAAAAAGAAGGCTATACACGTGTTGCTATTACATCCCTCGACGTTATTCCGGGTATGGAATATGCATACGATTCAGCCATCTTTGATTTATACAAAAATGATTTCAAAAAAATGACCTTAGGCACACCGATTCTCTATTGGATGGGCCAAGAAGGGCAGCGCGATGATTTGGCTGAATTCGTTCAGGCCCTGAAGACGCAGTTCCCGAAACTTGGTAAAGATGATGCTGTCCTCGTTATGGCACACGGCACGCCCCATCCGGCCAATGCGTACTATGCAGTCGTCCAAGACCGTTTCGATGAAGCCAATGTAGGCAACGTCCTCATTTACTCTGTCGAAGGCTGGCCTCATCTCGATACGGTTATTCCGCAGCTCAAAGCTAAAGGCATTAAGCACGTCTACCTCATGCCGATGATGATGGTTGCTGGTGACCACGCTAACAACGATATGGCTGGTGCCGAAGAAGATTCGCATAAGTCTATTCTCGAAAAAGAAGGATTTACAGTTACACCGTACATCCACGGCCTCGGTGAAAATGCTGCTGTTCGTCATATGTTCGTAGAACGGGCTGATGAATCGTGGAATGCTCTTGAAGCAGATAATGCAACGAAATAATTTTTGACATGCCCGTACGGCAGCTGGCCTTTTTTGACCAGTTGCCGTATTTTTTGACTCTTTTTCCGTCATGGCTTTTACCTATTATTCCACATGCTCCTTACGTATAATGAAATCACGAAATGATTCTACTACGTGATTAGGAGATGGAACAACATGAAACAAGTGAAAATTATAACAGCTCAAGAAGCAGCACAGCTCGTCAAAGATAATGATGTCGTTACGACCAATGGGTTCGTCGGCTCGGGCCAACCAGAAGCGCTGACTAGTGCCTTAGAAGAACGGTTCCTTGAAACGGGCTCACCGAAAAACTTGACACTCATTTATGCTGCTTCCCAAGGCAATACAGATGGCCGCGGTGGTGACCACTTTGCTCACGAAGGGATGCTGAAAAAAGCCATTCTTGGCCACTGGAATGCTGTTACGTCGTTACAGAA
The DNA here is from genome assembly GCA_900540735.1 of uncultured Megasphaera sp. Classification (GTDB taxonomy): domain Bacteria; phylum Bacillota; class Negativicutes; order Veillonellales; family Megasphaeraceae; genus Megasphaera. The sequence goes on along the minus strand of UQHB01000015.1, from coordinate 18,518 downwards.
ATTAGTTAATGAAAATAAAATCGAAGCGTACAACTTACCGCAGGGCACATTGTCCCAGTATTTCCGTGACGTTGCAGCTCATCGTCTCGGCACGATTACGCACGTTGGCCTCGATACGTTTGCTGACCCGCGCGTTACAGGTGGTAAATTGAACGATATTACGAAAGACGATTTCGTCAAAGTCATTGAAATCGAAGGGCATGAACAACTTTTCTATCCGCGCATGGACATGAACGTCGGTTTTATTCGCGGTACCTACGCTGACGAATGGGGCAACGTCGTCATGAGCAAAGAGGTTTCGCCGTTCGATGCCACGCCGCTCGCACAGGCTGTTCATAACAGTGGTGGTACAGTCGTCGTTCAGGTCGAAAAAATCGTCAAAGGCGGGACCCTCGATCCGAAACTCGTCAAAGTTCCTGGCATTTACGTCGACTACATCGTCCAAGTAGACGACGAAACGAAACGGCAACAGTCCTTTGATTGCGAATACGACCCGTCCTTAACTGGTGAAACGACCATTCCTGTTAAAGAATTAGAACCGGCTCCGCTCAATGCGAAGAAAGTCATTGCTCGCCGTGCAGCATTGCTCCTCCTCAACATGAGTAACGAAGCGGTCATCAACCTTGGCATTGGCATTCCGGAACTCGTTTCGGCTGTAGCTAACGAAGAAGGCATTGGTGATAGCCTCACCATGACGGTCGAAGCTGGTGCTATTGGCGGTGTACCTCTCGGCGGCGTTCGTTTCGGTGCATCTGTCAACGCCGAAGCATATATGGACCAAGCAACGCAGTTTGACTTCTACGATGGCGGCGGCTTAGACCTCACTTGCCTTGGCCTTGCAGAATGCGACAAAGACGGCAACATTAACGTATCTAAATTCGGTACCCGTATTGCTGGTTGCGGCGGCTTCGTCAACATTACGCAGAATACGAAGAGCGTTGTCTTCTGCGGCACTTTCACGACTGGTAAATTAAAAGAAGAAATTAAAGACGGCGAACTCCACATCATTCAAGAAGGGAAAGTCCAAAAATTCGTGTCGACTGTTGACCACATTACCTTCAGCGGCAACTACGCACGGAAACATAAACAACACGTCCTCTACATTACGGAACGGGCTGTCTTTGAAATGAAAGAAGACGGTGTTCATTTGACGGAAATCGCTCCTGGCGTAGACCTGCAGAAAGATATTCTCGACCAAATGGGCTTTAAACCGATTCTCGACGATGTGAAGACCATGCCGGCCTTCCTCTTTGAAGATAAACCGATGGGCTTGAAGAAAATGAAAGAAGACTTACAGAAATAAGATTGACAACAACATATAGATAATCATAAAAAAGCCTCTGCTCGACAATGGCGTCCAGCAGAGGCTTTATGTATGTCTCGTTATTCTTGTAAGGACAAGGTCCGTTCAATTAAGGGTTTATATTTTTCGTATTTCTGGCTAATTTGTTCTACTGTGTACTGTTGGTACGCCGGTTGCTGCTTCAAATCTTGGAAGAAATGGAGGAGAATCGTGTGCAGCCGTTTATTCGTAATGACGTAGAATGTACGCGCATCGTTGTGGACGTACCGCTTGTTCTTTTTCAAGAAGCCCGTCTTGTAGTTAGAATAGAAAGCTAAGTTTTTGCCAGTGTACGAATCGCCCATAGTTGGCAAGACGGAAATGGAAATGTGCTTGTTCTTCTGCATCGCTTCGATGACGCTCTTAATATGGGCCTTCCGTTCGCTTGCACTCAAAGAATATTCGACGTCTGTAATGTAAATATAGCCCGTTTCTAAGTAGCGCATGAGCGATGTCGTCGGTACGATGAAGTCGATTTTCGAGACATCCACGATTTCTTCCCACGTCACGCAGAGCCGTTGTACGGAGAAGGCATTTTCTGGGGATACGCTCTTAATGATGCTGTCAAAGACTTCGTGAGGCAAGAGGAATTCAAAGCCATTGGTGAGAAAGAAGAAGAAACTATTCGTCGCGTAGAAGGCTGTGCGGAAGCCCAAATCATCCATACCTAAGGCACTGACTGTAGAAATGAGTGATTTCTTTTCGGTGCTTGTAAAGCTGAACCGTTCGTACACATCGCGGACTGTCGATTCATCAAAGATGTACGTGCACAAGAGGAAGCGGCCTACGTTCGACATAGCGTACTGGACAGCAAAGGAACCTTTGAGGATGATTAAGTTCGCATCTTCTAGTTCCTTGTTGTCGTAGAAGACGAAGTCAAAGTCGAGATACTTGTCCATAGTCTGGTATAACTTGCGGACGTACACCGGCTTTTGTTCTAACTTGTCCATGTCGAGGCCGACGCGGATTGTGACCGTATGGTTTTCGAGCTTAATGTTTTCTAAGTACTTCCAAAAGCCTGCGTCATAGAGGGCACAAAACTCCCCTAAAATTAAGAGCTCTCCGTCGCTTTCGAGATTCTGTAAGCCCTTTTGCAACAGGTCGCTTAAGAAGGCTGCTGTGTCATGATGGCCCGTAATGACTTGAATAGATAGCGATGTCGTGTCTTTGCCTTTGGCGTTGTGGTTTTGGTTGAGCGTCGCTCTGTAAGCCGCGCAAAGATATTGGCTAATTTCAAAGCCTAAATCTTCGGCATCTTCGGCAATGGGGAAGGTTTTATAAAATTTATCCGTTTTCTTTTGCTTCGTAATGAGCTCAGAAAAATAGCGGCCCATTTCTTCATTAATCCGTTCGACATATCGTGAAGACGGTAACTTTGTACCGTTACTCCACTTATTCACATAGGACACATCGTAGCCAACGACGTCCGCAAGGGAGATAAATTTTGCTTGTGTAAATGTAATTAACCGCTTTAGTGTGGAAGCATATCCCTCAGCAATCAAAATAAAGCCTCCTTAGTTATAACATAAGTACATTCGTACGCTTAGTAAAGATAGAATTACAGTATTACTATTATATTATGTCTATCATACCATAGTAGATAGAGAATCTCAATGTCATAGACTAAAAAGTCCATGGACTCGTCTTTTGCCCAAATGAAGTGCCAAAAAGTGCAAAACTTTCCTGTTCTGTTCCAAACGCAGACTTTGTATACTGTAGTCACAAGGTTGGTTACGGAAACACATAACCAAGTGAAAAATTAAACGTAATTTATTTTAAGGAGGAACTACACTATGTCCTACAATAACATTAAATTTGAAAAAGATGGCGTTATCGGTATTTTAACAATTTCCCGTCCGAAAGCATTGAATGCTCTCAATACAGAAACAGTAACAGAATTAAATGACTGCGTTGGTAAAATCGAACAGGATCCGGAAGTAAAAGTTGTCATCATCACTGGTGAAGGCAGCAAATCCTTCGTTGCTGGTGCTGATATCGTAGAAATGTCCACAAAGAACGCTGTAGAAGGCCGTTTCTTTGGTAAAATCGCTCAGGATACATTCACTCGTATCGAAAACCTCCCGCAGCCGGTTATTGCAGCTGTTAACGGCTACGCTCTCGGCGGTGGCTGCGAACTCGCTTGCGCTTGCGACTTCCGGTATGCTTCTGAAAACGCTAAATTCGGTCAGCCTGAAGTTGGCCTCGGCATTACACCGGGCTTCGGCGGCACACAGCGTCTCCCTCGTGTCGTTGGTCGCGGCTATGGCAAAGAATTAATCTACACAGCTAACATGATCGATGCTCAAGAAGCTCATCGCATTGGCCTCGTCAACAAAGTTGTTCCGCAGGAAGAACTCATGGACGTTGCTAAGAAAACGGCTCTGAAAATCGCTTCGAACGCTAAAATCGCTGTTCAGCTCGCAAAAGCTGCTATCAATCGCGGCATCAACTGCGACGTTATCACCGGTATTGCATACGAAGACGAAGTATTCGGCCTTTGCTTCGCTACAGAAGACCAAAAAGAAGGCATGGCTGCATTCGTTGAAAAACGTAAAGCTAACTTCACAGATAAATAAGCCTATCTTACAACAGATAGCATAATATGATGACTAGGGTGTCCTCCTTGCGGCACCCTTCTTCATACACCTTTACTACGTATATAGAACTATTTTTAGGAGGAATATACTCATGGATTTCAAACTTACAGAATTACAGCAAGATATTGCGAAATTGGCGAAAGACTTTGCAGAAAAAGAATTAGCACCAACCGTTAAAGAACGTGACGAAAAAGCCGTTTTTGACCGTGCTATCCTCGATAAAATGGGCAGCCTCGGCCTTCTCGGTATCCCCTGGGCTGAAGAAGACGGCGGTGTTGGCGCAGACTTCCTTTCCCTCGCTGTAGCTTGCGAAGAAGTTGCAAAAGTTGACCCGTCTATCGCATTAAGCTTTGAAGTTCATACGATGCTTTGCTCCTGGCCGATTTGGAAATTCGGTACACCGGAACAGAAAGCTAAATACTTAAAACCCCTCGCTGAAGGCACAAAACTCGGCGCATTTGGCTTAACCGAACCGAACGCTGGTACAGATGCTCTCAACGGCTCCACAACAGCTGTTAAAGAAGGGGACTACTACATCCTCAACGGCTCCAAAGTCTTCAACACGAACGGCGGCGAAGCTGACGTAACCGTTGTTTTTGCAGCTACAGACAAATCTAAAGGTGCTAAAGGCATGAGCGCATTCATCCTCAAAAAAGGCACAGAAGGATTTACATACGGCAAAGAAGAAAGCAAAATGGGTATCCGTGCTTCTGTACAGCGTGAACTCGTGTTCCAGAACGTCAAAGTTCCGGTAGCTAACCTTCTCGGCAAAGAAGGGGAAGGCTTCAAAATTGCGATGATGACCCTCGACGGTGGCCGTGTTGGCGTTGGCGCACAGGCTCTCGGCATTGCTGAAGGCGCATACAACGAAGCTGTTAAATACGCTAAAGAACGTGTACAGTTCGGCAAACCTATCGCTACAAAACAGGCTATTGCCTTCATGCTCGCTGACATGAAACTGAAAATTGAAACGGCTCGCCTTGCTGTCTATCGTGCTGCATGGCTCATGGCTCAGCCAGACGTCAAATCCTACTCCATGGCTGCATCCATCGCTAAAAAATACGCTTCTGATATTGCTATGGAAGTTACGACCGACGCTGTCCAAGTCTTCGGCGGCTATGGCTTCACTCGTGACTATCCGGTAGAACGCTACATGCGCGACGCTAAGATTACACAGATTTACGAAGGCACGAACCAAGTACAGCAGATGATCATCTCCGGCTCTATCCTCAGATAATCTCGGTATACCTCCTTTTGGAACATAAAGGTGTACACATAACATAACAGAATTGATTCACAAGAAGGTGTTGCAGCCTATGTTGCAGCACCTTCTTGTTGTAATAAAAATAACTTATCAATTATTGCAATCTCCATGGTCTTTGGAAAACAGAAGTCTAATACCTGAAGTTATACGCAAAATTAAGAGCTGTCTTGTACAAGCCACGTCGTATGAGACAGCTTTTTTGTCGTCCTCAAGATGAATAAAAATACAAAATATACAAGGGGGGGGGGTAAAATGAGAATACCATATATGACCTATTAGAATATGCTCAAACAGAGCTAGTCAAAAAAGCTGAAAAACGGCATATTACATAGAGTTTACAGAGTAAACGACAGATTCTGCCGCTGTCCAATACAACAAAAGGACAAGGTTACGTTATACTCGTTTTACGTTGAATGATATGCATAGGGCATGTATTGACATAACTTTTTTTGTGATGTAGTATTATATAGATAAAGGGGGGTATAACGTGTCTGCAAGATGGTGTGCTATTTCTGTGAAAAATAAATATAGTAATGAATTACTGCCAATCGTTTTAATGATAGTGGATTATATTGCCGTATTAGGTGCAGAAATACTTTCTCATAGCTTGCGAAATTGGCTTGTGCCGGAGACAACATTTCAATTATCTTGGCTTAGCGTTCACGTTATTATACCTATCACATATATTGCATGTATGCATGCGTGCCAACTTTATACACGGCGCATGCAGTTTTGGCGTGTCATTTCCAATCTATTTAAGGCTAATATATATGCTATTTTAGCTCTTATCTTAATGATGTATCTTGTGCAAACCGCTGCGAGAACATCAAGGTTATTCGTAGCCCTAATGTGGATAACGGCTTTTATCTGTCTAGTAATTGGACGATACATTATTAAACGAATCTTGGCTAAACTACAAGTATTGCAACTTCCGGTCCTCATTATGGGGGCGGGCAAAACAGCTAGTCTTGTATTGGAATATTTTGAAAAAGAAGCTGGCTTAGGATATCATTTTATTGGCTATTTAGAAGATAATATTCCAGAATCAGATGTAGCAAAACGAATTCCTCATTTGGGAACGTTTAATGATGCTGAATCAGTGATTCAACAAACCGGGGTAAAACATGTCATGGTCATTGCTCCTGGCCTTACACAAGAAGCGGCCCAGGCTATTATTTATCGTCTGCAGCCTCTCGTGAATACCGTTGCGTTTATTCCCGATATGGGGACAATGCCTCTTGCGACTCTCGATGTAGAAAGTCTCATAGATGGACATATAGTGGCCTTTAGCTTCCGCAATAATTTGGCTCACTGGTATAATCGCTGGATAAAACGGGCTTTTGATATTGTCTGTACGATTGTCGGCATTATTTGTCTTTCCCCTATATTCTTGGCTATTGCTGCTTGGATTTATAAAGACTCTCCTGGCCCTATTATCTTTAAGCATCGTCGTATCGGTAAAGATGGCAAAGAATTCCCGTGCTATAAGTTCCGCAGTATGTGCGTGGATGCCGACGTGAAGCTGAAAGAACTTTTAGCTAAAGACCCAGAAGCTCGTAAAGAATGGGAAACAGAATTCAAATTAAAACATGACCCGCGCATCACGAAAAGCGGTGCTTTCCTGCGAAAAACAAGTCTTGACGAATTGCCACAACTCTTTAATGTTTTAAAAGGAGATATGAGCCTTGTTGGACCGCGGCCAATTATTAAAGATGAAGTACCGAAATATGGTAATTATATTGAAGACTTCTATATGGTCCGTCCGGGAGTTACTGGTATGTGGCAGACAAGTGGGCGTAATGATGTGTCCTACGATGAACGCGTGCAGATGGATTCATGGTATGTGCGAAATTGGAATGTGTGGTTTGATATCGTGCTGATTTGGCGGACTATTGGCGTGGTATTAGGGAAAAAAGGCGCATATTAAGATGTGACTGGGATGTGACTTAATGAGCTTTTTATGACCATTCTAGGAAACTGATTAGCTATAAAGCTAGTTTTTATCCGCTTTTTTAGAGAATCTCAAGATGTGACTGGGATGTGACTAGCCTTAATTGAGGTGGTAAAACGATGGAAGATAAAGAGATTATAAGTATCTTAGATGGAGTTATAACAAATCATATCAATGAATCGGAAATCATTGAATATAAAGTTGATTTTTATGACCCGTTTAAAATAGCAAAATATGTTTCTGCTTTATCCAATGTAGCGGCCATGAAGGATGAAAAAAGGGCATTCATGTTTTGGGGGATTGAAAATGATACGTTAAAGGTTGTAGGTTCGGAATTTAATCCTCAGGAAAAGAAAGTGAATAATGAAAGCTTTATTGCTTGGTTATCACAACTAACTAATGGATGCGAATTTGAATTTCGGAATGTAGAATACGAAGGGAAAAACATAGTAGTATTAATTGTCCCTGCAGCTAAATGGGTAGAAACTAAATTTAAAGGGGTTGCTTATATTCGAGTTGACTCAACTACTCCAGCGTTAGATAATTATCCAGAAAAGAAGAGATTATTATGGAGCAAGTTAGTCAGAGAATGTTTTGAAGATGAAATTGCTATATCGGCAATTTCTCCCAAGAACATATTTGAACTTTTAGACTATTCAACATATTATAAAATGTTAAAATTAAAAATTCCTGATAATGAAGAAGATATTTTACATATGTTGGAATCTGAAGGCTGTCTTAGCCGGGAGTCTACCTTATCAGGATATTATAGTATTACTAATTTGGGTGCCATGCTTTTAGCTAATAATATAGAAAATTTTAAGGGACTGAAAAATAAAGCTATTAGAGTCATTAAGTATGAAGGAATTAATCGATTGAATGCAACTGTGGATAGAACCTTTTCTAAAGGATATGCTACAGAATTTTTTGAGCTATTGGAGTTTCTAAAGGATATTTTGCCTAGCAAAGAAGTCTTTGATAATGGAGTACGGGAAGAAATTTCATATCCTGATATTATTTTACGGGAATTGATACCCAATATGATGATACATCAAGATTTTTTAATTAAAGGACAACAACCGAGAATTGAAATCTTTGATGATCGAATTGAATTATTGAATGCTGGCGAACCGCTAATCCCTATAAATAGATTCTTGGATATGGCTCCTATATCTAGAAATGAAGCATTAGCTAAATTAATGCATAAACTGAGAATTTGTGAAGAGCGGGGAAGTGGCATAGATAGAGTGTTTCAGGCTATTGAAACTCATAAGATGCCAGCGACTGTGTTTAAAAGTGAGAACTTTTCTGTGACCGCAATCGCTTACTTGAATAAACCGTGGGAAAGTTATACAAAAGAAGATAAAATTAATGTTTGTTATCAACATTGTTGTTATCTGTATTATTTGGAACAAAAACCAATGACGAATCAATCATTACGGGAAAGAATTAATTTAGGAAATAAAAATTACGCCCTTATTTCTCGGGTGATTGCCGATGCGAGAAATGCCAAACTTATTAAGCCGACTGCGGAAAATTCAAAGAAGTACATTCCGTTTTGGGCATAAATTGTTGAAGAAAGGTATGAAATATAGTGGGACAACAGCCTTTACGTGTTTTGCAAATTTTGGGTATAGTAGCTGGTGGTGGTGTAGAAGCCGTCATTATGAACTACTACGAACATATAGATAGAACCAAAGTACAATTTGATTTTGTAATACATAATGATAGCCCAGTTGATATTACTGAAAAAGTAGAATCTATGGGCGGAAAAGTATATAAAATTACACAATATCAAAAAAATATATTTGGTTTTATGAGTGACATTTATCATATTATCAAGGATAATCACTATACTATTGTTCATTCTAATATGAATACGTTAAGTGCTTTTTCTTTGTTTGCAGCATGGCTTGCGGGTGCGAAAGTGCGGATTTTGCATAATCATAGTACTTCTGTTCCGAGTGAAACGAAGCGTAATATCATGAAAATCATCTTACGTCCCTTTGCAAAGCTATTTGCTAATCAGTATTTCGCTTGTAGTCGACTTGCAGCAGAATGGATGTATGGGAAAAAGGCTGTTGATGAGGGAAAAATTACTATCATCAATAATGCTATTGATTTAGATAAGTACGCTTTCGATAAAGAAAAACGAAAAAACTTGCGAAAGCAACTGGGAATTAAGGATGATACATTTGTAGTGGGGCATGTAGGGCGATTTATGTATCAAAAAAATCATGAGTTTTTGATTGATGTTTTTGCTGAAGTCGTCAAAGAAAGGCCGGATTCCATACTGTTATTGGTTGGAGATGGCCCATTGCGTTTTACTATTGAGGAAAAAGTAAGAAAATTAGGTTTAGAAAAGAAAGTTTTATTTCTAGGCCTCCGCTCCGATGTGCAGGATTTGTATAATGTTATGGATGTGTTTTGTTTTCCATCTTATTATGAAGGCTTGGGAATGGTTATCGTGGAAGCGCAGGCAAATGGCTTACCTTCTGTAGTAAGTACGGCAGTACCAGAGGAAGCTGTCGTTTACTTGAATTTAGTTAAGAGAAAATTGCTTGATGATGGTTATAAAAGCTGGGCAGAAGCGGTTAGTATTTATTCGGCAAATGGAACACAAAGAGAGAATACTCAAGCAGAAATGATACAAGCCGGATTTTATATAACGAGGGAAGTAGATAGATTGATTAAGTTATATGGAAATTTTTAAGCAGTTCTATATAGAGACATATTGGTTGGAGGAAACTTTTATATGAAAAAAATAATAAAAAACATAGTGATTAAATATTATGCTATTAAGTCGACAGAAACTATTATTAATCAAATAAAACCATATAAATATGTCTCCTTCGATATTTTTGACACTGTATTGAAAAGAGATGTACCAGAGCCGAAAGATGTTTTCAAATGTATAGAAAATTATTATAGACTGAATGGTTTTGTGGAGGCACGTATTCAAGCAGAAAAAAAAGCTCGCAGGAATAGTCATAAAGAAGAGATAAGTTTTAAAGATATTTATCATAATATAGACAATAGCTTTAAAAAACTTGAAAATTGTGAAATTGAAATGGAAAAGAAATTGCTGCGCAATAATCTTTTTTTACAGCCTGTTCTTGATTATTGTCGTAAGACGGGAAAAAAAATTATTCTAATTTCAGACATGTATTTATCAGTTTTTTTTATTAAAGAACTTCTTAAAAAGTATCAAATTCCATATGATGAATTGTATGTATCTTCTGATATAGGGGTTCAAAAAATCACAGGAGATCTTTTTCAGCATGTATTAAAAAATGAAAATATATCCGGAAAAGAACTTATTCATATAGGTGATTCAGTTCGTGGTGATTTTCTAGGGGCAAGAAGGGCTGGTATAAATTCTATATTAATTCCTAGAATGATTCTACGCTCTACCTTGATTCATTCTTCAACAAATACGAGCCTTTCTTGCTTTTTGAATAATACGCTAGACTTAAATAAGGACAAGTGTTGGCAATTAGGATATACGGCCTTAGGACCTCTTTTATATGGTTTTATAACCTGGCTTCATGCAGAAATAAAGAAACGACATTTAAATAAGGTTTATTTTTTTTCACGAGATGGCTGGCTCATGAAGAAATCTTGGGAACAGGTATATGGAAAAGATGATGCCGTTCGATATATATACGTATCTCGGAGAAGTCTTTCTGTTCCATTGTTATGGAAATATAGCCAATGGGAAGAAATCGGTAACATTATGACCATGACCAGGTTTTTTTCTGTGAAAACTTTTTTAAAAAGGCTTGGGCTTTCAGCTGATAACTATATGGAACAAGTTGGGGTATGTGGTTTAACTCCAGATACGATGCTTTCAGAGGCTTTTTATCTAAAGAATGCTAAATTAAATAGATTGTATGAACTTGTCAAGGATGATGTAGTAGAAAATTCAAAACGGGAATATGAAGGTCTGATGCAATATCTACGAGAAATGGATTTCTGTGGGAGAATGGCTGTTGTTGATATTGGTTGGGGCGGTAGTATGCAGAAAAATTTAGGGAATATCCTTAAAGATGCGAAAATTGACGCTTATATGGAAGGATTTTATTTCGGAGTAAAAAAGCATATATATGGGCAATCTATGCATGGCTATTTATACGACTTAAAGCATCGAGAAATGGAAGCAGATATATCATGCATGGGGGGGCTATTTGAAAGTTTTTTCTTGGCTCCCGATGGTTCTACTAAATGCTATCACCTGGAAAACGGAAAGGTTATTATAGGTTTTTCTAAACCAGAATATGGTAAGGATGATATAGAGAGAATTGCATTTTCAGGTATACAGGAAGGAGCTCTTGCATTTATTTATAAATATAAAAATGCAAGGGAAGCAGAATTGATGCCTTTGGATAAGTGGGATTGGTCAGAAAATGTGATTAATTTAGGTAAATGGCCAAGCAAACAGGAAATGGATTTCTTTGGACCATTTCGTTTTTTTGATACGGAAATTGTAAAATTTGCTAATCCTAGAAGAGTTATGTACTATTTGCTACATCCTAGACAATGTTTATATGAATTTTCGATATCCTCTTGGAAACAGGCATTTTTATTACAATTGTTTCATATTCGCTTACCATGGTATCAAATGTTATATAAATTGAGAAATATTTTTCATAAATAAAGAGAGGGAAATGGTATGATTCATGTATTAGAAGCTAATGTTGATGATAATGGATATGGTGGAGTTTATGCATTAGTCAAGAACATCATATCCGTAGAACAATATCCTAAAACTGATATATGTTTTTCTTTGTGCTCTTTTATGCCCTTTGAAAAGCAAGAGCATATTCAGCAATTTAATGATATTGGTATTCCTGTTTATGAGTGCTGGGGAGAAAGTAAAAACTTTGTTATAAAACACATTCGCACAGGAATTAAGTTGTATAAACTTTTACGTAAAAAAACTTTCGATTGTGTTCATTTGCATAGTGACACAGCATACATACTTTTTATATATGGATTAATTGCAATTGTTGCTAGTAATGCTCGAATTTTAGTACATTCTCATAGTGGAAATGTGGCAGGACGATATAAACCGTTGAAACTGCTTCTGCAATATATATGCCGTCCTCTGCTTTTACTTCTTCCTGTTACGAGATTAGCCTGTTCAGAAATTGCTGCAAATTGGATGTATTGCTCACCATATAATAAAAAAGCGATTATCATTAAAAATGGAATTGATACGAAAAAATTTCAATTCAATCCTAATATAAGAAAAATTGAACGAGAAAAATTAGGAATTACTAATGAAAATTTTTTGATTGGTACAGTTGGACGTTTTTCCCCCCAAAAAAATCCTGAATACTTATTACGCATTTTTGAAGAAGTACATCGTATCCATCCTAATTCAAGATTACTATGGGTCGGAGAAGGGGAACTGAAATTAAAAATTGTAGATGAGGCAAAGAAATGTGGAATCGACGATGCAATTATTTTTTATGGCACTTCTGATCATGTAGAACGATTGTATCAAGCAATGGACTGTTTTATTTTACCATCAAGGTTTGAGGGATTACCTGTTGTTGGGATAGAAGCTCAAGCAGCAGGCTTACCTTGCATTATATCTGACAGGGTGACGGATAAAGTGAAGATTACCAATCTTGTGTCGTTTGTCTCCATTAATAGCTTGGAAATTTGGCAGCAAAATATTGAAAAAGCTATGAATATCTTTCGGAAAGATACTAAGCAGGAAATTGTTAAGGCTGGATATGATATGGGATATGAAATAAGAAAAATAGAAGAGCTATATTGTCAGACCGTAAATATGGAGTAGATTATGCAGAAAAAATTGATTAGTGTTATTGTACCTGTATATAAAGCAGAAATATATTTACCACGTTGCCTTGATAGTATCTTATCACAGACATATAAGAATCTTGAAATTATTTTAATAGATGATGGTTCACCGGACCGATGTAGTGAAATTTGCGATGAATATGCAAAAGTAGATTCTCGTATTCACGTTATCCATCAATCTAATGTAGGGGTAAGTGCTTCAAGAAATATTGGCATAGATATGGCAAGTGGCAATTATATCGCTTTTATTGATAGTGATGATTGGATAGAGAAAAATTATTTTGCAAGATATATACATGCAGCAGGACCACTTATTGATGTAGTGTTATCACCATATGTGCGTGATGATGGAATAGGCAATATAGAACAAATATTTTCATTAGTTAAATCAGAAAACTGGGATAAAGAAAGAGCAATAAGGGAAATCCTTTCTTGGAGACATATTGGGTGGGGGCCAGTTTCTTGTCTTTTTAAAAAATCTGTAATTGCGAATATTAAATTTCCCCTAAATATGAATTATGGAGAAGACTTATATTTTAAATATTTTGCTTTAAAACAGTGCAAGAGTATTCAATATATTCCATATGCAGGATATCACTATTTTATAAATCCCAATTCAGCATGCCATACTTATGATGTAATAAAGAAAATGCAGGACTTACCGCTTATTGAATATATATTGAAAGAAGAACCCGAAGAAAATACTAGAATCTTTTTTGTTAATCAATATATTTTTCGCCTTATAACCTATTATAAAGAATTTCTTTTAAGAAAAGAGTTTTCAAAAAAAATAGAAATACATGATATGTTACTTTTAAAGATTAGAAATAATATGTGGAAAGCTATATGCTCAAAAGAATCTAATATCAAAATGCGGTTATCAATACTTGTGATAACTATTTTTCCAGACTCAATTTTAAAAATGATATTTAAGGGGTACTCATTGATTTCTAAAAAGAAAGTATAAAAGATGATGACGGAATGAATTTAGGAAAATGTAGTCTAAATAAAAAAGCATACCGTGGTAGAAAATAATATTTTTATTATACTGTCTTGTAAAGACAGATAGTTGCAATAACTTTGAATGCATATAGTATTATAAAATGCATCAAACGGTATTGAGATGAAGTGGGGGGAATTATCATTGTTGCAATGTATTGTGTAATTCAAGGTGTACTATAGAGTGGGGGCGAGTAATTATATATTTATGATTTGGGTTTGGCATGAGTATACCTGTTGATATGCAAGGCTGGTTGCATTGAGTTTATTATGAGCACTAATACCAATAGAAAAGTTTTTGACATATTACTTAATAACTAAAGTGATGTGTTCTTTTAAATATTAGATAATATATAATTTGATTTATACGATTTACATGTTAATCTCAAGTTTTAATGTATTTAAAATAATAAGTGACTATCTAATAAAATAGAAAGGAAATTATTAAATAATAATGGAAATAAATTATAAATTGCGTAATGGTATATTTTTGAGTATATGTGTATTATTAATCTTTAATAATATTCCTAAAATAATAGCACCTAATTTTTTAGGAGGTGAAGTTTTAGGTGATAAATTAGTATTTTATCCTATGTTCATTGGAATGATATACACTATTTATTATCAATACAATATAGGTGTTTATTTTCAAACGGTGGGGAGATTTTTGGGTATTTATATAATTGTTGTTTTTGTCTCAATGTTACTTGGCTTATATAATTATCCTTATTATAATATTATTTTACAAGGCCCCAGTAATCAAATAGAAAAGCTACCATTTATAATATCTTTTTTTTCAAATATTAAGATTCATATTAATGAACAGTGGCTTATTGGGGTATGGATAGTTGCCCGTGCTATTAAAAATTTACTTATCGAATGTATATGGACTTTTGGTGGAGCATATATGATATTTTGTTGGTACTATCAGGATTGGCAAGTTGCTTTTCAATATATAAAAAAAGCGGTTGTTTGTTCAATTAGTCTTTTGTTAGTATATTGCTTTATTGAGGTTCCAGCACTTGCCAATCAAGATTGGGCAACTCACATTCTAGTTACTATTAATCCTTTTTTACATACTATAAAAAATAATGGTGCATGGTGGCCTCCTTTATTATGGACAGGACAACAGTTGCGTTCTGTTTTTGCAGAGCCTTCCTATTTTGGTATATATGCAGCGTTTGCTATGCCTTGGCTTTGGGAATATAGCTTTAATGAAACCTGCACCAGAAGAACAGTTTTATTATATGTGATTATTACGGCATTTTCTTTTTGTTTATTTTTAACAAAGGCTAGAACTGCATTGGCGCTTTTTTGTGGAGAATGCGTACTATTATGTTTAGCCGTAGCATGGCTTAGATATAAAAAATATTTTTATCGATTATTAATTTTAGCGGGGTGTATTGGTATTGCTTTTGGAGGGGCTATTATATTTTTATCTGTAAATAATCAATCAAATAATAATAATAATAATAATACGGGACAAAATGATGTTCAAGCATATATGAGTGATAATTTGGGGTCATTAGCTAGTGAAAATAAACGAAGCAACCAAGCAAGGTATACAACCATGAAAACTAATTTACGTATAGGATTGGATCATCCTCTTTTAGGTGTTGGAACTTCTTTACGCAATGCTTATTTTTCAGACTATTTACCAGAGGATGGAAGGTATAATGATGAAATTCAAATTTGGCTGATAAAACAAAGAGAATTGGGAATATTAAAATTTCCTATTCCTGGTTTAAGTGAGTACACAAAACGGTTTGCTGAAACAGGAATTATTGGGCTATTGGCATATTTGTTAGTGCCCCTTGTATTATTGCGTAAATTACTATTGATAATAGTGAAAAACAGGAATGATTATGATACTGTGTCTCCATATGTGTTTTATACTATATCGTTAGTTGGTATTCTTACTTCAGGAATTGGTGATAGTATTACAATTACGTATTGCTATTGGGTTTTATTAGGTTTGGGATATGCAATGTGCTATGGCAAGAGAAATGGAGAGGCGTGATATGCAAGAGCGAAAGATAGGAATTTGTATTAGTTACTTGAATATTATTATTCATGCAATTGTTGGGTTCATTTATGTGCCTATCTTACTGCATTATATTGGCAAAAGTGAATATGGATTGTATCAGCTTATTGGTTCTCTCATTGCGTATTTTAATGTTATGGATTTTGGACTAACTGCTGCGGTAACCCGCTTTTATGCAAAATACAAAGCATTGCAGGATAGAAATGGCATGGAGAATATCCTTGCCATTTCTATTTATGGATATATAGGTGTAACTCTATTTGTATTGGCTGTTGGTGGGATTTGTTATTTCTTTTTAGATTCCATTTTTTCGCAAAGTATGTCTAATTATGAAATTGTGGAAGCAAAGGAGATGTTTTTACTTTTACTATTTAATATAGCAATTACTTTGTCTACTATGGTTTATAAGGCGGTTATTAATGCACATGAAAAGTTCTTATTTTTAAAAGGATTGGAGACGGTTCAACTTGTAATGCAGCCTGTGCTAGTTGTATTATTATTACACCAATATCCTAGTGCCTTTTCTGTGGCGTTGGTGCAAACAGGAATTAATATATTTCTCATTATTTCACGTATATACTACTGCTATGGAAAATTACATGTTATCATAAAGTACCATTATTGGAGCCAGGAACTTTTCTCAGATTTTAAAAGATTAGCGTTGAGTGTATTTGCTGTGGTACTTATAGATCAGGTCTTTTGGAAAACAAATCAAGTTATTTTAGGTATTGTGCAGGGAACTGGTGCTGTAGCCGTCTATTCAATTGCTTCTATTGTATATATGAATTATATGGCTTTATCTACAGCTATTTCAGGGGTATATTTACCGCATATTACAGGACTCGTCGCAAAAAAAGAAAGTGCAAATAAATTATCTGATTTATTTATTCAAGTTGGGCGTTGGCAATATTATTTACTTGCTTTAGTTTTAAGTGGATTTATTATTTTTGGCAAACAATTTATTGATATATGGGCAGGAAAAGGGTTTGAAGATGCATACTGGATTACTATCATTATTATTGCTCCGTTTACGATTGATTTAATTCAAAATATAGGATTAGCTATTTTACAAGCTCAAAATAGATATGATTTTAGAGCTAGAGTATATTTTTGCGTTGGTATTTTAAATTTGATATTAGCCCTACCTTTAGGTAAGATGTATGGAGGGATTGGTTGTGCTATTGCAACAGGTATTGCTATGTTTATTGGTAATGGGATTATAATGAACTGGTTTTATGCAACACAAGTGCATTTACGTATCAAAGATTTTTGGAAGCAAATTAGTCGACTTACATTACCAATTATAATCTTACTGGTTATTACTTTGGGAATATATAATTCTGTTGGTTTTATGGGAAAGATGATATTTATTGTGGAAATTATTTTGTACGTACTTGTGTATTGTCTGGTATTATATAAGTGTGGAATGAATGCAACGGAAAAGGAAAAAATGATTAGTATTTGTAGACATATAAAGTAGATGTATGTGAATAAATTCGTAGAATTCAATAATTATGTTAATTCCCCTGTGGCAAACTATAAGGGAGAATTATATAACCTTCCTTTTAATATGAATACATTCACGAAAATGTGGGGCGTTGTTACACCTGAAGAAGCTGCTGCAAAGATTGCAGAACAACGGACTGCTATTAATGGAGAACCAAAGAATCTAGAAGAACAAGCCATTTCTTTGATTGGTACAGATATTTATACGAAGCTCATCAAGGGTTATACAGAAAAGCAATGGGGACGGAGCTGCACAGAATTACCAGCTTTTATTATCAAACGTCTTCCTGTTCGTTATACCTTTGACAATAATTATTTCAATGATAGATATCAAGGCATTCCTATTGGAGGTTATAATGTTCTTATTAATGCATTGTTAGATGGAGTTGAAGTGCGGACTGGTGTGGATTTCTTACAGCATCGTGACGAATATCAGGCTATGGCTAAGACTATTGTCTATACTGGCCCTATTGATGAATATTTTGGTTATGCTTTAGGGACGTTAGAATACCGAGGCCTCCGCTTTGAAACAGAATGTTTGGAAGAAGGAAATCATCAAGGTGTTGCGGTCATGAACTATACGGATCGAGAAACGCCGTATACACGTATTATTGAACATAAACATTTTGAGTTTGGCAAACAGCCTGTGACATACATAACAAAAGAATATCCTGCCGATTGGAAACCTGGTGAAGAAGCATATTATCCAGTAAATAATGAAAAAAATCAGTCTTTGTATCAGCAGTATGCGGCACTTGCTGAAAAAGAAGATAATGTTATCTTTGGTGGGCGTTTAGCAGAATATAAGTATTACGATATGGATGATGTTATTAAGAGTGCTTTAGAGGCTGTTAAGAAATATAAGCAGGAGTAAAAGATTGGGATAAAGTCAAGAAAATCAGTAATGTCATTGAAGAAAAATAGTGAGAAGCAATCTGGTAATATGTCAAGCCTCTAAATGAATCAATTCCAAAAGAATTCCA
>UQHB01000014.1 GCA_900540735.1 uncultured Megasphaera sp. | reverse complement strand
GGAAAGAAAACGCCAAAAAGCTGTTTGAGCAGGAGGACGAGGACAGCTACGACAGCGAGGATATGGATAAGTATGATCGTGGCAACGCCTACGATGAAACTTTCCTGCCCATCACAACCATGTATTATCTGTATCTGTCCGGTACGCCGTTTCGGGCACTGAATTCCGGTGAATTTATCGAGGATCAGATTTACAACTGGACGTACTCAGATGAACAGCGGGCAAAGGAAAACTGGCAAGGTGACGGCAATCCCTATGCAGTACTGCCCCGTATGGTGATGATGACTTACCGCATCCCGGACAGTATCCGTCAGATCGCCATGCAAGGAGAGTTCAATGAGTTCGACCTGAATGTGTTTTTCTCTGCCAAAGGCAAAGGTGCAGACGCTCGCTTTGTCTATGAAAATGAGGTGCAGAAGTGGCTGGATCTGATTCGGGGTGCGTATCTGGAAACCAGTGTGGATGATTTGAAGCTGGGAGCAAAAAAACCTGCCATGCCGTATGCCGATGTACGCCTGCTGAATGTGTTGCAGCATACACTTTGGTTTCTCCCCAATGTGGCTTCCTGCTATGCGATGAAAAATCTGCTGATGCAGAAGCAGAATACTTTCTATCATGATTACACCATCAATGTCTGTGCAGGGACCGGAGCCGGAATCGGTGTAGCAGCTCTGGAGCCGGTGTTAAAATCCATGCGTGACCCATTGGAGAGTAAGACGATCACCCTTTCCTGCGGCAAGCTGACAACGGGTGTTACAGTTAAACCGTGGACAGGCATTTTTATGCTTCGCAATCTGTCCAGCCCGGAAACCTATTTTCAGGCAGCGTTCCGGGTGCAGAGTCCGTGGGAGATCACAACAGACGGCGGCAAAAAGGAAATTGTCAAGCAGGAATGTTATGTGTTTGACTTTGCTCTTGATCGGGCACTCAAGCAGATTTCCGATTACAGCTGCCGCTTGAACATTGACGAAGGAAACCCGGAAAAGAAGGTGGCGGAGTTTATCAATTTTCTGCCGGTCATTGCCTATGATGGCAGCACCATGCGGCAGATTGATGCAGGTGAGGTTCTGGACATTGCTATGGCAGGAACATCAGCCACCTTGCTGGCAAAACGCTGGGAAAGTGCGCTGCTTGTCAATGTGGATAACGATACACTTTCCCGTTTAATGTCAAGTCCGGCGGCGATGGATGCTCTGATGAAAATTGAAGGCTTCCGTAGTCTGAATGAGGATATAAAGACCATTATCAATAAGTCCGAAGCCGTAAAAAAGGCGAAGAAAGAGGGCACAGAAAAACTCACGACAAAAGAGAAAAAGGAGCTGAGTGAGGAAGAAAAAGAGTATAAATCCAAACGCAAACAGATTCAGGAGAAGCTGATTAAGTTTGCCACCCGCATTCCGGTTTTCATGTATCTGACCGATTACCGGGAACGATGCCTGAAGGATGTTATCACACAGCTGGAGCCAGGGCTTTTCAAGAAAGTAACGGGTCTGGATGTAAAGGATTTTGAACTCTTGGTATCGCTGGGTGTGTTCAATGATTCACTGATGAACGATGCCGTTTATAAGTTCAAGAGATACGAAGACGCCAGCTTGAGTTATACCGGCATTGACCGGCACGAAGGCGAGAACCGTGGCGGCTGGGATACGGTTATCACGGATGCTGACTATAACAGTATGTTCGCTATACAACAGGCTTCGATGGAAGCGCCAATTCCTTCGGTGGATGATTTGCCGGAAAAGCCGTTTCTGGATTTTGCGGAAGCTGTCAGGGATATGGATCAGCCCAAAAAGGAAAAGCAGGTTGCAGAAAAACCTGCTGTGTATGGGCGGCATTTGGAAAAGCCACGCTATACCCCACCAGCACCAAAACCAGCAGAATCTGCACCACACAAGCAGGTGGATTTGTCCCGTGTTGTGGTTGGCAGTCAGCTTCGGCATAAAGCATTCGGCATGGGAACGGTCAAAGAAATTCAAGGTGGCTTGATTGTCGTAGTGTTTGGAGGGACGGAGAAAAAGTTCCAGTTCCCCGGTGCGTTGCTACAAGGGTTCCTGAGCCTGCCGGAATGATGCCATAACAAAATCGTGCTATAAAGGTTTGTGCAAAGAACCGATGTGTTTTTCGTAAACACGATCCCCTTTCGGGGCAATTTCGCAAAGATTGAAAGAATTGAAACTGACACGACACAATGGCAGAGCCGGAAAAAACGGAACCTATAATCCCAAGCATAATGACCGGCGTTTTGATGTGGAACACAGCGAACACATCGATCCAGAAATGACTAAGAAGAATGTTTATTGGGACTGTTATACCGGCATCAAATCTGTGACATTTCGGGAAAATCCGGGTGAGGAAGATTTCAGTTTTGAGGAGATTGAGAAACTTTATTATGTCGAGCATTATGGCAATTATGTGGATGATCAAAATGCACGAAACGAAAAGGCAAGGCATATTGAGCGTAACCGCACCGTTGAAGATTTGTTGAAAAACAAAAAGACCTGTCCGGAAGAAACCATTTATCAGATGGGTACGATGGATGAGCACGCATCCGCAGAAGATCTGCTAAAGGTAGTTATGGAGTTCTGTCAGGAGTTTGAGGAACGGTTTGGCTCTCATATTCACATTCTGGCCTGGGCACTGCACATGGATGAGGGAACTCCCCATATTCAGGAGTGCCATGTGTTTGATGCAAAAAATCAGTATGGAGAGCTGTGTCCCCAGCAGGAACAGAAGCTGGAGGAGCTGACACTGAAAATTGAGGATGTGGACAGCCTGATTGATGAGGTATCCAGCGTTGTGTATGACAAGGCAGTGGAGCTGCGGTGGCAAGGCTGGATAGTGTGGTACGCAGAATCCGAAAAGCGATGCAGTCCACACTGGAAAAAGTGAAGTCTGCGCTGCTTCATGCGGATAAGAAGAAGGCTGTCACAGAAGAAATCAAGAAACAAACAAAGCCTTCCATTGTGGAAGCACTGCGTCGAGGAATGGAGGAGCAACGGAAAAAAGACAGTGAAAAGCAGGCACAGGAGAAACAGAAAAAACAGGATCCGCTACAACATCCTGACGGAGCGCATTGATATTGTGAAGCCCCTCTGGTGGAGCAAGCCGACAACGACCTTGAACGATACGGATTTGAATTACCTGATGCTCTATCTGGAAGATCAGTACACACTGACCAGCGAAAAGAAAATCCAGAAAGCAATCTCCATTGTCGCTGACTGCAACAAATACCATCCCATCCGTGACTATCTGAACGGTCTGGAATGGGACGGCACCGAGCGCATCCGCTTTCCTCTGCCCCATTTTCTTGGAGCAGAGGAAAGCGAATTCACCTATGAATGTCTGCGACTGTTCATGTTGGGCGCAATCAGTCGAGTATTCAAGCCGGGAAGCAAGTTTGAAACCATGCTCTGTCTGGTTGGAGGACAAGGCGCAGGAAAGTCCACCTTCTTCCGGCTGCTGGCAATCAAAGACGAATGGTTTTCCGATGACCTGAAACGGATTGACGATGACAATGTTTACCGCAAGATGCAGGGACATTGGATTATCGAAATGTCCGAGATGATTGCCACCGCCAATGCCAAGAGCATTGAGGATATCAAGTCCTTCATCAGCAGAGTTAAGGAAACTTATAAAGTGCCGCATGAAACCCACCCGGCAGACCGATTGCGGCAATGTGTGTTCGGCGGCAGCTCCAATACAATGGACTTCCTGCCCCTTGACCGAAGCGGCAACCGAAGGTTTCTACCCATCATGGTACACCCGGAAAGAGCCGAGGTTCATATTCTGGAAGATGAAGCCGCATCGAGGGCCTATATCGACCTGATGTGGGCGGAAGCAATGACCATCTATCGGAGCGGTTCTTTTCGCCTTACCCTCTCAAAGCAAATGAACAAGGAGCTGCGAGAGCTGCAAAAGCAGTTCATGCCGGAGGACACCAAGGCAGGGCTGATTCAGTCTTTCCTTGATGATTTCAGCGGCACACTGGTCTGCTCTAAGCTGATCTATGCAGAAGCTCTGAATCAGCCCTTTGACGAGCCGAAGCAATGGGAAATCCGGGAGATCAATGAAATCATGAACAACAGCATCGAAGGCTGGACACCGTTCTCCAATCCCCGAATCTTTGCCAAGTACGGCAGACAGCGAGGAGCTGTTTCCGGCAACGAGCTATCAGCAACCGGCTCTGATTTGCCGGACGGTTTTCGTGAGCTGACCGAGGAAGAATCCCAACAGGTAGAGATTCCATTCTAAAAAATCGACCCCGTTGCTGGGCTGGTTGCTATCCCGTTGCCGACACACCCTGTCTGGCTTTTTCCGTTTCAAGGAGGTGCGAACCTATGACAAATAATAAAATCATGTCTTGTGAGAGAAATTGCGTGGAGATCCCGCTTTGGCGCAGATACATGATGACGATAGAAGAAGCAGCCAGGTATTATCATATTGGCAAAGGAAAACTGAGAATGCTGATTGATGAGCATCCGAACGAGGGCTTTTATGTTATGAATGGCAATCGAGCCTTGATTAAGCGTGAAAAATTTGAACGCTATCTGGATCAGGCCACTGCGGTGTAAATTCTAAAAAATAATGCAGCAGAACTGCTGTTTTCACATGATACAACTATACGGAGAGCCAGATTTGTGATATGATGTAATCGCAAGTCTGGCTCTCCTTATTCTGAAAGGAGAGATTTCAATGAGCGAAAAAAGACGAGACAATAAAAAACGGATTTTGCGTGAAGGTGAATACCAGCGTACAGATGGGAGGTATCGTTACCGGTATATTGACGAGGATGGTAAAGAGAAGAATGTGTACAGTTGGCGTTTGGATAAGAATGACCCGACTCCCAGGGGTAAAAAGCGAGAGCTTTCGCTGAGAGAGAAGGAAAAGCAGATTCAGGCGGATCTGTTTGACCATATCGTTACCCGTGGCGGCAATTATACGGTAGTTGAATTGGTAGAGAAATATACTTCTCTGAAAACCGGCGTCGGTCATAACACCAAGGCGGGATATAAGACCATAATCAACATTCTGAATAAAGAAGCTTTTGGCAAGCAACGAATTGACAAGATTCGCCTGTCAGATGCAAAGGCGTGGTTGATCAAACTTCAGCAGGTGGACGGCAGAGGGTACAGTTCTATCCACTCTATCTGAGGTGTTCTGAGACCTGCTTTTCAGATGGTGGTTGATGATGACCTGCTCCGCAAGAATCCTTTTGGATTTGAACTGGCATCTGTGATCGTCAACGATTCTGTCACCAGAGAAGCAATTACCCGTAAGCAGGAGCGTGAACTTCTGAAATTCATCAAGGAAGATAAGCATTTCTGCCGATACTATGATGCGATCTATATTCTTTTCAATACAGGATTGCGTATCTCGGAGTTCTGTGGGCTGACCTTTTCCGATCTTGAGTTCGACCAGAAGCGTATCAAGGCAGACCATCAGCTTCAGCGGACTTCCCAGATGAAGTATGTGGTCGGTGCTCCCAAAACAGAAAGCGGTATCCGCTATGTGCCGATGAGCGAGGAAGTTGTGGCGTGTTTCCATCGTATTCTCGCCAATCGAGTAGCACCGAAAACAGAGCCAATGGTAGACGGATATGCTGGATTTTTGTTTCTCGACAAGAACAATAAGCCAATGGTCGCCCTTCATTGGGAAAAGTACCTGGAACATATCATTGAGAAATATAACAAGATTTACCGCACTCAGATGCCCAAAGTAACTCCTCATTTATGCAGACACACCTTCTGTTCCAATATGGCGAAATCCGGAATGAATCCAAAGACATTCCAGTATATCATGGGCCATTCGGACATCAGCGTAACGCTGAATGTTTACACCCATGTGCAGTTTGATGACGCACAGGCAGAGCTGCTTCGAGTAGCAGAAGCCTAACCCCGTTGGTACAGAGCATTTATTTACCAACGAATTTACCAATATTGCAGGGAAAAGCACGAGAAAATACGGGAAGATTTGAGAAGATACCCCGGAAACACAGAAACCGGAAAATGCCGAAAAAACCTGCAATATTGGGCATTTGAGAAGAAATACAAGACTTATATGGAGTTATAAAAAGATGATAAAAGTATTATTCATCTGCCACGGCAACATCTGCCGCTCGCCAATGGCAGAGTTTTACATGCAGCATTTGGTGGCTGAAAAGGGAAGAACCAAGGACTTTCACATTGCGTCCGCCGCAACGAGCCGTGAAGAGATTGGCAACGCCATTCATTGGGGCACAAAAGAAAAACTCCGTGACGAAGGGATTCCGTACAGCCGCCGCAAAGCCCGGCGAATTACACCGCAAGATTACGAAGACTACGATTACCTCATTTATTTTGACAGTGAAAACAAAGGGGAAATCCGGCGGCTTTTGGGGCCGGATACAGCGCAAAAGGTATATTCTTTATTGTCCTTTGCCGGCTTATCCCGCAATGTAGCTGACCCGTGGTATACAGGCAATTTTGACGCGACCTATGATGATGTATCCCTAGGCTGCCAAGCCTTGTACGATTGGTTAGTGGAGCAGGGATAGTATCACGAATGTGCGTACTTTTCAGATAACTCGTTTAGGCGTATAATAAAGGTATCAACAGAGAAAGAAGGTTTTAGATAATGGATACAGCAACAAAAGAATTTGTCATTACGAAAACGAAAGAATTATTAGCTGCACCGGAAACGTGTCAAGAAGCTAAAGATGCAGCTAATGCCTATTTAAAAGCTATCGATACACCGGCTGAAAAAGAAGAAGCAAAGAAATTTGTCGCTGAAATAGAAGCTGACATTACGTCCATTGACGGCTTGATTGCTTTTGCCAAATCGGATATGGGTAAATCCGTATTCGGCGGCCCTGCAGAAGCGCAGAAAGTCGTTTTGCAGGCAGAAAAAGTCAAAGCTGATGGCGGTAAATATTGCTTCTGCCATGCTTGCACAGCCATTGCAGCCTTACTTACGAAAAAAGCAGAAATTTTAGGATAATACATCCCGAAGCACGAAGCCGTCAGGGTGAAGACTGACGGCTTTTTTCCATACATAAAGAAGGTATCCACATGATAGTACATATTCATCGGTATGCCGTCATGGCTGTAATGGCACTGACGGCGTTTACCGTTGCGCCAATGGCAACGAATACGGTCTTAGCAGCAGAACCGCAAGCCGCCACGGCAACAACGAAAGAAGACAAGCCCTTATCCTTTAAAGAACGAATTGATCAAATTTTAAAGGAACACGATGAAGGGCAGGCAACAACAAAACCTGATACGCAGGAAACGATTGACGGCCTAAAGGTATATAATCAAAAGACCGATGCTGCGCCGAAAGAAGACGTGCCCGTCGTAGAAACGAATTTCACCTTTCAGGAACCGCTCTTAGTTCGTCCGGAAACAAAGGCCATCGTCATTCACCACGTCGGTATCCCGTCTGGTGAAGTATCAGCACAGCAGATTCATGCGGCTCATTTAGCCAACGGCTGGGCTGGTATTGGCTACCATTACGTCATCCACAAAGACGGGACGATTGACAGAGGCCGTCCGCTCGCAACGGTCGGGGCCCACGCGCAAGGACGCAATTACGATACAGTGGGCATTAACGTGACGGGTAATTTTGAAACGGAAATCCCGACAGACGCGCAGCTTACGTCTCTTGAAAAGCTGATTGCGTCGCTCTGCCGTATCTACGATATTACGCCAAGTAGTACGACGATTATTGGGCATCGCGACGTCAATAGTACAGACTGCCCAGGCCGGTACTTATATGCTAAATTACCGCAAATCCGTCAAGATGTAGCGGCAATGCTGGCCAAAGACACACCAAAAGCAACAGCTAACACGCGTAAATAAAACTCTCTATCACTGCCTGGCTCGGCCTGTGCAGTGATTTTTTGCTATGATTTTTCAACAAAAATATGGTATAATACAGTATCACGCTTGTAGTCATACAAGTAGTTTAGGGCTTTAGTCATACTAGAGCCCCATTTTCTATGAGGATAAACTGAAAATGAATCAATTATTTCAATGGATGAATCATGATGAAAATATCCGCACTGCTGTGGCCCAGTTTATGACAACAGGCTGTCACAGTGTGTACGGCCTAGGCGGCTCGGTGAAGAGTGCCTTTGTCGGCAAGGCTTTAGGGGAGGCGCAAAAACACGCTGTCCTCATCGTGCCGGACAAGGAGCAGGCCGCTAACTGGCAGTCTGATTTGCAGTGTCTTATACCGGAGCTGACGGTCCTCGATTTCCCTTTAGTCGACAAGACTTTATTTACGACGACGGCGAAAAGTATTGACCGCGCAGCGCGGCAAATGGAAGCCCTTGGCTTTCTCCGCGAACACCGCCTAGGCCTCGTCATTGCGACGAGTGAAGAAGCTGCGCAGTACGTTATCGCACCAGAACGGATTGACGATGCTGCCCTCGATTTGGCCATCCACAAAGAGTATGACCGGATGCAGTTCTTACAGCATCTCGTCGACGATGGATACGAACGGGTGGACTTAGTCGAACGGCGCGGTCATTTTTCCGTACGTGGTGACATTATCGATGTCTTTGCGGTCAACCATCCTCAGCCAGTGCGGCTCGAGTTCTTTGGCGATGAAGTCGATAGTATCCGCTTTTTTGATGTAGACTCGCAGAAGTCTCTGCGCAGTGTCACGGCCATTCGCATGCTACCTATTTCTCTGGAAAAAGGCGACGAAACAGACACGCATACGCTCCTTGATTACGCAGACGACGGCATCATCATTTGGGATGAACCGGTGCGAGTCCGTGAAAACTTACGGAAAACCTTAAAAGAATCTGACGATTATACAGGCTGGCTTTGTCCGTGGAACCGCTTTGCCGGGGTGAAACGACAAGGGAGCCAGATTGTCTTGTCCTTATTAGCCCAGTCTGTGCCGGATATGACTATCGACAATGCCGTGACCTTTGATGCGAAAATGGTCGCTAGTTTCCAGAAACAATTCCATCTCTTAGAAGATGAGTTAAATCACTGGATTGACCGGAAACAGACGATTATTTTCGTCATGGCTAGCAAACAACGGGCTGTGTCTATGACGGCGTGGCTCCATCAGCAAGGGCTGCAAGAACAAGCTTATGACGACACGAAGCCCCTCGCAGAAGGTGCTATTTACATTGCCGACGGCGAAATCCGCAACGGTTTTGAATTGCCCTATGCCGGTGTCGTTGTCCTAGCTGAACGAGACATTTACGGCATGCAGAAGCAGCGTCTCCGCCATCATGCCGCTAAGGGCCAGGAAATCAACGTCTTTACGGACTTAAAAGCAGGGGACTATGTAGTCCACGAAGTGCACGGCATTGGCCGCTATGAAGGGATTAAGACTATCGAAATCGATGGGGTCCACAAAGATTATTTAGCTGTCCATTATGCAGGCAACGATATTCTCTACGTGCCGACAGACCAGCTCCATTTATTGCAGCGGTATATTGGCAACGAAGGGACGACACCGCATCTGCAGAAGATGGGCGGTACAGACTGGCAGAAGACGCGGAAAAAGGCACAAAAGTCGATTACAGACTTAGCAGAAAAACTGGTAGCTCTCTATGCGAAACGAGAAGTCGTCTCTGGCTACGCCTTCCCACCGGATACGCCGTTCCAACAAGAATTTGAAGAAGCCTTCCCATACGAAGAAACAGAAGACCAATTAAAGGCCATTGCAACGATTAAAAAGTCTATGGAAAAGCCGTCCCCCATGGATTGTCTCGTCTGCGGCGACGTTGGCTTTGGCAAAACCGAAGTGGCTATGCGCGCTATTTTCAAAGCCGTCGCTAGTGGCAAACAAGTAGCTGTCCTCGTGCCGACGACAGTCCTAGCGCAGCAGCATTTTCAGACCTTTACGGAACGGTTCGCGCCTTTTGGCGTCAATGTGGAAGTATTGAACCGCTTCCGGTCGTATAAAGAACGAAAAGATATTTTAGCGCGTACTCTTACAGGAGACGTAAATGTCCTCATTGGCACGCACAGCATCCTCAATAAGAGTGTAAAATTTAAAAATCTCGGTCTCCTCGTCGTCGACGAAGAACAACGCTTTGGCGTAGCTCAAAAGGAAAAATGGAAGGCTTGGGCCGCCCATATCGATGTCCTCACCATGAGTGCGACCCCAATTCCGCGGACACTCCATATGTCTCTCGTCAATTTACGGGAAATGTGCGTCATCGAAACGCCGCCAACAGACCGCTTCCCAGTACAGACGTACGTCACGGAATATACAGGCCGCGTCGTCCGCGATGCGATTATGCGCGAAAAACGGCGTGGCGGTCAGGTCTTCTTCGTCTACAACCGCGTCGCGTCTATTGAAAAGATGAAAGACGAATTGCAGGCTCTCATCCCAGAAGTGACCATTGCTATTGCGCACGGCCAAATGGCTGGGAGTCTCTTAGAGCAAGTCATGTTCGATTTCTACGAAGGGAAATACGACGTGCTCCTTTGCTCGAGCCTCGTCGAAAACGGCCTCGATGTGGCCAACGCGAATACGATTATTATTTACGATGCCGATCATTTTGGCCTGTCTCAGCTCTATCAGATGCGTGGCCGTGTCGGTCGGAGCCATCGCATGGCTTATGCGTACTTCTTGTATCGTCGCGACAAAGTCTTATCTGAAGTAGCCGAAAAACGGCTGCAAGCGATTAAAGAATTTACAGAACTGGGTTCTGGCTTTAAAATTGCTATGCGCGACCTGGAAATCCGCGGTGCTGGCAATCTCTTAGGCCGCGAACAGCATGGTAATATCGCCAGTGTCGGTTTTGCTATGTACTGCCACATGCTCGAAGAAGCTATTCAAAAAGCGCAGAGCGGCAAAGTGGAAACAGAGCCGCAGCCTGAAACGGTCATGGACATCCAAGTCGATGCCTTCATCGATAATCAGTACATCAGCAATGGCGGCCAGAAAATTGAAATGTATCAGCGTTTAGCCTTAGTCGATACAGAACATGATTTAGATTCTCTCGAAACAGAATTAATCGACCGCTACGGCAAACCGACGAAGCCTGTTCAGACCTTGTTACGTGCAACGCATTTGCGCCTCCAGGCCAAGGCACGGGGCATTACGCTCATTACGCAGAAGAAAGATGCCCTCGAAATGAAGTGGCAAAAAGTCGACCATATGCCGGACTATACGGCCTTTCCGAAAGATATTAAAAAACAAGTGCGGACCGTGCCGGGCATACCGGTTATGCTGCGCTTCTCTTATCCGAAAGGAACGAATATGCTAGAGTATATTGGCTCGCTCTTACAGCTCATGCCAGTGCCGCGAAAGGAGGAAGGCCGTGACTAAAGCATCCTTTTTACGAGGAGCCATGATTTTGACCATTGCCGGGATTGTCGTCAAAATTCTAGGTGGTGCCAATCGTATTCTCTTATCACGGCTCCTCGGTGGTGAAGGGATAGGGCTCTACCAAATGGCCTATCCCATGTATATTTTGCTCTTGAGCATTGCCGGAGCAGGTGTTCCGATTTCCGTGTCCATTATGATTGCTGAAGAAGCTGCACGAGGCAATTATAGCGGTGTCCAACGCATTTTCCGCGTCACCTTAGGGACCATGAGTATCGTCGCCGTCCTCTGCGGTGTTGCCATGGCCATTGGAACCGAAGGACTCGTTGATGTAGGCCTAATTCACGACAGCCGAGCCCTCTTAGCACTCCTCGTCTTGGCTCCGGCTTTGACAATTTCTATCATCACGTGCTGCTTCCGCGGTTACTTCCAAGGGCTTCAATTAATGACGCCAACGGCTATTTCCCAGATGGTCGACCAAGGTGTACGGGTCTTGACGATGCTCGCCTTAGCCTATCTCTTATTGCCGCAAGGCCTTTCTATTGCTGCCGCTGGTGCTGCCTTTGGGGCTGTGCCCGGTGCTTTAGCTGGACTGTGTGTCATCGTCTTTTTATACTATCGCCACCATTGCCAAGGTGTGCCGCACGATGTCCATCCCTTTGAGAAACTGCGAAAAAGCCGCATTTTACGCCGTTTATTCGTCCTCGCTGTGCCTGTGGCTGCAGCGAATATGCTGCTCCCGGCTGTGGCCAGTATTGATGTCTTTATCGTGCCGAACCGCCTCATTGCGGCAGGCTTTAGCCAGCACGAAGCGACGACGCTCTTTGGCTATTTAACGGGTATGGCTAACGGTCTCGTCCAAGTACCGGCCATCCTCACGATGGCCTTAGCGACCAGTCTCGTACCGGCTGTTTCGGCGGCGTACTCAAAAGGTCATTTTGAGACTGTATTGCATCGTACGCATACGGCTATGCGCATTGCCAACATCATTACTATCCCGGCTTGCTGTGGCCTTGCCGTTTTAGCCGTACCGATTTCAAAGTTGTTATACGGCACGCCTTTAGCAGGGCCTTCGATTTGCGTCTTGTCTATTTCGGTCATTCTCGTAGGGTTGCAGCAAATTTCTAGCGGTCTCTTGCAAGGCATGGGCCATACAGGCATTCCCCTTCTCAACATGGTCATTGCAGCGTGCTTTAAAATCGCTTTGAGCTGGCAGTTGACGGCTCTTCCATGGCTCGCCGAAGTAGGGGCGGCATGGGCGACAAACGTCGATTTAGCCATTGCAACGGCCTTGAATTTATACTTTGCATACCGCTACATTCAATTCAACATACAGTGGCTGGAAATGGCGAAATTATTCCTTTCTGCTGCGGCTATGTCCGGGACGGCATGGTTCGTCTATAACGGCATGCTGCCCCTTATGGGAAACGGCATTGCTACGATTGCAGCCATTCTCTTAGCGGCAATTATTTACGTCATTTGCTTATTCGTCTTCCGGGCCATTGCCTTGGATGAAGCCATGCGTTTACCTGTCATTGGTAACATTATTACAAAGGCCGTGGGCCTCATTGTCGGAAAGAAGGATGCCTAATGGGACATATTGAACTCGTCGGTGTCGGTGCCGATACACCGGAAAGTTGGGCACTATACGGCGGCAAAGACGGATTTGCTGCCGCATATGCGCCGATTATTGACTATTTACTCAGAGAAAGCCAGAGCCGCGATATAGTCCATACGGTCCCTGGTGGGCCGGACATGGTCAAAGCCGTACAAGAGTTACTAGAAAAGGTGCGGCAAGAACGGGAAGAAACGCTGCCCTTTGATATTGAGCCAATTGTTGCGGTCATGGCGAAGCTCCGCAGCCCTAACGGCTGCCCGTGGGATAAAAAACAGACCCACAGCACATTGCGCCGCTTTCTCCTTGAAGAAGTGTACGAAATGCTCGATGCTATCGACCAAGGTGATGTTGTCGGTATGCGCGAAGAGTTAGGGGACATTCTCTACCAAGTGGTCATTCATGCCCGCATTGGCGAAGAAGAAGGTCTTTTTTCGGCGCAAGACATTGTAAACGACATCACAAAGAAGATGATTCACCGCCATCCCTACGTTTTTAGCGAAAAAGGCCTTGAAAACAAAGGGACGAGTATGTTAAACTGGGATAGATTAAAGCAAGGAGAACAACGCCAGCAGCATGCGCACCTCTTAGATGGTGTCGTCCAAGGGCTGCCTTCACTGCTACAGGCCTATAAATTACAAGAAAAGGCTGGGAAGGTAGGCTTTGAATGGCATGATGTCCAAGGTGTCTGGGATAAGGTCCTCGAAGAATGGCAGGAATTCCAA
The DNA here is from genome assembly GCA_900540735.1 of uncultured Megasphaera sp. Classification (GTDB taxonomy): domain Bacteria; phylum Bacillota; class Negativicutes; order Veillonellales; family Megasphaeraceae; genus Megasphaera. The sequence continues at coordinate 48,514 of UQHB01000014.1, read as the reverse complement.
GAGGCCTTACGGGAAGGGAACCCGGCACATGCAGAAGAAGAGGCTGGCGATGTCTTGTTTATCTTTGCCAATCTTTGCAGGCACTACCACATAGAGCCTGAATGTGCGTTACATCGCGCTAACATGAAATTTCGCCGCCGTTTCGCCTATGTCGAAGACCAAGTCAAGGCCTCAGGCAAGACATGGCAGGACTTTTCCTTAGATGAGCTTGATCAATTCTGGCAAGATGCCAAGGAAAAAGAACAGAAACAGCCGAAGTGTTAGCTTGTGTACCAATAGATGTAACCAATTAAAGGAGGACTTTGTAATGAATAAAACAGAATTAATTGCTCAAGTTGCACAAAAATCCGATTTAACAAAAAAAGATGCTGAAAAAGCAGTAAAAGCCGTATTTGACACGATTAGCGAAAGCCTCGTTGAAGGGGACAAAGTACAGATTATCGGATTTGGCACATTTGAAGTACGGGAACGGAAAGCTCGCGAAGGCCGCAATCCTCGGAACAATGAAATCATCCAAATCGAAGCTTCGAAAACTCCTGCATTCAAAGCTGGCAAACAGTTAAAAGATTTCGTAAACACTAAATAATATTTTCGTAAATGAGGGCCGCTATGAAAAAACGGCCCTTTTCTTTTCTTTCTCTTTGTCGTACTATAAGGGTAAGATAACTATAAGGGTAAGATAACAGTTAGTATAGTTCATTCCACACAAAAGAGGGACTTCCCATGACAAAGAAAAAAGTGTTGATTTTGTCGGCTTCTATCGGCACCGGTCACACCCAGGCTGCGCGGGCAGTGGAAGAATATATTCGTACGCTTCCCGAAGAATGTGCTGTAGAACAGCTGGACTTTTTATCTAATGACAGCTTGTCTATTGATAATATTGTCAAAGAAACGTATATTAAAATTCTCGACGTGTTCCCTATGTTGTACGACTTAATGTATTATTCGTCGCAAGAACAGAAAAAGGGGAGTGCCGTAAAGACGCTCTTTTCGTGGGGCTTAAAACGGCGGATGCAGCATATTTTAGAAGCAAAAAAACCGGACGTCCTCGTCTGCACCCATCCGTTCCCGGCAGGCGCGGCAGCCCTATTAAAACGGCAGCACCGCATGGACATCCCCTTGGTCGGGGTCATTACGGACTTCGCCATTCACCAGTTATGGGTCTATCCGCAGCTCGATTTATACTGCGTCGCTGCATCGCAGCTCAAAGATGAATTAGCTGGATACGGCATTGACCGCAATAAAATCCTCGTTTCCGGTATTCCTGTACGCCAAGCCTTTCAGTATCATCGCTGGGTCCATGATAAGGCTTATAGACAGCATAAAAACATCCTCATCATGGGCGGCGGCCTCGGTATGGGCTCTATGAAAGAAGTGGTCCAGCAGTTAGACGCTGTGCCCAGCTTTGACAGCTTTACCGTCGTTACAGGGTATAATGCTGATTTATACGACGAATTAAGTGCCATAAAGGGGCAGCTCACACATCCTATGACCGTCTTAGGCTATACGAATCAGATTCCTGAATTGATGGAACAAGCAAGCCTTCTCGTGACCAAACCGGGCGCACTAACCTGCACGGAAGCTGCGACGGTGCAAGTACCGCTCTTATTATATAAAGCTATTCCTGGTCAAGAAGAAGCGAATGCCTCGTATATGCAAGGGAAAGGCTGCGCTGTGTGGGTGCAAGATGCAGGCCAGCTCGTCCCGACGGTGACGGAATTATTTGCTCATCCCGAAAAACTAGAAGCTATGTCTAAGGCCAGCCTCACATGCCATCGCAATGGGGCGCGCCATATTGGCACAAAATTACTACAATTTATGTATCCTGGCGAACCTTCACAAGCACCGGTACAACCGGCAGTATATGTCCATGATACGGTGTAAGCACCGCACACGACGAAACGGATCTGTACCTACGGTAGGATACAGGTCCGTTTTTTTGATAGGAGGAATGACCTATGCCGCGAACGACACGGCGCACGACCCGCAATAGCCGCAAGAAAAAAGGCAATCCCCTCATTCGTAAGCTCAGCGTTCTCTTCGTCCTTGCTGCTATTGGTGCCGGTGCGTACTGGAACGGCGACATGAATACGCAGCAAGTAGCAGACTCGAAGATGAGCCAAATCGAAGAGGGCAGTGTCGAAGACAAAGACGCTGTCTATACAGAAACGTCGCAAGACGTAAGCGATGCCCTCGATACGTGGCTCAAATCGCAAGATGCTGACGTAACGACAGTTGAATCGAAAGACCGCACAGAAGAACGGTACGCTACAGGCGGTACGATTTCGTGGACCACAAAGAGCAAAGAAGTCGTGCCGACGAAGGCCTTTACGCGTGAAGACCTAGAAAAACAACTGGCCAAAAGTAATGGGAAAGCCGTCTTATACCGCGTCGAAAAGACCCAGCATAACGGCCAAGACGTGACGGAATACGACATTGCCCATTTTGATATGCTCGACAAAGAGCAGCTCTACTTGGTCACAGACCGGCTCTACGTAACAGAACCGAAAGAAAAGACTGGTGTCGTCGCGTCCATTAAGAAATTAATCCAAGAAACGACGAGCGGCTCCTTAAAAGATGTGCCTCAAGAAACGGCGACGATTACGACGAAGCCAGTCACCGTTACGGACCGGCAAAAGCACCCTGCTGAAATCAAAGGTCGCTTGGCTATCGTCATTGACGACTGCGGCAGTGACATGAAGACCTTAGAAGGGCTCAATAAACTGCCTATTCCTTTGACCTATGCGGTCATGCCAAATAAACCGCATACATCGGAAAGTGCCGAAAGCGGCTACGATGCAGGGCGGAAGATTTTCGTCCATTTACCGATGGAAGCCATGCATATTGGCTCGTCTGAAAAGACGTACATTGCCAAAGACATGAGCGACAAAGAAGTCAAAGAAACAGCTAACGACCTCTTAGACCAAGTGCCCCACGCTGTAGGCATGAATAACCACCAAGGCTCCTTGGCCACAGCAGACCCACGACTGATGAAAGATGTCATGGCCGTCTTGAAACAGCGTCACCTGGCCTATTTAGACAGCCGCACGAACAAAGAATCGGTCGGTGAACAGACCGCCAGTGCTGCCGGAATCAGTACGACGCGGAATAACCTCTTTATTGACAACGATAAAGACGTAGAACTCATTAAAAACCGCCTCCGTCAAGGCGGACAAATTGCCAAGAGCAACGGCAGTGCCGTCGTCATCGGCCATTGTCGTCCCTATACGCTCCAAGCGATTAAAGAAAGTATTGACGAATTACATAAAGAAGGCATCGATATCGTCTTTGTGACGGATTTGATGTAGTAAGGATGGGGTAGTGTGTTTGATATTTCGCAAGTATCTCTTAGTGTCTTAGCCTTTATTATGGCCGGTGGGTTCCTCGCCGGCTTTGTCGATTCTATTGCTGGCGGTGGCGGTCTCATTTCCTTGCCTGTCCTCTTAGCAGCCGGTTTACCGCCTCATTTAGCCATTGGGACGAATAAATTTTCGGCTACCTTTGGTGCCGTTATGAGTGCGTGGCAATTTTGGCGCGCCCAAAAAGTCGACGTATCGCTCATGAAAAAAGCCGTGCCTTTTACGCTTATTGGTGCCATTTTTGGCTGCTTTTTTATGATGCATTTATCGGCGAAATGGCTGCAGCCTATTATCATCATCGTCCTCATCGGTACGGCTCTCTTTGTAGCGACCCATAAATCCTTAGGAGCGAAGAGTTCGTATCGGGGAGAGTCGAAAGATATCCTCGTCAAGACAGCTCTCTTTGCTACGGCCATTGGCTTTTACGATGGCTTTATTGGCCCTGGGACAGGGACGTTTCTCATCGTTTGCTTTGCTATAATTGGCTTCGATTTCGTCATTGCTGCGGGCAATGCAAAGATTTTAAATCTCGTCAGCAACCTGACGGGCTTTGCCATTTTCATTTACTTTGACAAAGTACTCTATGTGTACGGCGCAGCTATGGCGATTTGTATTTTTGTTGGTGCTTACTTTGGCTCGCGCTTAGCCATTGCCAAAGGGTCGGGCTTTGTGCGCTACATTATGCTCACTGTAACAGGCCTGTTAATTCTCAAATTGCTCTTAGATTACGTAGGAATCAGGTGGTAACATGAGTGAAACGAAGGCAGCCTTGATTAGCGGCGGTACGTCCGGTATTGGCCTGGCTACAGCCCAGCTTCTCCTAGCTAAGGGATGGCGCGTCGTTCTCTTAGGGCGCAATACTGCCCGTGGTGCCGCAGCGTTGGACACGTTGGCCGTAGCTACAGACAGGGCACAGTTTATCCCTTGTGATGTAACAGACGATAGAGCCTGCGCAGACGCTGTAGCCCAGACAGTGGCTCTCTATGGCCGTCTCGACGGCCTCGTCACGTCTGCAGGCATTTACGAAGAAAAGCTCCTCGAAGAGACGACTACAGCCGATGTTGACAGACTCTTTGCAGTCAACGTCTACGGCACCATTTCCCTTTGCCGCTACGCCTTGCCGCATCTGAAAAAGACTCAAGGCAGTATCGTCACGGTCAGTAGCGATGCAGGCCTCCAAGGCAATATAGCTTGCTCCCTCTATGGGGCTACGAAAGGGGCTGTTGTCTCCTTTACGAAGTCCTTAGCCCTCGAAGTTGCGCCCCATCAAGTACGAGTCAACTGCGTCTGCCCAGGCGATGTAGATACGCCTATGCTGGCCAAACAATTAGCCCAAAGCCCAGACCTATCACGAGATGCCATGCGTGAACAGTATCCCTTGTACCGCATAGCTACAGCTGACGAAGTAGGGCAGGCCATCGTCTTTTTACTCAGTCCCGGAGCGTCCTTTATTACGAGCGTTGCCCTTCCTGTCGATGGTGGTTTGACAAGCTGGTAAAAAAATGAGAAAATAATGATAAGCTTAACATAGTACTTAGGTTTACCAAATGAGGTGGTATATATGTCAGAAGAAACAAAAACAGTAGAAGAATTACAAGCAGAACTTGCTAAGCTCAAAGAAGAAATTGCAGCTTTAAAAGCACAACAGGCTGAAGCTGCTGAAGAAGCACCCGTAGATGATTCGACCACATCGATTGACCAGACAATCGATGCGTCTACAGAAGACAAAGACATTAAAGTCGAAACCTATTGCCGCTGGGCTGCTGCCCGTGCCGGTGCTATCGTCATTGCGCCGCTCCTCGGCACCGTTGCCTTAATGGCCAACGAAGTATACCTCGTCAGCCGTATTGCTCGCGTATATGATGTAAAATTGACAGAACGGGCACTCATCGCCTTCCTCGGTGCCATGGGCAGCCGCGTTGCCGGTAACTTATTGACGACCCTCATTCCGTTCAGTGCCATCCAAGTCCCTGTCGCTGTCGGCATTACGTACAGCCTCGGTAAAGTGACACAGCGTTGGATGAAAGACGGTATGCCCTCTGACATGACGCCGTACATCCAAATGATGGGTGAATGGAAAGACAAAGCCCGTGAACAAGTGGACAAACTCCGCGAAAGCCCGCTGAAAAACGTTCCCCTTGGCGACGAAACAATTGACTTCATGAAAAAATGGGGCAATACAGCGAAAGACGCGTTCATTGACGTCAAAGAAAAAGGCCAGAAACTCTACAATAACGTCATTCATAAAGAAGAAACGATTGTCGAAGAAGTAGCTGAAGAAAAAGCCAAAGAAGACGCTGCAACCGGCGAAACTGTAACGGAAGAACAGACCACTGTCGTCACGGAAGAAACGACGACACCAGATACACCGGCTGGTCCAGCAGCTGCTGCCGCTCCGGAAAAAGCTGAATTCCCAGCAGAACAACCGGCTCCGAGCGAAGAAGAACAAGCTAAAGCTGCTGTAGAAGACGCTAAAATTCCCTTAGAAGACAAATAGGGAGCAGACCCATGATCTGGAAATTAATCCGTTTTTTTGCCCGCTTTTACACACCTGGTAAATTCAGCCGCTTCATCCGCGGCTCAGGCCGTAAAGTCCGCTTTTTACCGAAATTGATGGGCCTCTACTATTGTCTACAAGACAAAGATACGCCTATGTTCGTCAAGCTCGGCGTAATGGGTGCATTAGGCTATGTGATTTTACCACTCGATGTGATTCCTGACGGTATTATGGGTCTTGGCTGGATTGATGACGCTGCTGTCGTAGCTGCAGCCATCCGTTTTGCCGGTGCCTATATTAAGCCGGAACATAAAGCAAAAGTTAAAAAAATTTTCCCATTTGTAAGATGGTAATCGTAACGGAACTTTCTTCTCATAGTGAGAGGAGAGTTCCGTTTTATATTTGACGGCCTCTATACGCTATGGTATAGTAATTTCTATATAAAAGCTAAGAGAGAGGATGTATGTCCATGGATGTCAACGAGATTACGGAACAATTTACGCGCCGCCCTGTATGGGCCCAAATCGATTTAGATGCAGCTGCCCATAATATGGAAGAAATTCGCACCTTTGTGGGCGACGACATTGGTATTGCAGCCGTCGTCAAAGCCAACGCCTATGGCCATGGTGCCGTCGAATTAGCTAAGACGTTCTTGCAGCACGGTGCGGACCGCCTGGCCGTAGCCTGTCTGGACGAAGCTGTAGAACTGCGCTTAGCCGGGATTATGGCAAAAATCATCATCCTTGGCCACACCGATGGCCGCCGGGCTGATGAACTCATGACCTATGGCATTGAACCGGCAGTCTTCCATTACGAAGATGCTGTACTCTTTTCTAAAGCTGCCGTCCGTCACCACCGCCTCGTCAGCTTCCATGTAGCCGTTGATACGGGCATGGGCCGTATTGGCTATCAACCGACTGAAGAAAGCATTGCGGAAATCAAGAAAATCGCAGCCTTGCCGCATGTCATTATGGAAGGGGTATTTACGCACTTTGCCGTCTCCGATATAGGTGATGATGAAAGTGTGGCCTTTACGAAAGAACAATACGAGCGGTTCCAATGGTTCCGTCAGCGGCTAACTGAAGAAGGGGTCCACATTAACGTCTACCACTGCTGTAACAGTGCGGGCACCTTGGCATATCCTGAGTTTCGCAGTGACATGATTCGTCCCGGCATCATTCAATACGGCTGTGATCCGTCGCCGGACATTAGCGGTGCAGCCTGCCATTTAGAACCGGTCATGTCCCTTTGTTGCTGCGTGACCAATATCAAATGGATTCATCCAGGCGATACGATTAGCTATGGCCGTCACTTCAAAGCGACAGAACCACGGAAAATTGCAACCTTGCCCATTGGCTATTCGGACGGCTATCCGCGGCTCTTATCAGATAAGACGGATGTCCTCATTCATGGACAGCGCGTGCGCCAAGTCGGCTCCATTTGCATGGACCAATGTATGATTGATGTGACCCATATTCCGGACGTTGCCGTTGGCGATGAAGTCGTCCTCTTTGGGAAACAAGGAACAGAACGAATTCCTGTCGAAGAAGTAGCACAAATTGTCGGAACTATTCCGCACGAAATTACGTGTAATATTAATCGCCGCATTCCTCGAGTCTATACGCGCGGTGATAAAGTCGTGCGACGCGTAGAATACTTATTGGCTCACGTCCCCTTTGTCTAAGTACATACTGGAATAGATAACGCTTCTCTTACAAGGGAAGCGTTTTTTTTCATAATCTATGAAATTATTTACTTTTTTTCAATCTTTCTTAGTGCTATAACGAGATTTTATCTATTTGATTTTTGGCGGCATCGGCCTTGGCGGTAACTGGCTCTTTCTCTTTGAAGCATACCGTCAAATGGGCGTGAGCTTAGGGGCCATTTTTAACTACTGTGCGCCAGCTCTGGTCATTTTGTGTTCTCCTATCTTATTCCGAGAAAAACTGACGTGGATTAAACTCGTATCCGTCGCCTGTGCCTTAGTCGGGTCTATTTGCATTAGCGGTGAAGCTTTGTCTGGCGGCTTAACGGCTTGGGGCGTCATTTGCGGCATCTTCGCAGCCGTGACCTTTTGCATGATGATTGTCTTTAATCGCTTTGTCACACATGTCAAAGGCTTAGAGCGTCCTTATCCAAATCTTGGTCTCGGCTGTGCTCTGCGGTGGCTTTTTACTCTATACAGACGGATCGCATATTCCACTCGTTACGTCAGATATTATACCGCTCCTCATATTAGGCTTTATTAATACAGGATTTAACTATGCCTTGTATTTTCCAGCCGTTCAGGCCTTACCGACACAAACGGTCGCCGTCTGCGGCTATGCAGAACCACTGGCAACTGTACTCTTGTCGCTCCTGATTTTAGGGGAATCACTGACACCGCTGCAGTGGCTCGGTGCGGTCTTGATTATTGGCGGTGCCGTCTGGGGAGAGTGGCGGTCCCAGCATGCTAGTGCATAGCATCATAGAAAATTCTCATCTTTTCTGCCTAGATAGTCTACTTATTTTGTAGTATACTTATGTATGACTGAATAAGAAAGGATACGAATAGACTATGCATATAGAAGATACGATTGTTCACTATACATCAGATGAACTCATTCGCGTCTCCGTTGCGACGACGCGAACGATTACAGAAACAGCACGGACACAGCATCACTTATCACCCGTTGCTTGTGCTGCCTTAGGCCGTGCTATGACAGGGGCTTTGCTCCTCGCTGGGGACTACAAGAATCACGAAGGTGTTTCTTTGAAATTTGCCGGTGATGGCCCCCTTGGCGCAGTCCATGTCGATGCTTTTGATACAAATAAAGTCCGCGGTTATGTTGACAACCCAAGCGTTGATTTACCGCTGAAAGCAAACGGTAAACTTGACGTTGGTGCTGCTGTAGGCCAGCACGGCACACTGACGGTAACGCGCTTTACGCCGGAAAAGACGACGTACACGAGCCAGGCTGATTTGGTGTCCGGTGAAATTGCCGAAGATTTAGCATACTATCTCTTTACATCAGAACAAGTACCGTCCACGATTAGCCTCGGTGTCTTAGTCGATAGAGATTATACGATTGCGGCGTCTGGCGGCTTCCTCGTACAGGCACTGCCTGGTGCAAAAGATGAAGATTTAGCCCGTATTGAAGCCAATATTTCTCAAATCGGTCCGATTACGACGTATTTACATGAACATCCCGATGCTGCAGGCCTTATTGACATCATTATGAGTGGCATGCATTATAAAGAATTATATCGTCAGCCTGTATGGTGGCAGTGCACGTGCTCTAAAGAACGGTTTGAAAATGCCTTGATTTCTCTTCGTCCAGACGATAAGAAATCCCTCTTAGCAGATTCACAAGTAGAAATGGTTTGCCATTATTGTGGCAAAAAGTATGTGTTAACCCATGATGAAGTAGCCAAATTATTTGCAGCACACGTAGAAAAGGGGAAGTAAACCATGAGTTTAACAGCGATTATTGGCGGTACTGGCGTATGCGATGTGAAGATTTTGCATGATTTGCAAGACGGACACATCGATACGTTTTACGGTACCATTCATTATGTCAAAGGCGTGTACAAGGATAAGGATGTTATCTTTTTGCCACGCCACGGCAAGACCCATTCCATTCCACCGCATCTGATTAATTACAGAGCAAATATTTTAGGGTTAAAACGGCTTGGCGTTACGTCCATTATTGCGACAGCTGCAGTCGGTTCTTTAGACCCGGCTATTAAACCGAATGATTTTCTCTTACCGGCTCAATTCATCGATTTTACGAAACTTCGTCATACGTCGTTCTTTGATGGCGGTGAAAATGGTGTCGTCCATGTGGATATGACCCATCCGTACTGCGGTACCATTCGTGATACGATTGCCGACGCTGCGAAAGAGCTTGGCGGCTACAACCTGCACACGACAGGTACGTACGTCTGCACCGAAGGGCCGCGTTTTGAAACGCCTGCGGAAATCAAGATGTATCAAATGCTTGGCGGTCACGTCGTAGGCATGACCAATGTGCCTGAAGTATGCCTCGCACGGGAAGCTGAAATGTGCTATGCTACCATTGCGATGGTCACGAATTTCGGTGCCGGTATTTCACCGGAAGTCTTGACGCACGAAGAAGTCTTAGAATGTATGGCTCATAATTCTCAGCGGCTCCGCCAGCTCATTATGAAGACCATTGAACGGTATGACGGTGAAAGGGAATGTGCGTGCCGCCATTCCTTACAAGGATACGGAGGATTTACGATTTAATGGAGACCTTAGAATGGAAGAATGGGGAATTGCTGCTCTTAGACCAGACGAAGCTCCCCTTAGAAATGACGTACATTACGTGCAAGACCTGGCAAGATGTACATGATGCCATTGCTATCCTGGCTGTGCGTGGAGCTCCTGCCATTGGTGTAGCTGCGGCCTTTGGTGTCGTCTTAGGCGTACAAGCCTTAGCTGCTACGCATACCGTTGGCGATGCTGCTTTTTTAAAAGAAGTCCACGCCATTTGTGCAGGCCTCGATGCAGCGCGCCCGACAGCAGTCAATCTTCACTGGGCAGTGCAGCAAATGGAAGATAAAGCTCGTTCTTTAGCAGGCCAGCCTGTAGCCGATATTACAGGCTATCTCTTAGCCTTGGCGCAGCAAATGTATGCCGAAGATATTGCTATTAATACGGCTATGGCTGAGTATGGTGCTGATGCACTGGCTAAACTCGGCAAGGCCCTGACGATTTTGACGCACTGCAATGCCGGTGCCTTAGCAACAGCCGGTGTGGGCACGGCTTTAGGTGTGATTCGGGCTCTCCATAAACGAGGACTCATCAAGATGGTCTATGCCGACGAAACACGGCCGCTCTTACAAGGGGCACGGCTCACAGCATTTGAACTCATGGCCGACGGTATTCCCGTGACGCTCATTACAGATAATATGGCTGGGTGGGTCATGAAGACGAAAGGTGTCGATGCTGTGATTGTCGGTGCTGACCGCATTACCCATAATGGTGATACAGCCAATAAAATCGGCACGTATAGCGTGTCTATTTTAGCAAAACACCACGGCATTCCCTTTTACGTGGCTGCCCCGACTTCGACCTTCGATATTAGCCTGGCTACGGGAGACCAAATTCCCATTGAAGAACGCAATCACGACGAAGTCCGCACGATTCAAGGAGTAGCGACGGCGCTGCCCGATACACCGGTCTTTAACCCGGCATTCGACGTAACGCCGCATGAACATATAGCTGCTATTTTTACAGAAAAAGGCACGATTCATAAGCCTAATGATGAATCAGTTGCTGCCTTATTCTCTAATTAATTTACATTCATAGAAAGAAGGATTATTTCATGGAATCTATCATTCGCGACATTAAACTTGCTCCCAGTGGTCATGAAAAAATTAGCTGGGTAGACCGCCATATGCCGACGCTCAATGCGATTGGCGATAAACTTGTCAAAGAACAGACTTTCAAAGGCAAAACGGTTTGCGTCAGTGTCCATTTGGAAGCTAAAACAGCATACCTTGCCGAAGTCTTACATCGTGCTGGTGCGAACGTCATCGTTACCGGTTCTAACCCTTTGTCTACACAAGACGATGTAGCTGCTGCGCTCGTTGAAGACGGCCTGACAGTCTATGCTTGGTATGGCGCAACAGACGAAGAATACTTCGATTTCCTCAATAAATCCTTAGACCATAAACCAGATATTATCATCGACGATGGCGGTGACCAGGTCAACTTGCTCCATACGACCCGTGCTGATGCTCTCGTCAATCTCCTCGGCGGTACAGAAGAAACGACGACAGGTGTCAATCGTCTCCACGGCCTCGACAAAGCAGGGGCATTGAAATTCCCAATGGTCGCTGCAAACGATTCGTATTGCAAATACCTCTTTGATAACCGCTACGGCACAGGCCAGTCCACATGGGACGGCATTATGCGTACGACTAACCTCACAGTTGTCGGTAAACGCGTCGTCATTGCAGGCTATGGCTGGTGCGGCAAAGGCTGCGCAATGCGTGCGAAAGGCCTTGGTGCACATGTCATCGTCACTGAAGTAGACCCGATTAAAGCAATCGAAGCAGTATTCGACGGCTTTGAAGTCATGCCTATGGCAGAAGCTGCTAAAGTTGGCGATATTTTCGTTACCTTAACGGGCGATAAAGACGTTATTCGCGGCGAACACATGAAGAACATGAAAGACGGCGCAATTATGGCTAACGCTGGCCACTTTGACGTAGAAATTAACAAACCGGAATTGGAAGAAATTTCGGTTCGCCATTTCGAAGCTCGTCATAACATTGAAAGCTATGAACTGCCAAACGGCAACATTATCAGCCTCATTGCCGAAGGCCGTCTCGTCAACCTCGCTGCAGGCGATGGCCATCCAGCAGAAATTATGGACCTTTCCTTCGCTGTACAGGCATTGGCTGCAAAATACATTCTCGAACACCATGCAGAACTCCAGAACCATGTCTATGTTTTACCGCATGAAATCGACAATGAAATCGCTAAGATTAAACTGGCTGCTATGGGCTATTCCATCGATACCTTATCGGAAGAACAACGGAAATATTTGAACTTGGACTAGTGGAGGACACACTACATGAAAACCTTAATTCAGCATGTGGCCCTCTATCAAGACCATAAAATCAAAGAACACCAGAACATTGCCATTACAGACGACAAAATCGTAGGTTTCCCGTCGGATCCGTTGCTTTCGGCGTATGACCAAGTCATTGACGGGAAAGATATGGTAGCTCTCCCAGGCTTTGTCAATACGCACAACCATATTGCCATGACTGTCTTCCGCAGCTATGCTGACGATATGCAGCTCATGGATTGGCTGGAAAAGAAGATTTGGCCAGCTGAAGCAAAACTCGACAGCGATGTGGTCTATACACAATCCATGCTCGGTATGGCTGAAATGATTCGTGGCGGCACGACGAGCTTTGCCGACATGTACTTCTTCATGGATGATGTAGCTAGAGCATGCGAAGATACAGGCATTCGTGCCGCTCTTTGCCGCGGTCTTACAGGAATTACGCCCAACGCACAGCAAGCTCTCCAAGAAAATGTGGAATTCTACAAGAACTGGAATGGCAAAGCTGATGGCCGCATTACAGTTATGTTTGGGCCCCACGCACCATATACATGCCCCCCAGATTACATTCGCCAAGTCGTTGCAGCTGCCAAAGAATTAGGTGCAGAAATCCATATTCACTTGTGCGAAACAAAGGGCGAAGTAGAAGACATTAAACAGAAATACGGCAAATCGCCTATGTTCCTCATGGATGAACTGGGTGTCTTCGATTGTGGCTGCCTCGCTGCGCACTGCGTTTGGGTCGATGATGCTGATATGAATTTGATGGCTCAGAAGCATGTCCGTGTCGCTCATAATCCAGGCAGTAACTTAAAGCTCGCCAGCGGTATTGCGCCGATTGGCAAGATGCTCGAAAAGGGCATTACTGTCGGTCTTGGTACGGATGGCGCATCGAGTAATAACAATCTTGATATTTTCGAAGAAATGCGCTTGACTGCACTCATTCATAAAGCCAATACGTTAGACCCTTTGGTCATTCCTGCTGAAACAGCGATTAATCTCTTGACCGAAGGCGGAGCTAAATGCCTCGGCTATACAGATATTGGTAAACTCGAAGCTGGATATAAAGCAGATATTACCTTAGTCGATAGAGAAGGCTTGCACTGGTATCCGAAGAATGATACGTTGTCTCTCTTGGCGTACTCGGCAAATAGTATGGATGTCGATACGGTCTTCGTCAATGGGAAGATGCTCTTGCATAACAAAGAGTTTACGACGCTTGATGTAGAAAAAATTAAAGCAGAAGCTGAGCGGACAAAGAATAAGCTCTTTGCATCGTTATATTAAGTTCTTCTGAAGTGAAAACATAAAAGGAGTAGCACGAAAAGACAAGTAACGCTTACGCGCCAATGATCTTTTCTTAGCTACTCCTTTTATGTTTTCACTGAATTATCTATTTTATATAACAATGACATTTCGCTAGGAGAAAGGGAAAGATTATATGTTCGGTGACGGCTTTGGGCTTCTCGATAAACGTATGTTCTAAATATATTTGAGATAAAGGCAGTGGGGTAGGGAGAGGGATGGGTATCCCCCCTATTCTATTCTTTACTATGCGAAAGGATGAAGAGCTGCTTAATATAGGTCTGTGCTGTGAATGTCGGTATGGTTCTATATAATATAGTATAAAGGAACTTGAGTATAACGAGTTTTAGTACTGGTCAATTGAGCCATATATATATGATACATAATATCTTTGGATTGTGTAATGTGATACAGCAAGGATTACTTGTATTGGTTATGAAATGAATTGTGCTTATACGAATTAGATGTATCTATGCAGTATGATATGATTCGTGATATACTTAATCATACAGTAAGATATGGTAGAAAAAATTTTTTTTATAATTTTTTTCGGAAAAATGACAAATTCAAGAAATTGCAAAATTGATGGACAGGCTCCCGTCGGGGTACATATTTACTTCCGATAACGTTAAATTATCGGAAGTAAACTAAAACAAGAAAAATACGGCATATATAGCAGATTTTAGCACTCATTCTGTTTTATATGCCGCTTTTTGCTGTTTTCTTTCACTATCACTCTATACGACGTTTTAAGGCCTCTATTTTTTCTTGCCTATACATTGACATGTCCAAGACAACTAATTTTAGTCATATAAACCATGAAATATCTATCAAATCAGAAATCCACCAGAAATCTATCATAATTCAGTTAGTCATTATAATCTACATGTATCATATGTCTATATGACTAAAATTCTAATTTCCGTACAGAACTCCCATAGCATTACATATGCATCCATACTGCCACACATCATCATATATTAATTTATCCAGACTTACTAATATATTTTTTATACTCCAAGTAATACGAACTACTAGAATCTATATGGCTACACATATTTCACACATGATAAACACCATATAATATATAATACCTTACATATAACTTAGCATCACCAGATACCAAAAAGTTATTTTGGAACATACGTTTATCGAGAAGAAAAAATCCTTACAGAACATATAATCGTAATCCCAAATCCAACCATTTCCTGAATATGTGAGAAAACCACCCCTACAGGTTAGTTAAGAAAAGCATTGGCGCAAAGCGACACCTGTCTTTTCGTACTAACCTGTAGGGATGGTTCCCATCTTAGCATATTCAATTCTTACTTCATTCCATGCATCATAAAAAGAATAATCCCAATCATGAGCAGCACAGACACAATACGAATCACCGTACCGCTATTGACTTTCACTGTAATATCTTTCTTTGCTTTTCGTCTTCTTGGACGACGCACTTCTTCTTGTTCCATTAGACACCAGGCCAAGCCATTTCTTTGCCGCCTAAAATATGGGCATGCATATGATGTACTGTTTGGCCAGCTTTTTCACCTGTATTGAAGACCACACGGTAGCCATCTGTAAGGCCTAATTCTTTAGCTACTTTTTGGATTGTAAAAAGCATTTTACCGGCTACATCAGCATCTTCCGGTTTGAGGACAGCAATACTCTGAATGTGTTTCTTTGGAATGACTAAGACATGAACCGGCGCAACCGGTGCAATATCTTTAAAGGCATAAAAATCATCGTCTTCATAGACTTTTGTGCTCGGAATATCTCCGTTTACGATTTTACAAAAAATGCAATCTTCCATTGTTACATTTCCTCCTTTATGCTTCCTAAGATAATATGACCATCAACCTGTTCTAAATAGACAGGAATTATAGCTCCTTCACAAGGTTTCGTCAGACCAGTAACGCGGACGCGTTCATAATTTTCTGAGAACCCTTCGCCTACAATACCGTCTTGTTTTTCAAGGAGGACGAGGGCATCTTTGCCGACCATACCTTGTAGTACGGCTGTCTTTTGCTGTGCCGATAAGGTATTGACGATTTCAACGCGATGTTTTTTCACTGCCATGTCGACTTGATCTTTCATAGTTGCTGCCGGTGTGCCTTGGCGCGGTGAATACGGAAAGGCATGGATATGGGAGAACTTCAAGAGCTTCAACGTTTCTAAAGTTTCTGCAAAGAGTTCATCCGTTTCGCCCGGAAATCCTAAGATTAAATCTGTCGAAATCGTCAGGCCGTGAATGCGCGCGCGCAAGTCAGCAATTAAGTCGATAAATTCGGCTTTTGTATAATGGCGGTTCATGGCTTTTAAAATTGCATCGGAACCGGACTGCAAAGGTAAATGCAAGTGCGGACAAATGCGGTCAGAGCTGTTCATCACATCAATAAGATCTTCATCGACCTCAATCGATTCAAGGGACCCTAAGCGAATACGCTTTACATCCGTTTCTTCGACGAGACGGCGGAGAATCAAAGCCAAGGATGGCTTATCCGGCAATTCCTTGCCATACGCACCGAGGTGAATCCCAGTCAAGACCAGTTCTTTAAAGCCAAAGGCTACGAGCCGTTTTGCTTCAGCAATGACCGCGTCTGGCTGTCGCGATTTCAAGGCACCGCGCGTATAGGGAATGATACAGAACGTACAGAAATTATTACACCCTTCTTGGATTTTTAAGTCCGCCCGTGTATGTTCTACAGCAGACGGATACAAGGAAATTTCTTCAAAGGCTTCACTTTGGCGTACGTTATGTACAGCCGTAATGGCCTGTTGTTCTGGGTGTTGTAACAAGTCTTCTACAATGGTTACGACTTGTTTCTTTTCATTCGTCCCGACGACAGCAGAAACGCCGTCCATCGCAGCCAGTAGTTCTGAATCTAATTGGGCATAACAGCCTGTGACGACGACAACGGCATTAGGGTTATGTTTTTTCGCGCGGCGAATGAGCTGACGCGATTTTTTTTCACCCATTTGCGTGACAGAACAGGTATTAATAATGTATACATCAGCCATTTCATCGTACGGGACATCTTTAAATCCCTGTGCTAGAAACAGGCCGCGCATGCTGTCCGTATCGTATTGATTGACACGGCAGCCTAAGGTAGCAAAGGCTATCGTTGGCATTCGTTAAATCCTCTTTCATACATCACAATAGAAAGGGCCGCAAGAGAAGCTGTTTCAGCTCGCAAAATCCGCGGCCCTAAGGTCACGGTTCGGCACCATTCTACGTGTTGCGCTAGATAATCTATTTCTGTGCGCGCAAAGCCTCCTTCTGGGCCAATGACAATGACCACATCTCCAGTCCGTACATCTTGGCAGACATTGCGGAGCGGTGCCGTTTCTTGTTCATACGGCACGACAAAGCGCATATCGCCATAGGTCGTCGTGACTTCTGGCAACGACATGACCTTCGTTACGTCAGGAATATCGCTGCGGCCACATTGTTTCGCTGCTTCACCGGCAATGCGCTGCCACCGCTGGAGTTTACTTTGCACACGAGTTTCATTTAATTTTACTACACAATGGTCCATTTGTACAGGGATAATGGTGGAAACACCAAGCTCTGTCGCCTTCTGAATGACCCACTCGAATTTATCATTTTTCAGGAGCCCGGCCGCTAAGACGACCTTGCCTGCTGTTGCCGTACTGTCTGATACTTTGCGGACCGGTGTTAAAAAGGCGGCGTGTCCTTCTTTACTCGTAATGAGGCATTCATAGGTTGCACCGGTCGAGTCCGTCACTTGTAGGGAATCGCCCACAGTGTGCCGCAAGACGATGAGGACGTGGTGGGCATCATCAGGGGATAACTCAAAAGCACCACTGCCAATAGGAAAATCCGTAAATATTTTACGCATCTTAGTCTCTCCTCATGGACACGGCATACCAGCCATTTTGCAGTGTATCATCGATCCACGTAAAGCCCGTCTGTTTGGCTGCGGCTTTGATTTCGTCAATGCGGTCGTCAATAATGCCGCTTGCAATAAAGGCAGCCCCTTTATCCATGTATTCCGGCAAGGTCGGCATCAAGGAGAGGACGGCATCGGTGACGAGGTTGGCTACAATGACATCAGCCTTTTGTACGCCTGCAGCGATAGCTGTAAGTAAATCACTGTTATAGACTTTGACGATGTTACTTACGCCGTTTAAGCGGACATTAGATTTTGCTTGCCGCACGGCTTTTTTGTCGAAATCTACAGCGGTTACACTCGACGCGCCGAGTTTTGATGCTGCAATGGCTAAGATGCAGGTGCCTGTACCAATATCAAAGACAATATCATCTTTTTTGACAGTTTCTTCTAAATACTGGACGCACATGCACGTCGTATCGTGGAGACCACTGCCAAAGGCCAGACCTGGGTCAATGGCAATGACTTGTTCTCCCGGTCCTGGTGTAATCCGTTCCCATGCCGGTTCAGCCCAAAAGTGCGCTGAAATCTTTTTGGGATGGAAATAATCTTGCCACGTAAAGAGCCAACTATTATCATCTGCCGGTTTATCGAAGACTTCCCACGGCCCTAAGTCCGGTGTCCGTGCGGCCAGGGCTTGCATTTCGTGCGTCACTGTTTCCTTGATCTGTTCTTTTTCCGGCGGAAAATATGCCGTAATACGAATCCGGCCGTGTTCATCTTCTTCGTCGTGAATAATGGACCCATTACTGCCGCATTCATATAAAAGAAGGGCCACCAAATCGGTGGCCATCTTGGAAACAACGACATTGATTTCATTCCATGTCATCGCTAGTTTCCTCCATCCTGTCTTACAACTTATCTTTCAATTTGCTAAACAGGCTTTCTTTTTTTTTGTCATTAGACTCCCCCACCCAATCTTCGCCGCAAGCTGCTGCGAACTGTTTAAGCAGGTCTTTCTGTCTATCATTGAGCTTTTTCGGTACAGCAACCGTAACTTGGACATTCAAATCGCCTTTACGCGATGTCGAGCCAAGGACCGGTACGCCATAGCCTCTTAAGCGGAACATCGTCCCTGTCTGTGTACCAGCAGGTACTTTTAATTCAATCTTCTTGCCATCAATGGTGTTGACTGCAATGGTTGCACCCAACGCTGCTTGGGCAAAGGAAATGGTCGTCTGTAAGAATAAGTCATTGCCATTTCGCGTAAACTTGTTGTCCCGACGGACGAAGATATAGACGTATAAGTCGCCATGACCGCCGCCGCGGAGCCCTGGTTCACCTTCACCGGCTACGCGCAACCTTGCACCATCATCGACACCGGCTGGAATCTTAATTTTCAGTTTCTTCCGAACTTTTACAGTCCCTGTGCCGTGGCAGGAGGAGCATTTCTTTTTAATCAACTTGCCTGTGCCGCCACAGTGCGAGCATGTACGGACGTTAACCATTTGGCCAAAGGGCGTATTCTGTACAACCCGTTCTTGGCCCGTGCCGTGGCAATGAGGGCACGTTTCGACGCTGCTGCCCGGTTCAGCACCAGAGCCTTTACATTTACTGCATGTTTCTTCTTTCGGCACTTCAATTTCCATTTCCGTACCGAGGACGGCTTGTTTGAAGGAAATGGTCACGTCAAAGCGCAAATCCGAACCGCGCTGCGGCCCATTTTGTGCCTGACGGCTGCGACCACCGCCACCAAAGAAGGAATCAAAAATATCTTCAAAACCGCCGAAGTTACCGGAACCGCCAAAGCCGCCACCTTGACCGAAACCACCAAAGCCACCAAACCCGCCTTGGCCGAATCCGCCAGTGCCAGCACCGCTGGCACCACCGTTTTCGAAGGCTGCATGACCAAACTGATCATACTGCGCCCGTTTCTGTTTATTCGACAAGACGCTATACGCTTCGTTGACTTCTTTAAACTTTTCTTCCGCAGCCTTAGGGTTGTCCCGATTCTTATCAGGATGGTACTTGATGGCTAATTTCCGGAAAGCTTTTTTGATTTCAGCATCGCTGGCGTCTTTAGGAACGCCAAGTACTTCATAATAATCTTTTTTCGTACTCATAGTGGGCAACCCCTCTTATCTATCTTACTTCTTGTCGTCGTCTACGACTTTGTAGTCAGCGTCTACGACTTTTTCGCCGTTACCACCGTCTTGGGCACCGCTCTGAGCCTGCTGTTCTGCACCAGCTTGAGCCTGTGCTTGTTCAGCACCCGGTTGTGCACCAGTCTGTTTGTACATTTCGCTGGATAATTCATAGAGAGGTTTCGTTAAAGCTTCTGATGCAGCTTTGATTTTATCTGCATCTTCTGTTTTAACAGCTTCTTTGAGGTCTGCAATTTTATCTTTGACTTCCGAAACTTTTGCAGCGTCTGCTTTGTCACCGAAGTCTTTGATTGTCTTTTCAGCCTGATAAATCAAGTTGTCAGCCTGGTTTTTAGCTTCAATGCCTTCTTTACGTTTCTTATCTTCTGCTTCGTGAGCAGCTGCTTCTTTGACCATGCGGTCAATTTCGCTCTTATCAAGGCCGGACGAAGATTTAATCGTAATCTTCTGTTCTTTACCAGTGCCAAGGTCTTTAGCGGAAACGTTAACGATACCGTTAGCATCGATATCGAAGGTTACGTCAATACGAGGTACTCCACGCGGAGCAGCCGGGATGCCCGTCAATTCGAAGCGGCCTAAAGTCTTGTTGTCAGCAGCCATTTCACGTTCGCCCTGGAGGACATGAACATCAACAGACGGCTGGTTATCGACAGCAGTAGAGAAGACCATGTGGTTCGAAGTCGGAATCGTCGTATTCCGTTCAATAATCTTCGTGAAGACTCCGCCTAAAGTTTCAATCCCTAAGGACAACGGCGTAACATCGAGGAGCAATACGTCTTTAACATCACCGACGAGGACACCAGCCTGAATAGCAGCACCAATAGCTACGCATTCATCCGGGTTAACGCCTTTGCTCGGGTCTTTGCCCATAACGTTTTTAATAGCTTCCTGAACGGCCGGGATACGGCTGGAACCACCGACGAGGATGACTTTGTCGATTTCGTCTTTTGTATAGCCAGAATCTTCAATAGCTTTATGAACCGGATCCATCGTGCGGCGAACGAGGTCTTCTGTGAGTTCGTTGAATTTAGCACGAGTCAAGATCATGTTGAGATGTTTCGGGCCTGTAGCGTCAGCTGTGATGAACGGTAAGTTAATTTCCGTGCTCATAACGGTAGACAATTCAATTTTAGCTTTTTCAGCAGCTTCTTTTAAACGCTGGTCAGCCATTTTATCAGCAGATAAGTCAATGCCGTTTTCTTTCTTAAATTCTTCGACCATCCATTTCATGATAGCGTTATCGAAGTCATCGCCGCCGAGGTGTGTATCACCGTTCGTTGCTTTAACTTCAAAGACACCGTCGCCTAATTCTAAGATAGATACGTCGAATGTACCACCGCCAAGGTCGAAGACCAAAATCTTGCCGTCGCCGCCTTTATCAAGACCGTAAGCGAGAGCTGCTGCCGTCGGTTCGTTGACGATACGAAGAACGTCGAGGCCGGCGATTTTACCAGCATCTTTGGTAGCCTGACGCTGACTGTCGTTGAAGTAAGCCGGAACCGTAATAACGGCTTGGGTTACTTTTTCGCCTAAATACGCTTCAGCATCTTCTTTCAATTTCTGCAAAATCATAGCGGAAATTTCTTGCGGTGTATATTTCTTGCCATCAATATCTACAGTGTAGTTTTCACCCATGTGACGTTTAATGGAAGAAATGGTGCGTTCCGGGTTAGAAACAGCCTGACGTTTTGCGAGCTGGCCAACGAGGCGTTCACCAGTTTTCGAAAAACCAACAACAGACGGAGTCAAACGAGAACCTTCCGTATTTGTAATAACAGTAGGTTCGCCGCCTTCCATAACAGCGACAACAGAGTTAGTAGTCCCTAAGTCAATACCAATTACTTTACTCATAATAAATTCCTCCTCATATATTACTACGATAATTAACCGTTAAATGCAACTTTAACCATAGCCGGACGCAAGGTCTTATCGCCTAAGGTGTAGCCTTCTTGCAAGACTTCTACGACCACATCGTCATCGTATTCATCGCTTGGTACACGCATGACAGCTTGATGGAAATTGGGGTCAAAAGGTTTGCCTTTGGCATCAATCTTCTTGACGCCTTCCTTTTCCAGGACTTGAAGTAATTGTTTGTAAATCATTTCATAGCCTGCAATAAAAGATTTAACGTCATCCGTCATTTTGTCTTGCGGTACGTGCAAGGCCCGTTCGAAATTATCGATAACAGGCAAGACGTTTTCGATTACGTCTGCTTTGACAACTTCAGAAATCTGTAACTTTTCTGTAGCTGTCCGTTTTTTGAAGTTCGCAAAATCCGCTTGGAGACGAGTATATTTCTTTTGCATTTCTGCAACTGCTGCGTCTACTTGCGCTTTGGCATCAGCAACGGCTTCTTCTGCAGCCTGTGCGTCATCTGCCGCTTTGCCTTCTTCTTTGACTTTTTCAGCCATATCTTTTAATTCTTCATCAATTGTTTCGGTTTGTTTTGTTTCTTCACTCATTCTTTCTTACCCTCCTACTTAGCGTCGTGGTAATGCTCTAACATGTGTGTTACATGCTGTTTCATGAAGTCCAGGAGACCAATGATTTTGGCGTATTCCATACGCGTGGGCCCTAAAACGGCAATCTTGCCGAGAACCACATCGTTCGCTGTGAACGTCGCTTCAATGATGCTGCAATCCGTAATGGGAGCCAGTTTTGCTTCATCGCCAATGCGGACTGTAACGGGCTTCTTGGCGGCATTACCGTCGTCGTAAAGCAAATTCGTTACGACGTCTTGTTCCTCGAGCATGTCGAATAAGCTTTTCGCTTTGCCTACGTCGCGGAACTCTGGTTTATCTAAGAGCTCCATGGCCCCGCCCTTATAGAGCTGATGTTCCTTGCGGAACGACTGCTGTATGGACTTAAAGGCAAGGCGATATAATTCTACGTCATCGACGATGCTTTGATGAAACTGTTCAAGCAAGCTCATGTTGATTTGCTCCATCGGCGTACCGGCTAAATACCGGGTCAGCTTTTCTGCAATGGCGTTGAGCTCATCAATGTACACGCCTTCGCCTTTCGGGTACAGGCAATTTTCGATTTGCCCTGTATCGGTGACGACGATTATAATCGCGCGCCGGTCATCGAGGGGCAGAAACCGGACATACTTGAGCCGTGAGCTTAATTCTTTAGACGCCATAACCAGTGTTACATTATGGGTAATCTTTGCTAAGATTTTCGCTGTAGACTGGAAAATCTGGTCTACATTGTTCATCTTATCTTCAAACCATGCTTGAACGACTTGTTTTTCTTCTTTCGTCACTTGGGTCGGTTCGAGCAAGCAATCTACATAGAAACGATACCCTTTAGCCGACGGCACGCGGCCAGCCGACGTATGGGGCTGATTGAGATATCCCATCATTTCCAGGTCAAACATTTCATTGCGAATCGTTGCGGCACTGACACCTAAGTTGTACTTGCGGGCTATCGTTCGGGAGCCCACAGGTTCAGCAGAGGAAATGTAATCCTGAATGATGGCTTGCAATATGTATTGCTTCCGTGCATCCAATTCCATTTCTCTCACCTCTGCTCATTTGACTTATTTCGTTAGCACTCACTGTATCGGTCTGCTAACTACTGTATACAAGATAGCATGTTTGTATGGTTTTGTCAATGGATTTTAGCGAATAAAGTCAAAAAGTCAAATAAAAATTTTCCGTTTTGAACGCAATAAGGGGATAGTTAAGAAAAGCATTGGCGCGTAAGCGACACTTGCCTTTTCGTACTATCCCCTGTTTTCTTTCGATATAATTATTCCTCTACTCGTTCGATTTTGACAATTACTGGACGGAGGCCGTCATTACACGAACAAATAGCGACGCCAGGATGCTTCTTCGTATCCATCCAATCATCATAATACCAACCGTCTGCGCCATTCGCCAGGGCAAAGACGTACTGATACATAGCTTTCCACGCTTCGTCACAAAAGCCATCAGGCCGGGCGTAATCGGCGTAAAATACATCGCCTTCTTTCATTAGTGGACAGGCTGTTAAATTGGGAATGCCGTATTCCTTTGCTAAATCCTCTTGCAGTGTTGTTTTTAGTACAGTTAATTTACATTGCTATATTTTATAAAAAGTACCCCCTTTAACTGGTGTGTCCAGTAAAGGGGGTACATATCATTCTTGCTCTTTTTTGCAAATAAGTTAGAACGTGTATTTCACGCCGCCAAAGTACGTACGGTCGTCACCATGGGTAACAGTCGTGTAAGCAGTGACACCTGATTCATATTCATAAAACTCTTTGTTGAAGAGGTTCGTCACGCCACCATAGAATTCGAAGTCCTTATTAACTTTATAGTGGAAATCGAGGTCCACGAGTGTATGAGAGCCGATAATGCTATCAGCATTGTTCTTTTCTGCCTCTTTATAGAAGTTATTGTAACCACCAATATAGGTATAGGTCGCACCCATCGTAAATTTAGGGTTAAATGCGTATTCGGCCCGGAGGACGGCTTTATGTTTTGGTACTTTCATAAGACCGCTCTTCGTGTAGTCGATACGTTTATCCGGGTTAGCTTCAGCCCAAGCTTCGCCAGCACCATTGTATTCGCTGTAGCCTTTAAGATATGTATAGCCTTCGCTAAACGTCCATTTACCTGCTTTTTGTTTAAGCGAAACATCGACACCATGGCGCTTCGTCCGCAAAATATTCATGGTGAGCATGTTGAGGTGGTTATTAACATCATAGATATAGAAACGATTCATTTGGTTATTAGTCTCTGAGTAGAACCCTGTAACGCTAATCGTCGACGCACCTATTTCATCTTGCCAGCCAATTTCATACATGTTGAAGATTTCATCTTTAGCCGATGTCTTCACATACCGTTTATTGTTGTCTGCATCGCGTACTTCGTCCGTAATCTGTAAGCCATCGGGAGAAGTATAGCCTCGTTCCCACCGGGCATAGACGCGTCCCATATCGTTATAATGGTATGCTGCAGATAATTCAGCTGCCGTATTCCAGCGGTTATCATCGTCAGCACCGCTCAGACCACTAGCCGCTTGTTTATTAAAGCCCCAAGTCGTCTGTTCCCGGCGCAAGCCTTGGGAGAAGCCCCACTTATCGACATTCATCGTATTGAGTGCATAGAGAGCCTTTGTCTTTTTCGCGTAGTTAAAGAACAGTGGTTCGATACCATATTTACCACCACCAAGGGATTTATAGTTATTGTAATTTAAATTGGCAGTCTGCTCCATATAGTCGATGCCAATCAATAAATTACTGTGCTGACCGTAGGTATAATCGAATTTCATCTTCGTACCTTTGGTATCGTGGTTCATCTTCTTATCGTCCGTATTGATATTGCGGTAGTAGCCTTCATTATAGAAGAAGTCACCAATGAATTTCCAGTCATTGCCAAGTTTATTTTCATACGTCATGTTATACGAATTAAGTTCTCGGTCACCATTCAAGTAGTTACGACGTTTTTCCGTAATTTTCTTGCCATTTTCATCAATGCCGACAGTTACATTTGTATACCCAGGATCGTAGTTTTTACCTTCGGCTAAGAGCTTGCGGATTTGGATATTACCAATGTAATTGCTTTCTTCTTCCAAATGGCTGGCCCGGACAGTCAAGCTCTGGTCTTTATCCCAGTCATAACGGAAGCCGCCGAATACATAGTCGCTGTTACGGTATGTATTCTTAAAATATAAATCACGGTCTAATTTCGAATACCCTGCCGTGACAGTCATCTTGTCATTTACTTTATTTGCTAAATTAATATTCGTCCGCGTACCATTAGTATTCCATTCAAAGCCGACTGTATTTTTTGTCTTCTTCATACTCCGCAAATTCGTCGTAATATTGATGACACCGCCAGACGCACCGGAACCATAAACAACAGAGCCACCGCCAGGAATAATTTCAATACGTTCAATATCTTCAACTGGTACAACATCATAGTTCGTACTAAGCGGATGGTTGACAAGTGTCGTAATAGGTGCGCCATCAAGCATGACTTGAATATTCCGTTGAGACTGATCTGAGCCTTGGCCGCGAATATCAATATCCCCAGAGCCAGTCAAGCCTACATTAATACTTGGCACATCGCGCAAGACATCAGATAATGTCGTATACCCTTTTTCTTCAATATCCTCTTTCTTAATGACGATGACCTGTTTTGTATCAATCATCCGTTCTACTTCGACATACTCCGGTTTTACGATAACATCAGCAAGTTGTACTTGCAGTGTGTCTGCCGCATAATTATACCCCCCCCCTCCACCGAGGGAAATTATGCTACTAGATACCAATGCCATGGTAAGTTTTTGTTGTAACGAATACATACATATCTCCTTTATTGTGAAATTATATAATTTACATCATAAACGATTATGATTTTCATAGTATATCACAGATATAAAAGGATTGTCTACTGGTTTATGTACATTTTATAACAGTTATTTAGCGAGTATATATGCTCATTTTCTATATCACATTAGCATCACGATATAATTATAATACAATTATAAACGGTCGCTATTTATAATAAAGAATATCGATATATAAAGAAAAAAGCTAGGCATAGGGATAAGAAAAGCATTGGCGCGTAAGCGACACTTGCCTTTTCGTTCCCTATGCTTAGTGGTTTACTCTCTATTCATTGATGTTTTGTTCTCTATATCAGTTTATAACTAACTAAGAGGCTTCCTATTTCGCTGGACTTTTGCCAGCTGTCCAGCGGCTTCAATGACGCGGACAAAGGATTTCGGGATTTCTCCTTGCTTTAAGGATTTACCGATGAGGCGGCCCAAGATAACCCCTTTATTACTATAGAGCCAGGCGAAATAATAGACATACAAAGCTAAACGATTACGAGGGTTGACGTTCCACAAGAGGCGCGGCGGATAATCGTGATAGTTGATTTCTAGTTTACGACAGGCTTTTTTCAACATATCCGTCGTCGCTCTGGCATGAGCACCGCAGACGGTATCAATAATATGGTCTAATTCGCGCCGCCGTCCGCGGTCAATCATGGTTTTCGCCAAATCCATTTCAAAGCAAATTTCGTTCGTAAAATAGGCCCCTTTTTCTTTACTGCGGCTCCGTTTCACATCAGCATCGTAAAGTGCCACCACAGGAATGCGGAAATATTCGAGCAATTTCTTGATTTTACTAATAGAGCTTTCACCACGTGCATTAATCAGGCAAATGCCGTAATAATCAAAGGGTAAATTCAAGGTCGTGCCAAAGAGCTGAAAACAACCGTATTCTGTTTCGCCTTCGACGATGAGGACGCTCCGCGAGTACAGTGCTTCTTTTACTTCTGGGAAATGCATAATCAAGTGCTTTTCGATTTCTTCATTGAAATGAAAGGTCGCGCCGCACGCCGCTTGGACTTTTCCGGTTTTGTCGCGATAGAGACGGATAATGTTGCGATAGTCGTCGACGAGAGCATCTGTCGAATGGGTGACGACAAAGAGCTGGCCTCGTAGGCCGTCAATGCCAAAGACATCGTGCAAGAGCGTGCAGAAACATTCGTCTTCGTTGCAGAGAACTTGCTTATAATAGTTGAGGACAGACCGCTGCAGGTACGGATGCAAATGGATTTCCGGTTCATCAATGGAAATAATCAAGGGCAAATAGCGTTTCCCCTTTTCGTCGACGACAATGAGATGTTCAAAGGGCACAGCTTTCCGTTTGGTCATCATGTAAATTTCCGTAATGATGCGGAGAGCAACCAATGAAATGAATTTCATATTATCTGCCCGCGGCCGGTCTTCACGGCTGAGATAGTTGGACAAGAGGAAAATATTGACGTAATAAGACGTGTCAAGATTGCCAAACTGCGATTCCCGGCGAATATAGGCTTGCAAATCTGTGGGCAACGCGCCTAAATGGGTTTGTTGCCATTGGGATAGTTTGTCTTCTAGCTCACGATACATTGTCGACGGCACGTCCAGCTCCGGTGCTTTGACAGCTGAATAGGAAATATAACGAATCCGGCGAATCCACGAAAGAGGCAGTTCTTCGCCTGTTTCATCGTTGTATAAGCGAGGATATATTTCATCAATAAGCTGCTCTAAGCGCACGCGCACTGTCGTCGGTGGTTCTGTAGGTCTACCAGAAAAATGTTCTTTTTCATTTTCTAAGAGAGATAATTCCAAGGTCAGGCGAATGGGCTTATCGGACTCGGCAAAGTCTTCTTCTGCCAGACCCGCACCGGCACTCATAACTTCGAGTAAGCGCAAAAAGCCGCTCTTGCCGATGGCGTTTTCGCCGACGACGTAGTTTGCCCGTTCGTGAAACTGCATAGTTACGTCCCGTAAATTCCGATAGTTTTCAATATGCATGCTCCGTATATACATAGTGTCACCGTCCCTTATAGCCGTATTCTATACTATAATATTCTACATCAAAAAGGCTTGTCCCTGCTAAGAGACAAGCCTTTTCGTCACAGTCTATGAAATTATCGGGAAGAGGTGCGGCACAAGGCGGACAGCCATTTGGCACTGTCAAAGGTCAACATGCCCGGTGCGAGCTGCCAATGCCAGTTGCCGTCAGCAACGCCGGGGACATTCATCCGTCCTGATGACGGTAAGTGCAAGACATCTTGCATAGGAATGATGACCGTTCCGGCGCGGCGGCTGTAGAGATAGACAATGGCTGCATTGACGACATCTTCACTCGTCGCTTCTTCGTCTAGGCCTAAGGTCTGACGTAAAGCCCGTTTCGTCACATCGTCTGCGTCTTCTTCGTACCAGCCGCGGAAGGTGTTGTTGTCATGAGTCCCTGTATAGGCCAAACAATGGGGCTCTGTATCAAAGCTATACTGGCCGTCAGCTCGTTCGACCATGTGGAATTGCATGACCTTCATACCTGGTAACTGCAAGGCTGCCTTCAGGGCGCAAACTTCGTCTGTAATGACTCCTAAGTCTTCGGCTACGAGAGGAACCTTTCCTAGGGACTTCGTCACGGCCGCAAAGAGGTCTTCGCCCGGCCCTTTGACCCAGTGCCCTTCTTTGGCCGTCTTAGCATCAGCTGGGACAGACCAATAAGCTTCAAAGCCGCGGAAATGGTCGGTGCGGATTTCATCGACTGTCTGCATGAGATGGCGGAACCGTTCTATCCACCACTGATAGCCGTCTTTGGCCATGGCTTTAAAATCATAGAGCGGATTGCCCCAGAGCTGACCGTCTTTTGCAAAATAGTCAGGCGGTACACCGGCAACAGCCATCGGATTACCGAAGTCATCGAACTGATACAAGTCTTGATGAGCCCAGCAGTCGGCACTGTTATGAGCTACGAACATGGGCATATCTCCGAGGATAGTGACACCGTTTTTATGGGCGTAATCGCGCACGGCCTGCCACTGACGGTAGAAAATATACTGTACGAATTGGTAGTGTGCAATCGTACTGGATAATTCTTTTTTATACTTCGTAATACTGGCTTCGCTGTGTGTACGGATATCTTCGGGCCAGTCCGTCCACGGTGCATCGTGGAAGAATTTACGGACTGCTTTAAAGAGAGCGTAATCTTCCAGCCAGTACGCATTTTCCTGACAAAAAGCACGGTAGTCTGTCCAATCGATGCGAAGTTTTGGGTCGTGAGACATGGCCCAGAGAACGTCTTTTTTCAAGGCATACTGATCGTTCCACGTAGTTAGTTTCTTTGCCTTTTCATGATAATCGGCTAAGGTATCCGGCGTAATCCAGCCCCAATCGGCTAAGACATCGATGGAAATGAGTCGTTCATTGCCGGCAAAGGCAGAACTTGACAGATAGGGCGAATCGCCAATGAGGGGTGGTGTGAGCGGCAAGATTTGCCATACGGACTGGCCAGCGGTCTTCAAGTAATCGATGAAATGGAAGGCTTCCGTCCCTAACTCGCCGTTGCCATAAGGCGACGACAACGACGTAGGATGCAGTAAAATCCCAGCGCGCTTGGCTACACTTTCTTCGCCTTTGAGGACGACGACCCCAAGGGGCGGTAAGGTCAGCGCAATGCGTCCATTAATAGCTTCGACAGGCAAGGCCGTCTGGTCGAGGACGTTCGTCAGCGTGCCATAAGTTAGGCCATCTGTATACATGTCCAGGTCATGAGCCTTTTCGGTATCGACGTTGATGGCGACAATATAGAAGCCATCTGTGGCAGTCTTGCCAAAGACATCTTTTCCCCCTTCGATGGTCCGCGCAAAAGCAAAGAGCTTATCCTTAGCATATAAGGGAATGAACCGCCCTGTTTGCAGGGCATCAGCACCACGGCGGAGCATGGCGATTTGTCGTGTCCACGCCAAGAGGTCTTCATTTTCTCTCCCCCACGGATAAGTACGGCGATTGTCCGGGTCTTTACCGCCTGTCATGCCTACTTCATCGCCATAATAGATGCACGGCGCACCGGGCATAGTCATTTGCAAGGCTGAGAGCAATTTCAACCGCTCTAGTGCCGTCTCTTCGTCCACGCCATCTTGGAGAACTGTCAAAATACGGACAATATCGTGACTGCCTACGAGATTGAGCATGGCGTACCAATTTTCTTTAGGATAATGCTCGATAAGCTGCAAGAGCCGGTCGCTCATGACCTCCCCGTCAGTATGGCAAAGGACGAAATCAAGGAGTACTGCCCGCAAGGCGTAGTTCATGGCACTATCAATATCGTGACCGCACAAATACTGACGCTGTTCGCCGTAACTACTCTTATTCGACGCATCTTCCCAGACTTCGCCAATGAGGAGAGCATCGGGATTCGTTTCCTTTAAAGTCTTATAAAAGGCCTGCAAGAATTTCGTCGGCAATTCGTCGATGACATCAAGCCGCCAGCCACTAATACCTTCATTGAGCCAATACTTGAGGACAGAATTGTCATTGTAAATAATGAAATCCATGTAAGACGGTGTCGTTTCTTCGACGTTCGGCAAATCCATGACACCCCACCACGATTCGTAATCGTTCGGATAGTCTTTGAAGCGATACCATTCGTAGTACGGCGACTCTTTCGATTGGAAGGCTCCGACGCTGTCGTAGTTGCCAAATTTATTGAAATATATACTATCGGCTCCAGTATGGCTAAAGACACCGTCTAAGATGATGCGGATGCCTTCGTCTTTCGCAGCCTGACAAAAAGCTTTAAATTCTTCATTTGTCCCGAGGAAACTATCGACTTTGTAGTAATCTGCTGTGCTATAGCGATGATTGGTCAGGCTTTCAAAAATAGGATTCAAATAAATAACCGTCACACCTAGGCTTTTTAAGTAGGCAAGCTTTTCTTTAATGCCAGCCAGATTACCACCGTAGAAATCATAATATAAAATGTCGTGGGTCACTTCATCTTTCCAGTATGCCGGTGGGTCGTTCCAATCGCTGTGAATGACTGCACCGTGTTTGCCTGTCAAGACGGCAGAGGTGTCTTTGCCCCGATAAAAGCGATCCGGAAAGATTTGGTACACGATGGCGTGTTTAAACCAGTCCGGTGTAGTTGCATCCTTTTCGTAGACCGTAATCTGATACGACGGCGGTGCGTCTTCGTAGACGGCACCAACGCCGCCTGTTTGACCGGCATTATTGCCGTAATAAAAAGTCTCTTCACCGTCCTTGATGATGAAGTAATACCAGACGAGGCACCCTGTTTGCGGCATAGGCACAGGAGCTGTAAAAGCCGTACCGTCATACGTCATGGCATAGAGTGCTTCGCCTTGGCCGTTAATCCAGAGTCGGACTACAGCTGTAGCGTCCTGGGCAAGGCCTGTTGCATCGAGGCGCAAGACGACTGTACAACCTGTCGGTGCGGCCCCAAAGATAGAGCGATAGGCCTGTTTGCGAGAGTCGTGATAGAAATGTACATCCATAGGTTCTCCTTTATGAAAAACCCCTGCCAACAGACAGGGGTCGTATTGCATAGTGATTATTCACCAATCGTTTTTTGGTATAAATCAAGATACGCTGCAGCCGATTTCTTCCAGCTGTAGTCGCTATTCATAGCGTTGCGGACGATGTTAGCCCACAAGGCCGAATCTTCGTAATAGCCCAAGGCTTTCTTTGCTGTAAATAAGAGTTCATGAGCGTTGAAGTTCGGGAAGGTCAAGCCGTTGCCTGTATTTTCATATTTATCGAAAGGAATGACTGTATCTCGTAAGCCGCCGGTTTCGCGGACAACAGGCACAGCACCATAACGAAGGGCAATGAGCTGACTCAGGCCGCATGGTTCGTACCGAGACGGCATGAGGAAAATATCAGATGCTGCATAGATGCGATGAGCTAATCCTTCATCAAAGAGGATATTGGCCGAGACCTTCGTCGGATAGCGGTTTGCTAAATCGCGGAATGCATCTTCGTAGCCTTGGTCGCCAGTGCCTAAGATGACGAGTTGTACGTCATCTTCGATGAGTTCGTCCATAATGGCTGTGATGAGATCCATGCCCTTATCTTCGACGAGACGGGAGATGATAGCGAGCATGGGCACGCCGCGCCGTACTGGCAGGCCTAATTCCCGGCGCAGTGCATCTTTGTTGACTCGTTTGCCGCCACGCCCATCGAGGACGCTGTATTCTTCCACAATGTGGCTGTCTTTGCTGGGATTATACGCATCCGTATCGATGCCGTTGATGATACCGACGATTTTATCTTGATGGTCGCGCATGTACGTATCCAGGCCTTCACCGAAGTACGGATACGTAATTTCATGGGCGTACGTCGGGCTGACCGTCGTAATGTAGTCTGCATAGACAAGGCCGGATTTTAAGTAATTTACGTCGCCATCGCATTCGAGGTCGCCATTATCAAAGAGTTCTTGTGGCAAGCCGATGACGTCCTGCATAATGGACGGAGCAAAACGGCCTTGATATTTTAAGTTGTGAATCGTATAAATGACCTTTATGCCCTGATAGAACGGGTCATGATAAAAGTCTTGTTTTAAAAATACGCCAAGCAACCCTGTATGCCAATCGTTGCAATGGATAATATCCGGTTTGAACCCGACTTGCGGTAACATGGTCAAGACGGCACGGCAGAAATAGGCAAACCGTTCAGCGTCATCGCCATAGCCATAGAGTTTTTTCCGTTTAAAATACCATTCATTGTCAATGAAATAGACTGTAACACCATCTAGTTTGACTTCATCGACACCAAAGTATAATTGCCGCCAAGCTAAGTTGACTGTCCCTGTTACGACATGTTCCATTTGTGCTTGGAACTGTTCTCCAATAGCACTGTATTTTGGAATGACCAAACGGACATCTACGCCATCTGCAGCCAGGGCCTTAGGTAAGGATCCCATGACATCGGCGAGACCTCCCGTTTTTATGAACGGAACGGCTTCGGATGCGACAAACAATACGTTCATTTTGCTCCCCCACTTTCCTGTAAAAAATAGTTATGTCCTTGGTGTTGTAGTATTTGTATCGGAACTTGTTGTAGTAACAGTTTCCGAAGTACGAGCTGTTGTTCTTTTGCGCCTTGTCGTCTTTGGTTTCGTCGCATCTGCTGTGGATGCGGCTGTTTTCCGTGGGCGGCCACGGCGTTTTTTCGGTGCGTCAGTAGTAGCAGTAGTCTTCGTAGTCCCTGCTTTTTTCGTCGTCTTCCGCGTACGTTTGGCCTTCGTTGGCGTTTCTGCCGCCGTTTCGACAGCTTCGTCTGTCTTAGTGCTGCGACGACGGCGTGTCTGAGTCATGCCAAGATTACGGGACGTAGTGACTACTTTTTTTTTATCTTCCGCCCCTTTGAGACGAAAGTACGTTACCCCTAAAGGCGGCAAGGTCAAGACGATGGATTGGTCTAAGCCATGCATTGGTTTTTCTTCAGAGGCGAAATCTCCTTCATTGATGACGTTTGAGCCGCCAAAGGCTTCGGCATCACTATTGAAGACTTCTACGTACGTCCCTGCTTTCGGTACGCCAATGCGATAGTCGTGACGGACTACAGGCGTAAAGTTGCAAACGACGATAGTCAAGTCGTTTGCGTCATCGACACCACTGCGATAAAAGGCAATGACACTGTCGTCGCGGTCGTCGCAGCTAATCCACGAGAACCCTGTCCAATCGCAATCTTCCTGCCAAAATTCAGGATGTGTATTGTAATACTCGTTGAGCTTGCGGACGTAATCATGCATGGCTTTGTGCATGGGATAATCGAGTAAATGCCAGTCTAAGCTATCATCGAATTTCCATTCAATGAATTGGCCAAAGTCACTGCCCATAAAGAGCAGCTTCTTGCCGGGGTGAGACATCCAGTACCCATAAAAGGCACGGAGACCGGCAAACTTCTGCCAATAATCACCGGGCATCTTGTCAAGTAGCGAATGCTTGCCATGGACGACTTCATCGTGCGATAAGGGCAAGATAAAGTTTTCTGAAAACGCATAGCACAGCGAGAAGGTTACGAGATTATGATTATCTTTGCGGAATAACGGGTCCATAGACATGTAACGCAGCATGTCGTTCATCCAGCCCATATTCCACTTGTAGTTAAAGCCCAGACCGCCTGCATCGACAGGCTTCGTTACGAGGGGCCAAGCGGATGATTCTTCGGCAATCATGAGGGCATGCGGTACAGCTTTAAAGACGGCTGTATTTAATTTCCGCAAGAAATCGATGGCTTCGAGATTTTCCCGTCCGCCATACTTATTAGGCTGCCAGCCCCCATCTTTATGGCCGTAGTCTAAATAGAGCATATTGGCTACAGCGTCGATGCGCAGGCCGTCAATATGGTACTGAGTCAGCCAGAAGAGGGCACTTGAAATGAGGAAGGACTGTACTTCGGTCCGACCGTAATCAAAGTTCATCGTGTCCCATTCTTTGTTTTCGGCTAACATGGGATTGCCCGATTCGTAGCACGGTTCACCGTCGAAATGACGGAGCCCATGGGCATCGCGGCAAAAATGGCCGGGTACCCAGTCGAGGATGACACCAATGCCGTTGCGGTGGCAAAGGTCGACGAGATACATCAATTCTTCGGGCTTGCCATAGCGGCTGGTCGCCGCAAAGTACCCTGTCCCCTGATAGCCCCACGAGCCATCGAAGGGATATTCACAAAGGGGCATCAGTTCGATGTGCGTGTAATGCATGTCTTTGACGTAGGCCACGAGCAAGTCAGCCGTTTCTTTGTACGTCAAGACCTTGCCGTCTGCATCGCGCCGCCACGAGCCGAGATGGACTTCATAGGTCAGCATTGGTTCTGTATACGAATCGTAGGCACTACGGCTTTCTTGCCATTTCTTATCCTTCCATGTGTAATGGAGTTTCGTCAATTTCGACGCTGTTCCAGGACGAAGTTCGGCTGCAAAGGCATAGGGGTCGCTCTTTAAGATAACTTCGCCACTGCTCGTCGTAATGGCGTACTTATAGAGATTCCCTTCTTCGAGACCTTCAATATAGGTCTGCCAAATACCGTTGCCTACGGAGCACCGTTCCATGGGATTAGCCTTCGTATCCCAGTTGTTAAAATCACCGACGACACTTACGGCTTGTGCATGCGGTGCCCACACGGCAAAGCGCACGCAAGATTTGCGGCGCAGTACCGTAAAATGAGACCCAAACAAGCGGTAACTTGCATCGTTCGTGCCTTGGTGGTATAAATACGTACTATACTCATCTATTGCGCTAAGTTTCATGGTCATACCACATCCTTCATACCCTTATTTTACGGGCGTTGGTTTAATGTGCCAAATGTCGTTGGCATATTCCTGAATCGTCCGGTCACTGGAGAAGAATCCAGATTGAGCAATATTGATGACACTCGAACGGAGCCAGCCGTCGCGATCTGTATAGCGTCTTGCCACTTCTCCTTGAGCTTTGCAGTACGGTTCAAAGTCTTTTAAGACGAAGAATTCATCATTCCGGTCGAGGAGGGATTCATAGAGCATGTAGAACGAATCGCCCTGAATGGAGCCATCGACTAAGGAATCCATGAGACGGCGAATATTTTCGTCTGTACCATACATATTCCACGCTGAATAGCCGCCGTGGAGATAGTAATTCATGACTTCGTCCGCACGCAGGCCAAAGATGACACTGTTTTCATCGCCTACGCGTTCGTGGATTTCGACATTTGCCCCATCCATCGTACCGAGCGTAATGGCACCGTTCATCATAAATTTCATGTTCCCTGTACCGGAAGCTTCTTTCCCGGCTGTAGAAATCTGTTCACTTACATTGGCTGCCGGGAATAAGAGCTGCCCTAAGGAAACGTTATAGTTTTCAAGGAACAAGACTTTCACTTGCTTGCTCACGCGCGGGTCGCTGTTGACGAGAGCAGCCACGTCGTTAATGAGCTTAATAGTCTGCTTTGCTTCACCATAGCTCGAGGCTGCTTTCCCACCAAAAAGGAAGGTTCGCGGTACGATTTTCATCTTTGGATTGTCCCGCAAGAGATAGTACAAGTGGAGAATATGCAAGACATTGAGGAGCTGCCGTTTATACAAGTGAATCCGCTTGATTTGAATATCAAAAATAGATTTCGTATCGACGACGAGACCGTATTTGTCTTTAATGTGTTTGGCTAAAATTTCTTTCCGCAATTCTTTGACACCAGAAAGCTTTTCACGGAACCCTTTGTCATCAGCAAAGGGCAAGAGGTCGCTGAGCCGTTCCGGATGGAGCCGCCATTTGTCGCCAATAGCTTCGTCAATGAGGCTGGAGAGCTGCGGATTGGACTGAACGAGCCAACGGCGGTGCGTAATGCCATTGGTCTTATTATTAAATCGTTCTGGGAAGAACAGATAGAACGAATGGAGCGTCGAATTTTTGAGAATCTGCGAATGAATGGCAGCGACGCCGTTGACGCTATGACCGCCTAAGACGGATAAATGAGCCATGTGGACTTGACCATCCCAAAGAACAGCTACGTCACGGGCAATGTCGTCACGGCCTGGATATTTCTTGCGCACTTCTTTGAGCCACCGGTTGTTGATTTCTTCAACAATGAGGTAAATCCGCGGCAAAAGCGACTGGAAGAGCGGAATCGACCATTTTTCCATGGCTTCCGGCAAAATCGTGTGGTTTGTGTAGGCGACGGTTTCGTTCGTAACCTTCCACGCTTGGTCCCAAGAGAGCTTTTCTTCATCCATGAGGATACGCATTAATTCCGGAATAATGAGAGCCGGGTGCGTATCGTTAATATGGAGGGCAATGTACTTGCCAAAGTTCAGCATGCTTTCGTTATATTTTTTCTTGTAATGACGGACAATACTTTGTACGCCTGCAGAAACCATGAAGTATTCCTGCATGAGGCGGAGACGGCGACCGTCTTCGGTCTTATCTTCTGGATACAAGAAACGCGAAATCATTTGCACCGCGTTTTTGTAGCGGAATGCCTGATGCCGGTCTCCGGTTGCTAATTCTTTGAGCACGTCTTCACGGGAGTATTCAGCGCGCCAGAGACGGAGCGTATTGACCGTGTTATTCCGATAGCCAATAATTGGCACGTCATACGGTACGGCGCGGACAGCAGAATACTTTTCGTGGACTGCTTCCAGTTCGTCGTCATCAGTCGGCCGCATATAGGCGTTGCCGCCAAAGCGGACGTTGACGGCTTTATCAACTTTCTTTACTTCCCACGGATAGCCGTTAGCCAGCCAGTTATCTGGTAATTCGACTTGCTGGCCGTCCATGATGCGCTGGTTAAAGAGGCCGTATTGATAACGAATACTGCAGCCGTTGCCCGGCATTTGCAAGGCTGCTAAGGAATCGATAAAACATGCTGCAAGCCGCCCTAAGCCGCCGTTCCCGAGGCCTGGGTCCCGTTCTTGCGGAATGACGTCGTCCAAATTCCAGCCCATATCACGTAACCCATCACGGCATACATCTTCCATGCCGACAGCGATAAGGTTGGAATCCAATAAGCGGCCAAGTAAAAATTCGATAGAGAAATAATAGACTTGTTTCGCTTTTTTCTTATCATACTCTTTGTACGTACGAATCCAGTCTTCACTAAT
This sequence comes from uncultured Megasphaera sp., assembly GCA_900540735.1. Taxonomy (GTDB): domain Bacteria; phylum Bacillota; class Negativicutes; order Veillonellales; family Megasphaeraceae; genus Megasphaera. Next base: position 10,875 of record UQHB01000014.1, on the reverse strand, counting down.
GAGGTCTCGGACCATATACGCTACGGTCTGATAGACTTCATTGAGCGTCAAATCCTTCAGGTCTTTTGCCCAAAGGACGTGCGCTGCTTCTGTAAAAATTCGTTTGAATTCTTCCTTATCCTGCCATTTCTTCATAATTTTCCCCTTTACAAAACGTAGCACTTACGGATGCACAATGGGCGATCTTCCGTGCCAGATAAGACAGATTCCGGTTGAATGGACGAGTTTTTGTCGCAGACGACATAATCGAGCTGCGCATCATCGCCAATGACCGTATGCTGCATGACAATGCTGTTACGAATAACAGCATTCTTCCCTACTCGTACCTTGCGGAACAAAATAGAGTTTTCCACGTGGCCTTCGATAATGCATCCGTTGGCTACGAGGGAATTATGAACCTTGGCTTCTTCCATGTACTTCGTTGGCGTTTCATCTTTGATTTTCGTGTAAATGTGATGCTGTTTGTCCTTTAAGAACAAATTATGCCACGTACTTTCATGGAGGAAGTCCATATTCACATCAAAATAAGACTGGACAGAGTCAATGCGTTTGGCAAAGCCCGTGTAATTGTAGCCAAAGATGCGCAGGCGGTCGACGTTGCGTTTTAAGACGTCCGTCACTAAGTGCGTATACCCTTTGACATGGGCCCGGCGAATGCAATGCTGGAAAATTTCACTGTCCATGAGGATACTGCGCTGGTAGAGATTATCCCCGGCTTTAATATCCATTTTAGCTTCAATATTGGTGACGCGGTTCTTATCACCTACGGAAATAACATAGCCATCACGGCCAAAATCTTCTTGCTGCGTCTGGTAGACAATGGTAACATCGGCGTTGTGATGACGATGGTAATGCAAGAGCTCATCGTAGTCGATATTCTGTACCATGTCGCAGCCAGATAATAAAATATAAGGCTTATTGCCCCGTTTGACGAAGGTCAAATTTTTATAATACGCCCGAATATCCCCTTCTACAGGATGCTGAATATCTTCAAGGTCTGGTGGTAAATAGAAGAGGCCGTCTCCTTTACGGGCTAAGCCCCAATCTTTCCCGGAACGAATGTGGTCTAAGACGGAACGGGACTGTGCCGACAACAAGAGGCCTACAGTGCCAATGCCGGCATTGACGATATTCGAAAGAGTAAAGTCGATTAAGCGGAACTTCCCGCCAATAGGCATCGTCGCCAAGGGCCGCGTTTCATTAATATCTGGTAAACAATTATCATCCCGTAAATTTATCATTGCAATCATATCTGTGCTCATGCCTATTTTCCTCCTTCCGCTGCTGCACTTTCACCTTTACGGCCTAAGACTTTGACGCTGCCGTCGTCACTCTTAACGACAGCGTTTTCATGAATCATGCAGCGTTCGCCTAAAATGGCTTTTTCGACGACAGCCCCTTTTTTAATGACTGTCCCCGGCATGACAACAGAATCCGAAACCCGTGCGCCTTCTTCGATAGTGACATCATAGAAAATGACGGAATTGACGACAGTCCCTAAAATATCTGCCCCTTCGGCAATGAGGGAACTTTTCGCACTGCCATTAGGCCCAATGAAATGAGGCGGTAAATTCTGATTGCCTGAATAAATACGCCAGTTCGGATTGTTTAAATCGAGACTTGGGTCATCAGCTAAAAGGTCCATATTGGCCTGCCATAAGCTTTCAATGGTGCCCACATCTTTCCAGTACCCTTCAAACGGATAGGCATACAGCGGCAATTTGTCTGCCAGCATAGCGGGAATAACATTTTTCCCGAAATCGTGTTCTGACGTTTCATCTTTAGCATCAGCGCGGAGGTATTTTTCTAAGACAGTCCGATTGAAAATATAAATACCCATAGACGCTAAATTACTTTCCGGTTTCTTTGGCTTTTCTTGGAACTTCGTAATCCGCATAGCATCGTCCGTTACCATCAAGCCAAAACGGCTTGCTTCTTCCCAAGGCACGCGAATGGTTCCGATCGTGACGCTAGCGTTATGTTTTTTGTGGAACGCCAGCATTTTTGAGTAATCCATGGAATAAATATGGTCGCCTGATAAAATCAGCACGTAGTCATCGCCGACCATTTCCATGAAATTAAGATTTTGGTAAATCGCATCAGCCGTACCGCGATACCAGTTCGAGCCGTTGTCACTCGTATACGGCGGTAAGACGAACGTGCCGCCTGTATCAGAATCTAAGTCCCACGAGCTGCCGTTGCCGACGTACCAGTTCAATTCGAGCGGCTGATACTGGGTCAAAATCCCGACGGTCCCAATGCCAGAATGACGGCAGTTACTGAGCGGAAAGTCAATGATGCGGTATTTACCGCCAAATAACACGCCTGGTTTCGCTTGGTCTTTGGTTAACACACCGAGGCGGCTACCCTTACCGCCAGCGAGAATCATTGCCAAACACAAACAATTCGATTTTCTCATGAATGTTCCTCCTTGCTATTGAACAACCAGCGTGCCACGACCTTTGCCCCTCTGTCTATTCGTACGATTTGTAAAACTGGTTGTTACATGTTTCTGTGTTGTACTGAGAAAGTAACTTCCTAGATATACAAATTATACATCATTTTATAAAAAAAATTAAGGGACAAAAATGGACTTTATAGACTGTTCCAGAAGATTTATCTTTGCTTTACATAGATTTTACGTTTATCTTAAAAATATAGACAAAAATAGGAGAGAAATGGCTTCTCTCCTATTCGTCTAGTATAACTATTCGCTATATGCTATTAATCATTTATATATGACTGAATGGTTTCACTCGTAAAGGGAAGAATGTCCACTGGGAATGGCATATCCCTTAAGATTTCTACGGCCAGCGGTGCTGTATCGGTCGTCGTCCGGACGTAGCCAAGGCCTGCTTTGCCGTCTAAGGCCGTGACGACGCCGACATATTCATACCCTTCCATAATGCGCGTGACCATGGTCATTTCAGACGGCGGAATCTTGAAATATACCCAATCGCTGCTAAGCATGGCTGCCTACTTTCCGGCGCATCATGCTGTACGGTTCAAGAGGCGTATCCATAGGCAGGCCGACGAGTTCTTGAGGATGACGGGCTGCATCGACAGGTGCGCCGTCTTCGCCAAAAATCTGAGGAATCGTGTACGTTACGAGGTCGCCCTTAGGCTGCAAGAATTCGACTGTCTGCCCTACTTTGAAGTGATTGCGCTGTTCAACGTAAGCTATTTTCTTTACGGCATCATACGATTTTACAAGGCCAATAAATTCGTGGGTCTGGGTGTTGCTCGAATGGCTGTATACTTGGTCGGCCTCAGTCGGGCGATGGACAGAAAAGCCGCGCGTATAGGGGCGATGGGAAATTTTTTCTAATTCATCGATCCATTCTTGTTTTACTGTGAAATGGGTCGGGTCTGCTTCGTATGCATCGAGAGCTTGGCGATAGACTTTGACCACTGTCGCTACGTAGTGGATACTCTTCATGCGCCCTTCGATTTTCAGGCTCGATAGTCCTGCGTCGTATAAATCAGGAAGGTACGGCAAGAGACAGAGGTCTTTGGAGTTAAAGATGTACGTGCCCCGTTCGTCTTCGACGACTGGGAAATACTGGCCCGGCCGTTTTTCTTCGACAATATTATATTTAAACCGACAGCATTGGACGCATTGGCCGCGGTTAGAATCGCGATTTTGTGTGAAATAATTACTGAGCAGACAGCGGCCTGAGTACGAAATGCACATGGCTCCATGGACGAAGCCTTCTAAGTCGACAGGTACTTTTTCGTGGATTTCTTTAATATCCCGTGTGCTCACTTCGCGAGCCATGACGACACGGGACGCACCTTGTTCATACCAGAATTTGACAGCAGCCCAGTTCGTCGTATTGGCCTGGGTCGATACGTGTACAGGTAAGTTCGGAGCTACTTGACGGGCTAAATAAAAAATCCCTGGGTCTGCAATGAGGACGGCATCGGCGTGAATTTCTTCTAAGTATTTCAAGTAATCAGGCAGGCGTTTTAAATCGCTGTTATGCGGGAAAATATTGACGGTCACATGGACTTTCTTCCCTAAGTTATGGGCATAGTCGACGGCTTCTTTTAATTCTGCTTCTGAGAAGTTATCGCTAAAGGCACGGAGGCCAAAGGATTTACCGCCTAAATAGACGGCATCGGCACCGTATAAAAAGGCCATTTTCAATTTATCCATATTGCCTGCTGGCGCGAGGAGTTCCATTTTTTGCATGTTCTTCTATCCTTTCCACTCGGAAACAGTCATGCCGTCTCCGTTTTCAAAAAATACAGACCTAAAATAGCGGGTATCATAGATGAGGTCTAAAAATTGGTGCAGCCGCGTAATGGCTGTGCGGTGTTTGTGCGGAATATAGCCGTTCCAGTAAATCATGTCGTGGTAGCGCATGTTATCGGCCACGATTAAGGCGTTGGGCAACAGTTTGGGGAGTATCTTTTGGAGCTGCCGAATATACTGCCCTTTCGGGCCATCTAAAAAGATGAAATCCCACGGCCCAGAGAGCGTATCGATGAGAGCCGTCCCATCCCCTTGGAGCGACGTAATCTGTGACGCATACGGCGACTGGTTCATAAAATGCCGCGCTGTGGCGACTCGTTCCTCATCAAGCTCAATGGTCGTAATCTGTCCGCCTGGTGCCATATGCTGGGCTAAGAGGAGCGTCGAGTAGCCAATGGCCGTACCAATTTCTAAGATACGTTTAGGCTGGGCGTTAGCCACGATACTCGTAAAGAGCGGAATTTCGGAATTCCGCAATATCGGTACGTCATGGGCTCTGCCGTAAGCACGCATTTCTTGCAGTATGTCCGTCATGGCATATGCTCCTGAACGTTCTTCATGTGGTCGTCATAGGTGACGGCAAAATAGTTATGCCCTGCTTCATCGGCAACGAAATAGAGATATGACGTTTGCGGTGCGTTGAGAACGGCATTCATACTGTCCATGCCGGGATTGCCAATCGCTCCGGGCGGCAATCCTTCATACATATACGTATTGTACGGCGAATCATACTGCGTTTCTGCAATAGAATAGGCGGCCTTATGGGAGCCCATAGCATACGAAATAGACGCGTCAGACTGGAGTTTCATGTGGATTTGCAAGCGATTTAAAAAGACTGACGCAATGAGCGGCCTATCTTCATCGAATTTCGCTTCTTTTTCGACGAGCGATGCAAGCGTGACGAATTGGTAAATCGAAAGATTCTTGTCACTAATTTTCTGCTTCATGTCCGGTGTCAAGCGGTGGTCAAAATTCTTCAGCATCATAGCCACTACGTCTTGAGCCGTTGCGTTATTCGGGATAAAGTACGTATCTGGGAATAAGAACCCTTCTGTTGGAAAGGTCACGTCACTGCGGTTGCCCTGCATGTACGGATAGAGCTGGGATGTATCTTTGGCAGCAGCCAAGAAATCAGCTTCTGAAATATTCCCTAAGGCTGCGACGGCCTGCGCAATTTGCCAAACTGTATACCCTTCGGGAATAACGAGGCGCGCTGCTTCAGATTTACCGCTCGTCAATTTGCCAAACACTTGGTGCAGGCTCATGTGGCTGTCGAGGACGTATTCCCCTGCTTTTAAGGCACTATCTTGGCCGGTGACCTTAGCCATAAGGCGAAACCACGTCGGGCTCTGGATAAAGCCGTCGTCATGCAATTTGTCGGCTACATCAGACGCCGTCATATCGCTTTCGATGTGAATATACCCGCTTTTAGCAGGCAAAAAAGGCGATGGCACGTAGTAGCTCAGGGTGCTTGCGCCAAGGCCTAAAAGAAGCACACAAAGAACAGCCCCGCTGGCAATGATTTTTGTACGGCTAGCTTTAGGCTGTTCTGGTGGCGTTGCTATATTGTTTTCTTGTTGAGTAATATTTGTTTTCGTATCCATAGGTATTATTATAGCCTATTCCCTAAGGCTTGCCAAATAGCAAATACATATGAATTTTATTAATTTTTTGTGACAATCTTAGTCGTCATCGTGATGCCAATCGCCAGGGGCTGGCCGTCTTGCACCATCACGCGGTGCAAATAATTCTTGCAATGTATCTTCCGAAATGCCTGTCTTTTCGGGCAGTCTATCCATGAAGCGTTGTCTATCTTTTTGCTGCCGTTCGTGGAATCGGTCTAATTCATTTTGTAACTTAAAGGCTTGGTCTTTCGTGATTTTACCGTCTGCTACCATGGCTTGGAGGTGGTGAGAGAAACGGACTTTCATCGCTACTTGGCCAAGGTCGCTCCGTTGTTCAACACGCTGGGGCGGACGACGGGTAGCCCCTGTTTCAGCATCGTACGCGTGGCTCACTGCAACGGGCGACGCCGCTATAATGGCAAAAGCAGCACCGCTAATGCTAAGGGCATGCATGTTTTTTTCAAGATATATCGCATATTCATAGGTCATTCCTCCTCTTTCTTGAACATGCTTATAGTATACGCGTTTACTGTTACAACTCCGTGGCGCAGGCGTTACACTACACGGCCAATTCCATGGCGTTTTGCACCTTTCTTCGTAAAAAAGAATACACCATATGCCATCTATATTGTAAAAAAACACGCCCTCAAGAAAGAGAGCGTGTCGTATTTTATGATTTACGTGCTGTCCACGTGCGGTTTTGCTGGGCCAATTCTTCGCCATCTAAGGCATCTTGTTTTGCTTTAAAGGCATTGAATTGGTCTTGTGCTGCTTTTACCGCCTCTTGGGCAGCCTTAATCTTGGCTGTCTGTTCTGGTGTGGCTTTGGCATCTTTACCGCGCTTCTTGATATCTTCAGCCATTTCCTTTTGCATATCTTCTAAGGCTTTTTGTGCCTCCGTCACGACATCGGCGTACTGTTGCAACTCTTTATGCTTAATCTCTTGCCGTACATCTGCTTCTAAGGGCACATCCGGCGTATTATGGACATCGACATACACTTCAAAGAGACGATTCCACGGGAGCGTCACATTGACCGTCTTCGGGTCTACGCCGAGATAGGTCTGGGCATACCGCTGGACTTGTTCCTTCGTCCGGCTCTGGAGTTCGCTCATTTCGGTAGGATAATACTGTTTAATCGTGCCGGCTTCGAGCTTTTGCTGCATACGGTAAATATAATCGCGAATATTGGCCTGGTATGCCCAGTTATCGAGATACTGGGTGGTCAACATATTGTTGTGCGCCTGCTCCGTCATGGCCGGTGCCAGTACGCCTTGGGCAATGCCGTAGCCAACAGAATTACTAGCCGTATTCCAGCCGTTATACGCAGCTAAGCGATACATCATCTTATCTTTATACAGCCCATAGACTAAGGTATTATCCGAACCATTGGAAAAGGCCATATCGACGAGGCTCACAGGAATTCCTGCGCCCACAGCCGTTTCGATTTGCCCTAAAAAGTCTTTCGTCGACTGGAGCATAATGGGGAAGTTTTCAAAATTACCAGATTCGCTCGTCGACGTCGTGAGCGGTGTATTCACAGCGAGCAGTAAATCAGGCCGTTCTGTATTCGTCACAGTACCGCCAATGGCTTCAATATGTTCGGCAATGGTTTTGCCAATGGCTTGTCCATCGTAACTAGGCACAGTCTTTTCTCCACCGCCAAGGGGATAAATAACCGTCACTTTGGGATGGTTATTCGTAAAGTCGTTGTGGGCCCGCGTAATGAGGAGCAATCCTAACTGATCGGCACCAGGGAAGGACCCAAAGGCCGTCTTCGGAATAGTTGCACCGGCTTCTTCGAGATACTTCGATTCCAGCGACGACTGAGTATTGACGGAATTATCATCGTGGCCAAGGCTAAAGTATGTAAACGTTCCTTTCCGCACATCTTCGATTAAGCGGTAGTTAATCATCATGTTCTTTTCGCGGCGGTTCCACCAGTCTTGGAGATACTCTAAGGGCACGCGGCGCATAATGGCAAACCAATCGTTCCGTTCTTGCGGATTAAGGGGTTCACTGTCCATCTTCGCTTGGAGCGATGCGAGCTGATAAATATCAGACCCTACTTTTAAATAATAATCCGGTTCGACGCCCTTACCGCCAGCCCAAGGACTGCGCATGACCGTACTAAAGACGTAAATCGGCTTGCCTGCGTACTTGCCGTGGAGTGCTTCGACCTTAGCCAGGCGCGTCGTCAGCGTATCCATAGATAAATTATGTTTCCGCGAATCGACGAGACCGCCGTAAACTAGCGAATCAATCGATAAGACCATAGCATCGGCCTGGCCTGCATTGCTTTCTACCCAGGACATGAGCTTTTCCGGATTCCCTTGGAACTGAGACCCAGATAAATATTTTTGCGGCGGCGTGAGCACCGTATATCCTGCATCTTGCGCCGTCTTCACCGTATAGGCAAAATCGACAGGCCTGTCATCTTGCGGTACATATAAAATCGTCTTCGCCATGACCTCAGGACTCAGGCAGACCATCATCGATACGACGGCCATAGCGACTGCTTTTTTCCACTGTTTCACTACATCCACTCCTTACATGACGTACTCTGGACTCTATTATAGCAAAAAATATAGCGAAATGACACCCTACCACCGTGCACCCGGACGGCGGCGCGCAATATGCGGTAAATTCCAGTGAAACTGCAAGGTCAATAAGCGAATGCCCACAGTCGCCAAGAATGAAGCCATAGCCGCCTCGACAGTCGACACATCAGGCAAACTGATAAACACATATAAGACAGCTGCACCAATAATCGAAGCAGTTGCGTAAATATCCGTTTTTAAGACACCCGGAATGAGACCGGCCAAGACATCACGAATAACACCACCGCCCACAGCGGTAATCACACCGAGCGTAATGTCCAGTATCCATAACTCGGGATACATAGAATACCCTAAGAGCGTCCCTGTAATCGTAAACGACCCAAGGCCAATAGCATCACAGAGCAAATATAACTGCTTCGACCGCGTCGCAAAAATAGGCTTATCTTGAAAGCGTACGTACCGAATCAGTAAAGCCGTGCCGACAATAGAACCCATAATGAGCCAGAAATAGAGACCGCTCCGAAAAGCCGTCGGCGGAATACGGCCAATGAGGAGATCGCGGACAATCCCACCACCTACTGCCGTTGCAGCAGCTAAGACGAAACTGCCGAAAATATCCATGCGTCGTGTCGTCGCTACGAGGACACCGGAGATTGCAAAGGCAATAGTACCGAGAATGTCGAAGATTTGCCACCAAATGGATTCCATAACCTATATAAACCACCTTTCAGGATGTGTTAGCAGTTCTTATAGTAATGTAAAAAAAGAGAATACGCAAGCAAAACATAATAAAACCCGCCTACTATCGTATTGGTTCATCAGCATGAACAGCCACTTCACCAATTTCCGGTCTTCCTTCGATGTATTTAACCCAAGCAAAGTTGGGCTATATCCTTTGCGCTCATTGCGCCTTACGTTTCGTGCTTTTGCACAACATATCACGAGGAGGAGTAACTTGTCAATAGATTTACAAATACGAAAAAGCTTATTATGAGACAATATATACATGTCTATAAGAAAATAGAATTATACGTATTACATTTAATTTACAAATAATTACAAAATTTACGGGATTTGCTATTGACTCTTTCGTTTAATAGCGTAAACTATAGGTACTTATATTAAACGATATAAGAGGAAGGAGTCATTATCATGGCAGAAGTTAAATTTGTTCCAGCAAAAACATTAAAAGAAAAACCAGACGTATCTACAATTGGATTTGGTACTCACTTTACAGATTACATGTTCGAAATGACCTACGATGAAGGTCAAGGTTGGCATGACGCACAAATCATCCCCTATGATGACATTAAAGTCAGCCCGGCAAACGCAACACTTCATTACGGCCAGGCTATTTTCGAAGGCATGAAAGCATACCGTCAGGGCAACGATGTCGTCATTTACCGTACACGCGACCACATCGCTCGTCTCAACCGTTCCGCTAAAATCCTCGATATTCCGCAGGTTGACGAAGAATTCACATACCAGGCTCTCCATCAGTTGATTACGATTGAAAAAGCTTGGGTTCCGACCAAACGCGGTCAGTCCTTGTACATTCGTCCGTTCATCTTCGCTTCCGACCCATTCCTCGGCGTAAGCGTTTCCAAACAGTATAAATTCTACATCATCTTATCCCCTGTTGCTGCATACTATGCACACGGCTTCGCTCCGGTTAAGATTAAAGTAGAAGACGAATACGTTCGTGCCGTAAAAGGCGGTCTCGGTGCTGCTAAAACACCGGCTAACTACGCTGCCAGCCTCCATGCAGGTTTGCTCGCTCATGAACAAGGCTATGACCAGGTTCTCTGGCTCGACGGTGTTCATCGTAAATACATCGGTGAAGTTGGTTCCATGAACATTCTCTTCAAAATTGACGGCAAAGTCGTTACACCGAACCTGGACGGCACTATCCTCGATGGCATGACACGCCGCAGTGTTATTGCTGTTTCTAAATCTTGGGGGGTTCCTGTTGAAGAACGTCCGATTACTATTGAAGAACTCATTCAGGACTACAAAGACGGCAAACTCGAAGAAGTCTTCGGTTCTGGTACAGCTGCTGTCATCTCCCCTGTTGGTGAACTCGGCTACAAAGGCGAACACTTCAAAATCGGCGATGGCCAGACTGGTCCGTTCGCTCAGAAAATGTTCGATTTCATCACAGGCATTCAGTGCGGTGCTGAAAAAGATACGTTTGGATTTATTGATAAAGTTACAACGATGGACTAATTGTTACGCGTCGTAACAATTAGTCTGAAAATAAAAGATAAGCACCTACTTTTCTTAAGCCGGGATCTTCGAAACGGCACAGAAAAGTAGGTGCTTATCTTTTTTATCTATTTTCATTCTATTGGCATGCCGCCGGTGATTTTTTGGAAAAGATAGATTGTAAAATAAAGTGCGACAACTAAAAAACTCACAGTAGATTTCGTGTA
>UQHB01000013.1 GCA_900540735.1 uncultured Megasphaera sp. | reverse complement strand
AGAGGTACTCGACTCTTTTCGTATAGCATGTAACATATGATTGACAAATCTACACAAAAGAAGGTATCAATCCTGCAATTTTGGTTGACATTACGCAGGGAGTATGATACACTGTATAAAGAGCTAGATGATAGCTGGAAATGTTTTTTTAGGAGGATTTTGTCATGCACGGTAAAGTAAAATGGTTTAGCGCAGAAAAAGGTTATGGTTTTATTGAAAGAGAAGATGGCGGCGATGTGTTCGTACATTTCTCGGCTATCCAGGAAGATGGTTTCAAATCCTTGACAGAAGGTCAAGAAGTAGAATTTGATATCGTTGACGGTGCTCGTGGACCGCAGGCTGCTAACGTTGTAAAAGCGTAAGCATCAAGCGATTACATTCATAAAAAGAAGACCTTTTAACCGGTAACTTTCGAGTTGCCGGTTTTTTTCATGTAAAAAAGAGGGTGTACCCAGTAGGGAGTACGCCCTCTTTTGCTATATAGTTCTATATTATTCTAAAATGAGACCTACTGGGCAATGGTCGCTGCCTGTAATGTCCGTGTAAATTTTGGCATCTTTCAGACGGCTGTCTAAATCCTTGGATGTAATGAAGTAGTCAATGCGCCATCCTGCGTTGTTTTGCCGTGCTTTGAAACGATAGCTCCACCACGAGTATACGCCGGTCATATCAGGATAGAAGTATCGCCACGTATCTGTAAAGCCAGCCTGTAAGAGCTCCGTCATTTTCGCCCGTTCTTCATCAGAGAAACCGGCGTTCTTGCGGTTCGTCTTCGGATTTTTTAAATCGATTTCTTCGTGGGCTACGTTGAGGTCACCGCAGAGGATGACCCCTTTCTTTTTGTTTAATTCGACGAGATAGTTGCGGAATGCATCTTCCCATTCCATGCGGTACGGCAGGCGGGCTAATTCATTTTGGCTGTTCGGCGTGTAGCATGTAATGAAGTAGTAGTCTGGGTACTCGAGGGTAATGACGCGCCCTTCGTGGTCGTGTTCATCTATGCCGAGACCATAGGTCACAGCAAGGGGCTTTTCTTTCGTGAAAATCGCTGTGCCGCTGTAGCCTTTTTTATCGGCATAATTCCAGTATTGCTCGTAGCCTGGTAAGTCCATTTCGATTTGCCCGGCTTGCAGTTTCGTTTCTTGGAGGCAGAAAATATCGGCATCTAGCTCACGAAAGACATCCATAAAGCCTTTTTTCATGGCTGCGCGCAGGCCGTTGACGTTCCAAGAAATATATTTCATAGTATATCGACTCCTTTACAGTGTATATTTTTTGTAATTTGCATTAGTCCCTGTTATCATACCTTAATATTTGGTATAATAAAGTAAATAAAAATACGCTGTCCTCGTCATGGTCAACGTACAATAGACTTTACTTTCATTGTATAGAAAATGGAGTAGATTGTCAAAAACAAATGCAGAGGTGACATAGTATGGTTCATACATTGGCAGGAACAAAGGTACAATCAACAGATTATATCAATTTAGATGCAATTAACGAAGCCTATCATTCGATTCATCCTGACGTAACGAATCCGCACCAGCAAGTACGGTTTGGCACGTCTGGGCATCGGGGACAAGCAGAAAACGGCGGTTTTACAGCAGACCATGTCGCAGCCATTACGCAGGCTGTGTGCAATTTCCGCACAAAATTTGGTGCCACCGGCCCCTTATTCGTCGGCGAAGACACGCATTACTTATCGAAATTAGCCTATGAAACAGTCTTATCTGTTCTCGTAGCGAATGGTGTTACGGCCTATGTAGACGGCGACCATGACTTCGTACCGACACCGTCTGTATCGCGGGCTATTCTCCGCTATAACGAAGGACGGATGGAACAGTTAGCTGACGGCCTGATCATTACGCCGTCCCATAATCCACCAGAACATGGCGGCATCAAGTACAATCCCATTACAGGCGGCCCGGCTGATGGAGACATTACGAAAGCCATCGAAACGGAAGCAAACCGTCTCCTCCAAGGAGGCAATAAAGACGTGCATATTGTTTCCTATGACGAAGCGAAAGCGAGCACCTTCGTTGTGCCTTACGACTACAAAGGTTTATACGTAGCCGAACTGGAAAACATTATCGATATGGACGTTATCCGTCAGGCTAATTTACGGATTCTCGTCAATGCCTTAGGCGGTTCGGGCATGAATTATTGGCATCAAATTTCGAAGCATTACCATATTCCTATTGACTTCGTCAATGATACATACGACCCGCAGTTTACGTTTATGAATTACGACCATGACGGCAAAGTGCGTATGGATTGCTCATCGAGCTACGTTATGTCTGCCGTAACGAAGAGCAAAGACAACTACGATTTAATCCTCGCTAATGACCCGGACTATGACCGCTTTGGCATCGTTTCCGGCAAAGAAGGCATGATTACAGCCAATGCCTATTTGACCGTGGCTGCTCATTATCTCTTGACGCACCGCAATTTCCCAGGCCGCGGCATTGCTAAGACCGTCGTTACGACGGATTTGTTGAAACGCGCTGCAGCGCAGTTACAGCGTCCGTGCTATGAAGTGCCGGTTGGTTTTAAATACTTTGGCTCCTTATTTACAGAAGGGAAAATCGCCTTTGCTGGCGAAGAAAGTGCCGGCGGCTCCTTCGTCGCTAAAGACGGCAGTGTTTGGACGACGGATAAAGACGGCATGATTATGTGCCTCTTAGCGTGCGAAATCAAAGCTGTTACAGGCAAGTCCCCAGTAGCTTATTATAATGACTTATGTGAAACCTTGGGCCGTCCGTACACCATGCGCAGTGATGCACCGGCAACGCTCGAAGAAAAAGCAAAAATCAGCTCCCTGACGGCAGCTGATGTAACGGAAAAGACCCTTTGCGGCTCGCCGATTACGGAAATTTTATCAAAATCTCCGTACGGTGATTATGCTATTGGCGGCGTGAAAATCACGACAGAAGACGGCTGGGTCGTCGCTCGTCCATCTGGCACAGAAGACATGTACAAACTCTATGCCGAAAGCTTTGTTTCAGAAGAGGCTGCAGAAAAACTCTTAGATGAAGGTAAAAAATTAATTACTCAGGCTTTAGGAAAGTAAAATGTGGCAATTTCCATAGCATCTATGCTATAATAGGTGATATGGAAGTAATGATAAAGGAGTGAAGATCCATGAATGTTGTAGTCACTGTAGTCGGTGTAGACCGTACAGGCATTATTGCTGCTGTAAGCCAGATTATGGCAGAAAACAAAGTAAATATCCTGACCATTAATCAGGTTATTTTAGATGATATTTTTAATATGGCCATGATTGTAGATATGACAGACGCAGCCGTTGATTTGGATACGTTGCAAAATCTCTTAAAAGAAAAAGGCGATGCCTTAGGCGTAGAAATTCGGGCTCAGAACCGGAAAATTTTCGATGCAATGCATCGCGTAGGTTAGGTGATAGCGTATGTTGACAATTCAAGACGTATTAGAAACGAATCAAATGATTCAAAAAAATAATCTCGACGTGCGCACCATCACCATGGGGATTAGTTTGCTGGACTGCTGTGCCAGCGATGGTAAAACGTTATGCCGTAAAATCTACGACAAGATTACGACGTATGGCGAACACCTCGTCGAAACGGGCGAAGCTATTTCGAAGGAATACGGTGTGCCTATTATTCATAAACGCGTCTCTGTAACGCCGATTAGCATCGTTGCCGGCTCGAGCGATTTGACGGACTACGTCGAAGTCGCCCGGACCCTCGATAAAGCAGGGAAGGCTATTGGCATCAACTTCATCGGCGGGTTTTCCGCTCTCGTCGACCGCGGCGCATCTATCGGTGACCGCCGTCTCATTGCGTCCATTCCGGAAGCCTTAGCGACGACGGATATCGTATGTAGTTCTGTCGCTGTTGGTTCGACGAAAGCAGGCATCAATATGGATGCTGTAGCTGAAATGGGCCGTATCTTTAAGGATTTAGCAGAACGGACGAAAGACCAAGATGCTTTAGGCTGTGCGAAACTCGTCGTCTTCTCCAATGCCGTCGAAGATAACCCCTTCATGGCTGGTGCTTTCCACGGCGTAACGAACGGCGATTCTTGTGTCAGCGTTGGCGTCAGCGGTCCTGGCGTCGTCAAACGGGCCTTAGAAGAAGTCAAAGGACAGCCGTTTGATGTCGTTGCCGAAACGATTAAAAAGACGGCCTTTAAGATTACGCGCGTAGGCCAGCTCGTGGCTATGGAAGCGTCGAAACGGCTTAACGTTCCCTTTGGCATTATCGACTTATCCCTAGCGCCGACACCGGCTGTAGGCGATAGTGTCGCTGCTATTTTGGAAGAAATGGGCCTAGAAAGCTGTGGTGTTGCTGGTACGACAGCGGCTTTGGCGCTCCTTAATGATGCCGTCAAAAAAGGCGGCCTCATGGCGTCGTCTCGCGTAGGCGGCCTTTCTGGCGCATTCATTCCAGTAAGTGAAGATAAGGGCATGCTCGAAGCCGTTGGCCGGGGCAGTTTGTCCTTAGAAAAATTGGAAGCCATGACGTGTGTTTGCTCTGTTGGTCTCGATATGATTGCGATTCCTGGCGATACGAGTGCGGCTACGATTTCGGCGATTATTGCCGACGAAGCAGCTATTGGCATGATTAACAATAAGACCACAGCAGTCCGCGTCATTCCGGTTCCAGGTAAAAAAGTAGGCGATACGGTTGAATTTGGCGGCCTCTTAGGCTATTGCCCGATTATCAACGTCAATCCCTATAAATCCGATGCCTTTATTGCCCGCGGCGGCCGAATTCCGGCACCGATGCGGAGCCTGACAAACTAAGGCAGGGAGTAGAATCTTTTGGAAAGTAGGCGGGTTTTGTGCTTGAATATGTTGTACCCTTTGCGATAGCGTTAATTGTCGCGTATGTCTTGACACCAGGGGTCAAAAAATTAGCCTTTAAAGTCGGTGCCATTGATAAACCGAATGCACGAAAGGTACATACTCATATTATACCGCGGCTGGGAGGGCTGGCCATTTACTTAGGCTTTATGGCAGCCGTCCTCTATGCCGTACCAATTCATCATCATATGGTGGGGTTTCTCATCGGTTGTACAGCCATCGTGGCGCTAGGGATTTGGGATGATATTTGCAATATTCCGGCGCGCGTCAAATTAGTAGGCCAGATTATTGCTGCAGCTATTCCAGTAGCCTTTGGCATCCAAATCGAATGGCTCACCAATCCCTTTGGGACGCTCATTGTCTTACCGGAAATCATTGCCGTTCCGATTACGATTTTCTGGATTATTAGTTTTACGAATACAGTCAATTTGATCGATGGTTTAGATGGCCTTGCTGCAGGCGTATCGTTCATTGCGTCTGTGTTCATGTTCATCTTGGCCTATACGATGAACCAATATGTACCGGCTATGATTATTTTGGCCATGGCTGGTGCAGCCCTTGGGTTCTTACAATACAATTTTAATCCTGCGAAGATTTTCATGGGCGATACAGGGAGTATGCTCCTTGGCTATACGATGGCTGTTGTTGCCGTCTTAGGCCTCGTGAAAACAGCGGCTACTGTAGCTCTCGTTGTGCCGGTCATTGCCTTAGGCTTACCGATTTTAGATACGACCTTTGCCATTATTCGCCGCCGCATGAGTGGTGTGCCTATTTTTAAACCTGATAAAGGGCATTTGCATCACCGCTTATTAGCCTTAGGGTTATCTCAAAAACAAGCTGTATTAACCATGTACTGCGTCAGCCTCGTCTTAGGCTTAGTCGCTATGTTTGTGGCAAGTGTAAATTATGCCACTGGTATTGTTACGGTTCTCATCGTCTTGGCGATTATTATTTATTCAGCCAAACGGATTGGTATTTTGCGCAAAACAACCCCTGATACTACCCACAAACACGATTAGTGGGTAGTATTATTTTTCATTTAGGAGGCGTTTGTATGATAAAAGTGATGACTGTCTTCGGCACACGGCCGGAAGCGATTAAAATGGCTCCGGTAGTTCTGGAACTAAAGCACCATAGCGACCAGATTCAGACGATTGTTGCCGTTACAGCCCAGCACCGGCAGATGCTCGACCAAGTACTCGAGTTATTCCACATTACGCCGGATTATGACTTAGATATTATGGCTAAGGGCCAGACCTTGTACGATATTACGACGCGGTCTCTCTTAGGCCTGAAAGACGTGTTGGAGAAGGAAAAGCCTGATATCGTCCTCGTCCACGGTGATACGACGACGACCTTTGCCGGTGCATTGGCTTCGTATTACCAGCAAATTCCTGTAGGCCATGTCGAAGCAGGCCTGCGGACAGGCAATATTTATTCGCCGTTCCCAGAAGAAATGAACCGTAAATTGACGGGCTCCATTGCCGCTGTCCATTTTGCGCCAACTGCGACGGCTAAGAGCAATTTGCTCAAAGAAAATGTGGCTGAAGACCATATCTATATTACAGGGAATACGGTCATTGATGCGCTCATGCAGACCGTCAATGGCGACTTTGACTTTGGCAAGCACGCTTTAGACGGTGTCGATTTTACGAATCACCGCGTCATTTTACTGACGACGCACCGCCGCGAAAACTTAGGTGAGCCTATGCGCCATATTTACAAAGCTTTGCGGCAGATCATTGAAGAAGTGCCTGATACGGAAATCGTCTTCCCAGTCCATCGCAACCCCTTGGTCCGCAAAGTCGTCGAAGAAGAATTAGCCGGTGTAGACCGCATTCATTTAATCGACCCCATGGACTACGAACCTTTTGCGAACTTAATGAGCCGCTGCTATTTAGTGCTGACCGACTCTGGTGGTATCCAAGAAGAAGCTCCATCCCTAGGGAAACCAGTCCTCGTCTTGCGCAACACGACCGAACGGCCTGAAGCTGTCGCTGCCGGTACGGTGCGCTTAATCGGCACAAACCGCGACGTCGTATACAACGAAACGAAGCGGTTATTGACTGATACAGCAGCGTACGACCAGATGAGCAATGCTGTCAATCCCTATGGAGATGGCAAGGCGTCGCAGCGAATTGTAAAAGCCATTTTACATCATTTCGAAAATGGAGAAAAACCAGAGGAATTCAAACTTCCTTAGAAGTAATTGCAAATTTTGCAACGATAATTTAATAAAAAACTTGACAAAACTAAAATATTGATTTTAGTTTTCACCTATGCTAATATAGCTGTAGTAACTACGACTTCTATTACATTTTGTGATACATCGCAGTTGCTATGTACGTCGTCATATAAAGTAGGTGTGCCTTATGAAAGAACAAAAAAGACACCACACCCCAGGTCATGATGACAAATTGAATCCTAGGCAACTCCTTGATGTAGTTGTCATTGCTGGCTCCCTGGGCTTTACCTTGTTCGTTTCGTTACTCGTCGGTGTTTGTATTGGTCATTATGTAGATAGTTTTTTTTCCACCTCCCCGTGGGGACTGATTAGTTGTTCTCTCTTAGGCGCAGTGGCCGGATTCTGGTCGTTGTTTAAGAAAGTACTGGCACTGAACCGGTCGCCACATGACGGGAAAGGAATCGGTAATGACTGATTTAACAGAGTTTACGACGTATGTGAAACGGACGGTGCAACAGCTCATCGGCCTCACCTGTGTGGTTACAGCCATTCTCTTCATCGGAGGATGGGGGAACCTCATCAGTGGTTGGCTAGTAGGCAATGCGCTGAACATCGTGTATTTTATCATGATGAGCAGCCGCTGCTTGCGGGCCTTACATTTACCACCGGAACGAGTCGTACTGTTTGTACGGGGCGGAGCTGTCTTTCGGCTCCTCATGATTATGCTGGCCTTTATTGTGATCTTGCAATTTCCGTCTATTCATTTAGGCAGTGCTATTGCAGGGATTTTTACATATCGCGTCATCATTCTCGTGGACTTCGTCTATCGGTACATTCGGAAAAGGCGGAGAAAGGAGAAATAGCGTATGGATTTACATGCAGGACATCACTTCATTGTGCAAATCTTTGGTATGGATGTGAACATGGATACGATTTTCATGACATGGATCGTAGCGGCATTGGTCATTATTGTAACCGTACTGGCAACGCGTAAACATGCTATGGTTCCATCGGGCCTACAAAATGGGATGGAAATGGTCATCGAAGTGCTTTTGGATCAATTCAAGGCAACCCTTGGGCCAAAGTACAACCAAGTTATTTCTGTGCTCCTGACCATGTTCCTCTTTATTCTCTTTGCCAATGAACTCGGGTTATTACCATCTCCACATCTGCTTTCGTCACCGACGAATGATTTGAATACGACTGTGGCCTTGGCACTGGTTTCTTCCTTTATGGTCCATTTCATGGCCTTGAAGAACCAGGGGTTTAAGCATCATTTTAAACATTTCTTTAAACCCTTTGTCCCCTTTGTTATCATCAACTTGATGGAAGAAATTACCAAACCGTTGACGCTTGCCTTTCGTCTCTTTGGCAATATCCTGGCTGGTGAAATCCTGATGGAAGTGTTGTACTTCCTCGTGCCTGTTGCAGTTCCTATGATTTGGCTCTTATTCAGCTTAGTTATCGGTCTCATTCAGGCATTCATCTTTACGATTTTGACGACATCTTACTTAGCTCCGTCTATGCAGGATGATTAAAAATCGTATGTCAACATTACCTATTTACAATTAGGAGGTCTTTAATTATGGAAAAAGCAATCGTATTAGCATTATCGGCATTTGGTGCCTGCTTAGGTATTGGTCTTGCAGCTCTTGGCGCTGCTATCGGTGATGGTCTCGCTTCTTCGAAAATGCTCGAAGGTACAGCTCGTCAGCCGGAAATGGGCGGCAAACTCTTAGTCAACATGCTTATTTCTATCGGCTTAATCGAATCCATGCCGATTATCGCAGCCGTCATCGCCATCGTATTGGTCTTCGCCAATCCGTTTGCCAGCATGCTGTAATCGTCAGGCTGTATCGTAAGTTAGCACAGCCGAGGAGGGAATTCGATTGGTTAGTATAAATGGTACCTTGATTTTCCAAATCATCAACTTTGTTGTCCTCGTTGCCATTTTAGCTCATTTTGCGTATAAACCATTGCTCAAAACACTGGCAGATCGACGCGAAAAGATTGCAT
The DNA here is from genome assembly GCA_900540735.1 of uncultured Megasphaera sp. Lineage (GTDB taxonomy): Bacteria > Bacillota > Negativicutes > Veillonellales > Megasphaeraceae > Megasphaera. Next base: position 54,288 of record UQHB01000013.1, on the reverse strand, counting down.
CCGATTTAGATTCGGCTGCCAAAGACCGGGAAGAAGCTGCAAAGCTCAAAGCAGACTATGAAACACAGATGCAAAACGCCCGGGCAGAAGCACAAGCTATTATTGACAAAGCTGTAAAACAAGCAGATAAAGAAGCACAGGCCCAGTTAGACGCTATCCGTGCGCAAATCGACCGGGAAAAACAAGTAGCCCAGGCCGAAATCAAAAACGAACGGGAAGCTGCGATTAAACAAATGCGTAATGAAGTCGTCACTCTGTCTATGGCTGTGGCAGAAAAACTTCTTCAAAAGAACATGGACAATGACATGAACGCAAAACTCGTCGCAGACTGCATTCAAAAACTGGATGCCAAACAGGCGAAAGGGAACTAATAGATGGTTCCTGAAGTCATTTACAGCAAATACAGCCAGGCAATGTTTGACATTGCAAAGGAACAACACAAGCTGGACGATTTTGGAAAACAGTTAAAAGACGTACGGGATACGTTCGTACAGAATCCGGAACTGAAAAAGTTCATGGGTTCGCCGCTCATCCCGGCAGCGTCGAAAAAAGCTGCATTAAAAGAAATCTTTGCAGGCAGCGTCGAACCGTTAGTCTTGCAGTTTTTATTCGTCATGGTCGACAGAAAGCGCGAAATAGCTATTACCGAAGCCATTGACAGCTTTATCAAATTGGCTCGTCAAGCGCAGCATATTGAAGTCGCCAAGATTCGCGTAGTCAAACCGCTCACGAAGGACGAAGAAAAAGACTTAGTTGCTGCCTTAGAACGTACAACAGGTAAGAAAATCGAACCGTTGTACGATATTGACCCGTCTATTATTGGCGGTATCGTAGTCCGCATTGGAGACCGTCTCATTGACGGTAGTTTGTTACGGCAGTTGCAGGATATGCAATATGCACTGCTCCAGTCGGATGTAGTAAATGAGGTGACGGACAAACAATGAAGATGAAGCCAGAAGAAATAACGGCTATAATTAAAAAACAAATCGAAGACTACAATGTGGAAATGAATGTCGACGATGTCGGCACAGTCCTGGAAGTCGGGGACGGCATTGCCCACATTTACGGTTTGGATAAAGCCATGTCCGGGGAATTATTGGAATTGCCTCACGGTGTATATGGCTTGGCATTAAACCTCGAAGAAGACAACGTCGGTGCTGTACTTCTCGGCGATGACTCGGTCATCAAAGAAGGGGATACAGTCCGCCGGACAGGCCGCGTTATGAGTGTTCCTGTTGGGGAAGCCCTCATTGGCCGCGTTGTCAACCCCTTAGGTGCGCCTATTGACGGCAAAGGACCGATTCAGACGACGGAAACTCGTCTCGTTGAAACACCGGCTCCTGGGATTGCTGACCGCCAGCCGGTTAAGCAGCCGCTCCAGACAGGGTTAAAAGCAATTGACTCGATGGTTCCGATTGGCCGGGGCCAGCGTGAATTAATCATTGGCGACCGTGGTACTGGTAAGACCGCTATTGCTATCGATACGATTTTGAACCAAAAAGACACAGGCGTTATTTGTGTCTACGTCGCTATTGGCCAGAAAGCATCGACTGTTGCCCGTGTCGTTCGTACCCTCGAAGAACATGACGCCATGAAATACTCTATCGTCGTTGCCGCTACGGCTTCTGACGGTGCGCCACTCCAATACTTAGCACCGTATGCCGGTGTTGCCATGGGTGAATACTTCATGCATAAAGGCAAAGATGTCCTCTGTGTATATGATGATTTGTCCAAACACGCACAGGCATACCGCGCAATGAGTTTGCTTCTCCGTCGTCCACCAGGACGTGAAGCATACCCTGGCGACGTATTCTACTTACACTCCCGTCTGCTCGAACGGGCTGCTAAATTAAACGATGAATTAGGCGGCGGTTCCATTACGGCCTTGCCGATTATCGAAACCTTAGCAGGTGACCTTTCGGCATACATTCCGACGAACGTCATTTCCATTACAGACGGCCAGATTTTCCTCGAAACAGAACTGTTCAACTCCGGTGTCCGCCCGGCTATTAACGTCGGCCTTTCGGTTTCCCGTGTTGGTGGTTCTGCTCAGACGAAAGCGATTAAGAAGATTGCCGGTACCCTCCGTTTGGACCTCGCTCAGTATCGTGAACTGGCAGCCTTCGCCCAATTCGGTTCGGACCTCGATAAGAATACGAAAGCCCAAATCGACCGCGGCGAACGGACGATGCAGATGCTGATTCAGCCGCAGTATCAGCCAATGTCTGTAGCAGATCAGACGATGCAGATTTATTTAGCCGTCAAAGGCTACTTAATGCCTGTTCAAGTTCACGAAGTACCGGAATTTGAAGATGGATTCGTCAAATTCATGCATACAAACTATCCTGAAGTGGGTCAACACATCGAAGAACAGAAAGTTCTTTCTCCAGAAGATGAAAAGGTCCTCCAAAAGGCTGTTGGTGAGTACACGAAGCAGTACGGTGCTACTCACGAATTAGTCAAAGAGGAGGAATAGCCCATGGCGAGTGCACGCGAGATTAATCGGCGGATAAAATCCGTCAAAAATACACAGCAGATTACGAAAGCCATGAAAATGGTCTCGTCTGTACGCTTGCGTCACGCAGAAGAACGGGCGTTAGCTACGGCTCCGTTTACGTCGAAAATGGAAGGGATGCTCAGACGCTTAGCAGCTGCTTCGTCTGATAGCCCCAGTCCGTTATTTGAAGTACGGCCTGTGAAAAAGACGTGCTATGTCGTTATCGGTTCTGATAAGGGCCTAGCTGGGGCGTATAACTCCAACGTCAACAAAGCGATGGTCAACGTACTTCGCAACAAATCCCGTAACGATTCGTATCTGATTGTATCCGGTAAGAAACCAACGGAATATTTAAAAGCCCTTCATATTACGCCGGAAGAACATTGGGGCGGCTATTCAGATAAGCCCCAGTTCGTCCATGCGCAGCGACTCGCCAGAGCAGCCGTTAAGGGATTCCTTGACGGGGCGTATGATGAAGTCTATGTCATTTATACCCATTTCAAATCGGCTTTATCGCAAGAATTGAAAATGGAAAAACTGCTTCCTATTTCGCACGATACGAAAGCAGAAGCAACAGGCCCGAAGGAAGAATATATCTTCGTCCCGACTGCGCAAAACGTCCTCAATACGCTCTTGCCGCAATATTTGGACCTGTTTATCTATAACAGCCTGCTGCAGTCAGCAGCCAGTGAACTGGGCTCCCGTATGACGGCTATGACGTCGGCTACGGATAATGCCGGTGAACTTATCGATAAACTGACTGTCCATTACAACAAAGTCCGTCAGGCAGGTATTACAAATGAATTGACGGAAATTGTCAGCGGTGCCAATGCGTTGCAGTAATAGGCACTCAAGAAAATTTATAGCAGAGAGGAGAGCCTCTTCATGAGCAAGAATATAGGGAAAGTTGTCCAGGTCATCGGGCCGGTTGTCGACGTTCGGTTCAGTTCTGAAAAAGAGCTGCCCTTCATTTACAACGCCCTCCACATTACAGGTGGAAGCGGTGACCAGGATATTGACTTAGTAGCAGAAGTCATGCAGCAATTAGGCGACGATGTCGTTCGCTGCGTTGCCATGAGTTCTACTGACGGTCTTGTCCGTGGCATGGATGCTGAAGATACAGGTAAATCCATTCAGGTTCCTGTAGGCGAAGGCGTCTTAGGGCGTATTTTCAACGTCCTCGGCAAAACCGTAGATAAAGTAGATAAAGAAGTAAAGGCTGATGAATATTGGCCTATCCATCGTCCAGCTCCAAAATTTGAAGACCAGTCTCCGGAAACAGAAATCCTCGAAACAGGTATCAAAGTCGTCGACCTCATCGCACCGTACGTAAAAGGCGGTAAGATTGGGTTGTTCGGCGGTGCTGGTGTTGGTAAAACCGTCCTCATCATGGAATTGATTCATAACGTCGCAACGGAACACGGTGGTTACTCCGTCTTCACCGGCGTTGGTGAACGTACGCGTGAAGGGAACGACCTTTGGAATGAAATGAAAGAATCTGGCGTTATTAACAAGACAGCCTTGGTATACGGCCAGATGAATGAACCGCCTGGAGCGCGTATGCGCGTTGCCCTCACAGGCCTGACGATGGCAGAATACTTCCGTGATAAAGCCCATCAGGACGTATTGCTCTTCATTGATAACATCTTCCGTTTCATTCAGGCTGGTTCTGAAGTATCGGCCCTCTTAGGCCGTATTCCGTCTGCCGTTGGCTATCAGCCGACCCTTGGTACGGACGTCGGTGCCTTGCAGGAACGTATTACATCTACGAAAAACGGGTCTATTACGTCTGTACAGGCCGTCTATGTCCCTGCCGATGACTTGACTGACCCGGCTCCGGCAGCAACCTTCGCCCATTTGGATGCGACGACAGTATTGTCCCGTCAGATTGCCGAACTCGGTATTTATCCGGCCGTTGACCCCCTTGATTCGACATCGCGTATCCTCGACCCGCACCTCTTAGGTCAGGAACACTACACCGTTGCCCGTCAAGTACAGGAAATCCTCCAGAAATACAATGACTTGCAGGATATTATCGCTATCCTCGGTATTGATGAATTGTCTGAAGAAGATAAACTCACCGTTGCCCGGGCTCGTAAGATCCAGCGTTTCCTCAGCCAGCCGTTCTTCGTAGCAGAACAGTTCACAGGCCAGCAAGGCCGGTATGTACCGCTCAAAGATACGCTTGCAGGCTTTAAGGAAATCCTTTCCGGTAAATGCGATGACATGCCGGAACAGGCATTCTACATGGTCGGTGACATTCAAGAAGCATATGAAAAGGCCAAAACTCTGAAAGGAGAATAGGCGATGGCAGAAACAGGAAAGACATTCCGTCTGGAAGTCATCACTCCCGATGCTGCCGTACTCTCGGAAGACGTAGAATTCCTCTGCGTCCGTGCCTTAGACGGCGAACTCGGTATTATGCCGAATCACGCGCCGTTAATTGCCTCCTTGAGTATTGATGTGTTGGCTTACGTAAAAGACGGCCAGCGTCGTCATTTGACCGTAGCCAAAGGCTTCCTGGAAGTAAACCATAACACGGCGACCATCATTACGCCAGCAGCTGAAAAGCCTGCTGACATTGATGTAGAACGTGCAAAAGCAGCTGAAAAGCGTGCAGAAGAACGGCTCCAACAACATGCAGCAAATCTGGATGTCACGCGGGCTGAAGCGGCACTGCAGCGTGCCCTGCACCGTATCGATGCAGCTGAAAAATACGGTAACGAATAAGTTCATATCGTAATATGCAAGAAACCTCACTCGCAAGAGTGGGGCCTTTTGCATATTACGTTCATAAAAACTCAAGGGATACTTGTTATTACCAGATAGCTATAGTAAAATAAATCCAATAGCGATTAAAATATAACGGAAATCGTATAAAGAAAGGATGTGAATAGTAATGAAATCGATGCGAAGCCCTATATATGCTGATTCCATGATGAAACGTATATTGCATATCAATAAATATGCAGGGGGGGGCATAACTATCCTCTCGATGTAATGCATAAATTTGTCTCGTTTATACCGTATACCAAAAGACAGCATGGATTTTTGTTGTCTTTTTTTGCGTGTCTTATCCCATCTCATGCAATCAATCGAAGCTAAAAGATGCATGAAAGATGGAAATAGAGGAACGAAAGGAACGATATGGTATGAATAAGATTTACAAAGTAGTGTGGAACAAAGTCAAGAATTGCTATGTTGTAGGTTCGGAATTTATTAGCAGCCATAGCAGAGGAGCAGTGATAACATTAGGCTGTCCTAAGAATGTCTTGCGGCATCTTGTCGTGGCGGCTCTCTTGTGTTCTGTCGGCGTTACGGGAAGTATGACGGCATGGGCCGAGGGCAATGAAAATAAAGGTGAAAATAACACCGTTGATGGGGATTGGAATACGGCCTGGGGGACCGGTAATAAGGCTCAAGGGCAGTACAATACTGTTTGGGGACAGGAAAATAATGCCGGAGGCATCGGATCCACTGCTTTTGGCTCAAAAAATAACGCGCAGGGATACGATTCAACCACTATCGGCCAGGGGAATGTGGCTCATGGTCAGGGAGCTTTGGCCATTGGACAAGGGTCTACGGCCAATGGTGATAACACCTTTGCTGGCTTGGGCGGCACTGCCTATGGGAGAAATTCCTTTGCTGTCGGCCAGGGGGCGATGACAGGTTCTGATAACACCTATGCCATTGGCGCGGGTTCTCAGTCCCTTGTGTCTGGTTCAGTCGCGCTCGGCGATAATTCTGTAGCCAGCCGCGATAAGGGATTTACAGGCTATCTGGGCAATGGCAAGTATGATTCTACCTGGGTATCCACAGGCGGGGTTATCGCTGTGGGCGGTCCTTCTGTGACCCGTCAGATTACAGGCGTGGCAGCCGGGACGGAAGACACCGATGCGGTCAATGTGGCCCAGCTGAAAGAAGTAATTGATTTATTTAAGAATGACGGCACCGGGGATGGCGCCCACACCACAGTGGTAGCCAAGGATAGTAATGTTTCCGTTCAGAAAGGCGAAAATGTGGCGGGCGGTAAGGAATATACCGTCGGCATCGCAGATACCATCACATTGAAAGATTCGACCGATCCAGCTAGCAAAGACTCGGTCACCATCAATGGTCCTGAAGGCAATGTCACGGCGACCGGTACCGTAAGAGGCGGCAAGAGTGCTATCAGTGATGATGGCGTGGCCTATGATGGTAAAACGTATATCAATGCAAATGGCCTCAATGCAAACAGCAATAAAGTCATCAATGTGAAAGACGGCGACGTAAATGAAACGTCCAAAGATGCAGTGAACGGCAGCCAGCTCCACCAGCGGGATCTGAACATCAAAAAGAATGCGACAGAAATTAAGAATATCCAGAAGCAGCTTTGGAAACCGACTGTCGAAGGCAGCACGGATACGGTCGAACCGCAGGATCATAAAATCGATTTCGCTGGTGCCAAGAAAGACATTACTGATAAAGATGGTAATGTCACAACAAAAGACCATCAGAATATCAAAGTGGCCAGCGCGGAAGCTGGGAAAATCACCTTTGATTTGGCGGATGATTTACAACTGAAAAACGTCACAGCCGATAAGATCGACGCTACGACGGTCAACGCTGGCAATATGTATGTGACGAACGTCGATCCTGACAAGGGTGACTCGGTCATCAACAAAGACTATTTCGAAAAGAACAGCCTCCACATCGCGCCAACCGAAACGGGCAAAGAATACGAAGTCGATGATAAAGGCAATGTGACCATGACCTACGTAGACGGTGCAGGCAATAAGGTGGCGGACAAACAGGCGGTCATCAAAGGCGTAGCGAAGAATGACCTGTCTAACCTCACGAAAGATGGGGACAAATACATCAACACCATTGCCAAGGAATCGGTGAAGGTATTGGCTGGCGACAATGTGGATGTGAAAGCAGGTACGCAGGATGGTGTATCTGGCCCCATCAATACTTACACCGTGAGCGTTCAGGCCAATGGCCAGGTAGCAGGCGGGAATACAGGCATTGTCACTGGCGACACGGTATATAACGCCATTGAAAAGGTCAGCTGGAAAGTGCTTGTCAATGGAACAGAAGCGAAGACCGTAGCCAAAGACGGGACGCTGAATCTCACTGATGGGGATCATATTTCCATCATATCTAACGACAATGGGGATATCAAGATTTCCGCTACGGGCTTTGCAGATGAGAAGGACCTGATCACCGGTGGCAGCATCAGCGACAAGGGTGAGATTTCCTTGACGAAGAAGAATGGAACTGACGTGAAGCTGACTGGTGCGGTGCATGATTATGCCCTTTCCGGTGCGGAACTGTCGGAAGATGGGACCCTCACACTGTCTACCCAGGATCAATATGGCGGAGCGGCAGGTATCTCGTACACCGTGAAGGGTATTGCCAAGAATGATTTGTCAAATATCACCGAGGGCGGTAGGACAATTATCACCAATCTCGCCAAGGGCGTAGAACAGCATATCGCGCCGACAAAGGATGGTCAGTCGTATGGTGTGGATAAAGACGGTAATGTGACGCTCACGTATGTGGATGGCAATGGCAATGCGGTCGCAGACCAGAAGGTTGTCATTTCTGGCGTGGCGAAAAATGATCTGTCCAATATTACGGATGGCGGTAAGAATGTTGTTACCGAACTGGCGCAGAAAGCCGTACAGGTCGTGGACGGCACCAATACGAAAGTGACGGAAACAACGACAGATGGTGTCAGGAAATATGCGGTCAATGTCGAAGCCAGCGGCGCCGTGAAAGACGGAGATACGAAGATTGTCACCGGCGATACCGTATACAAAGCGCTCCAGGAATCCGGTTGGAATCTCACCGCGGATGGCCAGAACAAGACGGCTGTCAAGAAGGACAATACGGTCGATATTTCTGGTAAGAAAGAAACGGCTACGGACGGCAAAGACTATCAGAATATCACAGTCACCAAGGGCGTGGATGACAACAATGTGACGGTGGCGCTCAGCAAAGAGCTGAAGGGCCTTGATAGCGTCACTGCGGGCACTATGTATGTCACAAATGTAGGGAATGGCGACAATGCGGTGGTCAATAAGAAATACCTGACCGACCATGATGATTACGTGACCAGCGGTAAGCTCTCTTCCGATGGTAAGACGATCACGCTCAACCGCAAACAAGGCGGCACTGTAGATGTGGACCTCTCGGGTCTCGGTGGCGCGATTTCCACTACCGATTTCCGTCTGGTCAATGGCACAGACACGATCAAAGAAGCCACGAACAATTCGGCGGAAGTCAAAGGCTATAAGGTCAAAGATGACGGCACCGTAGAATTGTCTGTCCAGAATGGTACGGATGAAGCCACAAAACAAACCGTCACTATCGGCGATGTGGCCAGCAAGAAGCAGCAGGATACCAATACCCAGAACATCACCCGCATCGACGGCGCTGTGACGAATCTGGATACCCGTGTGACAAACCTTCAGGATGCAGCGAAGGGCGGCGGATTCGGCCTGAAAGATCAGGAGGGTAAGGAAGTACGGCAGAATATCGGCACCTCCATCACCGTGGTCGGCGCGAACGGTATTGAGACCAAAGTGGTGGACGGCGCTGACAATACGAAGCAGTTCCAGATCGGTCTGGGGAACAGCATTACTCTGGGCGAAAAAGGCGCTGACGGCAAAGACGGCGTGGACGGTCACATCGGCCTCAACGGCAAGGACGGACAGTCGGCAGATATCATTGTGAAGACTGGCGATCCGGGACTTGACGGCAAGGACGGTATTACCCGCATCGTTTATACTGACGAAAAGGGCAATGAACAGCAGGTAGCGACCAAGAATGACGGCCTGAAATTTGTCGGTGACGACGGCCAGGAAATTTCCAAGAAGCTGAACGAAACGCTGGGCCTCAAAGGCGGCGCAGATGCGGCGAAACTCACCGATAAAAATATCGGCGTAGTCAAAGGCGACGACGGCTCCCTGAATGTGAAACTGTCGAAAGATATCGACCTCACGGAAAATGGCAGCGTCAAGATTGGCGATACCTCCATCACCAATAACAAAGTAACCGTAGGCGGTGACCACAAGATCACACTTGACGGCAGTAAAGGTACCGTGAATGATCTCACCAATAAGACCTGGGACAAGGACAACATCACCTCCGGTCAGGCTGCGACGGAAGACCAGCTGAAAGATGTGCAGGATGCCCTGAATGAACAGGATAAAGGCAATGTCAAGTACGCCACGAAGGAAGAAAATGGCAAGACTGTAATCGACTACAACACCGTCGTCATGGGCAATGGTCAAGGCACGGCCTATGATAAAGATGCGAAGACCGGCGGCACAACGATTACGAATGTTTCCTATGTCACGGCAGATAAGACAGACCCGAACTATAAAGGCGATGCCGCTGTCAATGTGGACCGCTTGAATGATTCGATTTCCAATATTACGATTGAACTCACAAACAAAGGCCTGACCTTCAAAGGAAATACAGATGCAACCGTCAAGAAGAAACTGGGCGAAACCATGAACATCGTCGGTGAAGGCACGAAAGACGATGCCAACTACTCCGGCGAAAACGTCAAGACTATGGTGGAAAACGGTAATCTCGTTGTCAAGCTCGATAAAGACCTGAAGGGCAATAGCGTCACGGTAGGCGAAAAAGGCGTGAATGGAAAGGACGGCGCAGACGGCCAGCTTTCCATCGTCAACAAAGACGGCACGAATACGACTATCACCATCACTAAAGGCGGAAAACCTGGCGTCGATGGCAAAGACGATGAAACGACGACCCGCGTAGTCTACACGGATGCTAATGGTAACGGTCAGCAGGTAGCGAACCTGAATGACGGCTTGAAATTTGTCGGCGATGCTGGTAATATCATCGGCAAGAAGCTCAATGAAACACTGACCATCAAAGGTGGGGTTACGGATGAAAGCAAGCTCACAGATGGCAATATCGGTGTAATTTCTAAAGACGGCGTGCTGAATGTGAAACTGGCGAAAAATCTCGACCTTGGCAAAGACGGCAGCGTGACGATGGGAAATACGTCTATCAATAACGGCGGCCTTACGGTCAAAGGTAGTACGGTAGACGGTATGACTTATACGGATATTACGATCAACCAGGGCAATGTCTCTATGGGTGGCAACGTCATTCATAATGTCAGCAAAGGTGTAGAAGACAGCGATGCGGTGAATGTGGGCCAGATGAAGGAGGCCATTTCCGCTGGCAACACAGATACCCACATCGATACGTCGAAGCAGTATGCAGTAGGTACAGATGGCTCTATTCATCTCACGGAAGTAGATAAAGATGGCAAGGCGACCGGCAAGGAAGTCGTCATCAAAGATGTGGCAAAATCTTCTGATGTAGGCTCTGTAGACAGCTTCAAAGATGACTTGAAGAATAAAGATGCTGATGGCAAACCGACGCATACGACTGTCGTTGATGCCGTGAACAACCTGAATAACAAAGTTGGCGGTCTCGATTACACTGCGGTCGATGAAAATGGTAATAAGAAATATACTGGTGATGTCAAGGACGGTGACAGCACGACAGTCGCTATTGGTAAATTAAATAATAAACTTGGTGATATTGCCGATACGGCAGGTAAACATAGTTCTGTTAGCGCAGGCAATGGCATTACAGTTGACGGCACTAAGAAGAACGCAGATGGTGGCATTGATTACAAAGTTAGCCTAGGTAACACGATTACTCTTGGTGACAAAGATAGTAAACATGTTACTGTTGACGGTACGAATGGTAATGTCACGGCAACGGGTACGGTCTCTGGCAGCGATTTCAAAGCCGGTGATGTAACTATCAATAAAGGCGGAGACGGTTATGTAGAAGGCCTGAAGAACACGTCTTGGGATTCTAAACTTACTGATAAGGACGCAAAAGACGGCGGCTACAAAGGCTCGACGAAAGCTGCTACAGAATCGCAGCTCCAGCAGGCTATGGCAGGTACTGTACAGTACGACCGTGACGATAAGGGCAATGTAACGAATAAGATTACCTTGAATACGACGAAAAACGGCGACAAGGTTACGTACACGACCATTACGAATGTAGCAGATGGGAAAGTTGACAAAGACTCGAAAGACGCTGTCAACGGCAGTCAACTCTGGGCAACGAATCAACAAGTCAACCAGAACACGACGAACATCCAAAATATCGCCGGTAATCTTGGCAAACTCGATAGCCGTGTCAACAAAGTCGGTGCAGGCGCTGCAGCTCTTGCAGCATTACATCCTCTCGATTTCGACCCGGATGCTAAATGGGACTTCTCTGCAGGCTACGGTCATTACCAAGGCGCAAGCGCTGTTGCCATTGGCACGTATTACCGTCCGAATGAAGACACGATGTTCTCCATTGGCGGTTCCTGCGGCAGCGGTGAAAATATGGTCAATGCCGGCGTTTCCTTGAAGATTGGTACCGGCGAAAACCACGTTTCTACATCTCGCGTCGCTATGGCCAAAGAAATCAAGGACTTACGGAAAGAATTGGAAGACTTGAAGTCGGCATTGCTTGACGCTCAAGCTCATAAACCGATTGATACATCGAAACTTCAGCTCTTCCCGGATGTACCGCAAAACCACTGGGCGTATGAATACGTTGCAGTCCTCGCTGGTAACGGCATTATTGAAGGCTACCCAAGCGGTAACTTTGATGGCAGCCGTCCCATGACGCGGTATGAATTTGCGGCTATGCTCTATCGGGCTATGCTTAAAGGCGCTAAATTATCTGATAAGATTTTAACGGAATTCGCGCCGGAATTAGAATGCTTCACTGTCGATACGGTTGCCAAAGATAAAGACGGCAATCCGACTATCGAACGTGTCCGCGTGAAGAAACCAGTTGAAAACAAATAAAATTACATAATGGTTCCATAAGATAATTCTATGCATACAGAAAACCGCTTGGTTAGATAAAAGTCTAATCAAGCGGTTTTTGCATGGATAAAATAGTTATTTTTCGATATATTTTTCTTCGTTAAATGTGCCTAACTGTTTGTCGACGATGATGGCATTGACGACAGAGCCGGAGACGTTGACCATAGTACGCATCATGTCGATGAGGGGGTCAATAGCGAGAATTGGGCCGATGAGGCTAAAGGACGAAGCCATGCCGACACCAGAAAGGCCGACAGATGCAGCCATTGTGGCTGTACCGGGGATACCGGCAATACCGAGGGAGCCAATGGTGACGACAATGACGGTCATAATCATCATGGTCATATCGAGCGGTGTCCCTGTGAGGTGGCAAACATAGACGATGAGCATAGCCGGGAAGACACCGGCGCAGCCTTGCATGCCTGCAGTTGTCCCAAAGCCGGCGACGAAGCTTGCTGTGCCTTGGTTGACACCGAGACGGGTGACGAGGGTTTCAATGGTTACGGGCAAGCAGCCTGCACTGGAGCGCGATGTAAAGGCCAAAATCAAGAGGGCAATGCTCTTTTTGAAGTAATGAATAGGATTGACACCGTGCAAGATAAGGGCTGCAAATTGAATGAAAAATTGTACGGCTAAAGCCAGATACAAGGCAATGATGAAGATACCTACATCGAGGATGCTAGATACGCCTTTTTGGGCAATCGTATTCGCTAAGAGGGCAATGACGGCCCAAGGCATAAAGTCGAGGATGAGGAGAGCCATATTCATCATGGCTTTATGCATGCTGTCGACGAGGTTGTGGAGGAAGGCTTCTAATTTCGGTTCGTCTGCTTTCATCCACCAAATAGCCCGGCCTAAGACGGCGGCAAAGATAACCATGCCGATAATGTTTAATTTCACCATCGAATCGACGAGGTTGCCTGGGACTAACCGCTGAATGGTCGTAGCGACGCTGACGATTTCTTTAGCTTTTGCCGTATCAGACGCGACCATAGCACTGCCGCTGCCTACATCAAAGAGGATGCCGAAGGCAAGGCCAATAACAGCGGAAATAGCCGTCATAATGAGGGTCACAATGAGCGTACGTTTGACGAGACGGCCCATGGTTTTGCCGGACTCCATATTGACGATGACGTGGGCAATGGAGAAGATAACCAAAGGGATGACAATCATCTTGATGAGGTTCATATAGCCATTTCCAAAGAGTTGGAACCAGTTCGTCGCTTCTTTGATGAAGATGACATCACCTGGTTTGTCCGGAAAGCCAGCCATGGCCTGCATAGCAAGACCCAAGAGAGCCCCGAAGATCATGCCGATGAAGACGACGAGAGAGAAGCCCATCTTGCGGACACGGTATAAATAATGAATAATGCCGAAAGCAATGGCGAGGGCGACTAAGAAAAGCATCGTCCGATAGTCGCTAATCATGAGAAAGGATGTGAAAAATTGTCCTTCCATACTGTGTAATCACTCCTTCTTTAAAAAAGGCACAAATACAGAGGGACTGCATTTGTGCCATCATATGGTACATGTTATTATACGGTATAGGGGTATATATTGTAAAGTCTTTTTAAAAAATTTATGTACTTGTTATTTTCGTAAATTCGGCGTGCAGTCGACGACGACTGTATCGTAGTCATTGCCGTTCATGTTCTTCATGAGCGTGTAGTTGCCCTTCGTTTCAGGCATGGCTACCGCAAGGGCATCACTATGCCATTTCTGGACGACCATGGTCATGCCGCCAGTGTTTTTGCTGCTTTCTGATTGCTTTTCTCCATCAGACGGGAGCATGGCTGCTTCGACCGGGTTTTGGCCGTTTTTCGAGACGAACGTGACCGTTACGGCTTGGTTATCTTGGAAGACGACTTTATACGAGCCGTTCGCAAAGACTTTAATCGTATCGCCTTGGGCGTACGCATGGCCGACGGCTTTTTCCCAAGCTCCTAAGGAATCGCTAAGGCCAATCTTTTCATTGACTGCGTGCGCTTCTTTCGTTTGTTCCGTGTCTTTCGCATCTTTCGTACCCTTCGTCTTATCTTGGGTCTGGCTTTGCTGTGTCTCTTGGGATTTGCTGCTGTCAGTAGTCGATACGTTCGTACAACCGACGCTGACGACCATAAAGAGGGACAGTACAAGGGCTGTGAGTTTCGGTGTAACCGTCATGGAAATCATCTCCTTCGGAAGTTATTACCGCCTTTATGTAACGTCTTATGCCGTTTGCCTTTCGTCGTTTGGTACGTGCTGGCCGGTAATTTATCTTTGAATTTCTTCTTTTTCTTCGGTGCTTGGTTACTAGATTTGACCTTTACTTGGCCATTAATCGTATATTTCGTAATCGTCGCCTGAATGTTGTGTTCAATACGGCGCACCCATTGTTCGTCTGCGGCCGTAGCAAACATGATGGATAAGCCTTCGTTGCCAGCCCGGCCTGTACGACCGATGCGGTGAATGTAATAGTCTACGTCGTGGGGCACGTCGTAGTTGAAGACGTGCGTAATCCCTTCGATGTCGATGCCGCGGGCCGCAATGTCTGTAGCCACGAGGATTTGGGTCTTTGCTTTGGCAAAATCACGGAGGACTTGCGTGCGCCGTCCTTGGGACATGTCGCCGTGAAGTTCGCCAATGTTAAAGTCTTGGGCTAAGAGTTTGCCAGCGAGGGCTGCTGTTTCTTCTTTCGTATTACAGAAGACGATGGCTAAGTAGGGATTGTAGTCTCGCAGCATTTGGCATAATTTCGGGAATTTCTGTTCCGGTTTGACCATGTAAATCTGCTGCGTAATCGCATCGAGTGTAATCGTTTCGCCTTCTTGGATATGGAGCACTAAGGGATTGGCCATGTGCTTTTTGGCGAGGCTCTTGATTTTATCCGGCACTGTCGCCGAGAAGAAGAGGAGCTGCCGCCGTTTCGGTGTCATACTAATGAGTGTATCCACATCTTCTAAAAAGCCTGCTTGGAGCATTTGGTCCGCTTCATCCACGATGACCCGGCCGACACCGCTCAAATCGAGGGAATTACGGCGGCAATGGTCGAGGAGACGGCCTGGCGTGCCAATGATGATATGAGGGTGACGCTGTAATTTTTGCAGCTGATTTTCAATGGTTTTACCGCCGATGATGTTGAGTACATCGACGGAGAGAGCCGGGGCGAGCGTGTGGGCTACGTCGGCGATTTGCTTTGCCAATTCCCGCGTCGGTGCCATAATGAGTACTTGTTCCATATGCAGGTCTGGTTTGATTTGCTGCAGTGACGGGAGCAAATACGCAAAGGTTTTGCCTGTACCGGTCTGGGCTTGAGCGAGGAGGTCAAGCCCTTTAAAGACAGCCGGAATCGCTTGTTCTTGGACGGCTGTCGGTGTTTTTACGCCTTTTTTTTCGAGCAACTCGCAAAGCGTAGGCACAAGGCCTAAGGTTTGGAATGTTTTTGCCATGATTTCGTACCTTTCTGTTCGCAGTAAATAGTATAGATATACTGTATTATAACAGGAAAGACCGTTTGTGGCTAGGTTTTGCCCAAGGACGCTGGATTTTGCTCTAATTTCTCTATTCAGTAAGGCCGTAAATATGGTATACTTATTTATTAGAAATAGATGTACTGGGAGGTAACACGTAATGACTTGGTGGCGCGATATATTGCGGCAATGTCTATTTATGTCTGTATTCATCATCCCCATACCCATTGGGGCGTATACGATTCACAATGGCTCCAGTGCCGCTGTGGCAGCGATTACGTATACGATTTTATCTATCTGTATTCCTGTGGCCTATATAGGGACGACAGAAGCGACTTTTGGGATAGAAAATCAACGGATTGGGCGCAAAGCTTTTATCCTGGCGTGGCTCGTCGTGTCGGCCTGCCTCGTCTGGGGGATTTTGTACTGTGATACGTGGTGGAAAACCGCTGCTTTTTGGGAATGGCCGACTATTGTCCGTGATATCGTCTTCATTGTCGGCATGTATGGCGAAGTGTCGGTCATGATGCTCTTAGCTTATGGTTTTTCGTGCCTTGGACGGGCAGGGAGCTCAGAAAGAGGGGAAACGAAATGATGCCGTATATACTCCAAAAGGGCCGTGCTATAGGGCGGCTCATTCTCTTTGCTGTGCCGATTCCTCTCGTGGCCTTTGCGACGGATATGCCTTACGTAGCGTCCTTTTCGCTCTTAGTTTTTATGCTGGCCTCCCTGGCCTTGCCATGTACGGTCTATCGCTGGCAAGTAAAAGGGAAGGGCACGTCTGTCTATGCGCCTGTTGGACCCACGCTGTACGGCAGTATCATTGCTTTAATCGCAGCCGTTGGCATCTTAAATGGCATTATGTTGTCGCCCTTATGGAAGACCTATGCTTTTCGCGTAGCTTTCTTTGCTCTCTGGATGATAGGTACTGTGGCCGTACAGGCCGTGGTCTCGTGGGGCATTGCTGCTTGGCGCAGACATGTACGGGCGTACTGGTTCTCTGAATTTTTAGACCCTATCCTCTATGCCTTGCCGCTGCCGTGTGCCGTCATGGGCATGTTTATGTTTCCCGGGACTGGTGCTGATGGGGTCACGTCGAGCTTAATCATTGGCATGCTCGGCATCATCAGCTTTGGTTTCATCGTCATTGCCATTCTCGGCATGGCGACCTTTGCCTTTTATTTTTACCCCAAACCAGCCTTGTATCCGCGGACCATCGATAAAGTCATCGGCCTCGTACGCATCGTTGTCATGACGGTCGTCTTCTTAGGCATTCATTATGTCTTCTTTAATGGCGAAGAATTGCCCTATCGGTATTTCCTCTATTATTGCTTGCCACTGACGCAGAATAATCCCATCGTCTTCGTCAGTGTCTTCGTCTTAGAAAGTTTCATCATTGCCGTTTCCATTTCTATTTCCAATCTTATTTCCATAGGATTAGAAAAGGTGCGGCCTAATTAATCATATATAATCATACGTGGAAGAATACTATATAGAAAGGGTACATGCTTTTTAAGCCGCATACGGAACGTCCTAAGGCGTAAAAGCATGTGCCCTTTCGTATAACGTAGAGCGTATAAAAAAGAGAGCATCCTTTCAAGGATACTCTCTTTTTGTGTATCTATTTATTTAACACGTTCTTGTCCAATAGCTATAATCGGCTGCTTCATAATGGCAAAGCGCACCATGTAAATCAGAAGGCCAATACCGACGGCTACACAGCCGCTTAAGAACGTAACTGCATCGGTCGTGGTCAAGGCGTAGACACAATAAATAATGGATACGCCAGCTAGGAAAATCGATGTGTTACGATTACAAACGGCATTGGGTACATTTTCTTGTACGAGAATCGTCTTTAATGCGGCTGCACATAAGATGTACGGCACGACGTTCGTGACGACGGCGAGGTTAGCCAGTAATTCGAACTGTTTCGCTAAGGTCGGGTTAATCGTCATCAATGTTAAGAGGCTCTGCATCGTGAGAATGACGAACATACCGCGAACGGGTACGTCTGCACTGGTGACGCGAGCAAAGACTTTCGGGAAGAGCCCCCGTTGCGCACTGGTTTTAAAGACGCGGGCCAGTGTGAACTGCCATGACAAAAGAGAACCAGCACAGGAGACAACCATGAGACCCATAACGACTTTACCGGCTGTGGAGCCGAGCATCGTCGCAAAGGCAAGGCCAAAGGGAGCACTCGACGTGAGAATATCATTGTTCGGTACAATACCGGCAATGACATTGGTCGATGCAACGTAAATGACAGCGACGCAGAGCGTGCTGACAAAAGTTGCAATAGGTACAGCATGTTGCGGATTGTCGACAGCATCCATATTAACCGCTGCCGATTCGAGGCCGAGAAACGACCAGAGCGTCAAGGCAATGGAGTTACCGACCGCATCGCCGAAGGCAATGGCATTCGGATTCCACGACGCAGCGTATAATTCCGGGCTAAACCAGAACCAGCCAAGAATAGAAATACCAAGTACAGGGATGATAGCCCCCCAAATGGTAATGGCCGTTAATTTACCGGAATAGCGGGAGCCGCTGAAATTCAGCACAGCTGCAATCCATAATAAAGCAATCGTGTACAAACATGTTTGCAGGGGAGAGAAGGTGATTCCTAAAAATCCACCACCGTATCCGACTGCAGAAATAGCAATAGCTACATTGGCAATTACGATAGAAACTGCATAGGCATAATTTGCCATAAAATGTCCTATTCGTCCAAAGGCATATTCGGAATAGCCACCCATTCCACCAGGTTTAGTGGAAAACATACCACAGCGGGCAAAGGTCATTGCAAGTGCTAACGACCCAAGAGAAGTAATAACCCAAGAAATAATAGAAATCGTACCGACTTCTGCAAGCTTGGTAGGGAGCATGATGATACCGGCTCCGAGCATGTTGGCAGCGGTGACAAAAGTCAGCTGAACCAACGACATTTTACGACGAGAAGTTTTCATTATCAGTCCTTCTTTCTCTATATAAAGTTTTTGACAAGGCCCTAGTATTTTAGAGCAGATTTATTCTATCATCTTTTGTAGGAAAATGAAATAGTTTTTGAAAATTTCTTATACTAATTTTTTGCACAATTTCCCTCATCTATGCCATCTGTATATATGATTGTTTACAGTGGACAATAGAAAAGGGACATGAACGAAAGTCCATGTCCCTCATGGTATGTGTCAATACTAGGTGTGGTTATTATTTAAGGTTTTCAACTACGCAAGCTGTACCTTGGCCGCCGCCGATGCAGAGTGTTGCAAGGCCGTATTTGCCTTTTTCTTGCTGTAATGCATAGAGCAAGGTTACGAGGATACGAGCACCGGAAGCTCCAATCGGATGACCTAAAGCGATAGCACCGCCATGGATGTTGACTTTGCTCATATCAAAGCCCAGTTCACGGCAGCAGTATACAGCCTGAGCTGCGAATGCTTCGTTAGCTTCGACGAGGGAGAGGTCTTCCACTTTGAGGCCAGCTTTTTCCAAAGCTTTACGGGAAGAAGGAATAGGGCCAGTACCCATGATGGAAGGATCAACGCCTGCAGAAGCGTAGCTTACGATTTTAGCGAGCGGTGTAATACCGAGTTCTTTTGCTTTATCAGCAGACATGATGACGAGAGCAGCTGCGCCGTCGTTGATACCGGAAGCGTTACCAGCGGTAACAGTGCCGCCGTCTTTCTTGAATGCCGGTTTTAATTTAGCAAGGCCTTCGACCGTAACGCCTTCACGTGGGAATTCGTCTGTATCGAAAATGATGTCGCCTTTTTTATTATGAATCGTAACCGGTACGATTTCGTCTTTGAATTTGCCTTCTTTAATAGCTTTAATAGCTTTAGCCTGGGAGTTAGCAGCCATTTCGTCCTGTTGTTCACGAGTTACGTTGAACTGAGCAGCTACGTTTTCAGCGGTAATGCCCATGTGGTAGCCGTTGAAAGCATCCCATAAGCCGTCTTTAATCATAACGTCGACGAGTTTGCCGTCGCCCATACGATAGCCCCAACGAGCGTTTGGAACAGCGTACGGAGCTAAGGACATGTTTTCCATGCCGCCTGCTACGACGATGTCAGCGTCGCCAGCTTTAATCATCTGGGCAGCGAGGGATACGCAGCGGAGACCGGAACCGCAAACTTTGTTGATGGTCATAGCCGGTGTTTCAATGGACATACCAGCTTTGATCATAGCCTGACGAGCCGGGTTCTGGCCGCTAGCAGCCTGTAAAACGTTACCGAATACTACTTCATCGACGATACTTGGGTCCGTAATGCCTGCACGGTTGAGGGCTTCTTTAATAACGATAGCACCTAATTCTACAGCAGGAACGGATTTCAAAGAACCACCAAATTTACCGAGAGCCGTACGGCATGCACTTGCAATTACTACTTCTTTCACGAGAATCACTCCTTAATAAACATATAACTTATAATAACTTTTGTTATGAAGTACCTCTTCATATAGGGGATAAAGCACCACTACTTTATCCATATAAGAGACGCTGTAGCGTCCGCTTAGTCAAATTTAAACTCGTTCAATGACGAGAGCTGTACCTTGGCCGCCGCCGATACAAAGGGAAGCGAGGCCGTATTTACCATTAATTTCCGGTTCTGCCATGCCGTAGAGCAAGGTGACGACAATGCGCGCACCAGAGCAGCCAATGGGGTGGCCTAAGGCAATGGCACCGCCGTGAATGTTGGTTTTGTTCATATCGACACCAAGTTCACGAGCGCAATAGACGGATTGAGCAGCAAAGGCTTCGTTTAATTCGATGAGGTCCATTTGGTCAATGGTCATATCGAGTTTATCGAGAACTTTGCGTACTGCTGGAACAGGCCCCGTACCCATGATTGCCGGTTCGACACCAGCCGATGCCCAGTTAAGGATGTTTGCCAAAGGTTTAATCCCTAATTCTTCAGCTTTCTTCTTGGACATGACGACGACTGCTGCCGCACCGTCGTTGATACCTGATGCATTACCAGCCGTAACCGTGCCGTTCTTTAAGAAGGCCGGGCGAAGTTTTGCCAACGATTCTAAGGTTACATCGCCGCGAATAAATTCATCTTTATCGCAAATAATGTCGCCTTTTCTCTTATGTACCGTAACCGGTACGATTTGGCTTTCAAACTTGCCTTCTTGCTGTGCCTTATAGGCTAATTGCTGGGAACGAAGGGCGAAAGCATCTTGGTCTTCGCGGCTTACGCCAAAGCGTTCGGCAATGTTTTCTGCTGTTACGCCCATGTGATAGCCGTTTTCTGTACAAATGAGGCCATCCCGGAGCAGTAAGTCTTCGAGGATGCCGTTGCCCATGCGATAGCCCCGACGGCCTTTAGCGACAGAGTACGGCGCGTTGGACATGGATTCCATACCGCCAGCGACGATGATATCTGCATCACCGAGCTCAATTTGCTGGGCTGCTAGGGAAATGGCACGCATGCCTGAGCCACAGAGCTTGTTAATCGTAAAGGACGGTACTTCTTGTGGAATCCCAGCATGAAGGGCTACTTGACGGGCTGTATTTTCACCGCAGCCGGCTTGTAACACGTGCCCCATGATGACTTCGTCAATCTGGTCTACAGGAATGCCGGCCCGGCTAATCGCTTCTTTGACAGCTGCTGTGCCGAGGTCTACGGCTGTAAGGTCGGCAAATTGTCCGTTAAAGTTGCCGATTGGCGTACGACACGCGCTGACGATAACCGCTTCTTTCATAGGTAAAACCACCTTTCTACTACGTTAGTATATAAAATCCGTTACAAGGGATTGGTGAGGCGAACTTGATGAGTTCTGCTTTTCACAATCTCGTTGTACATATAGTACAATTTTTCACAAATAAAAGCAAGAGCAAAATGAATATTTCCGTTGCCAAATAATCATCATTCAGAAGATATGCAATACTTAAAATCATATGGGGTATATCTATTTCAGTAAAGGCATAACTAGATAAGAATAGATGAACATAAAGTCATGATTGGAAATATAACTTAGATTTTTAAGTATTACAAGAAGGTCATGACAAAAGTCACGCCTAATATGGCCGTAATGGTCAAGATAATAGTTGGGTGGAAGATGCACGTTTTCATAGTAATTCCTCCTTTATATCGTACATTTTTACACAAACTTTTCGGTATGTTCTTGCTCGTTCTGTATCTTTATCATACCAAAGGAGTATGGCTTAGACAACGGCCTGATTACTCATTATTTCGCTCTAAGAATGATTTTAAATCATATGACACATACTTTTTAAGAAAACATTAGCTTTCTTTAGGGAAAGGCTAACAATACAGAAAGTAAATTACGAGAGAAGCAGAAAAAATAATTATAGGGATTGCGTAAAGAATTCTCGACAGCCTTTGCGGGACAGCTTATAATGGAATATATACAAGGAGGATGTAATGTATTATGGGAATGTTAAATAGCTGGTTCGGTCAAGAAGCAGACCGGACGAAAACGGAAAAAATGTATACTGAGGCCTTGGCCTTATTTAATTCACCGGAAAAACAGAATGAACAATTACCACAGAGCCTGAAGAACCGCGTCACAGGCGGCGAAGATTGCGATGTCGTTACCGGTGCGACCGGCCCTTTTGGACATGCTGTGACTAATCCTATCCCGGTCAACGGGCCCTTTGGGGAAATTACGTATTTATCGCGCCTGCGCCTGCGCGCCACAGGGTCCATGGTCTTTTTCCATAAATATAAAACCATTGGCCACGTCGATGTGTTCGAACTGGTCAATGTCAGCGGCCAATTCGTAGATTATCTCTATTTAGATATGTATCATCCGCGCATTTCCCGGCTCTATCCGGAGGGATATACGCTGGAAAAGGAAGCGGTCTTCCCACGAGGCGTAACGACCCATGTCGATGCTTTCCCGGAAGGGTTATACAAACTCATTAAGAAAGAAGCGAAAACGCGCCTTGGCGTCGACGTAGCCGAACGGGAAAGTGACCGCATTAATCTAGAACGGGCTGCTCAGTCCTTAGAGGAGAACCGCAAACAGCAGCGATAACGAGGAAGGATGGGTTATGAAGAAACATACAGTATATAATATAACGGTCAAAACGGCGGTACTCGTCATTTTGGCAGGCGTGCTCTACTGGATTCACGTGACCATTCCGGGATTTTTCAGCACCCTCATTAAGCTCACGTGGGAAGGGAATGTAGACGGCCTCAGTGCGTACGTCTCGTCCTTTGGCTATTGGGCTTATGCTATTTCGGTCTTTATGATTGCCTTGTGTAATGTGACGGGTTTGCCGTCTATTCCATTCCTTACGGTTAACGGCGTCATTTTTGGTCTCTTGCCAGGGCTCGTCGTTTCGTGGCTTGGTGAAGTCATTGGTGTAGAACTGAGCTTTTACGTCATGCGCCTCTTATTTCGCCAGAGTACGCAGCGGTTTATTGAACGACGGGGCCTCACGGCAAAAGTAAAGTCCTATAGTACGCTCCGCAATATGACTATTATGCGGTCCATTCCGTATTCGCCAAACGTCGTCATTACGGCTATTGCCGCCGTCAGTGCCGTTACGTCGCGCAATCATTTCTTGGCGACTCTCATGGGCAAAGTCCCGTCTGTAGGCATTGAAGTTTGGCTGGGCCATGATTTATTGCGCTTTAGCGAACATGGCACGCGCTTTTGTATATTAGCCGTTGTGACCTTAGTGGTCTGTCTCTTGTACCGCCGCTATCGAAAGCGGAAGTGAGGTGAAAACATGGAACAGTCTTTTAAGTGTGTGCGCATGGCCCCAAGGCATCCCCATTGGCCCCAAGCCATTGCGCGCCATGGAGGCCTCTATCATCGGCCCGGTGATTTTCGATCTGAATTTGAACGGGACTACACGCGCATTATCCACTCGACGGCGTATAGCCGCTTAAAACATAAGACCCAAGTCTTCTTTACGACAAAGAACGACCATATTTCTACGCGCATGGATCACGTGACCCAAGTGGCTTCGGTAAGCTGCACTATTGGTCGGTATTTGGGCTTAAATACGGAGCTGATTAACGCCATTGCCAATGGCCACGACATTGGGCATTCGCCCTTTGGCCATGTAGGCGAAAGTATTTTGCGGACTATTTGCCAAGCCGAATTAGGCCAGTCCTTTTGGCATGAACAGCAAGGGTTGCGCGTCGTCGACGATATGGAAACACTCTTAGACCCAACAGGGAAGACGCAAAACTTGATGCTTACGTACGCCGTCCGGGACGGCATTATTAGCCATTGCGGCGAAGTGCGCCAGCATATTCTGCGGCCGCGGGACGAAGCTATGCCCCTCAGTGAGATTACGCGGCCCAGTCAGTATGAGCCGTACACGTGGGAAGGATGCGTCGTCAAGATTTCCGATAAAATCGCCTACTTAGGCCGGGATATTGAAGATGCTATACGGTTGCGCATCTTAACCGAAGACGGCGCGCCTTTGCAAACCCTCAAAGAAATGCTCCAAGACCGGTTCCATGAACAGATTCAGTCCGTGAGCAACACGGCCATTATGTACCGCCTCGTAACGGACTTGTGCGCCCACAGTACGCCTGAGACGGGGTTGCAGTTATCGCCTGACTACGGCCAGCTCATGAATGACATTATGCAGTTTAACTACAAGTACATTTACCATAGTAAGCGGCTCGCTGTCTATCGGGCCTACGCCAAATTGATTATTGAGTCTATTTATAATACCCTCAAAGAAGGGTACGACGGCACACGGACGCTGGCACGGCTCCAAGAAATGGAGGAAGACTATCCGACCTTAGGGAAGCATTTCCAAGAACGACTGCGGAAATTCTCTGATATAGGCCGCGCGGCTTACAAGGAAGATACTTTTGGCAACGCCTTTGGTAACCATATAATGTATTGTATAGAAAAAGGCGGGCATGACTACCGTCTGGCGTGCATCGATTATATTGCCGGTATGACCGACACGTATGCTGAAAAAATCTTTGATGAATTGACTACTTTTTGACGACATTTACGTTAATTCATGATATAATATAACATCATTAAGTTACATCATTTTAGGAGGGAATAGGCATGCGGGAATTACCGAAAGCTAATGAAATTTGGCGTCATTTTAAAAATAATACCTATCAGATTATTACGATTGCAGAACATACAGAAACAGGCGAAAAATTCGTCATTTATAAAGCCTTGCACGATACGATGAAGACCTACGCACGGCCGCTCAAAGATTTTATGAGCGAAGTAGACAAAGCAAAGTATCCTTGGGCTGAACAAGAATACCGTTTTGAAAAAGTTAAATAAGTTCCTCTTTTTTCTTGACAAAGAAGACAAAAGAAGATATAATTATTGCTGTTGAAAATAAAGCAGAAGCTATCCGCTTCTCACCTTACAAGGCCATGTTGCTACTAAGGTTGCATCTACGGGATACAAGAGCGGATAGTTATGCTATCCGTTCTTTTTTTATGGAGGTGAACAACAATTAGTAAGGAATTACGTATCAATGAACAAATCAGAGCCCGTGAAGTCCGCGTGGTCAGCGAATCGAACGAACAGCTCGGTGTTATGTCTATCCGGTCTGCTCGGCAAATCGCCGAAGAACGCCACTTAGACTTAGTCGAAGTCGCACCGGGTGGTAAACCGCCGGTATGCCGTATTATGAACTATGGGAAATACCGTTATGAACAGCAAAAGCGGGAAAAAGAAGCCAAGAAGAAACAGAAAGTCTTGACGCTGAAAGAAGTGAAATTACGGCCCAACATTGAAGACCATGATTTCTACGTCAAAATGAAAGCGGCACAGCGTTTCTTAGGCGAGGGCAGCAAAGTCAAAGTTACCATCATGTTCCGTGGTCGCGAAATGAGCCACCCCGAACTGGGCCAAAGCTTGCTGATGCGTTTTGCTGATGAACTGAAAGACGTAGCCCGTATAGAAAAAGAACCTAAAATCGAAGGCAGAAATATGACTATGGTCATTGCTGCTGTGAAAGCGAAATAACAGGAGGAGTATGTATTATGCCGAAATTAAAAACCCGCAGCGCTGCTGCAAAACGTTTCACCACGACTGGTACTGGTAAATTCAAACGCATGAAACCGTATAAGAGCCATATTCTCGAGTCTAAATCCCCGAAACGTAAACGTAACCTCAGAAAAGCTACGCTCGTTTCCAAACAGTTCTCTGAATCTGTTCGCAGAATGTGCCCGTATATCTAATAGAATCGTCGATACTAAAGTTGGAGGAATGACATAATGGCTAGAATTAAAGTTGGCGTTACTGCACACGCTCGTCATAAAAAAATCTTAAAATTAGCAAAAGGCTATCGCGGCACTCGTAGCCGTCTCTTCAAAAAAGCTAACGAATCCGTCATGAAAGCATTATTCTATGCTCGTCGTGACCGTCGTGCTAAAAAACGCGAATTCCGTAAATTATGGATTGCTCGTATCAACGCTGCAACTCGCGCTCAGGGACTCAGCTACAGCCGTTTCATCTGTGGTCTTACGAAAGCTGGCGTTATCGTCAACCGTAAAATGCTCGCTGACCTTGCTGTCAACGACGCAGCTGCTTTTGCAAAACTCGTAGAAGTTGCTAAAGCTCAGTAAGAATACTGAATTTAATCACTGCATGGACTTCATGCAGTGATTTTTTTTACGTAAATTTAAAAGGAGGGCCTATGAATATACTCATCAGTGCCTGTCTCTTAGGGCTCTACTGCCGCTACGACGGCAAGGTCAAGACCTATGAAGGCGTTGCCGAGCTCCTGCAGCGTGAGGACATCCATCTTATTCCCATTTGTCCCGAACAGGCTGGGGGTCTGGCCACACCACGGCCGCCAGCCGAACGATGCGGTGCGCGCGTCCTAACGCAAGATGGCAGAGACGTAACGGCTCAATACGCCCAAGGCGCGCAGACAGCGTGCGAGTTAGCCCGGAAATTTCACTGTCCTTGTGCTATTTTAAAAGAGAAGAGTCCGTCCTGTGGCAGTGGACGAATCTATGACGGCACCTTTACGCGGACTCTCGTCGCTGGCGATGGAGTTGCTGCAGAATCCTTAAAAGTCATGGGTATTACCATTATCGGTGAGTCTCAACTTTTAAAAATTTAAATTTCTATCCCCCTAGGGAGCTTATATGTATACGGAATTTCTTGTATAATACGTATAAGAATAAATGTATCACGAAAAGTTGCTCCTAAGGAGGATATCAATATGGAAACAGCGACAACATACGAGACGAAAAATAAAGCATACTGGACGAATCGGGCTCCGTCGTACGCGACGGTCCATCAAGGACAGTTAGCATCGGCCCAGCATGACATTTGGCGCAATCTCTTTAAAGAATGTATTACGAAGCAATTTCCAGACCGCCAACCGGAAACGATTCGCGTCCTCGATGTCGGTACGGGGCCGGGGTTCTTTGCTATTCTCTTAGCTGAACTTGGCTATAACGTCACAGCTGTAGACTATACAGAGTCTATGTTAGACCAGGCCAGAGCCAACGCCGGGACCTTAGGCAACGCTATTTCGTTCCAGCAAATGAATGCCGAAGCTATGACCTTTGCTGATGCGTCCTTTGATGTTGTGGTGAGCCGTAATTTGACCTGGAATTTGCCCCATCCGGAAAAGGCCTATGCTGAATGGACGCGCGTCTTAAAGCCGAAGGGTTTACTCTTAAATTTTGATGCGAACTGGTATCGCTACTTGTATGATGACGCTGCGCGTCAAGGGTACGAAGCAGACCGGCAGGCCATTAAAGACGCAGGCGTGGCCAATGAAACGGACGGTACCGACATTCCGGCGATGGAAGCCATTGCGGCTGATGCTCCCTTATCGGCGTTGATGCGGCCTCAGTGGGACGACCGCGTCTTGACGGCTCTCGATATGGCCGTGTCCATTGATGAAACGATTTGGCAGACCGTGTGGGATGAAACGCAGTGCATCAACAATAGTTCGACACCTATGTTCATGGTGCACGCTGTGAAAGAATGGCAGTCATGAAGAATGCTGCTGGCGTAGTCCTCACGAGTGGCCCTATTGCGCCGTCGCTTATTCGCTTTGCGTTGCCCTTTTTAGGAAGCAGTGTCGTCCAGCAACTTTATAACACCGTCGATGTCATGTTCGTCGCGACCTTAGTCGGCACTAATGCGGCCGCCGCCGTCGGGGCAAGCAGCCTCATCGTAACCTGTATGGTTGGCTTTTTTACGGGCCTGAGCATAGGTATTAGCATCCTTACAGCCAAGGCCTTTGCCCGGCAAGACGAAGGGGCCTTGCGGCGGATTATCCACGGCAGTGCCGCCTTGACGCTGGTTCTAGCCATCGTCGTCACCATTGTCGGCATTGCCTTAGCACCTATCTTTTTGCGCTGCCTTCAGACACCGGAAGCTATTATGGCCGAAGCTCTCTTATATATTCGCATTTATATGGTAAGTCTTTTTTCCATGGTCTCCTATAATATTGGGGCCGGTATCTTACGGGCCTTTGGCAATTCGAAATCGCCCTTATGGTATCAAGCCATTGGTGGCATCATGAATGTCTTAGGCAACGCTTTCTTTATTGGTGTCTGCGGTTGGGGCATTGCCGGATCAGCCATCACGACAGTCTGCTCGCAGACGGTTGCAGCTGGTCTCGTCATTTATCATCTCTGTCATCTCCGGACGGACTATGCCTTGCGCGTACGGCGCATTGCTTGTGATATGAAGGTGACCAAAGAAGTCTTGCGTCTCGGCGTTCCGGCAGCTATTCAGGCTATGGTCATTACGTTTTCTAATCTCTTCGTGCAAAGTGGCATTAATGGTTTAGGCATCATCAGTATTGCTGCTTTTACGGCGTACTTTAAAGTAGAAAATCTGATTTACTTACCCATTATGGCCATGGGGCAGGCGTGCTCTGTCTTTGCGAGTCAGCATATGGGCATTGGCAATCTGACGCGCCTCCATAAGGGCATGAAAGTGGCCATTGCCCTAGGTGTAGCCATTACGGCAGTCTTGACGGCGTTAGTCTTAGCTGCGCGAGAACCTATTTTTTCGCTCTTTGCTAGTGAAGACGCAGTCATTTCTTTAGGCAGTAATATTGCTCTCGTGACCTATCCCTTCTATGTGCTCTATATGTTTTTAGAAGGATTTGGGGCAACCTTGCGCGGTATCGGGAAAACCTTTGCTGTCATGGTCATTATCCTCGTCAATATGTGTGTCGTCCGCCTGGCTTTACTCCACGTGTTCCTCTGGTGGCAGACGACGGCAACGGGTGTGGCCTGGGTCTATCCCTTGACGTGGGGCTGTACTGCCTGCTCTTTGGGTATTTATTATGGCTGGTGGCACTGGCAGCATCGAAGTCAGGTCCGCACCATAGCCGCTGAGGGGGATATATGAAAGGATACATTATTAAACGAATACTGCAATTATTGCCTATGCTCCTGGGCATTACGCTCTTATCTTTTGCGCTCATGCGCCTGGCTGGGAGTGATGCAGTCTTACAAAAATATGATCAAGCTGGGATGGTCGTCTCTCAGGCCGTTATCGATGCAGAACGGGCGCGCCTTGGCTTAGACCAGCCTTTTGTGACGCAGTACGTGACTTGGCTCGGCCAGCTCCTGACAGGCAACATGGGCACGAGTTTTGTTTCCGGTCAGCCTATTTTTACGACCTTTATGAGTAAACTACCGGCGACGTTGCTCTTGACGGTCTCGTCTTTGGTCATGACCATTGTCATTTCCATTCCCTTAGGCATTGCGGCGGCAGTCTATCAGAATAAGCCTGTCGATTACGTCATTCGCTTTTGTAGTTTTTGCGGCAACAGTATGCCCAATTTCTTTACGGCTTTGGTTTTATTATATTTTCTTTCCATTCGTTTCGGCCTCTTTCCGGTTATTTCCCAAGGTATTACAGTGCAAAGTGCGGCCTTGCCGACGTGTACCTTAGCCATTGCTATGTCCGCAAAATATTTGCGCCAAGTTCGGGCCACAGTCCTAGATGAACTGCAAAAGTCTTACGTAGCCGGAGCTATGTCGCGAGGGATTCCCTTTTCGTGGACTTTGTGGCGCAGTGTCCTCCGGGCTTCGCTGGTCACGATTTTGACGCTCTTAGCCCTTTCCATGGGGAGCCTCCTCGGTGGGACTGCCATTATTGAATCGATTTTTATGTGGGATGGCGTTGGAAAACTAGCCGTCGATGCTATTACGACGCGTGATTATCCTATGATACAAGCGTATGTGGTCTGGATGGCTATTATTTATGTGTGTATTAATTTATTGGCTGACATTTCGTATCGTCTCTTAGACCCGCGGATTCGCCTACAAGGAGGGAAGAAGCCATGACGACGGAAAAGAGAATTACCGTCCGGCACCAGACGTGGCAAAAAGACTATACGAAAGAAAAGCTCTATGTTTTTACAACAGCTGTCGTCGTCTTGCTCGTCTGCGTACTCGGTGCGCACTGGCTTTCGCCGTATGACCCGAACGCCCAAGACTTGCAGTCGGCTTTGCAGGCACCGAGTAGTGTCCACTGGCTAGGGACGGATCGCTATGGGCGTGATATGTTTTCTCGTGTCCTCGTAGGCGGTCAAGTGAGCATTTTTGCAACTCTTCTCTTAGTGGCCATCATGGCGAGTGTTGGCTCTCTCATCGGTGTCTGTTGTGCTTATGTAGGGGGCAAAGTAGAAGACGGCCTCATGCGCTTGGCCGACCTCTGTTTGGCCTTTCCGGGACTGGTCTTTGCCATGGCCATTGCAGCGGTCTTACAAGGAGGCGTGCAAAATGCCGTCCTTGCCTTAGCGGCTATTGGCTGGCCTAAATACGCGCGCATTGCCAGAAGCCTGACCTTGTCACTACGGCAAGAAAACTTTATTTTCGCCGCCCAAATGGCTGGCAGTTCTCCGTGGCAAATCATGTACCGCCACATTTTGCCCAATATGATGGGCCCTATTGTCGTCACTGCTGTCCTCGACATTGGTACGATGATGATGGAAATTGCTGGGCTCTCCTTTTTAGGCCTCGGTGCCAAACCGCCTGTTGCCGAATGGGGCAGTATGATGAGCGTCGGCCGGAGTATGCTCCAGACTCATCCGTGGGTCGTCTTAGGGCCAGGCGGTGCGATTTTTATAACAGTAGTTCTCTTTAATTTACTAGGCGATACACTGCGCGATTATTTAGATTCAAAACGCACGTAGAGGAGGAAAACAGATGAAATGGAAATGGATACAGACGGCATTGGCTGTCTGTTTAGCTGTCGTCATAGCTGGTTGCGGCAGTAGTACGACGACCCAGACGAGTGGAGGGAAAACTTTCGTCCTTGGTGATACGACTTTTAATGCGGAAAATAATGAACCAGATATTAATCCTCATAACGACAACAGCGGCTGGGCAGCCATTCGCTACGGCATAGGGGAAACGCTCTTTAAATACTCGGATAAAATGGAAATTCAGCCGTGGATTGCAAAAAGTGCCGAAAATATCGACCCCTTGACGTGGAAAATCACGCTCAATGATAATGTTACCTTCTCTAATGGCCGGAAAGTCGATGCTAAGGCCGTCAAAGAATGCTTAGAAGACTTGGTGGCTAAACACAAACGGGCTGCTGGAGACCTTCATATTGCCAGCATCGACGCAGACGGCTTAGTCCTGACGATTCACACGGATAAGCCTGTGCCGACCTTGCCGAACTACTTATCCGACCCGTACGGCTGCATCATCGACATGCAAGCAGGGGTTACGCCAGAAGGGATGGTCGTCGGTACGGGCCCGTATAAGGCGGTTGAACTCGTCTCAGGCAATCATATTAACCTCGTGAAAAATGAACACTATTGGAACGGCATGCCGAAGCTCGATAAGATTACGGTGCGGACCATTACGGACGGCGACACGCTCACGATGGCTCTCCAATCCGGTGAAATCGACGGAGCCTACGGCCTGCCTTATGCAAGCTACAATCTCTTCCAGAATGACAACTACACCATTAGCAGTGCTCCCACGAGCCGCGCCTTCTTTGGGTGGATGAATTTCCAGAGTCCTGTCACCCAAGACCCGGCTGTACGCAAGGCCATTGCCATGGGCATCGATAAAGAAGGCTTTGTGAAGACCTTGTTAAACGGCAACGGCTATCCGGCCGTAGGCGTTTTCCCAGATACGTTCTCCTTTGGCGGCAATGCTGTCCATACAGAACACTATGACCCAGAAGGGGCGAAGAAAGTCCTCGAAGACGCAGGCTGGAAAGACACAGACGGCGACGGCATCCGCGAAAAGAACGGCCAAAAACTAATCATTCGCTGGCTCACTTATCCGAGCCGCCAAGAATTGCCGCTCCTAGCTGAATCGGCTCAAAGTACGCTGAAACAAATTGGCATGGACGTACAAATCAACAGCACAGCCGACCACAACAGTATTCGCAAAGACCCGAGTGCGTGGGATGTCTACGCCAGTGCTATGGTCACAGCACCGACAGGGGACTCAGAATACTTCTTTACCTATTGCACCCTCGATTCGTCAGACTCCAATGTAGGGCACTACCATAGTGACAAGCTCGAAGGATTGGCGGCACAAATGGCCCAGACCTTCGACACGAAACAGCGTAGTGATTTAGCCGTGCAAATGAGCCAGACTATCCTCGATGACAACGCTTACGTCTTTGCGTCGCATCTGAAGATGAGCATGATTGCCAAGAAAAACATCAAAGGCCTCGTAGCACATCCGTGCGATTTCTACGAAATTACGGCCGATTTGGATAAAGAGTAGCCTATGGAATCGATGTTGACCTATGACCACGTGACCATTTCTTATGACGGCCACGACGTGGTCCATGACGTGTCTTTTGCCGTGCCGAAAGGGCACGTGGTCTGCCTTGTCGGCGAGTCCGGTAGTGGTAAGACGACGCTCCTCAAAGGGGCCATGAATCTTTTAGGGCCGCGGGGCCTCGTCTCGCGCGGCGACATTTGGTATAAGCAGTATAACTTGCCCGATATAAATAAAGCGACACAGCAGCAGCTCTATGGGGCGAACATAGCCATGATTTGGCAGGACACAGGCGCATCCCTTTGTCCTATCCGTACCATTGGCGACCAGTGCGTCGAAATAGGGCGTGCCCATGGGGTTAAGGCCGACGTGTTAGGACGCATGGAGCCTCTCCTGCACGCCTTAGGCTTTACTGATGGTGAGCGCATTTTACAGTCTTATGCCTTTCAATTATCGGGCGGTATGAATCAGCGCGTAGGCATTGCCATGGCCATGCTCTTAGAGCCCGATATTATCTTAGCCGATGAACCGACCAGTGCCTTAGACGTGCAGACGCAAAAGCAAGTCTTACGAGAGTTAAATGCCCTGCAGCAAGAAGCCGGGACGACGCTGCTCGTGGTCACGCACGACATGAATGTCGTCAAACACATTGCCACGGATGTGGTCGTTATCAAAGACGGCCGCCTCGTCGAGCAAGGCCAGGCAAAAGACATTCTGACAGCACCACAGCAGGCTTATACGAAAGCCTTGCTGGCAGCTACGCCTATCCTTTAGGAGGTACCTATGAATCCCGTATTAGAAGTACAAGATGTAGCAAAAATCATTCCTTTTCCCCAAGGGGACACAGCCATTTTGCAAGACATATCCTTTGCCGTATATCCTGGCGAAGCAGTCGGCATTATTGGTGCGTCCGGTGCCGGGAAAAGTACGATTGCTAAAATCGTGAGCCGCCTCAGTGAAGCGACGAGCGGTACTATTTCCTTCTTAGGTGAAGACATTACGTCAGCTAAAGGGAAACGGTTGCGGAAAGTCTATGAAAATTTACAAATGGTCTTTCAAACGCCGCAGACGACTTTCGACCCACGGCGGACCTTAGGCGAAGGTATTGGCGAAAGCCTCCGAAACCAAGGGCTCACACCGGATACATGCAATGAAAAAGTAGGAGCCCTCTTGCGGCAATGCGGCTTAGAACCGGTCTTTGCATCGAAATACCCAAGTGAAGTGAGCGGTGGCCAATGCCAGCGCGCGTCCATTGCCAGAGCCTTAGCCGTACAGCCGCAGCTGCTCATTTGCGACGAAGCGACGAGCTCTCTCGACGTGACCTTGCAGGCCCAGATTATGACGCTATTACAGCAACTAAAAGCAGAAGAACACATGGCTTTTCTCTTCATTACCCACAATATTGCCTTAGCCAAAGGCTTTTGTGACCGCCTCTTAGTCATGCACGACGGGCGCATCGTCGAAGAAGGGAAGACGGCCGATATTCTCGCCTGTCCTCAGGCTCCGTACACGCGCGAACTCGTCGCATCTGTCGTGTAAAATGCCTTGCTTTTACGACTTCTCTTTGTTACAATAAGGAAGTACGTAAGGAGGGGTCCTATAGTGGCTGCATTTTTTCGTGAAATCTTCGAATGGATTTATTCCATCATTATTGCTTTGGCCATTGCCATGGTCATTCATATTCTCTTCATTCAGCCAACGCGCGTGTCCGGCGAATCGATGGTGCCGACACTGCATAACGGCGAATACTTAGTCGTCTCCAAGTGGAGTCATGTCATGAAAGAAGTCCCTAATTACGGAGATATTGTTATCCTTGACAGCCGCGTCAAATATCCGCGGACTTGGAAAGACGATGTAGCTGAACCGATGACGAATTACTTAGCTTTTTTCAATCCTAATTTGCAAACGAAAAATGTCTGGGTAAAACGTGTCATTGGCCGGCCTGGTGATACCTTAGGGTTCCATGACGGGAAAGTTTGGCGTAACGGCCAGCCTCTCGATGAACCATATATTAATGAACCTATGGAATACAGCCGCAAGGACGACATTAAAGTTCCGGAAGGATACGTATTCTGCATGGGTGACAACCGCAACCACAGCAGTGACAGCCGTTTCATCGGCCCTGTACCAGTCGACCATATTCTCGGCAAAGTGGTGTGGTAACAAGTTCATATAGACAGTTCGCAATCCATCCTGTCGGTAAATAAAACTAGGAAATGTACACGATAGTACAAGACGGGATTGCTTCGGCAAGCCCGTTTTTTTTAGTAGTGAACACACAGAAAGGAGGCGGCGCGAATGTATAATTTTATGAGTTCCACCCGGCGGCTGACGATTGCCAGCATGGTCATTGCCATTTACATTGTAGTCCTGTATATTACACAAGGAATTTCCTTTGGAGCCTATCAAATCCGCATTGCTACGGCAATGTATGCATTAGCGTACGTGTACCCTTTCCTGGTAGTGCCTTTGGGGATTGCTAATCTGATTGCGAACTTCTTGTTTGGAGGCCTTGGGCCGCTCGATATGTTTGGCGGCTGTTTCGTCGGTATGGCGACGACATGGCTCATCGTCCAAATCCGTAATTATAACTGGAATGTCTGGCTTACGGTCCTGCCCATTTGGCTCGTACCGTCTCTCGTGGTCAGTACGTGGCTTAGTTACTTACTGCATTTACCGTACAGCATGCTCGTCGTCAATCTCGGCGTAGGCCAGCTCGTGCCGGGCATTTGCGGTGTCTTCCTCATTCAGGCCCTATCCCGTGTGTATCTTACGCATAAGGAGAGTCTCTAACGATGAGTCGTACGAAAGAAGAATTACAAGGCGTCACAGAACTTGGCAGTAAATCGACGCAGTATACCTTTGATTACAATCCAAAGCTCCTGGAAACATTCGTCAATAAACATCCAGACCGCGATTATTTCGTCAAATTTAACTGCCCTGAATTTACGAGCTTGTGCCCTATGACAGGACAGCCTGACTTTGCGACCATTTACATTTCCTACGTCCCAGGCGAGCGTATGGTCGAAAGTAAGTCCTTGAAACTCTATTTATTTAGTTTCCGCAATCACGGCGACTTCCATGAAGATTGCGTCAATATCATCATGGACGACCTCATTGCCGCTATGGACCCGAAATATATCGAAGTATGGGGGAAATTTTTGCCCCGCGGCGGTATCAGCATCGACCCGTATTGCAATTATGGCAAGAAGGGCACGCCGTGGGAACAAGTGGCGTGGCAGCGGTTGTCTGAACACGACATGTATCCCGAAACGATTCATAACAGATAAGTTATAAGAAGGTAACACGTTAGTTGTTGCCTTCTTTTTTGCTATATTTCATGATATAATGAGTATACATAAAACGAAAGGTTGGTGTACATCCATGAAAGGTAAAAAAATATTGGTCATGTTGGGCTTGGCCTTATCCATTAGCGTAACGGCCTTTGCTGCAAAAGATGATATGTGGCAGTATAATCAGTTTACGGCTATCGATATGAGTTCTGCAAAAATCTCGTACGATATGGGACGGCAGATTCTCATCTTTAAAACTGTCGAAACGGCTGGGGACACGACGGATTACTGCACATACGTGTATAATGTCGATGACCAGACGATTCAACTCAAAGAAATGGTAACGAAGACGAAGAAGAATAAATACAAGAGTAGCTTCTACCCTGAATCCATCAAAGATGGCAATAATGTCATCAAAGCACGGGCGCGCATGGCTAATGATGTCCTCCAAAAGGTACAGGCTGCGCAGAATAATTAAACGGCAAGTAAGAGAGAGTAAAAGAAGTGTATACCTTTACGCCTTAGGATCTTCGATATGCGGCTTAAAAGGTACACACTTCTTTTTTTATGTTACTTTTATAGTAGAGAAATTATCCTGTTTTGTCATATGTACTCAAGACATTCTGTTATTTTTGCATCTTTTTTACATAGATATGGCATATCTTACACAGTGAGTCTGTATGCTATACATATGTTGAAATACAGATGCTTAGACATGCAACTAGACAACATAATACAGAACAAAGGCAGGGATTTCCATGGCGAAAACGTACGTAATAGATACGAATATCCTGATTCAGGCACCGTATGCCTTAGAGTGTTTTGAAGAAAATCACTTAGTGCTTCCCCTGGTCGTACTGGAAGAATTGGACGGCCTGAAGAAAGCCGAAGGCGAACGGGGGCTCAATGCCCGGCGGACTATACGGATGCTGGAAAAGCTCCGCCTTCGCGGCAACCTCCTCGAAGGAGTGCCCCTCGATAACGGCGGTACCTTGCGGGTAGAGACGAACTGCGTCAATGTAGCACTTCCGGACAGCCTGCCTGACGATAAAGCTGATAATCGTATCCTCAAGATTTGCCTGGCTCTCGCGGACATACATCCTATTTTGGTGACGAAAGATTTTGTCCTTCGTCTCAAGGCCCAAATCCTTGGCGTAGAAGCGGAGGATTTTAGTACAGAACAGGTCATTCCTGAAGAAGGGCAGTATACAGGGCGGCTCACGTGCTACGTCCCGGAAGAGGCTTTCGATGCCTTCAAAGAAGAGGGCATTCCGTGCAATCTCTTGTATCAATGCGACGTTGACGGGCACTGCACGAAGCCAGAGCTGACGGAAAATCAGTTTGTTTTGCTCCGGGCCGACCAGTCGCGCAATAAGACGCATTTAGGGCGGATTGAAAAGGATAAGGTCGTGCCTTTAGAATTTATTGCCAGCCTGCCTTATGGGATTAAGCCGCGCAATTCAGGCCAATATTTTATGCAAGAAGCGTTGATGAAGCCAGCTGAAATTGCACCGCTCGTTATCGTCAAAGGCCAAGCCGGGACGGCAAA
This sequence comes from uncultured Megasphaera sp., assembly GCA_900540735.1. Taxonomy (GTDB): domain Bacteria; phylum Bacillota; class Negativicutes; order Veillonellales; family Megasphaeraceae; genus Megasphaera. The sequence continues at coordinate 16,964 of UQHB01000013.1, read as the reverse complement.
GACCTTTTATTCTCTCGCTGTAGGCCTGGAAAAGATTTTAAATCATCCGACTGGCGAATACAGGCGCATCCTCATTTGTCGGCCTAACGCCCAATTTGATTCGGATATTGGCTTTTTACCAGGCGATGAACAAGAAAAGATTTTGCCCTTAATGCGGCCTATTATCGATAATTTGGAACAGCTCATCGATGCCAATGAAGAGGAACGGTATGCAGACGAAATGGAATTAAAAGGGAAAATCGAAGAAATTTTTGACCGCCATCTCATCCAGACAGAAGCCCTCAATTTCATTCGCGGCAGATCACTGGAAAAGACGTACCTCATCATTGACGAAGCCCAAAATATGACGCCTAATCAGGTAAAAGGCATCATTACGCGCGCTGGCAAGGGGACGAAGATTATTCTTCTTGGTGATCCAAACCAAATCGACAAGCCCTTCCTCGATGAACGGACGAACGGCCTTAGTTATGCGTCCGAAAACATGAAGGGCAGCCCTCTTTGTTTCCAGATTACCATGGAAGCAGACGAATGCGAACGGTCGCCGCTAGCTCTCGATGCGGTCCAGCGGCTAAAAAAGTACACTAGTAAGTGAGAAAGGATAGGTTCATGCCATTTCCATGGACTTGTATTGTATATGACTCCCAATAAAAAACATAAGAAACAGAAATTAACCTATGAATTAGTCATCCATTCTGATGAAATTAATATGTATATTGAACAAGGAAACGCCTATTTAGGTGTCATTGGCTATACGGAACACTCCAAACGGCATGCTGCGAAGGTAGCCTTTACAGCAGGGAAAATTTTAAAGAATCTCGGCTACAGCGACCATATGGTAGAGCTCGCCAAAGTAGCTGGGTACATGCACGACATGGGCAACTGCGTCAACCGCGTAGACCATGCCCACAGCGGTGCGTTAATGGCCTTTCAGCTCCTTAGGGATTGGGGGATTCCGCCAGCTGATATTGCCGTCATTACGACAGCCATTGGCCAGCACGACGAACAGACCGGCACAGCAGTCGATCCAATTTCGGCAGCTCTTATTCTTGCCGATAAGACAGATGTGCGGCGTAACCGAGTGCGCAACACCATTCGCGAAACCTTCGACAAGCATGACCAGGTCAATTACGCGGCCAAGTCGTCAAAGCTGAAAATCGATACGCATAAGAAAGTGATTTGCTTAGAAATCGAGTTGGATGAGTCTATTTGCTCCATGATGGATTATTTTGAAATCTTTCTTCAGCGTACGCTCATGTGCAAACGGGCTGCAGAAATACTGGGGCTGAAGTTTAAAATGACCGCTAATGGCAATAAGATTTGCTAGGCATAACGCGTTATGTAAGGGAGGAAATAAAAGAAAAGAAAGAAACGCGCTCCCTTTATGCGAGGAAGAAACTATGCTTTTACAGCGTAGGTGTGTAGGCAGTCGAGGTAGGGGGTATACTTTTACGCCTTAGGATCTTCGATATGCGGCTTAAAAAGTATACCCCCTACTACGACATCTTATGGCTGAAAGGAAAATCTTCTTCCTCCCCGGTGTCGTTACTTCAATCGACGTGTAGGTGCAGCTTAGAAGGTTCGGTGGGCTCCGCCTGCCATTCTGGGGAAAGAGGTTGAGTGAGAACAATTACTGGCCATGGCTAATGTTGTTACGAATCCAGGAGGGAGACGGTCAATGGGATGCCTTCGAGCGTCCAAGCATATGGTATATAACGGAAGAAGGAGGCAAAACGTATAATGAATGGCATTTTATCTTTTGTGAGGAATAGAGCAAGTAAGAAAAATTGCCAAAAAGGGATAGTCATAATTGCCTAGGATACAAAGAATTTGGTACTCTTTCGGCGGCGCGCCTCGGTCGTCACGGCAAGCCTTGCATTTTATATAACATCAACAGCTGCTACGATTATTTGGAAAAGATGTTTGACCATATGGTCGACGCAGGCTTCCTCAATGAAAATGGCCGTGACAAGGCACGGTTCGTCACGTCGCTCCACGAAATTGAGCAGATTTTAGCACGGTAAGTTGCACATACTGCTGGCCTTTTGGGCTGGCAGTATTTTTTTGTCATCTCCCTATATATGATGGTTATGATAGAAAAAAAGGACTGGCTAGTTATACTCCCATGTGATATAATCAATTTAAAATATAAATATATGATGTAGCAAAGATAAAAAATAATCGTATAAGGATGAATATACTCATGATAAGACAAGGAGCTATTGTATTTAAAATGAATAAAAATACAACGGGGGGGGTAAATTATACTTTTCTTCAGTACAGCTATATCTTCTTATCTTTTGTAAACGCAAGTAAGATACGCACTACAGAAAAGGCAGTATGACCGACATACTGTCTTTTCTGTAGTGCGTATTTTTTTATATCATCATACAGTGGGAGTGAACATAGATGGAGACATTTAATCAGGTTGTAGCAGGAAATGGGCATATTGTTGTTATGGGGATGGGCTATGTGGGCTTACCTTTAGCCGTGGCTTTAGCTGAAAAGGTATCGGTCATTGGCTATGATGCGAGCCAGGCGAAAGTGGATTTATTACAATCCGGTATTGACCCGACAGAAGAAGTAGGCAATGAACGGCTCCGACAGAGCAAAGTACGCTTTACGATAGACCCGGCAGATATTGCCTTAGGTGATTTTATTATTGTCGCCGTACCGACGCCGATTAATCCTGACCATACGCCGGATTTAGAGTTTGTCCGCAAAGCGAGCGAAACCATTGGCAAGTATCTCAAAGACGGAGCTATTGTCGTCTACGAATCGACGGTTTATCCTGGCGTGACTGAAGAGTTATGCGTGCCAGAGATTGAAAAGGCATCGGGCAAAGTCTGTGGGAAAGATTTCTTTATTGGTTATTCACCAGAACGGATTAATCCCGGCGACAAGGTACATCGTCTAGAAAATATTTGTAAAATCGTATCTGGCATGAATCGCGACGTTTGTGATGAATTGGCCAAAATGTATGGCCTTGCTGTAGAACACATCCATAAAGCAAATTCGATTAAAGTTGCCGAAGCGGCAAAACTCTTAGAAAATACGCAGCGTGATATTAACATTGCCCTCATGAATGAAGCGGCTATGATTTTTAATGCTATGGGCGTTTCCACAGCAGAAGTCGTAGAGGCCATGAATACGAAGTGGAATGCCTTAGGCTTCCGTCCGGGCCTCGTCGGCGGCCACTGCATCGGTGTGGATCCATATTATCTCATTTACAAAGCCAATTTAAATCGTACAGGCAGTCAGCTTGTCACGACGGCGCGGCAAATCAACGACCATATGTCGCGGTTTATTGTCGATGTTATTTTAAATAAGATGATTGTCGAAAAACATTCTATGAAGAATGATAAAATTTATTTCTTTGGCGTAACCTTTAAGGAAAATTGTCCTGATTTACGCAATTCCAGAGCGATGGATATTATTCATCTCTTGCAGTCCTATGGCCTCGATATTACGATTATCGACCCGTATGCAGACAGGGGCGTGTTACAAGATGAGTACGGCTTAACGACAATGCCTTATGAATCTGTCCAGGATATTCACGATGCGGATGCCTTGATTTTTGCCGTCGAACACGATGCTTTTAAAGCTTATGGCACGAAGACTTTGCAGGCTTTTACGAGCGAATCGTATCCGCAAAATAAGAGCGTCGTCATTGATATTAAAAACATGTATGACAAGGATGCTGTTGAAGCGGCTGGCCTGGCATACTGGGGCTTATAAAAAGGAGAGGCGAAATACATGAAAGAACAGCGAAGCTTAGCCGCAATTCGGGCTGTGCTGGCGTTGTGCAGTCTGACTATTATACCACAAGGCGTCCTGGGTCAGAGCGCGCAGGGAGTAGTCATTAATATTGACCAGGCCATGCTGGAAAAAGGCCTCGTGATCATCCAAGTCGGCGGCGATAAACCCGTCAAGGCCGAGAAAGGCGTGGTCCTGGTCTTGGGGAAAGATGCTTTGGCCGCAGGGGCGACGATTAATATCGGCACGCCCACGGAAAGCACCATACCACCCGTCAATTCACCAACCACCGTCGGGACGTCACTGGGAACGGCAGTGCTGGCGCCAGTGCCGCCGCCTTTACGGCCGGGAGCGTCATTGGGGACAGGTACTGGCATTTCCGGGACGCATAAGGAACAGGAACATCGGGACATGCTCAAAGCCTTTAACGAAAAGGCTCCGGATACGACCTATAGTCACTTCCAGACGTTGGACAAAGAACACCTACTCGCTCCTGACACGGGGAGTGCTATGGACCATCTCAACCGCTGGGAAGGGGCTGTCCTGACGGCGCGGAGCTATAACCGTTTAGCTCACTACGTACCGGACGCGGCGGGCAAAACCTATTCGCCTGCCGCCACAGACGCTACGCAAGCACTTTTACAGGAATTTTTACCGGAAGCAGAAGCCCTGGGCTATGGCAGTACGGCCGAAGCAAAGGCGACAGTCCCGGTCGAACCGGGTGCCTGGGATTGGCAAATCCATGGCGAAGCCCGTTACAGCGTGGCCCACAACACTGGCGATCCTCGCTACACGTGGCGTGACAACCGCTGGCGGCTCCGCCTCTATGGGGAAAAGAAAATTAGTGATAATTGGTCTCTCGTCGGCATGGTCGAAAGCGATAAGAGTCATATTTCCCATGCCGCTGACGAGGCTTTGGGCCATGATAACAATGACGGCGACGTCACATTGAGCCGTCTCTATGCTGTCGGGAAATATAACTGGCACCAGATTCCCGTGACCTTGGAAATCGGTAAGCCCTATGCCTTTTTAGGCGACGGCAATGTTCTGGATTCTGATTTTCATGGCGTCAAAGCCGAATCCGACGTCACTCCCGAGGTCACGGCCACAGCCGGAGTCGGCAAGGTGAATGACACGGAATCCATGCAGTTTCTCGAAGCCTGGCGGCGTCACCGCCAGTATGATTACATGGTTGGGTACTACCACTGGGATAATTACGGCCAGCCTACGGGCATCTATGCCGCGGGCCTGAACTATTACATTGGCAACTATACCTTAGGCGGCATGTATCTGGCGGCGGACCAAGCCGACGGCAGCGGCGCGAAAGATGGCTATGTCTTGTCGGCGCGGTACGGGAAAAATATGTCCTGGATTCCCCATACGTACGAGTTTGACCTGAAATACTATAACCAAGCTGGCCGGACTTACATCAATCACACCATGAACGGCCTCGGCAGCTATATGGATGGCTTCTCTGGTTGGGGTGCTATGTTTTACTATACGTTACGGGAAAACCTGCTCTTTAGTCTACAGTATTTTGACTTGACCAATAAGACGACGGACGAAGACGGCCGGACCTTGTGGACTGAATTGACATGGGGCTTTTAAGGAAAAGAGAGGGGACAAAGGGTGCGCATTAAAACGAAATATGTCATTGCCGGCGTAGTCATCCTGATTGGCGCCGTGTTGTACTACTTTTGGTATTTAGGCGGCAAAACGGAAGCCTACGACGATATTCCCGATTTGGGCAATGCCTACGCGGCGACAGACGAAATCAAGACGGCTGAAACAAAACTCCAACAAGGCGTTACGCCGGCAACGGTCTCTACGCGGAATCCGGCTAAACCAGGCATCGTCCTGACCTTTGACGGCCTACCCGAACCGGCAGTGGCGGCGAAACTCAGCGATTTACTGACGACCTATGACCGGGATGCAGTCTTTTTCGTCGAAGGGTCTAATGCCGCCGGCGACAAAGATACAGTACTGACGCTGAAGAAAAATAAACACATTACCATTGAAAACTATACTTATAGCGGTGTGACAAAACTGGAAACACTGCCTCAAGATGCGGCGTTGCGGCAGCTCGTCCAGACACAGAAGGTTTTGTCGACTTTGACGGATACGACGCCCACAGCCTTTAAAGGGCCGAACGCGTCCTACGTGGTGCCGCTTTTAGAAACGGCCGCCGCCGCAGGTCTCCAGTCGGCAGTGAAAACCGATGTCTATGTCAACCGCGATGCCTTGACGAGCGATGCCGCGGCCGATGCCTTTGTGGCGTCGCTACCGCAAGGGTCTATTGTCTCTCTCGTCGTCAATACGCCGGTTAATACCATTGTCTATGAAAGCGGCAAGACTGACGAAAAGCCGGCGAAAGATAAACAGCCAAATCTCAAACTGCGGACCATAGACGCGTCATCTCATGAAGACCTCGTCGTCGTCACGGAACGACTGTTGAAAGCTTTGGCTCGGAGGCAAGTTCCGTCATTAAAGCTCACTGATTTGCGGCAAATCAAACGGGCCGACACGCCAGCTGCGCCGTCTCAGCCTGTAGCCTTAGCACAGCAGGTCTTGCGGCGTCTCAGCGCTGCCTTCGTGCCCGTAGCCTATGCGGCGGAACCGCAAGTGCCGACTGTGGTCACGCCTCCTACTGAAGGCAAACCAGAAGCTCCGGTAGTTCCTGTGACTCCGGTCACCACAACCATGCCGGCACCGCCCAAAATGATTTACACTACCGAACCGGCCGTAGCCTTTGCTTTTGCAGGCCTGACCAAACCGCAAGTCGTCCACGAGACCTTAGACTATTTACAGCAAAACAAGGCGCGCGGTACCTTCTTTGTCATGGCTAACGAAATCAAAACGAATCCCAAACTGGTCAAAGACATTATCCACAGCGGTAACGAAGTGGCCATTGGTATTCGCTCCTTAAAGAACAGCAACTACGAGTCGACGAAACAAGAGCTGACGTACGTCAAAAACCAGTTACAATGCTTGGGCGTGACGACCAATCTGGCCATGCAGCCCTGGGGCAAACTAACTGCTGATACCCAGCGGGCCGCCCATGATTTGGGCCTGACCCTCTACGCGCCGACCGTCAATATTGTCAGCTCCAAGCAACAACACTATACCGACGCTGACGCAGTGATGCAAGAACGGTTTGGGAAATTTACCTATTCTGTCGGCCGCGGCTGGATTGTCTATTTCCGCCTCGACTACTACGATGACGATTCCTTAGCTGTCAAGGTTATGGATTTAGTAAAACGCCATAAAATCGACAACATTGCTTATCATTCTTTCTACGATGACCCGGCGACGAATCCTTATAACGACTCGGCTTACCGCATTACGTCTATAGGCGATATATTGAGCCAGCGTGACAAGCTCTATACTATTGACACGACGAAAGCCTACCCGACAGACGGGACAGCTTACAAAGTCAGCCGCAATCTTTCATTTAACGATTTTATTTACGACCGCTATATTGGCAACAAAGCCGTCGAAGACGATAACATGTTTGGCTTTTCTGTCGAAGAAAAACGGTATCGCGATTTGACGGGCCTCATTCACACGGACCAGCCTGTCGTCTTCTTTACGTTCGATGATTTTGGCAACGACGCGGCGATTAATCATTTGCTCTACGTCTTCCGCAAACATCACGCAAAAGGGACCTTCTTTGTTTTGACCCACAATGTCATGCACAATCCCAATATCGTCCGGGCCATTGCGGCTGAAGGCCATGACCTGGCCTCGCATAGTGACCAGCATCGCCCCATGGACGGCACAGCTTATCCCAAAGCCTATACTCAATATCTCGTTGATTACGGGACAGCGGCGGCTAAGTTGCGGGACATTACGCAGGGCCTCCGTAGTCCCGACGGGTCTCCGGCGTATAAGCCCTTTTTCCGACCGCCGACGTTGACGGCCAGCAAGGCCGGCTTCCGGGTCTTATACGATACGGGATATGACTATATCGTCTCTGGCTCGTATAGTACACATGACTATGAACAGCCTAGTTTGCAGGCGATGATTGAAGACATTCAGGCCGGCATTTTTGATGACCATGGCCACGTCATTAAGGGGGCAGTCCTGATCATGCACATGAGCGACGGCTCTCTCTATACGCCAATTGCCCTGGATATACTGATGACCATGAACGACCAGCGTCCTGATGGGGACCCGGCCAAATTTATTCCCGTGCCCTTATCGGCGTATTTGAAAAACGGCTATCACCAAGGCCGATAGCAGTGAGGAACGATAATGGAGAAACAAGAAAAAGATATTAAACAACTAGTCCAACAAGAAGATATGCAAAAGGCCATTCAAGAAGCCTTGCGTACAGAAGATGATATACTCTTACAGCCCTTAGGAGACCGGCGGAAACTGCCACACGTCCCTGACTCCAGTCTCCGGCGGACCAATGTCGACCGCCGCGGGGAAACTGCCGACGATGCAGGGACACCGTCATACGAACAGAGCAGGGAAAAAGACGAAACAGGACGGCGCTATGCCGTTGATTATCCGGTCAAGCTCGCCGTCTATATGAAAGACAAACACGTCCTGAAAATCGACGGCACGGCCAAAAATATTTCCAGCTCCGGCATGCTCTGTACGGTTCCGGCCATGTACCAGGCCGCTGTCGAAGCGTCTGACCACGTGACTATGACCTTTGAAATCACGCCGGGCTCCATGCCGGAAGGATACGAAATGAAAGTCAAGAATATCCATGCCAAATGGGTACGCACTGTCCCGGCAGAAGAGGGCGCAGAGACTGTGTCTTGCGGTTTTCAATTTACAGAATTATTAGCGAAATATACCCATGCTCATCGGCAGCGGTATATGCTGGGCATGGCCGCGTTTTTCCTCTTTTTCGTGTCCCTCTTTGTTATCTTACTGCGTGCTGAAAGCGTCTTATATTTTGAATTTAATAAGTTGCTCTATTTTTATAGTATTTTAGCTGCGACCTTTTTGCTGACACGCTACTTATTTGGAGCCTTTTATCGGCCTGTGCCCATTAATCCGGAGTTTACGCCAGGCGTTTCCGTCATTATTCCTTGTTTTAACGAAGAAAAATGGATTAAACGGACGATTTTGAGCTGTATGAACCAAGATTATCCTATTGATAAACTAGAAGTCATCGTCGTCGACGATTGCTCTAATGATAATTCCCAAGAAAAAATTAAAGAAATTGTGACGGAATTGAAAGCCGAACGGGGCTATCATGTAGCTGACCGCATTCGCTATTTCCAGCAGCCTCACAATATGGGCAAACGCGATGCCATGGCAGTCGGTGCGAAAATGGCCAAGCACGGCCTTTTAGTCTTTGTCGATTCTGATAGTTTCCTCGACCCTTTTGCCATTCGCAACATTGTCCAGCCCTTCCAAGACGAAGAAATGGGCGGTGTCTCTGGGCGCACAGACGTAGCCAATACGTTCACCAATAATTTGACGAAAATGCAGTCTGTACGCTACTATATTGCCTTTCGAATTTTAAAAGCAGCCGAAGGGATTTTCGATGCCGTTACGTGCTTGTCCGGGCCGCTTTCGTGTTACCGCAAAGACTTAGTACTGAAATACTGTGATGCTTGGCTCAATCAACGATTCTTAGGGCAAAAGGCGACCTTTGGTGATGACCGGTCCATGACGAATTTCATTTTGCGCCATAACCGCACGACCTACCAAGATACGGCTATCTGCTCGACCATTGTTCCCAATACGTACAAGGTCTTTTTAAAACAGCAAATGCGCTGGAAGCGGTCATGGCTCCGGGAGACCTTTATTGCCGCTACGTACATGTGGCGCAAAGAGCCCTTCATGGCCTTGTCTTTCTACATGGGCCTCCTCGTGCCCATTTTAGCACCGGTCATTGTGGTCTATAATTTGTGTTATATTCCCTTGACGCACCGCGTCTTTCCGCTTACGTTCTTACTGGGGATTCTCATGATGGGCCTCATGATGAGTGGTGCCCAGCTGTTTTTGCGGCGCAGTTCGACATGGCTCTACGGCTTGTGGTTTTGCATCTATTACGAAGCGGTCCTCTTGTGGCAAATGCCTATTGCGTGGGTGACCTTTTGGAAATCGACGTGGGGCACGCGGATGACGACAGCCGACGTAGACCAGTTAGTAAAAGAACAGCAGAAAGGCGGGAAATAAGATGGCAACACTAGGTAATGGAGCCTATACGAAATGGAAAAACCGCCGTAAACGAGTGCGCACGACGATTCAAATTGCAGGCCTCTTGCTCGCAGGAGGGCTTGTCTTTTGGAGTTGGTGGCATGCGCCGCAATATCGGCCCTATACGGATACGAGTGCGCGGCAACATGGTTTTATCGCCTTATCCTATTTTGGTGTCCAAAAGACGGACGGCAGTCAGCTCCTCATTAGTGAAGACAATCTGCGCGCTCACTTAACAGCCTTGAAAGCGCAAGGGTATGAAACGATTACGACCGACGATATTGAGGCATACTATAAAGGCGAAAAAGAATTGCCTGAAAAGTCCTTGTACCTCATGTTCGAAGACGGTCGCCGGGACACGGCCATTTTTGCCAGTCCGATTTTAGAAGACTTAAATTATCGGGCCACGACCTTTACATATCCTGAGAAGTTTGACCGCGGCGATACGAAATTCTTATTGCCTGACGATTTAAAACGCTTGCCCGAACGAGGCTTTTGGGATGTAGGCACCAATGGATATCGTCTTTTTTTCATTAACGTCTACGACCGTTATGACAATTACTTAGGCGAAATGGATCCGCTCCTCTTTAATGCGGTCTCGCCGTACTTAGGACGACGGTATAATCATTATTTAATGGATTACATTCGCGATAAAGACGGCGTGCCCAAAGAAAGTTACGACCGCATGAAACAGCGCATTCAGTACGACTATGAAAAGTTAAATCAAGTCTATATGGATGATTTAGGCTATGTGCCCAAAGTCAGTGTCCTCATGCATGCCAATACGGGCGAGTTTGGCAACAATCCCCAAGTCAGTGCTATTAATGGCTATTGGCTGCAAAAGATGTTTGCTATGAATTTCAACCGTGAAGGGTATGCCCTCAATGTCCCGGATAGCAGCGTCTATGATTTGACGCGCATGCAGCCCCAGGCGTGGTGGCCTGTGAATCACTTGCTCATGCGTATTCAGTACGATACACATAGAGAGATGAACTTTAACACAGGCGAAGCAGATAAATACGATGCCTGGACTGTCGCCAAAGGCGCAGCTGAATGTAAAGACGAAAAGATTTTCTTGACGACCTTGCCAAACGACAACGCCCTGATGACGCTCAAGGGCAGCGAAGACCATCCCGATGTGACTGTCCAGACAACCCTCGATGGCAATAAAGCCGGTACACAGCGGCTGTATTTGCGTGCCGATTCAACGCGGCAACGGTATCTGGCCGTTACAATCCAAGATAATACCCTGTCCGTTACGGAAGCTGCCCAGGGAACGGTGCAAACCTTGTACAGCAAGTCTATTGACGAACTGGAAGGCAAAGAACCCATTTCTACAGAAGAAGACAAACAGCGAGCTGAAGAAACGGAATTAGAAGCTTTTGCGCGCTATGCACCATCTGCGCATATTGGTAAGACCTACGCAGACCGCCTGAAAGAAAAGACGAAAGAAACGCCGCGTACTGTCGCCGAAGGGGCAGAAGCATACGTACCGGTCGTGCAAAACCGCGATAAAGGCAGTTATCCCTTGGAGATTACCGTAAAGGGAGCGACGTTGACCTTGTCCTTTAAGGGAAAAGAAGTGACCTCTGTACCTGTGAGCAACACCGATAACGGGGCGATTGCCTTAGAAGCGGCGTGGAATGAACAAGGCTGGCAACAGCGTAACTTAGATGACGATGTCTACGACGGTGTCTTTACGGACTTGACCGTTACGGATGTGCCCACAGGGCAGGTCGTATACACGTCGAAGTATACTGGCTGGGAAAAGGTCGAATATACGTTAAAGCAGTATGCAGAACGGGTTATTGACTGGTTTGTCCATCATTTATAAGGAGAGTGACTCATGAACGCATGGCGTATGGCAATATATACTACGCTGCTGGCGTGTTGTTTAGTAAGCGGCGGTAGTCAAGGGCGTCCTGTCGAAGCGGCGGCACCGACGCAGCTTCATAGTTGGATCGTCTATTGGGACGAAGCGAAGGGCTGGCAAGAAGTCGAGCAGGCCCAACGCCAAGGCGAAACGTATCAAGGCTTGTCCTATTTTGCCTTGTCTTTTACGGACAAAGGGAAACTACATATACCGCCAGGCATTGTCGACCATCGTCAGCACGCCCTGCCGACATCTATTACTGTCGTCAATGACGTCGTAGGCAAAGACAAAAAGGTAAAAGATACGGCTATCCTAAGAATGGTCTTGCAAGATACGAAGGCCCAACGCCGCCATAGTGACGACTTGATTAAAGTAGCCAAAAAATATGGGTACACAGGTATTGAAGTCGATTACGAACAAGTCTTCAAAGACCCGGAACTCGTGCCTTTATACACGTCGTTTTTGCGTATCCTCTATGAACGGGCTACAGCCAATCATCTGGCGGTGCGCGTCATCTTAGAACCGAAGATGGTGCAGCAAATCCAGGAGTTTCCACCAGGGCCGACGTATGTCGTCATGGCCTATAACCTTTACGGCACGCACAGCGGTCCAGGGCCGAAGGCAGATTTCGCCTTTATTACCAAAACGATTCGCTCCCTCCAACACGTCCCCAAGCCGTGGGGCATTGCCTTTTCAAGCGGCGGTTGTCTCTGGAGTGAAGCAGGAAAGAAACAGTTTGTATCTACAACAGAAGCGGTACGCCTTGCTAATGTCCATCACGTGACACCGACGCGGGATGTCTTTAGCGGTACTTTATCTTTTACGTATACCGAAGCGGGCGTAACTTATACGGTGTGGTATAGTGACGAGCAAACGATTAAGGGATGGATGGACAAAGCCCGCGCGTATGGCATAGAAGACATTAGCCTTTGGCGTCTTGGTGAACATGAATATACGTATACCTTTACAGAGCTGAAAGAGGAGGGATGACATTGCATACTATTTGGCACTATTTACGTTCTTTATCGGGCAAATCGTGGGTCTGCTTAGCCAGTTTCATCGCTGCCTTAGGCTGCTTAATGGGACTGTATTTTTGGTACATTACAGGCTATTTAAAAGATGAAGCTATGGACCGCTTTCAAGACGCGTCGAATCATACGAGCATCATTACGACGACATTGCTGCTAGATAAGAAAAAGCATTTAGATAAAGTCGCCAATCTCGTCAAATACGCAGACGGCGATGTGGCGCAAGTAGCGGCGCAGTTAGGCCAATCGGCAGGAAATGCCAATGTCTTTGAAGGGGTGGGCTTCGTCTCGGCGGACGGACAGTATAGTATCTTGTCCGACCCGGCACAGGTCATGGAGCACTTGCCCTATATGCCAAAGGACCAGCGGTTCTTTATGAAAGGCATGAACGGCAAAGACTATTTATCCGTCCTCAACGGGAGCCTGATTTTCAGTGAACCTGTAGAGACCAGCCGCGGCCAAGGCGTGCTCTTTGCCTTGTATAATGCAGACGATTTAAAAGATGTCTTGTCTGTCAATTTCTTTAGTGGCCAAGGCTATTCGGTCATTATCGATGTGGAAGAGAATAAACTCCTATGGAGTGATAACGCACCGCACCTTGCTTATGAAAGCGGCAGCGTCTTCCTCAATTACATGGCTATGAAAGATCCGAAACAGTTCAATATCAAGGCCTTATGCGAAGCGATTGCCAAAAAGGAATCAGGCATACTCACAGGCTGGGGTTTTGAGCCCATGTACTTGTATTACCGACCCTTACTTGGCGATTTGTATATCTTGACGATTATTCCGCAGCTCGTCATTGCCACAAGCTACCAAGTCGTCATGCGCTATATGTTCCTGTTATTCTTCATCCTCTTCATTGCTATCGTCGGCTTAGCAGTCTATTTCATTTACAATGAATGGAAGAGGAAACGAGACCTGGAAGAATTGCTCTATGTCGATACACTAACGGGCAAAGCGTCGTATAAAAAATTCCAGCCCCAAGCCGACCACTGGTTAGAACGGGATGATTTCCCGAAAGCGTTTATTGCTTTTGACATTGATAATTTTAAATTGTTTAACTTAATATATGGATACCCAAAAGGCAATGACTTACTGCGGCAAGTAGCAGATATTTTGGCGCGCTATGCCGGAACGAAAGGGATTTTTGCCTATAAGTGTAGCGATTTATTCGTTATGATGCTGACCTATAATGATGTCCGTGATGTGATCTGGACGTGTCAAGAGATTCGCAATGAAGTCCGGCTCTTAGGCAAGTGGCAGTATAAAAAGTTCCGCATTAATATGTCCATTGGGATTTATCTCATTCCGCCACACGAAACAGATGTCCTCAAGATGGAAAACTACGCCATCATGGCGCGGCGGGAAGCAAAGAAATGCTACGAATTAGGCTATCGCTTCTATGATGAAGATTTAAAAAACGAACGGCTTCACCTTAAGCAACTCGTCGACGATATGAGTACGGCCTTAGAAAAAGGAGAATTTTATCCGTGGTTCCAGCCAAAATACGATGCCAAAACGCAACAGCTCATCGGTGCAGAAGCGTTGATTCGTTGGTATAAAGACGACGGCACGATGGTCTCGCCAGTGCAGTTCATTCCTATTGCTGAACAGACGGGGATTATTCGAGAAATTGACGATTATATGTTTAACGCCGTGTGCCGGCAGCTGCAGCAGTGGCGCGAAGCTGACTATCCTGTCGTACCAGTCGCGATTAACGTCTCGCGGTATGGCTTGTATCGCCACAATTTCATTGCTGAACATATGGAACTTTTAAAACAATGCCACTTGCCTACAGAGCTGATTCAGTTAGAAGTGACGGAAGGGACGCTGTACAGCAAATCAGAAGTAAGTGAAAAAATCGTAAACATCTTGCGTTCTTTAGGCATTCAAGTACTTATTGATGATTTTGGCACAGGCTATTCGTCTATTAGTATGGTCAAACGCTTCAACGCGACAGCCCTGAAGATTGACAAATCTTTCGTCGACGACATGAGCTATACGGGCAAAAAGATGCTCAAATACGTCATTAATATTGCGAAATTGATGAATATGCGGACCATTGCCGAAGGGGTCGAAACGAAAGAACAATATGAATTTTTGCGCGACCAAGACTGCGATGTCATTCAAGGGTTTTATTTTGCTAAACCTATGAAAGTCGATGATTTTGCGGCGTTGTTACGCAAAGAAGCAAAGACAGAGAAAGGGTGATAACCGATGTATGTACACGACGGACAATCAGAAACGTTACTACAAGTACTCAAGCGCATGTATACAGCTGTCTTTCTCGTGCAATTAGAAACAAATACAGCAACATGCCTCTTTGATACCGCCAGCATTTGGCCGCAAGAAGAAACGTTAGCCTGGGACTCATTCTTCGCTGATTTTAGTCGTCAATATATTGGTGCCCACCGGCGGCAGCAAGCGTGTGAAACCTTTTCGTGCCAGGGTATACAGTTGCAGTATAAATACGGCAAAACGTCTTTTAGTTTTACCTATCCCTATATTGGCGATACGACACACGGCAAAGTAATGATTACCGCTGTCTTTGAGGAAACGGAAGACCAATATGGCAAAACGGTGTGCGTCCTCTTTCATCAGCCCGGTCAAGAAAATCTCTTATGCCGTATTGTCGACATATACATGTATGATATGTATGATTACTTCATTTACTTAGATGCTAAAAATGACACGTATATTACTTTAAGCAACGGCGAATTAGGGACTACTTTGCCACCAGCGACAGCGCAGCATTATAGTGAAAAAATCGTCACCTATGCCAGAGAATATGTCGTACCAGAAGACCAAGACCGAGTCATTGCGGAAATGGAATTGCCGCGCGTCTTGGCTCAGTTGGAAGCATACGGCGTCCATTCGTTGACAGCTGGTGTCATCGATCCCGTGCGTGGCTATACACGCAAAAAAATAGAGTATCGTTACTGCAATAAAAAAGAAAAACTCATCTTCATGAGCTGTACGGATATTACGGATATGTATATGAAACAAAAGCTGCAAGTCGAAGAATTACAGCGCGCATTGCAACAAGCGCGGACCGATTCCCTTACAGGCATCTTGAATTATCAAGGTATTGTCGAGTATGCCAACCAATTTTTGGAACAAGACGGCGCAGCAGGGACATTCATCTTTTTAGATTTAGATAACTTTAAGAGCGTCAATGATACGTATGGCCATCAAATGGGCGATACGGTCTTGCAGAAAGTAGCGAAGACTTTGCAAGGCAGTGTTACCCAAGAGGATTATGTAGCCCGTATTGGCGGTGATGAATTCGTCGTCTTCGTGAAGGATGTCGTCGACCTGACGAAAGTGGAAACATACGCTGCCACGATTTGTACGAACATCGCTGCGCTGACAGATACAGAATGTGCCTTTAAGGACATTTCCTGTAGTGTTGGCGTTGCTTTAGCTCCGCGAGATGGAGAGACCTATGCGTCTTTGTGTAAAGTCGCCGATGACTTAGTTTATGAGTCAAAGAAAAGAGGAAAAAATCAGTATTCCCTGCGCAAGTGATGTATAATAGACGTAACAAAGGAGGCGAAAGCCATGAATATTACAGTATACTGCGGTTCAAGTGAAGGGAACAATGACATATATCGGAAAAAAGCGAAAGAGCTTGGCGCGTGGCTTGCGGCGCACCACTTGACGCTGGTCTATGGCGGCGGCAAGAAGGGGCTCATGGGTATCCTCGCGAATGCTGTTTTGGCTAACGGTGGCAACGTCATCGGTGTCATTCCGGAATTTTTAAAGACGAAAGAAGAAGTTCATGAAAGTTTGCCAAAACTCATCGTCGTCGACACGATGGCAGCGCGCAAGACGCGCATGTTAGAGCTTGGCGATGCGTACATTGCCTTGCCTGGCGGCCCAGGGACGCTGGAAGAAATTTCCGAAGCTATTTCGGCGGCGCGCCTCGGTCGGCACGGCAAGCCTTGCATTTTATATAATATCAACGGCTGCTACGATTATTTGGAAAAGATGTTTGACCATATGGTCGACGCAGGCTTCCTCAATGAAAATGGCCGTGACAAGGCACGGTTCGTCACGTCGCTCCACGAAATTGAGCAGATTTTAGCACGGTAAGTTGCACATACTGCTGGCCTTTTGGGCTGGCAGTATTTTTTTGTCAT
>UQHB01000012.1 GCA_900540735.1 uncultured Megasphaera sp. | reverse complement strand
TCATAAAAAGTACCCCCTTTAACTGGTGTGTCCAGTAAAGGGGGTACATATCATTGCTGCTCTTTTTTGTTGTCTTCTTATAATACATATAAAAGACCGCCTGCAACTCTTGTAGACGGTCTTTTCATTCCCGGATTTAGGGAAGGGAGCCGAACTTATTTTGCGAAATAACGAGCAAGTAAGCCATCGAATACACGGCCATGACGAGCTTCGTCTTTTGCCATTTCATGAACTGTATCATGGATAGCGTCGAGATTGAGTTTTTTAGCGAGTGTAGCCAAGTCTTTTTTGCCAGCGCAAGCGCCCTGTTCAGCAGCTGCACGCATTTCGAGGTTTGTTTTTGTATCTTCTGTAACAACTTCACCGAGGAGTTCAGCAAATTTCGCTGCATGTTCAGCTTCTTCAAAAGCAATACGTTTGTAAGCTTCAGCAACTTCAGGATAGCCCTGACGGTCAGCAACACGGCTCATAGCGAGGTACATGCCGACTTCGGAGCATTCGCCAGTGAAGTTAAGACGGAGGCCGTCGATAATTTCAGGATCAACGTCTTTTGCAATGCCTACACGATGTTCGTCAGCGTATTCTTTTTCGCTGGAAGTAAGTTCTTTGAATTTGGAAGCAGGAGCACCACATTGTGGACACTTTTCCGGAGCAGCGTCGCCTTCGAATACATAACCGCAGATAGTGCATACAAATTTTTTCATTGTCAATTCCTCCTGTAATATCATCATAAAATTGATAGTGACTTTTATTAAGTACTAACAAATAATTTTTATTTGTTAGTACTTTCATTATACCATGGTAATTTTGAGAAATCAAGAGCCGCTTTTTAAAATTTTAAATGTTAATAATTATCAATCTAAAATATTCAAGGCAAAAATAAAAATATTACAGTTCTGAGAAAACAAAAAAACTCCTCTGTTTTTATGCAGAGGAGTTTGCATTTATTAACTATACACCGATGATAGCTTGATATAAAAGGGATATATTCAATAAAGCAACGATAATACCGATAATGGTTAGAATGCATTTCATACGAAGGGAGTTGACAAATCGTCCCATTACGCGTTTAGAAGAAGTTAAATACACGAGCAACGCAATCGTAATGGGGAGCTGAATGCTCAAGAACATTTGCGAATAGACGAGTCCCATAAAGGGGTCTTGAATAAAGAAGATGACTACGAGGGCTGCAATATAGGCAATGAGTACGCCGTGCCACGAATGGTAGTCTTTGATGTTGTAGTCTTCGCCGAAAATACCGGAGTAAATACTGCCGCTGGCAATGCCGCACGTTGCAGTCGAGGAAATACCGGAGACGAGGAGGGCAATAGCAAAGATAAGAGCTGCGCCGTCGCCGAGGAGGGGCTTGAGTAAATCCGAGGCTTGCGCTAAGTCCGTCACATCAATGTGATGCGTAAAGAAAACGGCTGCAGCAATGAGAATCATGGCACTATTAATGGCCCAGCCAATGACCATAGATAATAAGGTATCTAAGAATTCAAAATTCAGCTGCTTCTTAATGACTTTTTCGTCTTCTAAGTTCCATTGGCGGGACTGAATGATTTCGGAATGCAAAAATAAATTATGAGGCATAACGACGGCACCGAGGACACTCATAATGATGACCATCGAGCCAGGCGGAAAGGACGGCGTGACCCAACCGGCTACGGCTTGGCCCCAATCAATAGGGACAATGCTCAATTCAAATAAGAACGAAAAGCCAATAATCGAGACGAAGGCAATAATGATTTTTTCTGTTTTCTTATACGAATTGGTCCGGAGCATGAAGGCGCATAGCCCAGCTGTTAGTGCAGAGCCAATAAATAAAGGTATATTAAAGAGAATTTGCAAGGCAATGGCACCGCCCAAGATTTCAGCCAGTGCTGTCGCGGCCGAAGCAACCATGGCCGAGCCTAAAACCGGTTTAGCTAACCAACTCGGTAAAAACTTCGTCGCTGCTTCAGAAAGGCAAAGGCCTGTAACGATGCCTAAGTGGGCGGCGTTATGCTGCAAGAGGATGAGCATAATCGTCGAGAGCGTGACCATCCACAAGAGCAGATAGCCAAACTCAGCACCAGCAGCTAAGTTAGATGCCCAGTTGCCCGGGTCGATAAAGCCGACAGTGATTAAAATGCCCGGCCCTAAGTAGCGCAAGATTTCACGAGCCCTGATGCTCGACTCATGATGCATGCTATATTCTTTTAAGTTCATACTAACACCTCAACTATTTCTTTATATAATCTTTACATGGTTATACTAACACTATATAAGGGGAGATACAACGGCATTTCGTAAAGTTTTTGTAACTATATCTCAATACGCTTGTTAGAACGGTTTTATTGCTTTTTAAAGCGTATTTTTATATAATGTTATGTAAGTATATAGTGATGTATTACGCGCAATCGATATGATTACACTCGTTCATAGAGGAGGAATGACGTATGTGGAAGAAGAAAGTAGCTTGTGTTCTGGCAGTAATGGCCTTGTGTGGTGCTATGACGGCCGGCGCTGCTGATTATACAATTTTAGAGAAAGCAGAAAAAGTAGAAACGACAGTTTACGGCACGACCCAGACTGGCTCTTTAAATGACCGCATTAATGCGCTCGATAAATTATTAAACGGCACGAATACGGTCAATGGAACCATTCAGAACCAGACTAATGAATTATATAAGGATGTATATGGAAGCAATGGCTCTGATTTATCCTTATTAGCAGCTGTGAATTTGATGCAGTGGCAGTATTCCGGTCAGATTACGGAAGAACCGCTCCTCGTGCAGGTCGAAAACTTAGAACAAGGCATTGACGGCAAAGTCATGAGCGGTGCCTTAGTCAATCGCATTGCTGCCTTGCGCAGTGCTATGTTGGGCAATAAAAAATACATTTCCCAAGTGACGACGATTCCCAAAGGAACGATTGTGACCTTAGAAAATGTGACGCCTTTAGATTCGAAGACAGCTCAAGAAGGGGACAGCGTGTACTTTACGGTCGCTGATGATGTCATCGTTGGCGACACCATTGCTATTCCTAAAGGCATGGAAACAGAAGCGACTGTTACGAAAGCACGGAAATCAGGCCGCTTTGGGAAAGACGGCAAAATCGAAGTGACGTACCATACGGTGCGCGCTGCTGACGGTACGCCTGTACCGCTGACGATTGGTGAAAAAGTAAAAGAACAGTATAAGAACACAGCTAGTGCTGTCGGTGCATCTGCAGCCGGTGCCATTATCTTAGGGCCTGTTGGCCTCGTCGGCGGCCTCTTCGTCCATGGCAACGATGTAGAAATCCCGGCTGGCACGACGATGTATGCAGAAACATCAGAAAACGTAACCGTCGTGGGCTTTAAAGAAAACGGCACTGTCGACAACATGACTACGGCTAATCGCGCAGCTAGTGGTGTCGTCGTGGACAATCCGACGTACAGCCATACAGACCCGACGAGCGATGATATTCCCCATTATGGCGAAGTCAAACCTGTAGAAATTAGCCATAATGACCCGAATCAGACAATCGTCTCCATTGAATCTTCTGACCAACCGACAGGTGACATGCATGAATAAAAGACTTACAGCTGCTGTAGTGGCAGCTGTCCTGCCCTTCACGGTGACGGCTTTTGCCGCAACTAGTGATGGTGCAGGGATGAACGATACACAACTTCATAGTCATAAAACGTCGGTCACGACCCCACAAACCGTTGCGGACGGCGTACTCCCTGTGGACTTGACGGCGGCTTCCCAGGCTTACGACGTGACCTTGCCGACGCAGCCCCTCCACATGCAGGCTGATACGATGGTCGTGCGCGGCAGTGATGGCTACGTCAAAGGCCGGGGCAATGTCGATATTCAGCAGGGCATGGATGAAATCCATACGAATGTCGTCGAAGGGAATACGAATACGCAGGTCTATTATGCATCAGGCCCATCGATTTACATTTCTGGCGACAATGCCTTAACGGCTCAAGGCATTACGTATAACGGCAATAACCAAGGGACGAGCATGCTCACAGTCGATGGCTTCTTAGGGCCGAACTACTACGTGCGTGGCACGGATGTAGAAATGGTCAACGGCGTAGGCTACATGAAGCATGCCCTCATTACGACACTGCACGCTGTAGCGAAGACACCGGACTATTATATTACAGGCGATGATATTCGCATTTATCCAGGCGAAAAATTTACGGCTGAAAATACGAAGCTCTGGTTTAAACATATTTGCTTATTAACGTACGGCCATTACGAAGGCCGTCTCGATGATGATGGCTCGAAGTCCATTCTCTTTACGTTGTTCCCACGGCCGTTCTTCAATAGTGATGACGGCATTGGCCTCAAAGGGCGCGGCTCTTTCACGTTAAATGATTACGGTGACTTAAAGCTCAACGTCCGCTATACGATTTCGTCCAAAGAAGGTGTACGGCCAGCAGCGCAAATTGAAAAGAATACGTCTTTCGGTACGTTCCACCTTGGTTATAGCCAAGAAGAAAGTACGGATAACGATAATAACGTATGGGCAACGAAGTGGCCTGAACTGGAATATTCCATGCCGACGTTGCGCTTTGGCTCGACTGGCGTATACGTCAACGGTAGTGCTAACTGGGGCCGCTGGGCTGAAGACGGTGTAGAAACAGGGACACATGTAGGCTATCGTTTAGAAATGTCCCATGCGCCTTTATCCTTGTGGAACCGCGCGAACATCCGGGCTTTTGCAGGCTATCGGCGCGACCTCTATTCGACGGACAATGCCCAACGCCGTGACCCGTACTGGGGCGTTATTTTGAACCAAGGCATTAATGACCGCTTGTGGACGACACTGTGGTATAAAAAACATAATATTGACGGCTATTCGCCGTATCGCTTTGATACGCCGGACAATCCGCGGCAGCGAGGTATTTCCTTTGGCTATGTCTTAACGCCGCTCGATACGGTAATCTTTACGCTCGCCCAAGATTTGGATACGCATGACATTTCGGACCGCAATTTTACGTGGATTCGGGATATGCATTCTTTTATCGGTGCCTTTACGTATAAGCAAGTCGACAAAGGTTGGGAAGTAAAACTGACGGCGAAAGACTTAGATTTCTAACTACGGAAGAGTTGCCACGAAACGTGCTGTTTCGTCGCGACTCTTTTCATATATTCTTTTTTTCGTCGATTATGGCAAAATATGGCAAGAAGTTTACATAGTTTTTACGTATTCCCTATGGAGAGAATACGTAGGCTCTCTATACTATGGAGAATGAAATACTTTTAATACCGTGGGGGTGCCAACAGATGTCATTGATTTATTGTGTAGAAGATGATGAAAATATTCGCGAACTCGTAGGCTATGCACTGCGGAGTCAAAATTTTGAAGTAGAAACCTTTGCTGATGGCAAAGCCTTTTGGCAAGGGTTGCAAGAAAAAATGCCGGCTTTAGTCTTATTAGATATTATGCTGCCTAATGAAAGTGGCACGGAAATCTTGGAAAAAATCCGCAAAGATTCCCATTACCGCAATTTACCGGTCATTATGCTCACAGCCAAGACCAGTGAATACGATATTGTCAAAGGCCTTGATGGCGGTGCTGATGATTACGTCTGCAAACCCTTTGGGATTGTCGAATTAATTTCTCGTATTCGTGCGGTCTTGCGCCGCAGCCGTCCCCAAAGTGCTGCCAAGAATATGTATTCGTACGGCCCAGTGACGCTCAATGCAGAAAAGCACATCGTTACAGTTAACGGCGAAGTATGCCATTTGACGGTCAAAGAATTTGAATTATTGCGGTATTTATTGGTCAATATCGATATTGTCCTCAAGCGCGAACAAATTATGGAAGCCGTCTGGGGCTTTACGTACGAAGGCGAAAGCCGGACCATTGACATGCATATTAAGAGTTTGCGGCAAAAACTCGGTGAAGGGGGCCACATTATCCGCACGGTCCGCGGTGTGGGATACGTCGTAGGTGGTAATGTATGAGACGTAAAATCTATGTGAGTTTACTCCTCATGGGCTTTACGTGTATGATTGTGACTAATCTCATTGCAGGCTGGTTTTTCTTGCGGACCATGGAGCGGCAAGTGTCAGAAGAAATGGACATGACGGTCAACCTCGTCAAAGCGTCGGTCATTAGCAATGCCTACGCACCAGAACAAGCACTGCAAGAAATTAGCCGTACCGAAGACGGCAACATCCGTATTACGTGGATTAACCCCAATGGGACTGTACGCTACGACTCGATGGCGGACATTCGCCAGCTCGGCAATCACTTAGACCGGCCTGAAGTGCAAGAAGCCTTGAAAACAGGCGAAGGCTCGGCTGTGCGTAATTCCCAGACCTTGGCGAAGACCCAGTACTACGAAGCAGAGCGCTTGCCCGATGGCTCGGTCATTCGCGTCAGTATGGAACGAGACAGCATGTATGCCCATCTCATTTCCATCTTGCCTATGATGCTCTTAGTCTTTGCCTTAGCAGCCTTAGGCTGTATTAAAATGTCGCGGCGCTTGACGGCGAGCCTCTTAGCACCGCTGCATCAAACCATTTTACTGATTAAGAAAATCGGCGACATCGGTGCGCCTACGCCGAAGACCTTGCCGCCCATTGACAGCGAGTTGCAGCCCCTTGTCGATAAAATCGTCGACCAAAGCCACGTCATTAACCAGACTATTCATACACTGGAGCAACAGCGGAACGTAGTCAAACTGATGATGGAAAATCTCCAAGAAGGGGTCATCCTTACGGACGATGCTTATAATATTATGGGGATTAACGGCTGCGCGTTGCGGATTTTCAAACGGCCGGACCAGACGAAGTTGATGGGGAAAACCATTCGGCCCCTCTTTTCAGAAGACGTTTGGCATACGATTGAATCATCCCAGCATGATAAAGTAACAGAACAACATATGATTCTCGACGGGCGAACTTATTTATTAACTGCCCAGCCTGTATATAAAGAAGAAGAGTTTTACGGCATGCTCTTTATTATTGACGATATTACGGAACTGGAACGGCAAGAACAGCTGCGCCGTGAATTTACGTCCAACGTATCCCATGAATTAAAGACCCCGCTTACGTCGATTAGCGGCTTTGCCGAAGTCCTTGCGACGGGCCTGGCGAAAACGCCGGAAGATGTTATGCATTTTAGCGGCCTCATCCGCAAAGAAGCAAAACGCCTCCTCGGTATGATTGAAGAAATCATGCATTTGACGCACATTGAAGAAGGGAAGCGCCAAACGGTCCGGGAACCAGTCTTCTTAAAAGACATTGTCGATGAAATCGTCGAATTCATGGAGCCTGTCCTGATTGAAAAGAAGGTCACTGTCCACTGCACGATGGAACACGTTGCCTTTGAAGGTGATAAGGGCTTGATTCGCGAAGTCGCCATGAACCTCATTGACAATGCCGTCAAGTATAACCGTCCAGGCGGCCACGTCTACGTCTATGTGAAGTCCGTTGGCAACGAAGTGGAATTTTCTGTGCGCGACACAGGCATTGGCATTCCAGAAGATAAAATGCCCCGTGTCTTTGAACGATTCTATCGGGCTGACTCGAGCCGTTCTCAAAAAATCGGCGGCAGCGGCTTAGGCTTGTCCATTGTCAAGCATATTGTAGAACACCACAATGGTCGGATTCAGCTGCAAAGTAAAGAAGGAGAAGGCACGGAAATCGTGATTATGTTCCCTAAATAACATACTATAGTTACACGCACCTTGCGAAAAAGAAGAGACAATGCCACATGTCTCTTCTTTTTTTCTGCCCTTCTCGTAAAACTAAAACGTATATATAGCACGACCTTTTTATTTCTTGCAAAAAACGTTGCAAAAGGGGCATAAAAGGCGTGATGTTTTTTACAAATCTTTACATTTCTTACATATGAACCTTACATGACCTTGTTACCATAATAGCGTACTCAGGAATCATGAACGAACAAAACCTGGTTCTACTTTCAAAAGGAGAGGATTTATAATGAAATTGAAAAAATTAGTATTAGCTGCATTAGCTGTTATGATGGTAGCAAGTGTTGCTGGCTGTGGTGGCAGCCAAGATCAGAAAGCTTCTAGTGGCGACAATAAAGGTGCTGCAGTAAGCGGCAGCATCACTGGTTCTGGTTCTTCTGCATTATTACCGCTCGTTAAAGACGCTGCAGAAAAATTCAAAGAAAAAAATAAAGACGTTTCCATTAGCTTAAACGCTGGTGGTTCCGGTACTGGTTTAAAACAAGTTTCTGATGGCTCTGTTGACATGGGCAACTCCGATGTTCCTGCTGAATCGAAACTTGACAAAGATAAAGCTGCACAACTCGAAGACCATAAAGTTGCTGTTATGACAGTAGCTGCTATCGTTAACCCGGACGTAGGCGCAACGGTTAAAAACCTTACAAAAGAACAGTTAACAGACGTCTTCACAGCTAAAGTTAAAAACTGGAAAGAAGTCGGCGGCCCAGATGAACCTATCGTTCTCGTAACTCGTCCGAAAACTTCCGGTACACGTGCTCTCTTCAAACAATACGCTATTAACGGCCAAGAAGAAGCTGATAACAAATCCCTTGAAACAGATAACTCCGGTATCCTCGTACAGAGCGTTGCACAGAACCCCGGTGCTATTGGCTATGTAGCTCTTCCGTACTTAATCAACGATAAGAGCGTCGTTAAACTCTCCATCGACGGTGTAGAACCAAGCCTTGAAAATACATACTCCGGCAAATATCCGGTATGGGGCTATGAACACATTTACACAAGCAAGAATCCGAAAGACGCTGTTAAAGCCTTCATCGAATACATCCAAGGCGACGAATACGGTAAACGTATCGAAGAACTTGGCTACGGCATTGGCAGCAAGATGCAAACCAAAGACGTACACTAATCTGTAGTCTATAACTAAACGGAGGAACTGTAATGAACTCTCTCAGTGCGGCAGTGCAGCGTGCACACCGAAGTGAGAAAGTAGCCCGGACACTCATTACAATATGCGGCATCGGTATGGCACTGGTGCCGTTTCTCATTGGGCTCTTTCTCTTGTATAAAGGTACAAATACATTTACATTATTTGGTCACAGCGTGACAGAATTCTTATTCTCCGGCGCGTGGAACCCGAGCGATACAGCTGAAGGGGGCGGCCAGATTGGGTCGGCTATGTTTATCACAGGTTCTCTTGTCACCTGTGCGTTGGCCCTGATCATTACCTTGCCCTTTAGCATGGCAACGTCCATTTTCATGACCGAAATTGCCAGCCCGAAAACACGCCGTCTCATTCAGCCGGCAGTCGAATTATTCACAGGCATTCCGTCCGTTGTCTACGGCTTCGTCGGCATGACTGTTTTGATTCCGTTCTTACGGAAATTATTCCCGATGCCTTTTGGCTTTTCTGTCCTCGCTGCAGGCATCGTCTTGGCCGTCATGATTTTCCCGACCATTACGACTATGGCAGCCGATGCTATGGCGGCTGTGCCGAAACAGTGGCGTGATGCGTCGTATGGCCTCGGTGCTACGCGGTGGGAAACGATTGCGAAAGTCGTCCTCCCAGCAGCAAAAGGCGGTATCTTTACGGGTATCATTTTAGGCTTAGCCCGTGCCCTTGGTGAAGCACTTGCTGTTGCCATGGTTATTGGGCAAATGAAAGTCTTCCCAACATCACTCTTCTTACCGGCTAGTACGCTGACCACAGCTATTTCAGCCGATATGGGTGGTGCTATGGAAGGCGGCGAATACAACGCCGCTCTTTGGACGATGGCTTTGTTGCTCTTTATTTTATCGTTCCTCTTCATTTATGCAATCCACCAGCTCAATGCTGCTACGGAATTGAAAGGACGGTCCTAAATGAATAGTGTTAGCTCGAAAAAACGAATGGACTCGATTATGACCAACCTCTTCCGTTTTGGAACGGCTTGTGCTGTAGTCCTCCTGGTTGCCTTCATTGCCTACGTTGTCATCGAAGGCTTTGGCCATATGAAACCGGAAATGCTTGCCTTTAACAGCTCCGGTCTTGGCAATATGTTCTTTAATACGATTTACCTCGTCGTCTTGGCTCTTATCGCCAGTGCTGTAACCGGTATTCCTGCTGGTATTTTCCTTGCTGAATACGCAAAGAAAGGCCGCATTACACGGTGGGTCCGCATGGCTGTTGAAACGTTAGCTTCTTTGCCGTCTATCGTCGTCGGCTTGTTCGGTTACTTAGCCTTCATCGTCATGACCAATTCCCAGTGGAACTTGTTCGCTGGCTCCTTGGCCGTCTCTATTTTAACTTTGCCTCTTGTCACTTCTGTTACAGAAGATGCACTCCGCAACTTGCCGGACAGCTATCGTAATGGTAGTCTTGGCCTCGGTGCATCGCGGTGGCAGACCATTTGGCACGTTCTCTTACCGGCTTGTTTCCCGCGCATTATGACGGGCCTCATTATGGCTGCAGGCCGTGGCTTCGGTGAAGCTGCTGCCCTCATGTTCACGGCTGGTATGTCTACCGATATTGACTGGACGAACTGGGATATTACGTCGAATACATGTCCGTTGAACCCGTTCCGTCCGGGCGAAACCTTAGCCCTCCATATTTGGGCTCTCCGTACAGAAGCATTACAACCGGATGCCTTCCAGATGGCTGGTACTTCATCGGCAATCTTGATGGTGCTCGTACTCATCTTCAGCTTAGGTGCCCGCTACTTGAGCTATCGCATTGATAAGAAAATGGGAGGAAATCAATAATGGCAGAATTAACGACTACCTTGACTGGCTTTGGCGCGACTATGAAAGATAACGTAAAAAGCAGTGCAGCTGTGCAAACGAAAACAGCTGCTGCGCAAGGCAATCCTGAATATACTTTTGAAGTCGAAAACCTCGACTTATACTATGATGAAACACATCAGGCTTTAAAACACATTTCCATGGACATCCAGAAAAACCAGATTACAGCCCTCATCGGCCCGTCTGGTTGTGGGAAATCGACGTTCATCAAAACTTTAAACCGTATGAATGATTTCGTCGAAGGCTGCCGCGTCGAAGGGAAACTTCTCTTTGAAGGAAAAGATATTTTCAAAGAAGTTGACCCCTTGGCTTTGCGCTATCGCGTCGGCATGGTCTTCCAACAGCCGACTCCGTTCCCAAAGAGCGTCTTTGAAAACGTTGCGTACGGCCCGCGTATCCAAGGCATTAATGATAAAAAGAAACTCGAAGAAATCGTTGAACGCAGCCTCCGTCAGGCCGCTTGCTGGGACGAAATGAAAGACCGCCTGAATAAGAGTGCTCTCGGCCTCTCCGGCGGCCAGCAGCAGCGTCTCTGCATTGCCCGTACTCTTGCCGCTGACCCGTCTGTTATCCTCATGGACGAACCGACATCGGCATTGGACCCGATTTCCACACAGAAAATCGAAGACTTAGCTCTTGAATTAAAAGATAAATATACGATCGTCATCGTTACACACAGCATGCAGCAAGCAAAACGTATTTCCGACAAAACGGCCTTTTTCCTCTTAGGCGAACTCATTGAATTCGACAAGACGGAAACTGTCTTTAATAATCCAAAAAATCCAAAGACGGAAGAATATATTACCGGTCGTTTCGGTTAATAGGGAGGGACTCGTACATGCCAGAAGCATACGAAAAATCTGTCAGAGAATTAAATACTCAACTTGCCTCTTTAGGTATGCTCATTGAAAAAGCCATTGAAAAGACGTGGAAAGCTCTTGAAACACGGGACATCGTCTTAGCTGATGAAGTCTATCGCGGCGATGATGATATTGATGCGCTCGTCAAAGAATGTATCCGTAAAGACTTAACGATTAGCATGCTCCAAAACCCGGTTGCATCTGATTGGCGCAGCATGATGGCAACGCTCAAAATCCTCTCCGATTTGGAACGCATTGCCGACCATTGTGCTGATATTTGCCAGTACGTCATTCGCTTGGAAAAAGCACATCATAATATTCCGTTGCCGCCGGGATTAAAAGAAATGTATGGCGTTATGGCTTCTATGGTCAGTGATGTCCTTGATTTCTACAGAGGCAAAGATAGCTCTCAAGCAGAGTTGATGCGCGACAAAGATGATATTGTCGATGTAGCCTTTAAGAATCTCTTAGAAGAATTATCGAAAGAAGTCACAGCAGACCCGCAGAATTCAGCAGATTATATTTCGTACGTCCTCATCGTCAAGTACATTGAACGGATGGCGGACCATGCGAATAACATTGCCGAATGGGTTATTTACCGCGACCAAAATAAATTACAATAAGATATTTTAGGCGTAAAAAAACACTTCCTCATGTGTTAGTGAGGAAGTGCTTTTTTGTATCAATATGGGGTAGGGGGAAGAGGCAGGGACTATGCTTTTACGCCTTAGGATCTTCGATATGCGGCTTAAAAAGCACAGCCCCTGCCTTTACATCTACCGGTTGAAAGAGAAAGCTCTGTTTTAAAACTCAGAGGGCATATTTTTCTTCGTACGAGGGATGGATAATGCGTCGCCAGGATATTCGTGGTATTTGACGGCTGGGCCTGTGAAGCCTCGGCCAATGACTTCGGATGCGTCGCTAATAATCATGAAGGCTTTCGGGTCTAATTTATTGACTAGTTCTTTGACTTTTGCTACTTCTGTGAGCTTAATGACGGCGTAAATGACGCGTTTATCTTGCATCGTGTAAGCTCCTTGGCCGTGCAAGAAGGTCGCGCCGTGACCGACGTAGCGCATGAGGATGTTTGCAATGACATCAGAGCGATTAGAAATGATAATGACTGATTTCCGTTGCCGTAAGCCGATGACGACTTTATTGGTAATATACGTGCCGATGTAAATGCCGACGAACGTCAGGACAGCGAGCTGAATGGAAAACATAAAGGCCGCGACGAAGAGAATCAATGTATTGAGGCCCATGACGACATTGGCAATATCGAGGGAGTAGAATTTCTTCATAATCGCGCCGACTACATCGAGGCCGCCGCTATTGACGTTATAGCGGTAGAGGATGCCAAAGCCTACGCCTGTGACGAGGCCGCCGGCAATACACGAGAGCATTGGGTCTTCAATGATTTTCCAATCGGCAATGAAAGATGTCAGGCTCATGAGGAAAGAGAGCCAGAATGTGCCAATGACGCTAATGATCGTGTACCGTCTACCCATGAATTTGTAGCACGCAATCATAATTGGGATGTTGAGCACAAAGTTAGCAATACCGGCAGGAACGCCAATGAGGAAGTAGAAGATGATGGCTACACCGCTAATGCCGTTGCTGAGGAGGTGCTGGGGAATGAAGAAGGCATTAATGCCTACAGCAGCAATGAAATTGCCAACGAAAGATGCGATGTGCGGAACTGCTTCGGATTTCCAAGAAATATGAAGTTTTTTTACATTCATGTGTCTCTTCTCCTATGGGTACAGAAAGAATTGTAAAATAAAAGAAAAAACGGTATAATCAAGATGGTATGGTATCATCCATACGAGGCGATGCAACGTGCGTCGTCTAGTACGTCTCATTATAACATAGGTTACAATTTTATCAATATCTTTTACACAGGGAGTGGACAATAGGGTATGATTAGAGAAATTGGGTATGGCAAAGTGAACTTGGCACTACAAATTACAGGCCGTCGCGACGATGGATACCATACGATAGATACGGTATTTCAATCTATCGGCCTTTGTGATACGATTACCCTCACCGATGCAGATTCCTTTTCGCTAACGTCATCTCTTGCAGGACTTCCTTGTAATGAAACGAATTTGGCCTATAAGGCCTATCGTGCTATGTGTGACTATACAGGGATACCAAAAGGCGTGGCTATTCATTTAGAAAAAAAGATTCCCATAGCTGCTGGCCTTGCCGGTGGCAGTACGGACTGTGCCGCTGTCTTGCGTGGCCTCAATCGCTTGTGGAACTTAGGCTTATCTCTTGATACCCTGGCGAAAATAGGGGCTGCCCTTGGTGCGGATGTGCCTTTTTGTGTCTACGGTGGCACCATGCGCGGTCAAGGCATTGGCGATGTGTTAACGCCATTACCAACGCTGCCTCAGTGGCACGTCCTCGTTGTCCATCCGCATACGACGGTTCAGACGAAGGAGGCCTATGCCTTATTCGATACGACAGCCCCACAAGTCGATGTCGATGTAGCAGCCGTCATCAAGGCTATTACTGAGCAAGACCAAGGAGCTTTAATAGCGTCGATGGGGAATACGTTCGTCCGCCTCGTTCAGCCAGTGGTCCCGGAAATTACTACTTGCTATGACCTATTACGAAGCCATGGGCTCGTACCGCTCGTTTCCGGCAGCGGCCCGACGACCTTTGCCCTCGTGCCGCCAACGAAAGATATAGATACTATATATACTGCCCTTTTGCAGGAAACCTATATAGATGTATATAAAACTACGCTTACAGGGGGTGAGTACAATCCGCATGAAACCGACTAAACCAAGACAACACAAACTCGAGCCGATTCAACTGGATGCGTATAAGCCCCTGCGCGAAGTCGTCAGCGAATCGCTTCGGCAAGCCATCAAGGACGGTGTGCTCCAGCCTGGGGAACGGCTCATGGAAATTCAGCTCGCTGACGAACTCGGTGTGAGCCGTACGCCTATTCGCGAAGCCATTCGTAAGCTTGAACAAGAAGGCTTTGTCGTCATGGTGCCGCGCCGTGGCACGTACGTTGCTGATATTTCCTTAAAGGATATTGCCCAGGTCTTTGAAATCCGCAGTGCCCTCGAAGAACTAGCAGCGGGTCTAGCGGCAGAACGGATTACGACGGATGAATTAGAGTATTTGGAACGTATTTTAGTGGAAATCAATGAATATATGGCTCACGATGACTTTGAAAAAATCGTCGACGCTGACATTCGCTTCCACGATGCCTTATATCATGCGAGCCGCAACCAGCGTCTCGTCGATATACTCCATAATTTACGAGAACAAATGCTGCGCTTCCGTTCTATTTCCATGCATTATCCTGGCCGACTGGCAGCAACGTGGGAAGAACATCGGCAAATGGTAGAAAACATTGCCAACCACAACAGTGCTATGGCCCGGAAAGTTGCGAAAAAGCACATGGAAAATTCTGAAAAAACGCTGTTAAAAGGGATTCGGGAAAATGAAGAATCAGCCCGGCAAATCCATGAATTATTTCCAAAACCCAAGGATTCAACGTAAAAGAGGCGACCTTATATGTTACTCCAAATTGCCCACGCTGTGTCTATCCTTCGTTATAAAGCCCATCACATGGAGAATTTTGAAAACTTCTTAATTGTCTTGACGACAGGACTGTTTGTGCTGCTCTTCGTGCGCAGTATTGTGGTGCTGTTTATGGGCCGATGGAATTTATTCATTGACATTTAATTGTAAAGAAGGTATTTATACAAATGAAAACCTATTCTCTGCCTTGCGGCAAAGGAACGCAAACTGTTTCCCTCGACGAAACGCACGTCTTATATGATTTACACGGTACACCGACTCAGGCTGTAACCGATGAAGCTGCAGCCGTCCTCGACGCGCTCCGTCATCCTATTGGCAGTGCGCCCTTAGGAGAAGTCATTACACCGACTGATACAGTAGCCATCATCGTCAGTGACATTACGCGCCCTGTCCATACGGCGCAGATGCTCCCAGTCATCGTCGATGAACTCAACCGCATTGGCGTTGCAGATAGCCAAATTACGGTCATTACGGCCCAAGGAACGCACCGGGCGCACACACCGGCAGAAGACGCTATTGTCTGCGGTGAAGCTATGGTCAAACGGGTGAAGATAGTCAATCACGATTGCCGCAACAAAGACCTCTTGACCTGTGTAGGCACGACGAGCCACGGCAACGATGTCTATTTAGATAAACGGGCTGTCGACGCAGATAAAGTCATCTTGACGGGTGCTGTGTCCTTCCATCCCATGGCTGGCTTTGGCGGCGGCCGTAAATCGGTCTTGCCCGGCATTGCAAGCTACGAAACGATTATGCGTAACCATGCCTTAGCCTTGACCGAAGAATTAGGCGGCGGTTGCAATCCGCTCTGCGAAACGAGCCTCCTTGAAAACAATCCGCTCCATAAAGACATGAAAGAAGCAGCGGCCTTATTGAACCCAGCCTTCCTCGTTAATACAGTCTTCACAGCGGACGGTGACCTCTATGAAGTCGTTGGTGGTCATTGGTATGACGCGTGGAAAAAAGGATGCGACGATTTGCTCCGTATTGCTAGTGTGCCCATTCAGGAACAAGCAGACGTGACTATCGGCTCTGCCGGTGGCTATCCGAAAGACATGAATCTCTATCAGAGCATGAAAGCTCACATGAATTCTGTCTTCGCTACGAAACCGGGCGGCATGATGATTTTCACCCTCGATTGCCCGGATATTAAAGAACCGGCTATCTTTACAGATTGGTTCTTCCGCAGCGATATGGATCAGTTTGAAAAAAATTTGCGTGCAGACTTTTCCATTCCTGCTTTCGTAGCTTTCAAAGCGCACTGCATCATTAACTCTATGAAGCACGTCTACATCGTTACACGGCCGGAAAACTTTGACATTATCCGTCAAAGCGGTCAAATCCCGGCAGCAACCCTCGAAGAAGCGTGGGCTATGGCCAAAGCAGAATTGGCTAAAGAAGGGAAAGACGACTACAAAGTCACTATTATGGGCCATGCAGCAGCAACATTCCCTGTCTTACAGTAACGTTTATCGAAATTAATAAAAGTAAACCAAAGGTAAAACGTATAACTTTACGGCATACGTTTTGCCTTTATTTATTACTTGAAGGCATATAATGGAATGAGTAAAATATATATGATTTTCTACGAAAAAGAGAAGACAAATCCCTTGCATTGTACTATAATAACAAGTACCGAATCGCTGTTGCACTTATTGGAACAGCCGTTGCGATAAATGAAAGATAAAGGGGATTTACATAGTATGGAACAATATAATCCAGTTACACCAGAAGTATTGCAAGCATTGCGGGATGTCGTTGGCGACAAATACGTCAAAACTGATGACGATGTCCTCGAAGTATATAAAGCAGACGAAAGTTTAGCACCGAGCTTTTGGTGCAAACCAGAAGTCGTCGTGCTGCCAGCTAGCACGGAAGAAGTAGCAGGTGTTATGAAGGTCGCTAACAAATTCAAAGTACCTGTTACGCCGCGTAGTGCTGGTACAAGCGTTAGCTGTGGTGCTGTCCCAGCATATCACGGCATTGTCCTCCTTATGGAACGGATGAATAAAATCCTTGATTTTAACGAAGAAGGCATGTACATGACCGTTGAAGCAGGGGTGCGTACGATTGATATTCAGAACATGGCTCATGACCACGGCCTCTTGTATGCAGGCGACCCATGTAGTGCCGATAGCTGCCTCATTGGCGGTAACTTGGCAACCAATGCTGGCGGTAACAAAGCCGTCCGCTACGGTACGACACGGCACCAAGTCTATGCGATTGAAGTCGTTTTGCCGACAGGTAAAATTACGCATTTTGGTGCAGCCCTTAAAAAATGTTCTACTGGCTACTGCTTAGACCAGCTCGTCATCGGCTCGGAAGGGACCCTCGGTATCATCACGAAAGCAACGTTAAAACTTGTCCCGTTGCCTCCGTATCGTCTTGATGTCCTCGCTGTCTTCACAGACCTTGCCAAAGCGACAGCTCTCGTACCGAAACTCGTCAAAGCCGGCCTCAACCCGACATCTGTTGAATTTATGGATAATAACTTCGTCCGTAGTGCCAGTGACTACGCAGAAATTAAATTACCGCACCACGACGATGGCTGCTATGACATCATTTCCATTGAAACCTTCAACGAAGACGAATTAGACGATAAAATGGAAAAACTCTCGGCTATTTGCGAAGAAGCTGGCGCAACAGATATTCTCGAAGCAGACGACCGCGTCTGGAAAGTTCGCCGCAGCTGCCTCGAAAGTACGCGTAAATTCTCGAAAGTGGCTACGTCAGAAGACTTGGTCGTACCAGTCAATAAAATTGCTGAACTCATTCAGAAACTCGTTGCGGAAAGCAAGAAATACGATTTCCGTCTCTTCTGTTTGGCTCATGCTGGCGACGGCAATCTCCATTTCCAGATTTTGAAATGCGATATGAGCGATGAAGAATGGGAAAAACAATTAAAAGAATTCCGTGCTACTGCGTATAAATACGTCTATGGCATGGGTGGCCGCCTCTCTGGGGAACACGGCATTGGCTTCAAACGGTTGAAATACATGGAAGAATATACAGAACCGACAGAATTAGAAGTCATGAAAGAAATCAAACGGGCTCTCGACCCGAATTGGATTTTGAATCCTGGCAAAGTCATCGAAGCTAACTAATAGCATATCCTATAAAAGCCTGCTAGAAGATACGTCTTTTAGCAGGCTTTTTCTTGTGTAAGAGAAAAGCCTTGCTATGAGTATTCATAACAAGGCTTTCCTTTGTAAGAGGAGAGAGAGTTTTTATTTTGCTTGCATAGCTGCAAGTTGTGCTTTTAAGGTTTCGTTTTCTTCTTTTAATGTAGCTACGTCATCAACGAGAGCGTTGACTTTAGAGAGAATTTCTGAATTTTGGTTAGCCGGGATGGAGCTGCCTTCACCGATGCGGAAGGTTGCGCCCAAGTTAGCAGCTGTTTTGTGTTCGCCAAAATCTGTCGATGCAGCGAGGGAAATGAGGACATCCGGATTGGCATGATAGAAACCACCGAGAGCAACGGCTTGTTTTCCATCATACGTGCCAGCTGCAGCGGAGAGCTGGAATTTCGAGCCTGTGCCATCATAATCTAAGGGATGGAGGCCAGCGATAGCTGCCGAAACAGCACCGACGCTGTCGATTTCTTTGCCTAAGTCTTTAACGTTTGTGTTTAAGTTCGTTACTTGGCTTTGTAAGATAGCTTCGTTCTTTTCACGCGTTACTTGTTCTGTATATAACTGGCCGCCAGAGACGATGTCATGCGAATCAGCACTAACTGTGCCGTCAGCAACGTTCGTCAATTTATAGTATGTGCCAGTAGAGGAATTACCAAAGGAGATGGAATTTTCTTCTGTTGCTAAGCTGCCTGCACCGATGGCCGTACTGTTATTGGCTGCAGCTTGTGCACCTGCACCAATAGCTGTACCGTTCGTGACCGTATCGGCAATAGTTGCGCCAGCACCGACAGCAGTAGCATTTTCGCCATTAGCGACGGAGCTTGCACCGAGAGCTGCACTCGTCATGAGGCTGGCAAGAATAAGGCCACTAATCAAGTGTTCGATTTTTTAGTAATCGTTTTCATAATAATTGCCCCCCAAAATAATATATTTATGCTATGTCATATATTAATTTACTGAAAAATGGCATAGTATAGAACTGTTTGATGATTTTTTGTATGGTATAAGTTGAAATCTAAAACTAGTTCTCGATTTTACATTATGGTGATATTTAACAACTATTGACTCTGATTGTCAATATAAATATGAAGAAAAATAAAAATTTTTTCTAATATAAATTATATCTATGTAATTCTAAATTTTTCTTATGGATTTTTCAAAGAGATACAATGATTTTCTTTTTCTATTAATATACATTCTCTGAAAAATAACACATTTTTATGATAATCACAAAATTTTGCGCTCATCTTATCGTCCTGTCATGACACCTATTCTTTTCGTAAATACAATGATGATATAATAATCATAACAGTTTGACAGCTGCATTCCAATTCGGATACTCTATCATATCGAGGTGAAGCGAGTGCTTCTAGTAGATCAAATCAGGCAAGCCGGTGTCATTGGTGCCGGCGGCGCGGGATTTCCGACGCATGCCAAAGTATCCGGTACAGCGGAATATTTGCTCATGAATGCTGCCGAATGCGAACCGCTCTTACGTGTAGACCAACAGTTACTGGTACTCTATACGGACGAGATTTTACAGGGCTTTGCAGCGGTAGCACGAGTTGTGGGCGCAACGAAGGCCATTATTGGCATTAAGAAAAAACATAGTGACGTCATTCGTATCTTACGGGAACGGATTGCAGCCTTAGGGCTTGCCATTGAACTCTGCGAAATGGCAGATTTTTATCCTGCTGGGGACGAACAGGTCTTAGTCTACGAAGCGACAGGCCGTATTGTCCCAGAAGGGGGCATTCCTATTCAGGTCGGTTGTGTCGTAGTTAACGTCGAGACGACTTTGAATATTTATGGGGCCATGCACGGACAGGCCGTGACGGACTCGTATTTGACCGTTACTGGCGATGTCCCTCATCCAGTGACTTTACGCGTGCCTATTGGGACGCCTATGAAGGAAGTCGCAGCCCTTGCGGGTGTGACGAATCTTTCAGGCTATGCCGTCATCGATGGCGGCCCGATGATGGGACGGGTCATTGAAGATGAATCTATTACGGTGCGGAAGAATACGAAAGGTTATATTATCCTTCCGGCAGACCATCCGTTAATCCAGAAAAAAACAGCTACGAATATGGCGACTCTTCGCGAAGGGCGTAGTGGCTGTGAGCAGTGCCGTATGTGTACGGATTTATGTCCCCGTCATTTACTGGGACATAATCTCAATCCGCATAAACTCGTGCGTGCTGTCAAATACAACCTTGCTACACTAGAGGAGCTGACGCAGGCAACCTTATGCAGTCAGTGTGGTGTATGTACGTTATTTGCTTGTCCTGCTAATTTAAAACCACATCAGATTAATTTCATCTTAAAACAGCAGCTTGGCGCACATAAATTGCGTTACACGCCGACGATATCGACGTATCATGCAGACCCGGCACGGTCGTATCGGAAAGTACCAGTGAAACGGCTGATTCACCGCTTAGGGCTGTATGAATTTGACCAGGCCGCACCGTTTACAGACGTAGCGATTACGCCGCAAGAAGTACGGATTTCACTGCGTCAGCATGTCGGTGCTCCGGCTATAGCGACCGT
This sequence comes from uncultured Megasphaera sp., assembly GCA_900540735.1. Classification (GTDB taxonomy): domain Bacteria; phylum Bacillota; class Negativicutes; order Veillonellales; family Megasphaeraceae; genus Megasphaera. The sequence goes on along the minus strand of UQHB01000012.1, from coordinate 46,149 downwards.
CAGCGTAGGCGACGAGGTCGCGCGGGGACAACTCATTGGAGACATTCCCGAAAAGGCCTTAGGCGCGGCGGTTCATGCGAGTATCGATGGACGGGTGACAGCTATTACTGCAGATGAAATTACGATTCGCAGGGAGGGATAACGTATATGTATAAAGCGATTGGCATGCTGGAATTATCCAGCATTGGCAAAGGCATGTTTGCTACAGATGCGATGATTAAGGCCGCAGATGTAGCGGTTGTTACAGCAGGCTCGGTGTGTCCTGGGAAGTATATGGTTGTACTTTCTGGGGACGTAGCAGCTGTCCAAAATGCCATTACCGTTGGCGAGCGGGAGTGTGGCGGCGCATACATTGATGATGTCGTCATTCCCAACGTCCACGAAGGCATTTTCCCAGCCATTACAGGGACGACGATGCCCCAACAGTTAGATGCTTTAGGCGTGATTGAGTCTTTTTCTTTGGCTTTTATGATTCGCGCAGCCGATATTGCCTTAAAGGCAGCTGCTATTGAAGCCATTGAACTCCGCTTAGGTATCGGTATTGGTGGCAAAGCGTACTTTACCTTTACCGGTAATGTCGGTGCTGTAGAAGCGTCGGTCAAAGCCGTCCTGGATGAATGCGAAGGCCTTGGTGTATTAGTCGATACAGAAGTGATTCCTAAACCGTCTCATGCATTTTGGGAATCTCTCTTGTAGTACCCTTGCATATTCTGTATTACTATAGCCATAGGTTTTTTCTACATAAATGGTATACTTAGTATATGGACAGCCTGCTGTTTGTATGCCGGATTATTTCCGTGCAGAAAGGAACAAGCTATGGCTATTACATTTAATACAGAAGATCGCGTCAAAAAAGTTGTTAGCAGTATTATGAATGACTACACCAACGTCACAGGTATTGCGTGCGTATATGTAGATATAAAAGGGAAGGAGCGTTCTAATAAGTATAATTTTTCGAAGTTTTGCCAATTCATGCGCAGTATTCCAGAATTTCGGGAAAAATGCGCACACTGCGATTTATGCGGCGGATTAGATACGTTTAAAAATCAGCATTGTTGCCCATACCGCTGCCACGCAGGGCTCGTCGACTTTGCTGTGCCTGTAGTGCACGAAAACCAGATTCATGGCTTTATTGTATCAGGACAAATGGCATCGGAAGACTTGCGTATTCCGTACCTCCAAGAGAAGACGAATTGGCAAGAAAATAGTTACGCATTTCACTATTTCAAGGCTGTTCCAACGTATAGATACGAAGATATTATGAGTGCGTCTCGTATTTTGCATACCTTAACGACGTGCTATTTCCCCTTTGTCGACAAGTCTCTCAATTTATCGTATGATGTACCGGACTTAGGTAAGCCCCAAGATAAAGAACTGATGGCTATTGGCCGACCGGAAATCAGAAAGACCGTAGAATACATAAAAAATAATTTAACTTGCAATTTAACACTCCGAGATATTGCGGAAGAAGTCTTCTTGAGCGAGTCTTATTTATCGAAGCTCTTTAAGCAGGAAATGAAGATGAATCTCATGCAGTATATCAATCAATGCCGCGTCCAAGAAGCGGAAAAGATACTGAAAAAATCGAAGGCTTCTGTCGATTCTATTGGCCGCCAGCTCGGCTACCATCGGACGAGTTATTTCTGCAAGATTTTCAAACAGTTTACTGGTGAAACGCCTCATGCGTATCGGAAAAAATTCGAAATCCAGTAAGCCTTTGTAAGGAGATGACATCTTGCTCTTATACAACTATAAAACGTCAGAAGCCGTGACAGAAGGCCATCCTGACAAGATTTGCGACCAAATTTCGGACGCTATTTTAGACGCTTATTTAGTTAAAGACCCGACGGCTCATGTGGCTGTTGAATCCTTTGTGTCTAGCAATGTTTTAACCATTGCTGGCGAAGTAGGCTCAGCGGCAAAAGTCGATATTACCGAAACGGCACGCCAAGTCATTCGCGACATTGGCTATACAGATAAAGCCTTAGGATTTACAGCAGATGATTGCCTCATTTTTACGAATGTTCATCAACAGTCTGCCGATATTAATCAAGGCGTATCGAAGGCAGTAAACGACGAAACTGTCGGCAGTGGCGACCAAGGCATTATGTATGGTTATGCAATTAATGAAACGCCGAATTACATGCCTATTACGGTGAATTTATCCCAAGCTCTCGTGCGTCAACTCGATACGGTACGTCATACGACGGAATTAGGCCGTATTTTCCGGCCTGATGGCAAATCGCAAGTCACGATGCACTATGATAAGAATGGTAAGCCAGACGGGATTCACAGCCTCATCGTTTCGGCGCAACATTGTGAAGAAATTACGCAACCAGAGTTGCAACAGATTATTAAACAGGTCATTATCGCCCCGGTGTGCGGGCAGTGGCTTCGGCCGAATACGGCCATTCGCATCAACCAGACGGGACGTTTCGTCATTGGCGGCCCTGTAGGGGATACCGGCCTGACGGGACGGAAAATCATGGTCGATACGTACGGGACTCTGGCCAAACACGGCGGTGGTGCTTTCTCTGGGAAAGATGCGACGAAAGTCGACCGCAGTGCGGCTTACATGGCGCGGTACGTAGCGAAAAATATCGTTGCTGCAGGCCTTGCGGACGAATGCGAAGTAGCAATTGCTTACGCTATTAGCGGCATTTATCCTGAAGCCGTACAGATTCAGACGTACGGTACGGAACACGTACCAGTAGAAAAAATCGATGCCGCTGTACAGCAAGTGTTCTCTTTTGCTGTAGCTGATTTCATCAAAGTTCTCGACTTACGGCGGCCACAATTCCGTAAAACTGCCGTGTATGGTCACTTTGGTAGAGAAAATGAAGGCTTTGCTTGGGAAAAAACAGACAAAGTCAAAGCCTTGCAAGATGCGGTAAAATAATATCATTATACGTAACATCATAGTGCGTAGTGAAGAGTTTGTAACTTTTCATTACGCACTTTTTGGTTATACGAAAATTTTTTTCTACATAGACCAATATAGTGTTATTTTAGCAACGGAAAAATAATTAATTTGCATTCATTCATGATATAATCTTCTCGAAACATCGAATTGCAGATAATGCATGCTGTCAAACATGGCAATGAGATGACTTACGTTTTAGTAACATACAAGGAGGCTATACATATGGACGTATTAGCAAAAGGTTTTACGCAACCGACTGACCGAATTAAGGCCCTGAAAAATGCGATTTATGATGCAACACCAACAGTAGAAGCAGATCGTGCGGAATTAATTACTGCTTCATATAAAGAAACAGAAGGACTTCCTATTATCCTTCGTCGTGCTAAAGCAGTAGAAAAAATCTTAAACGAAATTCCTATTGCTATTCGTGATAACGAATTAATCGCTGGTTCCTTGACCGTGAGCGTACATGGTTGCCAAATTTATCCGGAATTCTCCTATGATTGGGTAGAAAAAGAATTTGACACCATGGCAACGCGTATGGCTGACCCCTTCGAAATCCCGAAAGAAACGGCAAAACGCTTACATGATGCATTCTTATATTGGCCGGGCAAAACGACGAGTGACCTTGCTACGTCCTACATGTCCCAGCCGTGCTTAGACGCACAGGCAAACGGTGTCTTCACTGTTGGTAACTACTACTTCAACGGCGTTGGCCACGTTTGCGTAGATTACGGCAAAGTCCTTCGCGTTGGTTTCTCCGGCATCATCCAAGAAGCAGAAGCTGCCAAAGCTAAACTTACTGGCAATGACCCGGAAGATATTAAAAAAGCAAACTTCTACGACGCAGTCGTCATTACATACAAAGCTGCTATTGCTTACGCACATCGGTATGCAGACCTGGCTGACCAGCTCGCAGCTAGTGAAACGAACGCAACGCGTAAAGCAGAACTCACACAGATTGCGCAGAATTGCCGCAAAGTTCCGGAAGGCCCAGCTACGACATGGTGGGAAGCTTGCCAGTCCTTCTGGTTCGTACAGTTAATTCTTCAGATTGAATCGAGTGGCCACTCTATTTCTCCGGGCCGTTTCGACCAATACATGTATCCGTACTTGGCAGCTGATAAAAACATTAGCCAAGAATTTGCACAAGAATTACTCGATAACATTTGGGTTAAATTCAACGACCTCAACAAAACTCGTGATGCTATTTCCGACCAGGCTTTCGCTGGTTACGCTATTTTCCAGAACATCCAATGCGGTGGTATTGATGAAGACGGCGTAGACGCTACGAACCCCTTGTCGTACATGATGTTCGATGCAGCTGCTCACGTTGCCATGGCAGCTCCGTCCTTCTCGATTCGTTATTCCAACAAAACTCCGGATGAATTCCTCTACAGAGCTTGCGAAGTAACGCGTCTCGGCCTTGGCTATCCGGCTATGTACAATGACGAAGTTATTATCCCGGCGATGATGAACCGCGGTATTCCGTTAAAAGAAGCGCGTCAGTATTGCATCATCGGTTGCGTAGAACCACAGGTTCCGCACAAAACAGAAGGCTGGCATGACGCTGCATTCTTCAATATTTCTAAAGTCCTCGACATTACGCTCCACAATGGCCGCAACGGTAAATTACAGTTAGGGCCTAAGACGGGTGAAATGAAAGACTTCAAAAACCTCGGCGAACTCATGGACGCATATCGTCAGCAAATGGAATACTTCGTTCGCCTCTTAGTTGAAGCAGATAACGCTGTTGACTATGCGCATGCAGAACGTTGCCCATTACCGTTTGAATCGGCTCTCGTTGAAGATTGCATTGGCCGTGGTAAATCCATGCAAGAAGGCGGTGCTATTTACAACTTCACTGGCCCGCAGGCATTCGGCGTAGCAGATAACGGCGACTCCTTCGCAGCTATTCAGAAACACGTCTTCGAAAATCACGAAGTTACGATGGAAGAATTAGCACAGGCTATTGACCATAACTTCGGTTATCCTGATGAAACCGGTAAGATTGACCAGTTCTTCGGCACCGGCTGCGCTTGCACGCAACAGTCCATTGGCTCCACTGCAGGCATGGATGAACGCCAGATTTATGAAGCTGTTAAACGTATCCTTTCGGCTAACGGCAGCATCGATATTAACCAGCTCCAGAAAGATCTCCAGACGACGAACGCTGCTCCTGCTGGCACACCGGCTACAGGTAACACGGCTCGTTACCAGGAAATCAAACGGATTATGGAAAACACGACTTGGTTCGGTAATGACGATGATATCGTCGACGTTATTACTCGTGAAGCTGGCCAGATTTACGCTCGCGAAGTACAGAAATACAGAAACCCGCGCGGTGGTCAGTTCCAGGCAGGGTGCTACCCAGTATCGGCTAACGTTCTCTTCGGTAAAGACGTTGCTCCATTGCCAGATGGCCGCTTAGCTTGGGAACCGCTTGCTGATGGTGTTTCGCCTCGTGCAGGCTGCGATACGAACGGCCCGACAGCAGCAGTTCTTTCCGTTGCTAAACTCGAACATGAAACGTTCTCGAACGGTACTCTTTACAACCAGAAATTCAGCCCGTCTGCACTTGCTGGTGACGAAGGCCTCAAACGCTTCGCTGCGATGGTTCGGACGTACTTCGATAACAAAGGCATGCACGTACAGTTCAACGTTATCGATAAATCCACTCTTATTGCGGCTCAGCAGCATCCGGAACAACACAAAGACCTCGTTGTCCGCGTAGCTGGTTACTCCGCACAGTTCATCTCCTTAGCAAAAGAAGTTCAGGATAACATTATTGACAGAACAGAATTTGAATTCTAATAGCTCCTACGGCAAATACGTATGAAATGGGGGATAAACTGTGAGTGTCGTCACGATTGATTATTCGATGAAAGGCGATGTCTTCGATATTCAGCGCTTTTCACTGAATGACGGACCCGGTATTCGCACGATTGTATTCTTGAAAGGATGCCCCCTTTCATGCTGGTGGTGCAGCAACCCAGAATCACAACGGCGCCGCCCCGTAGTCATGTACAATGAATCAGAATGTGTGCATTGCAGACGCTGCGAAAGCGTCTGCAAGAAGCACGCTGTGACCTTTACAGCTGACGGTGTTCGTCATTTTGATTATAGTGCATGTACAGGGAACGGTGATTGTGCTGCCGCTTGCCCGACAGGCGCACTAGTCATGAAAGGCCATCGTGTTAGTGTAAGGGAACTGATAGAAGTCTTAAAGAAAGACCGTTCTGTATTCCGCCATTCCGGCGGTGGTGTCACCTTATCTGGTGGCGACCCATTCATGCAAGCCGAATTTGCTGGTGAACTCTTCAAAGCATGTAAGGCCCAAGGCTGGAACACAGCGATTGAAACGGAATGCTGTGCAGAAACGGATAAAGTCTTAAAAGTCATTCCATATGTCGATACCATCCTCATGGATATTAAGCATATGGACCCGGAAAAACATCGTACCTTTACGGGTGTGTCTAATGAACTGATTTTAAACAATGCCCGGCGAATCGCCGCATTTTCACCGCTTATCATCCGCGTCCCTGTCATTCCTAAATTTAATGACAAAGAAGAGGAAATCAAAGCGATTGCTGAATTTGCCGACTCTCTTGGCAATGTGAAATACGTCCATCTCTTGCCGTATCACGCGTTAGGTGAAAATAAGTACAAGATGATGGGGATTGAGTACAAAATGAATCGACTCAGTGCGAAATCGCTGAGCAATAAAGAATTAGAAAAATATCGTCTTATTGTGGAAGCGGCAGGCGTCAAATGCCGCATAGGCGATGAAGACATGTAAGTATCCTTAAGGAGGGTCATTATGGATCAGGAATTATTGCAAAAAGTCATGAACCAAGTCAAAGCTGAACTTGGCTCACAAGCAGCAGCTCCTGCAGCAACACCGGCTGCTCCTGCTGAAACCACTAAAGGTGACGCTTCCGGTATTAATCATGCCGTTGGCAGAACAGAATTTGTCGGCACATCCATTGGCGACACCATTGGTCTCGTCATTGCCAGCGTCGACCCCTTATTGAAAGAATCCATGAATTTAGGTAAATTCCGTTCTATCGGGATTATCGGCGGCCGTGTTGGTGCAGGCCCGCAAATCATGGCTGTTGACGATGCTGTAAAAGCAACGAATACAGAAATCATTTCCGTTGAATTACCGCGTGATACAAAAGGCGGCGCAGGTCATGGTTCCTTAATCATCATCGGTGCTGAAGACGTATCGGACGCTCGCCGTGCTGTTGAAATCGCACTCCAAGTATTACCGAAATACTTCGGCGATGTCTATGGTAACGATGCTGGTCACATTGAATTCCAGTATTCCGCTCGTGCTAGCTACTGCTTAGAAAAAGCCTTAGGTGCTAAATTCGGTAAAGCTTTCGGCATGACCTGCGCAGGCCCGGCTGCTATTGGCATTGTCCTCGCAGATACGGCTGTCAAAGCTGCTAACGTTGAAGTCGTTGGCTATTCGTCCCCGAAAAACGGCGGCACAAGCTTCTCGAACGAAGTTATCCTTTGCTTTAGCGGTGACTCCGGTGCTGTTCGCCAAGCTGTTAAAGCGGCTATCGCTGTAGGCAAAAAACTTCTCGGTGCCCTCGGTGATGAACCGAAATCGACAACGACACCGTACATTTAATAAGCTATTACGTAACTAAAGGATAATCCCTGAAACTGGAGGAATAAACAATGACAAACGAAGCATTAGGCATGGTAGAAACGAAAGGCCTCGTAGGCTCTATCGAAGCAGCAGATGCAATGGTCAAAGCTGCTAACGTAACATTGATTGGATATGAAAAAATCGGTTCCGGCTTGGTAACCGTTATGGTTCGTGGCGACGTTGGCGCTGTTAAAGCAGCTGTTGACGCTGGTGCAGCTTCTGCTAAAATCGTCGGCGAAGTGGTATCCGTTCATGTTATTCCTCGTCCTCATACAGATGTGGAAAAAATTCTTCCGCATTTAGACTAGTAGCGTGACGAGGTGATATGTTGGATATCAATGGAAGTGAATTCAGAGAAATCGTGATGCGGGTCATTGAAAAGGTCTTAGCAGAACAAGCGGCTGCGCCAAAGCGCACGGTCTACGTCGTCTTTGAAGATTCCTTTGATGTTCGATATGATTCCTTTTTAAAAACATGTATAGAAAGTGATGCAGTTACAGCGATTGTACCGGATGATTGGTCACAAGGTCTCCATGACCGCATCCACCAGTACTGCCCTTTTTGTCAAATTATAGGACAAACGGCGGCAGGGAACCTTCCACTCGAAGGTTCCCTGACTGTCTATCCGGTAGCTTCCCGTGATTTCATCGTCAAAGCAGCCCTTTGCATAGCCGACACATTCCAAACGAAATGGGTCGAGCGGTGTCTCGCTGAAGGGGCAGCGCAGCATATTATGCTCAAAGGACTGACGAAATTTACAGGGAAAGAACCGGCAGGATATGTCGAAAAAATCTTATCTTATTACCGCACACTGCTCACGTATGACGTGACGATTGGAGGAGAATATCCTCAAGCTATAGTGCCAGCAGCAAAGCCAGAAATAACACAGCCTAAGCGGACGATGACCCTTTCAGGGCGCGTCATTACAGCGGCTGATTTAGCTGGTATTGTCGGCGGCACACAGGTCTTCATCGAAAGTCGCGCTGTGATTACAGCGTATGCTCAAGAAGAAGCGACGCAGCGGGACATTACCTTTATCCGTCAAAGATGATGAGCGCAGGGAGGACACATGGAACAATCATTAGGTTTGGTAGAAGTAAAAGGATTATGCAGTGCCATTGAAACTGCCGATGTCATGGTCAAAGCTGCGAACGTCACCTTAGTCGAACTAGAAGCGGCTCGCGGCAGCGGCATGATGACGATTAAAGTCATTGGTGACGTTGGTGCCGTCAAAGCGGCAGTAGAAGCAGGCAGAGCTAGTGCCTTGGCTGATGAATCTCTCGTATCTGTCGATGTCATTGCGCGGCCGACAAAAGAATTAAGCGATGTCTTTATTCGCTATCCAGGGAAAAAAGAAAAGCCTAATTTCTACGGCGTAGAACCGGAAAAACCGGCTGCACCGGAACCAGAACCGCCAGCACCAGAACCACCGGCCCCGGAACCGGAAACGCCAGCAACGGCACCTGTTGTAGAAGAACCTAGTGCACCGACGGTCGAAGCTCCCGTAGAAACGGTTGAAGCTCCTGTCGAAGCACCGGCTCCGAAACCACGGCGCACACGGCGGACGACACGGCGCAGTAATAAGACAAAAAAGACGACACATGAATTATCGAATGAATAAATCGTAAGACAAAGGATTGAGATGCAATGAAAATAGCAAAAGTAGTAGGATCCGTAGTGTCTACCAAAAAAGAAGAAGGTCTCGTCGGGACGAAACTCATGGTTATCAAATATGAAACCAAAGAAGGCATACCCTATGGGAATGAAGAAGTAGCTGTCGATTACGTCGGTGCCGGCGTCGGAGAAATCGTGCTGGTAGCCAGCGGCTCTGCTGTTCGTACTTCGGAAAAGACGCACGGCAAGCCTATCGACTTGGCTATTGTTGGCATTATCGATTATCTTAATTAAGTAAGGAGGAATACACATGGCAAATGAAGCCTTAGGTATGGTAGAAACAAGAGGGCTTGTCGGCTCTATTGAAGCGGCAGACGCAATGGTAAAAGCTGCCAATGTATCTCTCATTGGCTATGAAAAAATCGGCTCCGGTCTCGTTACCGTCATGGTACGCGGCGACGTAGGTGCCGTCAAAGCAGCTGTTGATGCTGGTGCTGCTTCGGCCAAAATCGTTGGCGAAGTCGTATCGGTACACGTTATTCCCCGTCCTCATACGGATGTGGAAAAAATCCTTCCTCGTTTGGATACCACGCTGGCTGCAGAATAAAAGGCATACGGCGTAAGCCGGGAAGGGGAACGGTATGAGCCAAGACGAATTAAACACGTTACTTGCCAAAGCGATTACAGAGCAAGTACAGTATTACGAAGACTTTAAAGTGAAAATTGGCGTTTCCAACCGCCACGTTCACGTTACCCGTCAAGACCTGGACGTCTTGTACGGTAAAGATTATGCTTTAACGAAAAAAAGCGACCTTGGTCAACCGGGACAGTTTGCCGCCAAAGAAACGGTAACCCTCAAAGGACCGAAAGGGGAATTTAAAAACGTCCGCATCTTAGGGCCTGTACGCAGTCAGACACAGGTGGAAATCAGTAAAACTGATAGCTTCCGCCTCGGTGTAAAACCGCCGATTGCAGAATCAGGCCACTTAGAAGGGACGCCGGGAATTACCCTTATCGGTCCCAGGGGCACTGTCTTTTTGAAACAAGGCGTAATTATCGCAAAACGACACATTCACATGACATCGGAACAAGCAAAAGCCCGTCATTTACATAACGGCCAGATTGTCAATGTCGAAACCTTTGGTGAACGGCATGGAACCTTAGGGGATGTCGTCGTCCGCGTATCTGATAAATATGCGCTTGAAATGCATGTCGATGTAGACGAAGCCAACGCATGCGGCTTGAGCAATAAAGATTATGTAATGATTTGCCCCACTGACTAAGGAGATTCCATTATGCTCATTGATAACAAACTGCTGAAAGACTTTGCCCACCTCGTCGAAACGGGCACGGTCAACTCCTTTGAAGGGCCATTAAAAGTCGGTGTAGACTTAGGGACAGCAAACATCGTCCTTGCTGTCGTCGATAGTGAAAACCGTCCTGTTGCGGGTATGACGACGGCATCAAAAGTCGTTCGCGACGGTATCGTCGTCGACTATGTCGGTGCTGTCCAAGCCGTACGGCGCATGAAGGCGAGTCTTGAAGAAAAACTCGGCGTCGAACTGACGAAAGCAGCGACAGCCATTCCGCCGGGAATCCTCGAAGGGAATGTCCGCTGTATTGCCAATTGCGTCGAAGGTGCCGATTTAGAAGTGACGAAAGTCATTGACGAACCGACAGCGGCCTCGACAGTCCTCAATATTACAGACGGTGCTGTCGTCGATGTCGGCGGCGGCACGACAGGTATTAGTATCCTCAATAACGGTAACGTGACCTATACGGCCGATGAAGCCACAGGGGGCACGCACATGTCCCTCGTCCTTTCCGGATACTACGGACTGTCTTTTGACGAAGCAGAAGCCTTGAAAAAAGATACAGCAAAAGAAGACGAAGTCTTCCCTGTAGTCAAACCGGTCGTCGAAAAAATGGCAACTATTGTCCAGCGGTTTGTTACAGGTCATGATGTTAGTAATATTTACGTAGTAGGCGGTGCCTGCTGCTTTACAGAATTTGAAAGTGTCTTTGAAAAAATTTTGCACCTTCCGACGTGGAAACCGAATGATTGCTTATTCGTTACGCCCCTCGGTATTGCAATGAATCAAGAATAGATGGAGGTAATCCCTATGAGTACCACAATCGATCCCGTCGTTTTACAGCAACTCGTAGCCCAAGCGGTAGCCCAACTGAAAAACGGCACGGCTCCGGCAGCCGCTCCAGCTGCAGCCGCTGCACCTACTGCCAAAGATGAATACGGCGTATTTAACGAAATGAAAGATGCTATTGAAGCATCGGATAAAGCACAACAGACGCTTCTGTTCCAGCCACCGAAAACACGGCAAAAATGGATTGACGTCATTCGTGAAACGTGCTTGAAAAAGACCAATATGGAACTCATGTCCCGTATGGCTGTAGAAGAAACGGAAATTGGCCGCTACGAAGACAAACTCATTAAAAATACGGCTGCTGCGAAATACACGCCGGGCATTGAAGACCTGACGACAGACGCGCGTACAGGCGACCATGGCATTACGCTCTTTGAATACTGCCCGTTCGGCGTTATCGGTGCTATTACACCGACGACGAACCCGACCGAAACGATTATTAACAACTCCATTTGCATGATTGCTGGCGGCAACACGGTCATTTTCAGCCCGCATCCGCGTGCAAAGAAAACGTCGGTCTTCCTCGTGCAGACCCTCAATAAAGCACTCTACGAAGCTGGCGCACCGCTCAACATGATTACCATGGTCCGTGAACCGTCCCTTGAAGCAACCGACGAAATGATTGCGAGCCCGAAAGTCCGCATGGTCGTTGCGACTGGTGGCCCTGGCATTGTCCATAAAGTCCTTTCGTCCGGTAAAAAAGCTATCGGCGCAGGCCCTGGCAACCCACCGGCTGTTGTCGACGAAACGGCAAATGTCGAACAAGCAGCAAAAGATATCGTTGCAGGTAGCTCCTTCGATAACAACGTACCGTGCATTGCTGAAAAAGAAGTCTTTGCTGTAGACTCTATCTTTGATTATCTCGTCATCAACATGAAAGGTGCTGGCGCGTACGAAATCAAAGATAAAGATACGATTGAAAAACTCTGGAAACTCGTTTCCAACGAAAAAGGCGGTCCAAAAGTCGAATTCGTTGGTAAATCGGCAAAATATATTTTAAATAAAATCGGTATTGAAGTAGACGATTCGAAACGCCTCATCATTATGGAAACGAACAAAGACCACCCGTTCGTCCAAACTGAAATGATGATGCCAATTCTGCCGCTCGTTCGTTGCGACAACGTCGACCAAGCTATCGAATGGGCTCACGAAACAGAACACGGCAACCGTCATAGTGCCATGATGCATTCGACAAACATTACGAAACTCAGCAAAATGGCCAAACTCATGGAAACGACGATTTTCGTAAAAAATGGCCCGTCCTTTGCAGGCCTCGGCATCGGTGGCGAAGGCTATCCAACCTTCACTATCGCTGGGCCTACAGGCGAAGGCTTGACCAGCCCGAAATCCTTCTGCCGCCGTCGTGAATGCGTCTTGAAGGACATGTTCAACATTCGCTAGGAGGTGTGATGAATGGCTATTTCCACGTGCCAAATCGTCACGAAAGTTATTTCCGGCGACACTGCGCTCGAATGGTTCAAGACCTACCATAACGAACGTATCCTCATTATTTGCGACAAATTCCTCAATGACAATGGGACTATCGAGCTCATTACGCGCAATATTGACGATAGCAACACCCTTGTCATCTTCGACGGAACCGTTCCTGATCCGCCTTTAGAAGTAATTGCTGAAGGTGTTAAAGCAGCTGCCAAACTCCAGCCGACAGTCCTTGTCGGCTTTGGCGGCGGTGCTGCTATTGATTCGGCCAAAGGCGTTGTCTACTTTGCCCATCACGGTAACGTAGTCAAGCAAAAGCCCACGTTCATCGCCATTCCGACGACGAGCGGTACAGGCTCTGAAATGACAGCCTTTGCCGTCTTTACAGACAATGCAGAACATAGCAAAATTGCCCTCATTGATGACCTCATGTATGCGGACATTGCCATCCTCGACCCACACCTGACGGTGACTGTGCCACCAGCCATTACGGCTAACACGGGTTTTGATGTCATCACGCACGCCACAGAAGCATACGTTGCTAAATCGGCTGCAGACTTTACAGACGGCGTCGCTTGCAAGGCTTTAGAACTGGCTATTCAGGCACTCCCTAAATGCTATCACTTCGGTGCGAACCTGACGGCCCGGAAAGACATGCTCTCCGCCTCGAACATGGCCGGCATTGCCTTTAACCTCGGCGGCCTCGGCATGATTCATAGTATGGCCCATCAGCTCGGCGGTATGTTCCACATTCCACATGGACTCGCTTGCGCTATGTGCCTGCCTATCGGTATTGCCTATAATAGCCAAGACCCGGATATCGAAGCAAAATATGCCGATTTGGCCTATAAAATCGGCGTTGCACCGCGGACGATGGATACGAAACTAGCCGTGCAGACGCTTTGCACTATCTTTAAAGCTCTCATGACCGATATGGACATGGCTACGCGCGTGGGTGAACTCACGAAGAACCCCATTTCGCGCGAAACTTATGAAGCCGCTATCCCACAAATGGCTGAAAACGCTGTAGAAGACCGGTGCCTCCCGGAAAATCCGCGCACTGTCACGAAAGCAGACTTCATAGAACTCTTCAAAAAAGCGTACTAATTTCCAGATAATACGTTTTTACCTTAGTATTACAGAAGGCACCTCCTAGGGCGGATGATTCCGTCGTGGGAGGTGCCTTTTGTGTTTAATTTAAAAGACTTGATAAGGAACGCATAATGAGGTCAATATCTTTGCTTTCGAGTTCTTGGATAATATGCAAGTATGTGCGTTGGGTCGTATTGATGCTCGAATGGCCGAGACGACGAGCGACGCTGGCAACAGAGACATCGGAAAAGAGCAAGAGCGATGCGTGCGTATGGCGTAAGCCATGAATGGAAATGACTGGAATATCGGCTTTGAGGCAGTGGCGTTCTAAGATATCATTGACTGTAGAATTGTAAATCTTTTTCCCTGGCGTAATGAAAATGGGCTCGTGTGGCGGCAGCTCTTTAATGAGTGTGAAAAACTGGATAACTGTCTGCCAATCGAGGCGAATCTTACGGATTGATGAATGATTCTTTGTTGGCAAAAAGCCACCGTTCCCTTTGTAATCCCAAGTCTTATCGATAGTCAGGCTTTGATGGAGAAAATCGAAATCTTTGGGGGTAATCGCAACGGCTTCAGAAAAACGCATGCCTGTTTTAGCAATCAATAGAATTAGCCAGTCCATCGTAATAGTATCTTGTAAATCCACTTGAGATAAGAGCTTTTGCAATTCATAACAGCTGAGATATTTTGCCTTCTTTGTACGCGGTGTTTTGCCTTTGATGATAACTTTGCGCGTCGGGTCTTTCGCCAGCAATCCTTCGTCGAGAGCGTCAATAATGGCTCCTTTGAGTTGATGATGAAAATCCATCGTCGTTTAATTAGAACGAACTATAGAGGATAAACTCATCAAGCAACTAACAGAAGAAGAGTCACAATGGACGTACTGCCCAGAACTGAATACAGAAGAGAAGCTCTGGGATAATTTACGCCATATTTTAGAATCAAATAACCGTAATAGACTTAATGGTATGGCTCTTTCTGAACAAGAATTTGCGCAAGTCAAGACACAGCTGAGTTTTAGTGGCTTTTATAAGGCTGCTGAATGGCTTGTTGGTGAAAATGGAAAATGTTTTGTCCATGTGCAACGGGGTAATGAGACACTTCATCTACTTGTCCTTGATAATATGAATATTACAGGTGGAACGAGTGTATATCAAGTTATTAACCAATTTCAGACATTTAAAGAGGATGATGATACGCTTAGTCGGTCACGCCGTTTTGATGTAACCCTTTTGATTAACGGTCTCCCTATCATTCATATAGAGTTAAAGAATCGGCAGCATCCCTATAAGGATGGATTCCGTCAAATTGTAAAATATATAAAAGAAGGGAAATTTACAGAAATTTTTTCAACAGTGCAGATGTTTGTCGTCAGTAATGCTGTTGATACCAAGTATATTGCTTCAGCCCGGTATGATGAATTAAATGAAAAGTTCCTATCTGGCTGGGGCGATGGAAAAAATCAGGTTGTATCTGATTTAAGAGGCTTTGCCAATGAAGTATTGCATATTCCGGAAGCTCATCGGCTTATTGCGCAGTATACTGTATTGGATAAAGAAAAAGGACGGATTATTTTACTTCGTCCTTACCAAATCCATGCAATCAAAGCCATTCGCCAAGCATCAATCACAGGTCAGTCAGGCTATATTTGGCATACGACTGGTTCTGGCAAAACACTGACTTCGTATAAAGTGGCTCGGAATTTATTGCTTGATATACATTCTGTAGATAAAACGGTCTTTTTAATTGACCGTAAAGATTTGGATCAGCAAACTACGAGTGCTTTCTTGTCGTATGCTCACAATGATGTAATTACTGTTGATCCATCTGATAATGTTAAAGATTTACAAGATAAGTTAAGCGATAAGAATAACCGCTAAATGATTGTAGCAACGCGGCAAAAATTACAGATACTCATTAAAAATTTACGGGCTAATCAAGAATCTAAGTTGTATTAACAGATTTCTTCTTTAAAGATTGCTTTTGTCGTTGATGAATGCCATCGAGCAATTTCACCAGCAACAAAACGGGATATAGAAAAGTTTTTTCATTGCTGCATGTGGTATGGATTTACTGGTACACCTCGTTTTGGTGAGAATGCCTATCCTAAACAAGGCGATTTGCCGCGGACGACGGTGGAAATGTATGGCCCTTGCCTTCATTCGTATACCGTAAAGGAAGCGATTCATGATGGGGCCGTATTAGGTTTTCAAGTAGAACACCTTGGTCCAAGCGGATTAGAAACGGATGAAAAAGGGAATACTATTCATGAAGATATGAGCCTTTATGATACAAAAGAGCATATGCTGAGCGTCATTGACTATATGCTTAATAAATCGTATGAAAAATTAGGTATTCAGCAAGGGAAGGGGAAAACCTTTGAAGGGATTTTGACAGTACGCTCCATTCCGATGGTGCAGAAATATTATGATTTACTTTGTGATGTAAAAACAGGGAAAACATCCCTTGTTATTCGAAAAGATATACAGCGCATTGTTCCGGACTTTCCTAAGTTTGCAATTACCTATTCTGTTTCAGAGAATGAAGACGATTCGACGAAAAATCAAGATAAGATGGCAAAAGCTATGGTTGACTATAATGAGATGTTTGGCACCCATTTTGCTATGGAACAACTGGAAGCGTATAATGCGAATCTAACGGAACGCATGGCGCGCAAGCGAAAGCAGTATGAATCTCGGTCAGAGCAATTAGATATTGTCATCGTTGTCGATAGATTGCTTACGGGGTTTGATGCACCGTGCTTATCTACGCTTTTCATTGACAGGCAGCCGATGCAGCTTCATAATTTAATTCAAGCGTTTTCACGGACAAATCGTATTTTTAATGCGCAAAAGACGTATGGTCAGATTATGACGTTTCAATCGCCAGGAACATTTAAAAATAAAGTTGATGATGCACTACGACTGTTCTCGCAAGGTGGTGAAAATGACATCTTAGCACCAGAATGGGATAAGGCAGAAGCATGGTTTATCAGAATGTGGGAACAAGTACAACGGTTTGTCTCTAATCCGGCGGATATTCCAGCTATGTCGGTAAAAGAAAAGAGAGAGTTTGTGCGGATATTCCAGAAATTTGATGCGGCTTTTAAACAAGTAAAGGCTTTTACGAATTTTGAAGATAAAGATTTGGAGAAAGACTATGGCCTGACAGAAGGGCTGTATGATGAATATGTGGCGCATTATTTAAATGCTCTAGAAGACATCAAGCCAACGAAGCCTGATGACGATGACGGAGACGACGGCGATGACGGTGTTGACTTAGATTACACGCTACTGTCTTATGGTGGGGAAGTTGTTGACTATGAATATATTGTAGCCTTGATGGAACAGTTTGTTGCGAACCATAAGGAAGCGCAAAACGCACAGCAACGGGCAAGACAAAAAGAAGAAATTACACAGTATATCGATGGTATTATTAAAGCAAATCCAAAACTCGGAACGTTAGTATCGCATGTATGGAACGAAGCCTTAGTCCATCCGGAACGGTATCAAGATGTTGGTATTATGACGGCATTGGAACAAACTAAGAAACAGAGTATCCAATCTATTTTGAAGAAACTTTGCGATACATGGTGCCTTGATATGCAGTCTGTTATGTATGCAGCCAATGCATACCATGCCGGAGATGAAGCCATTCCATTTTTAAAAGAAGTTAAAGATTCTGCTGACTTTAAAGCGTATAAAGAAAAAATGGGAAAAGAAGCATTGAAGCCATATAAATACAAAGGAAGGCTGGCAGAAGCTTTGCGAAAAGTGTTAGATGAGGATATTCTTCCACTGCGTGATAACCAAGTTGTTCAAAACAGAGAAAAGGTACAACTTGTAGATGGGAAATACGATGTATTGCATACTGTTTCTTCACAGGTAGCTGAGCCACATAAACCTTTTCAATAAAAACCGTCCACTTACGATACTGTAGGTGGACGGTTTTGCTTGTAGCTTAGTGTTGCTGTTTTAAGAAATGTTCTTTTGCAAACTCCATATCTTGCACGAGTTCGAGAGTGCCGATAAATTTACCGGCTTTATTACGGACAGCGAAGTACTGCACGAGCATGACGCGCCCCCGTTTCGTAGCCCAGCGCGTGACGACATTACTATGGCCTTCGCGGAAGGCCGTAATGATGTTATGCACCATCGGTTCGACTTTAGGGGGATGGCACGAATAGACATCGCGGTCAATAGCAGCTTTTGGGCGTTTAAAGTCTTTTGGGCCTTCGTTGAAGTACCGGTTCATGTCTTGGTCGTCAATGAAGGTGATTTCAATAGGCATGGTGTTGAGCATGCATGTCAGCTGTTCGAGCGTCATATGGCCGCCAGGCATGACGATTTCACCGTCAAATTGCGGTACAATCGGTGGTTTCGCAGCAGCAGCTTTTTCAGCAGCGTCCCAGATATTACCGACGACACCGAGGCAGTCTGCATAGTCTTTGGCATCTTCATAGACACTTTGCCATTCTGCTGGCGTGAAGGATGCGGCGCAAATGGGGAAGAGAATATTCCGTTCTTTGTAAATCATTTCTTCGACACGTTTGAGGACGGCTTGGACGCGTTCGAGCCACTGTGCGTCATGGGTGGATTGACGGCAGAGATAGCCCAATTCATCGCGGATTTCGTCGTCTATAGTCCACATGACGGCTCCTGGCCCGGAGATGCTATAATTGACTTTCAGGAGGGGATAGAGGAGGTCGCCTTTTTTGGCATAATGGACAGTAACGTCTTTGATTTGCTGCAACAGGTCAGTTACATCGCCTTGCGCTTCTAAGGTTTCTTTGGCTTTAGCTAATAAGGCTTCTAAGGCTTCGTTTTCCCGGGCAAAAGTTTCGAGAGGATGGCCTTTGATTTGTGCGAGAGCGAGATATTTAGCGGTTCTGTCTGCACCGTTGACGGCTGGGGCATTTTTCTTTTGAAGCCACGCGTCGATTTCGGCTTTCGTTGGCTTTTTTTGTTCTGTTTCTGTAGTACCGTGGAAAAGCGCTGAATGGACATCGCAAAGGCGCTGCATTTCGCTGACTGGCGTACCGGCATCAATGATTTCTTGTTCGGCTTGCATGATTTCCGCTGCATCGACGGCCCCAAAGGCTTGTAAAAAATCTTTACGGACTTGTTCTAACGATTCACCGTTGTTGAGGCGTTGTAAATATGTTTTTAATTGCATGGCACGAGCGTGTTTTGTATCTGTTGTATTCATAGGGAAAGTCTCCTTTCAAGTATCCTAATTGGTATGGCTTTATTATACCGAATGTTTTGCGTTTTGTATGTTGGATTACCAACAATTTTAAATTTTTTTAAGAAATATTCTCGTGATAATTTTCACTATATATCTTTTAATTATGACCGATTTGGGAGAAAATGACATTTTTCACATATCATGATGATAATGCATTTTACATTTGCTAAACTTTCAACAATGGGAATTTGCTAAAAGAACACTATTATAGTATACATTTTTATACACTTTCTATATGATAGTTATACAGCTGGTATTATCTCCTTTTTGGACTTCTTGCGCCAGGCAAAGAGTGGCAAAAAAAGTCATTTATAAACGGCCTATGACAGCTATTTCTGCATAGGGAATGCATTGAATAATACGCCGTGTGATGATATAATATAACCGATTGATAGACGTGACGCGATAAGAAAAATTTTGTCGCTGGAACGTTCTCGTGGCGAGTTGATAGTACTGAAATTGATTTGCAAATTTATAAGCTGAATGAAAAACGGTGTATACATTTCTGGTCTCTTTTGTACTGGCTTGTCACATATGTTTTCTCGTTTTTTTAGAACGAGAACGCATAGGAAGAGCCTTGGAGAATAATGAGATAGGTTGTCAATTTATGTACCAACGGCATACAAGTTTGTAAATATTTTGTATGTCAGGTGGTGCATCTTTCGTATGATATGAGGCTTATTTCACAGCAAAAAGGCAGTTTTCCGTTCTTATTTTTATCATTATATATCTTAATGAGGTGATTGTTGATGTTGAATACCTTTAAACGAGGTGGGATTCATCCCGATGATGGCAAAGCCTATGCAAGAGATAAGGCCATTGAAACCCCGGCAGTACCGAAACAGGTAGTCATCCCGATGAGTCAGCATTTTGGCGCTCCCTGTACACCGACCGTAAAAGTTGGCGATTTAGTTAAAAAAGGCCAGCTCATTGGTACGAGTGATGCATTCTTGCATGCTGATATTCACGCGTCTACATCCGGTAAAGTCATCAAAGTGGCACCGATGCCGCACAACATGATGGTAACCTGCATGGCCGTAGTCATCGAAGCAGACGGCAAAGATGAATGGGCTGAAGGGATTCCGGAAGAACATGACTGGACGAAGCTGGACAGCAAAGAAATCATTGAATTGATTAAAAAAGCTGGCGTCGTTGGTTGCGGCGGTGCTACGTTCCCGGCACATGTCAAATTGGCTCCGAACAAACCGGTAGACACATTTATCGTCAATGGCGCAGAATGCGAACCGTACTTAACTTGTGACTATCGTTCGATGGTCGAAAAAGAAACGACCGAAAAACTCGTTACAGGCGTACAGATTTGCATGAAAGCTTTGGGCGTTACGAAAGGCTATATCGGCATTGAAGACAACAAACCGGAAGCTATCCAGAATTTGACGGAAGCCTTCAAAAATGTTCCCGGCGTAGAAGTTATTACATGCAAAACGAAGTACCCTCAAGGTGCTGAAAAAATGATGATTGAAGCCTGCACAGGCCGTCTCGTAGAACCGGGCGGACTCCCGATGAACGTAGGCTGCGTCGTCAGCAACGTCGGTACGGTTATTGCAATTACAGACGCTGTATGTCATGGTATTCCGTTCATTGAACGGTTGACGACGGTTACAGGCGATTGCATTAAAGAACCGAAAAACTTACGTCTCCGTATTGGTACGACCTTCCAAGAAGCTATTGATTACTGCGGCGGTTTTTCGTCTCAGCCGGATCGCGTTATTGGCGGCGGCCCGATGATGGGGCTTGCCCAGTATCAGCTCGATGTACCTATTACGAAAGGTGCATCCGGTATCTTAGCGTTATCTCCGGAAAAATGTGATGTTGGCGAAGAAGAACCGTGCATCCGTTGCGGCCGCTGCGTAGAAGCATGTCCAATGGGCCTCGTGCCGAGCCAGCTCAGTATTTTCTCGTCTTGCGGAGCATGGGAAAAATGCATGGAATATGGCGTTATGAACTGCGTAGAATGCGGCAGCTGCGTCTATACATGCCCGGCAAAACGTAATATTGTCCAATACATCCGTGATGCAAAAGCGCAGGTCAAAGCTCTCCAGCGTGCACAACAAGCGAAAGCTGCAGCAGCTAAATAAGCGTTGAAACTAATGGAAGAAGGGATATCATGAGTCCAGAAACAAAAGGACAAGAATTAAAACTTACCGTATCGTCGTCGCCGCACGTCCGTTGTAACGAAACGATTCCTAAGATTATGTGGAACGTTGTTGCGGCCCTCGTACCGGCTGCTGCCTTTGGTGTGTACTACTTTGGCATCAATGCGTTAGTAAACATTATCGTTGCTATCGTTTCAGCAGTCGTCTTTGAATATGCTTGGGAAAAATTATTACACAAAAAAGTAACTGTAAAAGATGGCTCTGCTGTCATTACAGGGTTATTGCTCGCTATGTGCTGCCCACCGTCCTTACCGTGGTGGATGAGCATTATTGGTTCGTTCTTAGCTATCGTCGTTTGTAAACAGTCTATGGGCGGCCTTGGCTACAACCTCTTCAACCCGGCTCACGTTGGCCGTGCTGGTTTGATGGTTTCCTGGCCGGTATCGATGACTACTTGGACCCAGCTCAATGGGACCGTCGTCGATGGCGTTGCTGGTGCAACCCCGCTGAACGTCTTCAAACATCAAGGCGTAGATGGTTTATTCCAGTTATTCCAGACCCAAGACTGGGGCACGATTTACCAGAGCCTCTTCATTGGTACTCGTAATGGTTCCTTAGGCGAAACGTCTACGGTTCTCCTCATTCTCGGCGGCTTATGGCTCATTTACAAAGGCTACGTTAACTGGCAGGTTCCTGTTATTATGATTGCAACGGTTGGCGTACTCATGGGTATTGCCTATGGACCGAACGTAGCATTATTTGAAATGATGGCCGGCGGCTTAATCATCGGTGCGTTCTTCATGGCAACCGATATGGTCACTGCTCCGATTACCTTAAAAGGCCAAATGATTTTCGCCTTAGGTTGTGGTATTATTACAGTCGTTATTCGTCTCATCGGCGGCTATCCGGAAGGCGTTTGCTATTCCATCCTCTTGATGAACGCATTGACACCGCTTATCGACCGCATCGTAAAACCGCATGTATTTGGCGAAGTAAAGGGGGCTAAATAACATGGCAGATAAAAAAGAAGGCGGCATCTTTAAGATTGCCTTAAACCTTATTCTTACGTGCTTAGTCTCAGGTTGTATCATCGGTGTCGTATACTTCATTACGGGCCCGACGGCAACGGCAAAAGCTGAACAAAACAAACAAGATTCCATGAAAGCACTCGTTCCGGATGCAGATAAATTCGTTCCTGTTGAAGGCGAAACAGATACGTTCATCGCTGAAAAAGGCGGCGAAAAAGTCGCTTTCATTATCCCGACGGCTCCTAAAGGCTACGGCGGCCCGATTAAAATGCTGACAGCTGTTAAAGCTGATGGTACTGTTCTTGATTATGCAGTCCTCGAAGCAAACGAAACGCCAGGCCTTGGTGATAAAGGTGCGAAATCTCCGTTTAAAGACCAATTCAAAGGCAAGAAACTCGAAAACTTGGAAGTTACTAAAGAACATGGCGTGAAAGATAAAATTCAGGCTATGACAGGTGCTACCATTTCTTCCCGTGCCTTCACATTGGGTGTAAAACAAGCTGTTGAAAAAGCAGCGCAGTTGGGAGGTAAATAATAATGAGTCTATGGAAAGTATTTAGCAGAGGTATTGTTGAAGAAAACCCATACTTCGTATTAGCCTTGAGCTTGTGCCCTGGCCTTGCTGTTACGACCAGTGTAATCAACGGCTTAACCATGGGGCTTACCGTATGGTTCGTTATTACCTGCAACAATGTGGTCGTATCTATCATTCGTAGTACGATTAATCCAAAAGTTCGTGTACCTGTATACATTACATGTATTGCTACTATCGTTACATGTGTCCAGTTGTTCTTACAAGCATATGCTCCTGATTTGTACAAAGCTTTGGGCGTATATCTCGACTTGGTCGTCGTATTCGCTATCATCTTGGCTCGTGCAGAATCGGTTGCTTCGAAAAATGGTATCGTCGTTTCCTTCCTCGATGGCATGGGCATGGGCATTGGCTTTACGATTGCTATGCTCCTCATTTCCGTCGTTCGTGAACTCCTTGGTAACGGCACACTCATGGGCATTGACATCATGGGGCCGCACTACATGCCGGCTCTGATCATGGCCTTGCCGCCTGGAGCATTCATGCTCATCGGCTTCTTAATGGCTGGCTGCAAGATGTGGAATGAATCCCGTGAAAAAGCTCAACGATTGAAAGGGAGTGAACAGTAATGGAATATTTTACCCTATTTATCGGTGCTGTTCTGATTAACAACTTCGTTTTGACGAAGTTCTTAGGCTTATGTATTTTCTTCGGCGTATCGAAAAACTTAGATGCTTCTATCGGCATGGGCTTTGCTGTTACGTCCGTTATTACCATGAGTACTGTTCTTGCATGGTTACTCTACAACTTCGTCTTAGTTCCGTTTGGTTTAACATTCTTACGTACCATTTCCTTCGTTGTATTAATTGCAAGTTTCGTACAGTTATTGGAAATTGTCATTAAAAAACAATCGCCGACCTTGTACAACATGTGGGGCATTTACCTCATGTTAATTGCAACGAACTGCATCGTATTGTCCGTACCGGTTATTTCCGTACAGAGTGGTTACAACTTCTTGGAAAACCTCGTCTTTGCTGTCGGTTCCGGTTTAGGTTTCGCACTTGCTTTGATACTCATGGCTAGTGCTCGTGAAAAACTGGATTATGCTGCTGTACCGCATTACTTGAAAGGCACGCCTATTGCTTTCATCGTTGCCGGTATGTTGTCCTTGGCATTCCTCGGTTTCTCTGGTATGATATAAGATAGGCAAAGGAGCTGAAACGGAATTATGAATTACACCTTTACTGCAATCATGGCAGTTGTCATTATGGTGGGCATCGGCGTTGTCTTTGGTTTCGTCCTTGCTTTTGCTAATAAGAAATTTGCCATGGAAGAAAATCCGGTTATTGCCGAAGTAAAAGAAGCATTGCCTCAAGGGCAGTGCGGTGCTTGCGGCTTCCCTGGCTGTGCTAAATATGCGGAAGCTGTCGTTTTAGACCCGAGCGTTCCGCCTAACCTCTGCGTTCCTGGTAAAGCAGAAGTTGCGGCTGTTGTTGCTAAATTGACTGGTAAAGTCGCTGAAGCAACAGAACCGAAATACGCTCATATCCGTTGCCGTGGCGGTAATGGTATCGCCAAAATCGCTTTTGAATACAAAGGCGTACATGACTGCGCTGCTGCGAAACTTGTACAGCAAGGTCCGAAATTCTGTAAATATGGCTGTCTCGGATTCGGCAACTGCGTCAAAAATTGTCCCTTCGGAGCCATGACGATGGGTGCCAATGGCCTGCCGCAAGTCAATAAGACTCTCTGCACAGGCTGCGGTAAATGCGCTAGTATTTGCCCGAACCATGTTATTGAACTCTTGCCAATGAGTGCAAAAGTTGCTGTTAGCTGCTCGTCTAAAGAAGTTGGGGCTGCGGCTCGCAAAGCTTGCTCAGCTGCCTGCATCGGCTGCGGTCTTTGCATGCGTAACTGCTCCCACAAAGGCGGCGTTAAGGTTGTCAACCACTTAGCAATGGTCGACCCGGCTATTTGCCACGAATGCGAAGAAGCTACGTGCGTTACGAAATGCCCGACCAAGGCTATTGCTGCTCTCATTGCAGATGTCAAGAAAGAGGAAAATGTAGGTTAATTACACATGAACATGAACTGGAAAGAACACAAAACATTATTTTTTGTCGCCGCTTTCCTGCTCATTCTAAGCTGCTCCGGGTGCTCTCTGCGCCCGGAGTCTTCTTATGATAGGAGCGGTATGGCCATGGATACGACGATTTCATTGCGTGCCACTGGCTCTGGTGACAATGCCCAAAAGGCAGTCGATGAAAGTTTTACTCGTATTGCTGAGCTTGATAAGCTGGCAAGTTCACAAAATGCAGATAGCGATGTCAGCAAAATCAATGCCGCTGCCGGTAAAGACTATGTACAAGTCGACCCGGCTATTTACGAAATGCTTGAGTATTCCAAAAACTATTCTGCTAAGAGCAATGGCGAATGGGATATTACAGTCGGCATCATTATGAAGATGTGGGACATTGGGAATGCAGACCAACACGTTCCGCCACAAGAAGACATTCAAGCAGCACTCAAGTTAGTTAACTACAAAGACATTTTGCTTCGTCCTGAAGACCACAGTGTCATGCTGGCCAAGCCCGGCATGGCTATTGACTTAGGTGGTGTCGCTAAAGGCTATGCTGTCGATGAAATTCGTAAGATTTACAATAAGTATGGCATCAAGCAAGGCCTCATCAACATGGGTTCTAGCTCTATGTATGCTGCCGGGACGAACAGTAAGGGGACGGCCTGGAATATTGGTATCAAGCACCCTCGCTCGGAAGCTAAAGATAATTACTTAGGCATCGTCAGCATTCAAGATGAATTTTTGTCTACGTCTGGCGACTACGAACGGTTCTTCATTCAAAACGGCAAACGGTATCATCATATTTTTGACCCGCGCACGGGCTACCCGGCTGATTCCGGTGTCATGAGTGATACGATTACCATTAATGGCGATATGGAACATGCAGGCATGCTCAGTGATATGCTGACGACTATTGTCTTTGTCATGGGGCCGCAAAAGGGATTAGACCTGATTAAAGGCATGGATGGTGTAGAATGTGAAGTAACGTGCACAGACGGTACGATTTACATGACGCCAGGCTTTAAAAAGCAATTCTCTGATATGAATGCCGATTTCCACGAAGGCTAGTACATTTTATCTAAAATGTGTAAAATCAAAGGAATTCATTGAATTATTCTTAAAAGGATATTTACTTTTTTCGGAAAATGTAAGATAATATATCTGATAAAAATACACACGGAGGATAGATTACATGGATCATATTGATGACAAGATTTTAACGATTTTAAAACGGAACGGGAAGTCTTCGGCAACAGAAATTAGTAAGGTTGTAGGTCTTTCGATTCCGGCTGTAGCTGAACGTATCCGCAAAATGGAACACAACGGCATTATTGAAGGCTATGGTGCTAAAATTAGCCGTCGTAAAACGGGCTATAACGTTACTGCCTTCATCATGGTCAATTTAGAACGGTCTGGCGATGTCGATGAATTCCGCGAAAGAATCGTTCAGTTCCCGCAAGTATTGGAATGCCATCATGTCGTTGGGGCTTTTGACTATTTGTTAAAAGTCTTGGTTAAGACACCGGATGATTTGGAACACTTCCTCATGGAAGAATTAAATGAAATCCCGACAGTCGCATCGTCGCAGACGTTTATGTGCTTGTC
This sequence comes from uncultured Megasphaera sp., assembly GCA_900540735.1. Lineage (GTDB taxonomy): Bacteria > Bacillota > Negativicutes > Veillonellales > Megasphaeraceae > Megasphaera. The sequence continues at coordinate 19,646 of UQHB01000012.1, read as the reverse complement.
TACATTGAAAGAAGAATGGAACGTGTAAGCGTATCCGTCTCATAAAAATAACCTGTCTGTACACCTTAGGAGCTATCGCTATGCGGTTTAACAGACAGGTTATTTTTATGTTCAGCTACTGCTGGTATGGGAGAATTGAGGATATGGGGAAATGTGCGACCGTCCAAGAATATGTTTTCTAGGATAGTTTTTCTTGACTTAGAGTAAACTACATGTGGTATAATACTTTCTATGAAAACTTTACAATCGCGTCGCAAAGATAGACAAGTGAATATGTTATCTGGGTCCTTATGGGACAAGATATTGATTGTGGCTTTGCCCTTTGCTATGACTGGTATTATGCAGCAGTTGTTTAATGCTGCTGATACGGCTATGCTTGGACAATTTGTCGGCAAAGAGGCTATGGCTGCTGTCGGGAGTAATGTGCCGATTATTGCGTCTGTCCTTAGTTTATTTATTGGTATCTCCTTAGGGGCGAACGTCGTCATTGCCCGCTGTATTGGCGAAGGCAATCGCGATGGCATTCATCGGGCTGTGCACACGGCTATTCTCGTAGCACTTATTAGTGGTGTCATCATGGCCGTTTTAGGAGAAATTGCTACCGTACCGCTCTTGCGTCTTCTGGGCGTGCCGGATGAGATTTTTGGCATGGCTAGTACGTATTTGCGGATTTACTTGCTCGGTATGCCGGTCATTTTATTGTATAACTTTGAGTCAGCTATTTTCCGTAGTCATGGCGATACGCGTACGCCCTTATATTGTCTTGTTGCTTCTGGGATTATCAAGTTCTTCTTGAATCTCTTTTTTATTGTCGTCCTTGATTTATCTGTCGTTGCTGTAGCCATGGGGACGATTATTGCCAATACGATTAGTTCAGGATCGCTTTTTTATTTCCTCTGTCGCAGCAAGACAGAACTGTGCATTCGGTTTTCTGAATTTCAGATTGATTGGAACATGCTGCGGTCGACGTTGCGTATTGGTTGTCCTGCAGGGATGCAAGGCATGGTCTTTGGCTTATCCAATATTTGTATTCAGTCAGCCATTAATAGCCTCGGTGCAGACGTTATGGCTGCGTCTGTTGCGGCTTTTAACCTGGAAATTTTCACGTTCTTTATTATTAACGCCTTTGGGCAGGTTTGTACGACTTTTGTGAGTCAGAATTATGGTGCCCGCAACCTACATCGGTGTAAGCAGGTCATGAAGTGGTGTCTTTTCCAGGATGTACTCATTTCCAGTATTTGTTGCGCTCTCTTAGTTTATTTTGCTATCCCATTACTACATATTTTCAACAGTGATAGTGCCGTCATTGCCCTTGGCTATATTCGCATGAAGTACGTTGCTGGCCTCGAAGTGATGAATGCTTTTATTGAAGTTATTTCCGGGGCTATGCGCGGCTTTGGCAGTTCTCTCATTCCGGCATTGATTACGCTCGTCTGCATTTGCGGTGTCCGTGTCGTCTATGTATATACTGTCTTTGTGTGGGAGTCGACCTTTGATGTTTTAATGATGGCCTTTCCGGTGAGCTGGTTCGTCACGATTCCTGTGTTGTGTTTGGCTTATTACTTCTTTATTAAACAAGTCCGTGTATAAGTAAAGCCTTGATACGTTACATGTATCAAGGCTTTTTTGTTGACTTCTGCAGAGACATACGTATACTAAAACGTAAGAGGAGGGACGGATATGAACGAATTTTTACCGATTATTCAGCATGCACCATTATTTCAGGGGCTGCGTATGGAAGAAATACAGGATTTATTACCGCACATGGCTGTGCAGAAAAAGACCTATCAGAAAGGGCAGTTCGTCTTTTTCGTTGGTGATGACATGGACCATATTAGCATCGTCTTATCAGGACTGGTCCATATTCTCCAGGAAGATTACTGGGGCAATCGCAATATTCTCACGCAAGTACCGCCAGGCGGCATGTTTGGCGAAGCTTTTGCGTGCTTGCCGGAAAGTATTTCTACAGTAGATGTTCTCGCTGTAGAAGACACGGAACTGATGGAAATTCACGTGAGCGGTATTATTCACGCCGGGACAGTTCTATCAGCGGCACAAGAAAAAATGACTATGAATTTACTAGCTATGCTGGCGCGGCGAAATAAAGAATTAACAGAAAAAATACGCTACATGTCGCAACGTTCGACGCGGCAAAAACTCATGTTTTACTTATCTGCTGAAGCGCGCCGCCAAGGAACAGCCACCTTTACATTGCCATACAATCGCCAACAACTTGCCGATTTCTTATCTGTCGATAGAAGTGCCATGTCGGCAGAACTGAGCAAAATGCAAAAAGAAGGACTGGTTTCATATAATCGTAATCAGTTTGCGTTGAAAGAGAGAGAATAGGGAGATACATATGCTTGGACAGTCCGCAGTGTTACTATGTCGGTCGGCAAGGGAGCCTCATGGTGTGGGTGAATCTCAGTTACCTTTCACTGCGCCACTCTCGACGTCATAACCCTTGGCCGAGCCGCCATTAGGAACGACTGCTCCCTTCCCAGACTCTCTAACTTTTCAGCCAGATTCAAGCCCTTTACACGAAGCAACTGTAGTCCGTGAATGATAAAAAATTATAATTTAGTGTAAATGGGGGAGAATATGGCCCATTTTTTCTTTTTTCGTTTCCAAATAAAATTCATCGTATTTCTGCGGTTTCATTTCGATAGGCACGCGTTCGACGATTTCTACGCCAAATCCTTCGAGACCGTAGATTTTTTCAGGGTTATTCGTGAGGAGGCGGATTTCTTTAGCACCAATGTCCTGGAGGATTTGCGCGCCGATCCAGTATTCACGAAGGTCCGGGGCAAAGCCGAGTTTTTCGTTGGCTTCGACTGTATCGTATCCTTGTTCTTGGAGGACATAGGCTTTGAGTTTATTAATGAGGCCAATGCCGCGCCCTTCTTGGCGCATGTAGAGGAGGACACCACGCCCTTCTTTGTTGATTTGCGTCATAGCCGCTGCGAGTTGTTCACCGCAATCGCAACGCTGCGAGCCAAAGACATCGCCTGTCAGGCATTCGGAGTGAACACGGCAGAGGAGGTTTTTGCCGTCGCCAATTTCGCCTTTTACGAGGGCTACGTGGTGTTCGCCTGTTAAATCGTTGATGTAGCCATAAATGTTGAATTCACCGAATTTCGTCGGCATTTTTGCGACTGCTTCACGGATGACGTGTTTGTCATGACGGCGGCAGTAGTTTTGCAGGTCATGGACCGTAATGATTTTCAGGCCTAATTTTTTAGCTAATTCGCAGAGCTGCGTCGTTTTCATCATGGTCCCGTCTTCGGCCATGATTTCACAGCACAGACCGACTTGTTTGAGGCCTGCTAAGCGGAGCAAATCAACGGTAGCTTCGGTGTGGCCGTTGCGGACGAGAACGCCGCCTTTTTTAGCGATTAACGGGAACATGTGGCCAGGACGGCGGAAGTCTTCAGGACGAGCCGATTCTTCTGTAGCTTTCCGTGCAGTCAAGGCACGTTCTACCGCAGAAATGCCTGTCGTTGTATCGACGTGGTCAATGGAGACGGTGAAGGCCGTTTCATGGTTATCTGTGTTTTCTGTGACCATCGGCATTAAGTTCAATTTATGAGCATATTCGATGGACACAGGCATGCAGACGAGGCCTTTGCCTTCGGTTGCCATGAGATTCATAATTTCTGTCGTGCAGTATTGGGCAGCACAGATAAAATCCCCTTCGTTTTCGCGGTCCGGGTCATCTGTACAAATAATCGGTTTACCAGCTTGAAGGTCTTCTAAGGCTTCTTCAATGGTGTTGAACGTATTTTTCTTTTCTGTTTCCATAATAAAGGTATCCTCCTCATATAAAAAGCCCTGACGCATGACGAGTCAGGGCTTTGTAGTCATTTTTTGCACACTAAAATGAGCGCGTACGCATCTTCTTCCATCCAGACTATACTGTCGGTTTTGGAATTGCACCAAATCACGAGCATTAGCTCCTACGCCGAGGCGTTCGCGGACTATACCGCCGATCGGGAATTACACCCTGCCCTGAAGATTATGTAATTACGAACCTCATTATACACAACATTGGTTCCTTTGGCAAGTACCCAAAAAGTACTTAGTCCAGGTCAAAGATTTTGCCGGGATTTAAAATATCGTTCGGGTCGAGGGCTTTTTTAATGGCTTTCATCATGTCCAGTTCGTCCGGATTGGTAAATTGTTCCATTAAGTGTTTCCGTTTAAAGCCAATGCCGTGTTCCCCAGAGAGACGGCCGCCGAGCTGGTAAATATAGGTGTACAGTTCTTGCTGGTTCGCTTTCACGCGAGCATCCCAGTCTTCGTACGTCGCATCTTCATTCTTTAAGATATTGAGGTGAATGTTGCCGTCACCGGCATGGCTGGCAATACGGGTGACGAGATTGTATTTTTTGGCTTGTTTTAAAATGAAATCGAGGAGTTGTGCTTCTTTATCGACTGGGACGACAACGTCTTCTTTGTCGACAATGAGCGTTTCCGCGCGGACTGCTTCAGCGAAGGATTTACGAGCTGCCCAAATCTTGTCGTGGTCGGCAACGAGTACGTCCGTTGCGCCATTTGCCGAGCAAAGTTCGTCGAGCTGGACTGCTTTATCATCTAGGTCGTCTTCGTTAATGCCTTCGACTTCGATGATGATGTAGTTGCCGTGGTCACTGCCTTGGAGTTTTTCGTGCAAGTATTTTTCGACGGACTTAATGGTGACATTGTCCATGAATTCGACGCACGTCGGCGTAATGCCTGCTTTTAAGACTTTGTTGACAATGCCGATAGCGTGTTCGCGGTCATCAAAAATGGCCAGTAAATCGAGGGCGTATTTCGGTTTCGGCAAGAGTTTGACTGTTGCTTTCGTAATGATGCCGAGAGTCCCTTCAGAGCCGATAATGAGCTGGTCTAAGCAGTACCCTGTGGACTGTTTTTTCAGGCGCGTGCCGAGGGTAACGATGTGGCCTGTAGGATTGACGATTTCTACAGAATAGACTTGATGGCGCGTCGTGCCGTATTTGACAGCGCGGTTGCCGCCGGCGTTTGTGGCAATGTTACCGCCAATGAAGCACGAGCCGCTGCTGCATGGGTCGCCAGCATAGAATAAACCTTTCGCCGATGCTGCGTCTTGCAAATCTGACGTGAGTACGCCTGGTTCGACGACGGCATACAAGGCATCTTCGTTGATTTCAATGATTTTATTCATCTTTTCTGTGGAGACGACGACACCGCCGTAGGTCGGGACAGCACCGCACGCCAGGCCTGTACCGGCACCGCGCGGAATGATTGGGAAGTGATGTTCATTCGCTAAGGTCACGATTTGGCTTACTTGCTGGGCCGTCGTCGGGAAGATGACCGCATCAGGCATGTGATGGTATGCCGGGTCGGTCACTTCATCGTGTGAGTACGGCTGCATGGCATCTTTGTCCGTGACAATGCCTTTTGGGCCGACAATATCCGTTAAAGTCGCAATGATTTCTGGTGTAATTTCTTCGTATTTCATAGACTATTCCCCCAATAGTAACTAGAATTCTATAACATCTTTCATTATATATAACTATTTCTTATTTTTAAAGGGATGAAGTGAAAATTACTCTTTATCTTGTTGTAAAATCAAGGTATACTAAGGATATACAATATTCATGGTAGTACGTAAGGGAGTAATACAGATGACGGTACAGGAAGGACAGAAACGGCGGCGGAAGCGACGGGAAGGCTTAAGTGTGTATCAAATGGTCGTCGTCATTATGCTTTTTGTAGGTTCTATTATTTTGGTTGATAAAGGCTATGAATTATGGGTGCTCCATCTCGATATGGAACAGACCTTGCAGCAAGAAGCAGAATTGCAAAAGGAACAGGACCTCTTGACGCAGCGCAAGGACCAGCTCATGAGCTCGACCGAAGTGGCCGAAGAAGCGCGGCAGCAGTTTGGCCTGGTCAAACCGGGTGAGATTCCGTATAAACGATAAAAGGCACAAGAATTCTCTCAATTTCCAATTGAATTTTTCAGTAATTGTAGGTATAATGTCAGTATACGCTTATCAGTAATGCTGATAGAATACAAGGAGGATCATGAAGCAGCATGACAATTGAAGTAGGCAGTGTGCTCGAAGGTACCGTTACGGGGATTACTAAATTTGGCGCGTTCGTAGAACTTCCAGACAAAAAAGTAGGGCTCGTCCATATTTCCGAAGTCGCTAATGAGTACGTAAAAGATGTCCATGATTTTTTGAAAGTCCAAGATAAAGTCAATGTCAAAGTCTTAGCTATTGATGATAAAGGCAAAATTGGCTTATCCATTAAGCAGACTCAGGCAGCTCCGGAAAAGAAAGAATTTCGTCCGAAGCATGAATTTCGGCAACGGTCGGAATTCCGTCCGAAACGCGATTTCCGTTCGGGCAATGGCTTTGATGCCAGCCGCCGTTCCAGCTCGTCCATGTCTTTTGAAGACCGGCTGAGCAAATTCCTGAAGGATAGTGATGAACGCCTGACGGATTTAAAACGCAATACCGAATCCAAACGTGGCGGCCGTGGCGCCCGTCATGCTGATTGATTTAGTATTCTCGGAATCAAACAGGCTAGGAAAGAGTGTTCCTGAGGGAATGCTCTTTTTGTTTTATACTCTGTACTACTCGTTGAAGGAGTGTTGGCATGAAACGAGAAACACCGTATGCAGTGATTGATATAGGCTCTAATTCGCTCCGTCTCATGACAGGGACGCAAGATGCGTTTGGGATATGGAAGCTTTCGGGCAAAACCTTGGCGACCACAAAGCTTGGGAACCACATGGATGAAACGCACCACTTGTGGCCTGAAGGGATGGAAGCGTCTTTTGCGGCCATGGATAGATGGAGCAAAGAGCTGCGTGATATGCACGTCTGTGCCATTGCGACCAGTGCTGTCCGCGAAGCCGTCGATGGGCAGGCCTTTTTAGCAGAAATCCGTGCTCGTTATGGCTGGCATTGCCGTTGTATTCCCGGTGCCGAAGAAGCGGCATTGAGCTTTTGCGGTGCTGCGTCGGCCTTGCCTGCTAACGTGACAGCAGCTGTCTTAGATATTGGCGGCGGCAGCAGTGAACTGGCTCTCGGTAAAGGCGGCGAAGTCCTTTGGTCCCATAGTTATCCCTTAGGGGCTGTGCGGCTGACGAAACAGCCGACGTGGACGATGGACGATATTGAAGCCATGAAAGACCATTGTTTGCAGACCTTATTGCCTGTGCCCGTACAGCCCGATGTAGTCATTGGCGTGGCCGGGACACTGACGACGGTTGCCGCTATGGACCAAAAGCTTGACCCTTATGACCCGAAAAAAGTAGAATGCTACGTCATTACAAAAGAAACCATCGAAGGGTGGATTCAGAAGATGCAGCAAATGACACCGGAAGAACGGCAGCACGTGCCGGGCTTGCAGGTCAAGCGTAGTGACATTATCTTGCCGGGCCTCGTCATTGCCTGGTCGTTCTTAGAGTACTATGGCCAGCCGTCGCTCCGTGTAAGTGAACGGGACTCCATGGAAGGCGTCTTCTACAAACATGCCTTTTATGATGCTGCCAGCCGTGTAGGAGATGGCAATGCATGGACCTAGTCAAAAGGGTCGCAGCCTTTTGCCAAGGTGAAGGCTTACTGCACAAGGGCGATACGGTCGTCGTTGGTTGTTCCGGCGGCCCTGATTCGCTGGCACTCTTAGATGTTTTAGGGGAGCTGCGGCAGACATGGGAGTTGACACTCGTCGTGGTCTACGTCCATCATGGCCTGCGGCAGGCAGCAGATGACGAAATAGAACGAGTTCGCTGCGAAGCAGTACGGCGGCAATGCCAGTTTATAGGCAAGAAAATCGACGTTGCTGCTGTAGCGAAGAAAGGACATCTTTCTATAGAAACGGCCGGGCGCAATGGGCGGTATGATATCTTTCAGGAAATTGCTGCGGCATATGAATCGAATGCCATTGCTGTAGCCCATCATCAAGATGACCAAGCCGAAACGGTACTGCTCCATCTCCTGAGAGGCAGCGGCCTCCATGGCTTAGGCGGTATGCGCCCGCGGACAGGGGCGATTATTCGTCCTTTTCTCTGTGTGACCCGGCGCGACATTGAATCGTACATAGCCGCAAAAAATCTCCAACCGTGTCATGACGAAACGAATGACGAACGGCTCTTCTTGCGCAATAAGCTGCGCTTAGATGTACTGCCTTTTTTACAGCAGTATAATCCAGCCATTGTCAGTGATTTAAATCGTTTGGCTGTCCTGGCGCAAGGAGACGATGATGTGATAGATGGAGAGGCAAAGAGCCTCTATCGGGCGCAGAGACAACACCTCGACAAGGGCGTTGCCTTACGGGTAGATTGGCTCCAGACTTTGCCTGTAGGCCTCGTGCGGCGCGTCTTACGACTGGCTATTGCTGAGGTTACGCACACAGAAGCGAATATACCTTTCCATTATATTGAGACCGTGCGAGCCTTAGTAGATAAAGAAAAAGGAAAACAATTTCATTCTCGCTATTGGCAGGCCTATAGGACTTGTGATACAGTATGTATTATTACAGCGATGACAAAGGCAATGCCAACGGTGCAGGCTGCACCGGTCGCCGTGACCGGGCCGGGGACTTATGTCTTAGATGACTATGTCCTCACCTTGACGGTTACAACGACGAAGCCGACATTGCAGAGCGGCCAAGTCGTCTTCGATGGCGACAGCCTTGCTTTTCCGGTATCGCTGCGGTATCGTCAACCTGGCGATGTCCTAATCCTGCCGGGAGGACGAAAAAAGCTCAAAAAATATTTGATTGACCAGAAAATACCAGCATCTCTACGAAAGACAATGCCCCTTCTAGCTGCCGGTGCGACAGTGGTGTGGCTTTGCGGCCATGCCGTCAGTACACCATACGGCGTAACGGCAGGAACGAACCATTTTCTCGTAGGGACTATTTCAAGGAGGACTACTCATGCATAAGGATGTACAAGACATTTTATTTACAGAAGAACAAATTGCCCAGCGAGTCCGGGAGTTAGGCGCACAAATTACGGCGGATTATGCTGGCGAAACGATTTTGATGTGCGGCATCTTAAAAGGTGCTGTAACCTTTTACACGGACTTAGCCCGTGCCATTGACGGCCCGGTTTGTTTCGATTTCATGAGCTGTTCCAGCTACGGTGCTTCGTCGAAATCGTCCGGTCAAGTGACAATTCACAAAGACCTCGATAGCGACGTCACAGGCAAACACGTCCTCATCGTCGAAGACATTATCGATACGGGCATTACGCTCAGCAATCTCATGCCTATGCTCGAAAAACGCGGTGCTGCGTCTGTTAAATTAGCAACACTTCTCAGCAAACCGTCGCGCCGTCTCATCGACGTTCCTGTAGATTATAATGGTTTTGAAATCCCTGATGCCTTCGTCGTCGGCTATGGCCTCGATTATGCCGGACGGTACCGCAACTTGCCGTATATTGGTATCTTGAAAGAAGAAGTATACAAGTAGGTAAACAAGATTTTACGTAGAGGGTTTTCTTACTGTATATGTGTATATATTTAATTTATTTTTCCGTAAATGTTATTGTTGCTTTGCCCGAAGTGTGGTAAGATAAGAGTGCATTAAGTAGAGCTAGACCACTTAAAATAGATTCAGTGGAAAGGAGCAGTATTTTGAGTAAATTCGTTCGGAATGTAAGTTTATACTTACTGATTATTATTGTTGCCGTATCGATTATAGATGCTTTTACGACCAATAAGTCGGATAAGTCTGAAATTTCGTATACCAACTTTATGGCGCAAGTACAACAGAAGAAAGTCGAAGCCGTACAAATTACGGCAGACCATGCCATTGTCGGGCAGTTAAAAGATGGCACGTCTTTCACATCCTATGCGCCGACTGATGAGGCTTTGATGCCGGCCTTGCGTGACGCTGAAGTCAACGTCATTGCCAAACCACCAGAACAACCGTCGTGGTGGATGAGCTTGTTGAGCTCGATTTTACCGATTTTGATTTTAATCGGCGTATGGTTCTTTATTATGCAGCAAACCCAAGGCGGTGGCGGCAGAGTGATGAATTTCGGCAAGAGCCATGCTAAAATGCATGGTGAAGGGAAAATCAAAGTATCCTTCAAAGACGTTGCCGGTGAAGATGAAGCTAAAGAAGAATTGGCAGAAATTGTCGAATTCTTGCGTAATCCGAGTAAATACAATAATATTGGCGCAAAAATTCCAAAAGGCGTCTTATTATTTGGCCCTCCTGGGACAGGGAAAACCTTGCTGGCCCGTGCTGTAGCCGGTGAAGCAGGCGTGCCGTTCTTTAGTATCAGTGGTTCTGACTTCGTCGAAATGTTCGTCGGTGTCGGTGCTTCCCGTGTGCGTGACCTTTTCTCGCAGGCCAAGAAAAATGCACCGTGCATCGTCTTCATCGATGAAATCGATGCCGTCGGCCGTCAACGTGGTGCAGGCCTCGGCGGTGGGCACGATGAACGCGAACAGACCTTGAACCAGCTCCTCGTTGAAATGGATGGTTTTGGTGCTAACGAAGGGATTATTACTATTGCTGCGACGAACCGTCCGGATATTCTCGACCCGGCCTTGCTTCGTCCAGGACGTTTTGACCGTCAGATTACAGTCGACCGTCCAGACCTTCGCGGCCGTCGGGCTATCCTCGAAGTCCATGCTAAAGGCAAACCGCTCGGTAAAGATGTGGACCTCGATATTATTGCCAAGAAGACACCGGGCTTTACCGGCGCTGACTTAGGGAACCTTCTCAACGAAGCGGCTCTCTTAGCAGCACGGGAAAACAAAAAAGTCATTAACATGCCGGAACTGGAAGAAGCGAGCGAAAAAGTTTGCTTTGGCCCAGAACGGCGCAGCCATATTATTAGTGATAAAGAAAAACGGCTGACTGCTGTCCACGAATCAGGCCATGCGCTCATTGCGTACTTACTGCCTGATGCTGACCCAGTCCACAAAGTCACAATTATTCCGCGTGGCCGTGCTGGTGGCTATACAATGATGCTACCGGAAGAAGACCGGTCATACGAAACGAAGTCGTACTACTTAGCGCAAATCCGCGTAGCTTTAGGCGGCCGTGCTGCTGAAGAATTAGTCTTCAAAGAAATCAGCAGCGGCGCATCTGGCGACCTTCAGAGCGTAACCCGTATTGTACGGCAAATGATTACCCGCCTCGGCATGAGCCCGAAATTAGGGCCTATGGTCTTTGGGGAACAGCAAGAACAAGTCTTCCTCGGTAAGAACCTCGGCCATGAACGAAACTACGGCGAAGGCGTAGCTGAATTAATCGATAAAGAAATGCACGATATGGTTTCGGAAGCCTATGCTGATGTACTCCGCATGCTCAGTGAACACATGGATGCCCTCCAAGCTATGGCGAAAGCCTTGATGGAAGTGGAAACGATTAATCATCAGCAAGTGGATAACCTCGTCAAATACGGTACCTTAGATGCACCGAAACCGGTGGAACAAGCCGTTCCGGCAGCAGACGATGCAGCTCCGGCTGAAGCTTCTCCAGAAGAAGGGGCCGCAACTGCTAAAGCGGCAGCCGATACACCGCAAGAAACGGTAACGACTAGCCCGTGGGGCAATCCCATTCCGGAAACAAAAGATACAACAGAAACAGACCATAAAGAATAACGAAAAGAACTGTGTCCAGTAGGCACAGTTCTTTTTTTAATTCAAGTATAAAAATAAATTATAATTCATAGTATAACTTTACCATAAATAGGAATTTTATGTGAAAAAAGTACGAATATTGATTACTTTGGCTTATGGTATTGACGTGATTTTCATTTATGCTACAATATCATTATGTGATAGAGTCCGTGCTCATACGAAGCATGTACATACGCGGTGCCTGACATCGACATCAAGAGGGGTGAAACTATATGAGACAGGACATCCTGGATTATTTAATGAATCATAAAGGTGAATTTGTATCTGGACAAAAAATTTCCGAATTATTTAGTATTTCCCGAACAGCTGTATGGAAACACATTCGTGTACTGAAACAGCGGGGATATGTCATTGAATCATATACGAAACGAGGCTATTGCTTACGGGAAGCACCGGAATTATTGAGTCCCGAAAGTGTAACACGCCAATTAAAAACCGTTACGTTTGGCCGGAAAATCGTGTACCATGAAAAAGTAGATTCGACAAATACAATGGCGAAAAAACTAGCAGATAAAGGCGCACCAGAAGGAACGGTCGTCGTCGCCGAAGAACAAACTGGCGGACGGGGCCGGTTAGACCGGAAATTTATTTCTCCTTTTGCGCAGGGCATTTGGTTCTCCATTATTTTGCGGCCAGAGTTTCCATCTATGGAAGTATCGAAAATGACGCTCGTTGCAGCCGTTGCTATTACGAGAGCGTTGCGGAAATTTGGGATGGTTCAGTGCGGTATTAAGTGGCCAAATGATATTCTCGTACGCGGTGCAAAGCTCGTTGGGATTTTAACAGAGCTCAGTGCGTCTGTGGAAAAAATCAATTACCTCGTCATGGGGATTGGTATTAATACGACGTTGTCGCGGAAAATCTTGCCGCGTGATTTAAAGAAGACGACGACGAGTTTTGCCATCGAAAATATGGCGGTCCATCGCGATGCGCTTTTAGCAGAAGTATTGTACCAATTAGAATATTACTATGATATGGTCAAAGAAAAAGGCTTTGCCCCGGTCTTAGACGAATGGAAAGCCTTGTCCTGCATGCTCGGTGAAAGCGTCGAAGTAACGGAACCGAATCGTTCCTTTATCGGCAAAGCCGTCGACCTTGACGACAACGGTAATCTTTTAGTACAGACTGAGAGAGGAATCGAAAAAGTATTGGCTGGCGATGTACACGTCCGTGCCGTACAATAAGGAGTAGACGAACAGGTCTTCGTGTTCTTAGAGAACAGAAGGCCTGTTTTTTTGAGCCTTTTTAGCTAAAAGACTACCCAATTTCGTAAAACTCTGTTATTATATTAGGCGTATTATACTTTCACGCAGGGGAGACTTAAAAGACATGTTATTAGTTATTGATGTGGGAAATACGAATATTGTCTTAGGCGTATTTAAAGGGAAGACGCTGCTCGACCATTGGCGCGTCTCGACTAACCGGTTGGGTACGACCGATGAATATGGCGTGCTCATTCGTAACTTATTCTATTTAAATGGCGTAAATGCGAAAGAAATTGATGCCATCATTATTTCGTCTGTTGTACCGCCCGTTATGCCGACACTGGAACGGATGTGCCAGCGGTATTTTGGCCTTGTGCCGCTCGTCATTGGCCCTGGTGTCAAAACGGGTATGGATATTAAATATGATAATCCTCGTGAAGTTGGCGCAGACCGTATCGTCAATGCTGTTGCAGCATATGAATTGTACGGCGGCCCGGTTATTATTATCGATTTCGGCACGGCGACGACGTTCTGTGGTGTCGACAAAAAAGGCAACTACTTAGGCGGTGCTATTTGCCCGGGCATTGGCATTTCGACAGAAGCTCTCGTACAGCGGACGGCAAAATTACCGCGTATTGAAATTCGTCGGACTGAACGAGTCATTTGCCGCAACACTGTTGAAAGCATGCAGGCCGGCGTTTTCTATGGCTTTGTGGGCCAAGTCGAAGGCTTAGTCGCACGGATGCGCAAAGAACTCGGTGCCCATGCTAAAGTTGTTGCTACTGGCGGCTTAGCCGTCGTCATTGGCCCGTCGACGAAGTCTATCGACGTCGTTGAACCGATGCTGACCTTAGAAGGATTGCGGATTATTTATGAACGGAACCAGTAAGCCCTTTGCCATTGGCAATGTCGTCTTGTCGTGTCCTATTGTCTTAGCACCTATGGCTGGTGTGTGTGACTTGCCGTACCGCGTCATTGCCCAGCAGTTTGGCGCAGGCCTGGTCTGTACGGAAATGGTCAGTGATAAGGGCCTATTATATGGCAATAAGACGACGCAGAAAATGCTCACTATTGACCCGGGCGAACATCCGCTGTCCATGCAGATTTTTGGTTCTGAACCAGAAACGATGGCCAAAGCTGCAGTCATGATAGAACAGGCTGGTGCCGATATTGTGGACATTAACATGGGCTGTCCTGTAAAAAAAGTCGTTAACAATGGCAGTGGCTCGGCACTGCTCAAGGATTTGCCTCGTGCAGAAGCCATTATTAAGGCTTGTGTTGATGCCGTCTCTATTCCGGTCACTGTCAAGATGCGCACGGGTTGGGATGATACCCATTTCGTAGCACCAGAACTAGCGAAACGGGCTGAACAAGCAGGGGCGGTTGCAGTGTGTGTCCACGGGCGGACACGGGAGCAATTTTATAGCGGTAAAGCAGATTGGCAGAAAATCAAGGCTGTCGTTGAGGCTGTCTCCATTCCGGTCATTGGCAACGGTGATATTGTCGATGGTAAATCGGCCGCTGCGATGATGGCAGAAACGGGATGCCAAGCCGTTATGGTAGCGCGCGGAGCTCAAGGGAATCCGTGGATTTTCCACGAAATCATGCATTATTTAGAGACTGGCGAAGAGTTACCGCCACCGTCGGCTATGGAGCGGTATACGCAGATTTTGCATCATTTTGAAGCACTCGTAGCGTATAAAGGCGAGTATATTGGCCTGCGGGAAATGCGGACTCATGCGTCGTGGTACACGAAAGGATTGTATGGATCGGCATCTCTTCGTGAGCGCATTAACAGAGCCCAGTCGGTGGAGCAATTCAAAGAGATTATTCATGAAATGATGGCTGAGTGTCAACCATAAGGGGAAAGGCAGAAGGTACAGTTAACTGCTTAGGTGTCGCTAGCGCGCCAATGCGCTGTTATCCGCACCTTCTGCCTTATCGCATGTGCTGTTCATACTGGCAATGTGAAGCGGCATGATGGCACCCTAAAATGTGCATTGGCGCAAATCGATACTTAAACATTTTAGGGTGTTATTATGCCGCTCGAACGGTAGCAGTTCTACTGTTTGACATCTTTCATAGATAAGAATATAATAAAATCTACTTGGCATTATTTCTATATACATATAGAGGAAAAGGAGTTTGTATTATGGCTAACGAAACACTGGTTACGCAAGAAGGGTTACAGAAATTAAAAGAAGAATTAAATAGATTAAAAACCGAAGGCCGTATTAAAGTTTCTAAACGATTAGAAGAAGCTATCGCCCTCGGTGATATTAGCGAAAACTCTGAATATGATGCTGCGAAAAATGAACAGGCTTTCATTGAAGGCCACATTTTGGAATTGGAAAACAAAATCCGTACTGCTAAAATCATTGAAGAAAGCGACGGCAATTCCTCTAAAGTTCGTCTCGGCTCGAAAGTAACGCTCGAAGATGTAGAAACAGGGGAAAAATTTGTGTACTCTGTTGTCGGTACGTCTGAAGCAGACCCGTTCAACAACCGTATTTCCAATGAATCTCCTGTAGGTAAAGCTATTTTAGGGCAGCCTATTAGCAAAGAAAATCCTGCTATTGTCACGGTAAAAGCACCGGCTGGTGAATTGAAATACAAAATTTTACCGTACGAAGAAGCATAATAAAGGGTAGGAGGAATTATACATGTCGGAAGAAACAAAACAGCACCAAGAACCGATTATTGAAGAAGAAAAATTAAATGACCAAATGAAGGTGCGCCGTGAAAAGATGCAAGAATTCATCGACCACGGTGTCTATCCGTATGGCCAGAAATTTAACTGGGATCATCATGCACAAGATGTCAAAGATAAAGCAGAAGAATTAGAAAAGAATGAAAGTGTCGTCCGCGTAGCTGGTCGTCTTATGGCACTGCGCCGTCACGGCAAAACGGCATTCTGCGTACTCCGCGATTTGAGCGGTGAAGTACAGCTCTATTTCCGCAAAGATGTATTAGGCGAAGATTCGTATGCCTTATTCAAACTCCTCGATATTGGCGATATTATTGGCGTAGAAGGGACTGTGTTCACGACGCACACTGGGGAAACGACGGTTCGTGTTGAAAAATGGATACTTCTTTCTAAATCCCTCCGTCCTCTTCCGGAAAAATTCCATGGCTTAACGGATAAAGAAACACGATATCGTCAGCGTTACCTCGACCTCATCGTCAATCCGGAAGTAAAAGATACGTTTATTAAACGGTCGAAAATCATCAAAGGTATTCGTAAATACTTAGATGAACGGCACTTCCTCGAAGTCGAAACGCCGATGCTCCATACCATTGCCGGCGGTGCTGCTGCGCGTCCATTCAAGACGCATCACAACGCTCTCGATATGGATATGTACCTCCGTATTGCCCCGGAATTACACTTAAAACGACTTCTCGTCGGCGGTCTCGAACGGGTCTATGAAATGAATCGCTGCTTCCGTAACGAAGGCATTGATACACGGCACAACCCAGAATTTACGACCGTTGAATTGTACCAAGCATATGGCGATTTAGAAGACGTTATTGCGATTACAGAAGATATGGTTTCTAAACTTTGCCAAGACCTCTATGGTACGACAAAGATTACGTATATTGATAAAGAAATCGATTTAACACCGCCATGGGACCGCATGACCATGATTGAAGCGGTTAAGAAATTCAGTGGTGTCGATTTTACAGGCGTAACGGAATTAGAAGATGCTCGTAAATTGGCTGATGAAAAGAAAGTCGAATACGGCCAATACGATGGTGTCGGTAAAATCATTAACGCTTTCTTCGAAAAATTCGTTGAAGAAAACTTGATTAACCCGACGATTATTACAGGTCATCCCCTCGAAATTTCGCCGCTCACGAAACAAGATTTGGATAATCCGCTCTTAACTTATCGGTTTGAAGCGTACATTTATGGCCGTGAATTGGCCAATGGCTTCTCCGAATTAAATGACCCCATTGACCAGCGGAATCGTTTCATTGCGCAAATGGAAGAACGGGCTCATGGCGACGACGAAGCACATCAAATGGATGAAGATTACTGCCGTGCCCTCGAATACGGCCTTCCTCCAACAGGCGGCCTCGGCATTGGCATTGATCGCTTAGTCATGTTCCTCACGAACAGCGCGTCCATCCGCGACGTACTCTTATTCCCCTTAAGCCGTCCGGAACATCAGTAAGACCTATAACACCCTTTGAAGGATTCGTTTCGAAGGGTGTTTTTTACACCGACCCTGCAAAGGAGGTCCCTTATGAACGTTAAATCCTTGGCGTTGGCCTTCTGCTTGACCTGTGCTGTGACGCTGGTCTACGGCGCAGACGCTGGAACAGGCGCAATCGTAGCGAACGCACCTGCTCCGGAAGAGGCCACCATTACCAAAACAGTGACGCCACCGGAACACGAAACAAAACATGCCTTAACTGCCGGCTCAGTGCCGCAAAAAGGTGATACACCAGCTGCGAAAGCCTACTTAGATGCCCTCGATACCCTGCCGCGTGCAGCCTTGACGAACGCTGACTTTGCCGTTGCCGGTGTCCATCGCGGTGATTCGCTAACGAAAGTACGGCAAGCCTTTGGCAGTCCTATTCACTACTCCCAAAGTGACCATTTTACGAAAATCCAATACGACGACTTGAATCAAGCCCTGCGCTTGACCCTCCGCAATGATACAGCAGACGTGCTCAAAGAAAATGGTGAAGAACGCAAAGCCGTACAAGTGGGCGTAGACTCACTCTTTCTCATGCGCGGCAAAGATTTCCCCATTGGCAGTGCTATTTATTTACGTTATCCTGCCGAAGCCTTAGTGCGTCAATTTGGCGTTCCTACGAATGTTTTGCGTGACGCTGATGCTGATGTATACTACTTCGTCTACGAAAGCCCTGACAAGGAATCTAGCTATGTTTTTGCCGTAGCTAATCGCCGGGTCGAACGGGTCGCCTTGATGCCGCCGCGAGCTCCTTATATTGATACGACGGCTCCGGCTGTTGCTGCTGCTACGAAGTGGAGTGAACGGGACTTTACCCTTATGGGCTTTGGTCTCGACAAGCCCTTTGAAGCGAATAAATACAATATGTGGACGAACCTCATCAAGCGAAACACCCATGATTTTTGGCTCTATGGCAGTTATGGTCTCGAAGTAAACCGTCGTAATATGATTACTAAAGCCTTTTTATTGACCAATAACGCCTATACCAATCGGGGTGCTACGCTGGGGTACTACGTGTCGACGATTTTAGCTCTCTATGGCCGCCCAGACCGCCTGGAAATTGGCCCGGATACGCCGGACTCGGTCGATGCCTACTATTACGATAGTCCTTTCCAGAAAGGCGTTTCGCTCGTCTTCGTTGTCAAGCACAATGAACACTATGTGGACGACATTCTCCTTACGAGTGAACCAATCCAAAACCTGCAAGACCCAATGGAACGGTATGGGCTAAAGGAATAAGTAAGGCCTAAGATTGCGAACATTGGCATATTTATAGAAAATACTTAAAATGCTTTGCTTATATCCTTAAATTCAAGTATAATAAATATAATAATATTAGTAGATGAGGTGATAATCATGGTTACAGATGCAGAAGTCTTAACGCGGTGGAAATACATCGCTCAGGACGACGAAAAAATTTTAATTCTTATCGGTGGTCCTGGCTCCGGGAAGAGCAAAGTTCTCCGGGAATTAACCTATCAGGAAGGGTGGAAATTCTGCGAAGCCAAAGATTTGATTGACGATGAATTCCTCGAAGTTCCTCGCGCAGACCGTCCGGAAAAGGCCATTTCCTTAATTTCCACAGCTATCCATCGGCTCAATGCAAAAGTCTTGATGATTGATAACGTTGATTTCTTGTTTGCCCCGATTTTGAATTTAGACCCTGTACAATTATTGTCTGAACTCAGTAAAGAAGTCCCCTTAATCGTTGGCTGGCGTGGGTCCCTCGAAGGGAATACGCTCTATTTTGAACATAATGGCGATCCGAAGTACGCAAAATTCACGATTGCTGACCCGAATCACGTTATGTCTTTAGACTAAGCTAACAAAGCAATACAACGAACGGCATACACCTCTGTATGAGCTCCTAAGCTCGTATGGAGGTGTTTTTTTGCGTGCATTTGCTGGCGCATAACGCGTTATTTTGTTAATAATTTCATACTGCTAATTTTTATAAATGGTAGTATACTTAAGAAAAGAGAGCAGGAAAGTACAAAAAATTGCTGTTTTATAGACCGATGGATATGTCACGTTAGTGGAGAAATAGGATATGAAAATATACATATGGCGTATCCGGATTTACTAAAATGAACGTAGTGCCTTTTGGAACTATTGAAAAAGTCATAAATAATTTTTATTATGATGATGTACCTGAAGAAGGTATTGGGCCTTATCGAACTACGTTACCGCGTTTGCAGAACACCATGGGTAATCAACTGATAGTAAAAACATCGTTACAGGAAATAACAGTAAAAGATAAGCAGATGTATCAACAATTATATAGTAAAGGAGAAAAATCAAGAAAACGCTATTTTCAGATGAAACAAAAAATGGATACTAGTATTGCGGAAAAAGAAATGAAAGATTTAGATGAATTAGTATCGGAATTCTAAGAATTAGAACGAAGTGGTTATATTCTACATAATTAAAATATGGGCAGGTGTAGTTCATCCATTTAAGTATGGAATACAGATTGATACGGTGGTGAAGTAACATGATAGAAGTATTTTCGCGGATTATCCCGAATTCTAAATGGTAAAAGCAATCTGGTAATATGTCAAGCCTCTAAATGAATCAATTCCAAAAGAATTCCA
>UQHB01000011.1 GCA_900540735.1 uncultured Megasphaera sp. | reverse complement strand
GTAGCACCTACAGCCATAGTTGCAACTAATGCTGCTAAAACTTTGGATTTCATGAAAATTACCCCTTTTCAAAAAAAAAATATAGATTTGGTCTTTCTTCGTTACAGGCGAGCGGCAGACGTATTGACAAGAGGTTCATTGGCGAGTTGTCCTAGTTTCCTCTCTTTTACTACTCTTGTGCCTATCATCTGTGCTCTCTATGATGAGCTTTACCTACAGCAACACAGGCCGCACCAAAGCTTGTACTTAGAGTATACATAAGTTTCACAGTTTGGTCAAAAGTCGGCTCATCCGCATGGTTACGCCGTTTATAAAGGAATTTTATATAGTTATGACAAAGGTTTTGCACGTATATTACATATATTTTACAAATAACCATAAAAAAAGAGACTTCCCGCAGGAAGTCTCTTTTATATCCGTCTGAACGAGTCAGATTAGAATGCGAAATTGATTTCAACGTCCGTTAATTCTTCTGGGTCATCGTTGCCAACTTTTGCTTTTGTAGCGAAGGACTGAGCAACTGTGAGGACTACGTTTTTACCTAATGCGTAGTCAACACCAGCACCCCAAGATTCAACGTTGTCGAGGAGGTCATTGCTTCTCCAAGAACCAGTGGAGCCATAGGAAGCATTTTTGTCAGCGTTGATGTATTCAACCCAGAGGTCCCAAGAACCTACTGCTTCACCATCAGCAGCACCGTACTGGAGTTTAGCACCCCAGAGGTCAGCGTCTTTATCGTCAGTAGTGTCTTTTTTGCTAATTCTCTGATAATCACCGATTAAGTTGAGGTCGTCAGTGAAATTGAAGGAGAGGTAACCACCGAAGATGTTGTCCAAGTTGTTTGTACGATAAATCGTGTTACCTTTATCATCAACACCGTCACCGCTATATACTTTACCACTGAACTGGTTGTAGTAAGCACCTAAGCCAACTTTACCAATTGTGCCGTCTAAGGAAACATAACCAGTTTTGAGGTTCTGTAAGTTCTGTTCTTCGGAATAGCCATCTTTTTTGAATTTACCATAGCCACCTGTCAATGTCCAGTCACCGCTTGTGAAAGCTGCCTGTGCGCCATCGAAAGTATCGCTATACTGTAAGCCAAGGCCATTGCCAATCTGATAGTCATAACGACCAACAGTGAATGTAGCATGGTCGCCAGCGGAGTATTCTACGTTAGCGAGGCTTGTGTACGGGTTGGTGTCGTTAGCAGAAGCTGCTGTGTTATCACCAAAGCTCTGGTCGTCAGTTGTTAAGCCGTACGTAACTTTCGTGCGGTCGTTAACCTGAGCTTCAGCAACAACGTTTACTTGATAATCCCAGGAATCATCGTTTTCAACGCTGTCTTTCTGGTACTGGTAACGAACACGAGCGTCACCGGAGAGTTTTACGTTGCCAACTTTGTTTTCAAGAGCAGATACGCGAACGCCGAGGTTGTTGAGTTCGTCAGCATATTCATCAGCTAATTTGTTGATGAGTGCGCGCTGTTCAACAGTAGCTTTGTCCTGATGAGCCATTGCTTTTGCGACCATTTCAGCTGCTTCGTAACGAGTGATGTTACGGTTGCCCTGGAAGTACTGGCCGTCAACGCCCTGGATGATACCAGCGTCAGCGAGTTCTACAACGGATTTGTATGCCCAGCTGTCGGAAGGAACGTCTACGAACGGGTTTGCTGCGAATGCGCAAGTAGCACCTACAGCCATAGTTGCAACTAATGCTGCTAAAACTTTGGATTTCATGAGTATTACCCCTTTTCAAAAAAATTTTGATAGGGTCTCTCTTTTGAAACAGTACGTCTACATCGGGCTTCACGAGGTTTATTGGCGAGTTGTCCTAGTTTCCTCTCTTTTACTAGTCGTGTTACGTGATATATAGTACATATCAAAACAGAAACTCTTCTTAACTACGGGTATTATTTTACAGGATAGTAAAGAATCTGTCAAGGGAATATGACTTCTCTTATCATAAATGACAAAATAATGGCATATATATGACGTGCGCGAGGACAAAAAAAGTAGCGGCTCCTACGAGGAAACCGCTACGATGTAACGTATATTAGATTATTTTGCAGGTTTGTATTTCGGCGACATCGGGTTCGTTTGCGGGGTCAAATATTTCTGATTCCCAAGGCGGTCCGATTTGTCTGTGAAATACGTATGGAGCAAGTATTCGGCCTTTTCGGACAACGGTTCTTCAAAGAAGTCTTTGTACATTGCCTGAATTTCCGGGTTTTCCCAGCTCGATTTCTGTTCTGCATCGACATCGCTCTGATAAAGGCCTGCTTGCCGTGCTTCCGAGACTTTCTTAATTTGCGGCATCTTGACTTTCGGCTGGCCGCCACCGTAAATACAGCCGCCTGGGCAAGCCATGACTTCGATGAAGGCATAGTCCGTCAAGGTGTTTTCAGCGATGGCTTTGTCGAGGAATTTACGGGCATTGCCAAGGCCGGAAATAGCCGCGATTTTAACCTTCGTCTGGCCGAGGCTGACTTCTGCTTCTTTGACGCCCGTCAGGCCGCGAGTCGGTTCAAAGGGAATGAAATCTTGCGGTGCTTTATTGCCCGTTGCCGTATGGTATGCATTGCGGAGAGCCGCTTCCATAACGCCGCCGGCATTCCCAAAGATACGGCCGCCGCCAGACGATTCGCCAAAGGTATGGTCAAATTCGCTGTCGTCGAGAGCATCGAAATCGATGTTTTCCGCTTTCATCCATTCGGCCAATTCACGGGTTGTAATACAGATATCGGTGTCGCGCAGTTCCGGCATATCCCAGAAAATAGACGATGCGTTCAGTTCAGGACGACGGATTTCTGCTTTTTTCGCCGTACACGGGGTGACACAAACATTGACGATTTTTTTCGGGTCAATGTTTTTCTTCTTTGCAAACCACGTTTTAATGGCCGGGCTCAAGATGCTGATGGGGCTCTTTGTGGACGATAAGTTAGGAATTAATTCAGGGTAGTAAATTTCACAGAATTCAACCCACCCAGGGCAGCAGCTCGTAAACTGCGGCGTCGGGATTTCGTCCGAATCGAGACGGTGCATTAATTCGGCAGCTTCTTCCATGATGGTCATGTCCGCACCAAAGTCCGTATCAAAGACATAGTCCCCACCGAGGGTGCGCAGGGCAGCGACCATTTTCCCTTGGACGAAGGTGCCCGGGTCTTTACCAAAAGCTTCACCAAGGCCGACGCGGACAGCCGGAGCGGTCTGGAAGACAACGATTTTATTTTCGTCTGCAATTGCAGCTTTTACTTTATCGACATCATTTTTTTCATTCATGGCACCAAAGGGACATGCGTTGGCACATTGTCCGCAATGGACGCAAATCGGCATATCGCCCGTGCTGGCTAAGGAATAGTAGTCCAAAATCGTCTGGGTATCACAGCACGCACGACGACAGAGTGTACAGTTTTTACACTTAGTCACATCAAAGACAACAGAACAGTTATGTTCATCAATGGGGACACGCCGGTCATAATGTTCAAAACGAGACGTAAATTCAGCCATAATTCTCTCCTTTTACTATTGCACAAGCTGTGCAAACTACGTAACTTTTATCACAAACTATATTACCTATAGCATAATACAAATGGCATTTATTTTCCATATATTTTTGCCAATTTCTTACATTTCTTTGACATCATATCCATGCCTATTTTGCATAGGTTTCTCGCTTATACCGTCCGTAATTGCATAGGTTGCATACAGAAAAAGGTGAGATTAATCCTCACCTTTTAAATCTTCTAATTCGCACCACCGTTCGGTCATGGCATCGACTTTAGCCTGCGTTTCTTTCTGCTCTTTCAACAGCCCTTCGACCGTATCGTAGTCACTGCCGGCACCAGCAATGGCTGCGTTCAGGCCTTTGAGCAGGGCTTCATATTGTGGCAACTCTGCTGTAATTTTATCCAGCTCTTCTTGTTGGCGGAAGGTTAACCCCTTTGCTTTCGTATCGGGAATAGTTTTCTTTTCTTCTTTCTTGACTTCTACTTTTTCTTTCGGACTGTCCCCTTCTTTTTCCGTCGGCGTATGGGCAAACTTTACTTCTAAGTATTCGCTATAATCGCCATAAAATCGGTTCCACTGCCCTTTTTCGAGGGTAAAGAGCTTGTCTACGACGCGGTCTAAGAAATATCTATCGTGGGAGACGACGAGGACGACGCCTTGATACGTATCGAGATATTCTTCCAAAACCGTCAAGGTCGGAATGTCCAAATCATTCGTCGGTTCGTCGAGGAAGAGGACATTGGGCTGGTCCATAAGGAGGCGCAAGAGATAGAGCCGCCGTCGTTCGCCGCCGCTTAATTTATAGATATACGTATACTGCATGTCTTCATTAAAGAGGAACCGTTCGAGCAGTCTAGACGCGGTAATGCGCTGGCCAAATTGGTTGATAACAGCATGGCCTCGTTCTTCAATATAATCAATTACACGCATGTTTTCATCAAATTCCGGGAGCTGCTGCGTAAAGAACCCGATGCGTACAGTCTGGCCAATGGTCACGGTGCCATGCGTTGGCTGCAACTTCCCGGCCAAGACTTGGAGCAGCGTCGA
Source organism: uncultured Megasphaera sp. (assembly GCA_900540735.1). GTDB lineage: Bacteria > Bacillota > Negativicutes > Veillonellales > Megasphaeraceae > Megasphaera. The sequence goes on along the minus strand of UQHB01000011.1, from coordinate 63,800 downwards.
TTTCCCAACACCGTTTTCACCGATAATGCCGATACGGTCGTGTTTGACCACATGGTATGTAACGTGTTGGAACAAAGGTGTCTTTCCTGGGTAGGCAAAGGCCATGTCGTCAATGTCGATAATGGTCTTACCGAGGCGGACGGACGTATCGAAGATTTCCACGTTTTCAATGGGCTTTCCTGCTTCAATAGCACAAAGCTGTTCATACCGGTCACGCCGGGCTTTTTGTTTCGTCGAGCGCGCTTGGGCACCGCGTTTAATCCATTCCCGTTCGCGGCGAATGAGGTTGCGCCGTTTTGCTTCGCTCGCTTTTTCTCGTTCCAGCCGGTCTTGGCGGAGCTGTAAGTATTGGCCGTAATTGCCTTCGTACGTGTAGACTTTACCCCGGTCTAGTTCAATCATATTCGAGACGACTGTATCGAGGAAGTACCGGTCGTGCGTACTGAGGAGAATAGCCGCTTTGCTATCGTGGAGATACTGTTCAAGCCACATAATGGTCTTGTCGTCGAGATGGTTCGTCGGTTCGTCCATAATGAGGAGGTCGCACGGCATGATGAGGGCCCGAGCCAGGCCGAGGCGTTTGCGCTGACCACCAGAGAGGTTATCCACGACTTGGGTCAGGTCTTCAATGCCTAGTTTTTGCAAAATGACTTTAGCATGCTGTTCTAATTCCCACGCGTGTTGTTCGTCCATGGCAGCAGAGAGTTTCGTCACGGCTGCATCGTCGTCACGAGCTACGGCTTCTTCATACTGCTGTAAAAGCTTCATAACCGGTAAATCTCCGTCAAGAACGCTTTCGAGGACTGTATGGCCCGGAATGAATTGCGGCTCTTGAGGCAAGAAATGCATGCGCATCTTGGGATTGCGCCAAATTTCGCCGCTATCGGCTTCAGAAAGACCTGCAATAATCTTCAGGAGCGTCGTCTTCCCAGCACCGTTGAGGCCAATAAGGCCCAGTTTTTGCCCTTTATCGATTGCAAAGGTCACGTCGTCAAAGAGGACGCGCAGGCCGTATGATTTCTTTACGTTTTCTACAGTTAATATATTCATTCGTATGTCTTCCTTTATTCGTAATATCCCTATGAGCGTATCATAAGGGCTCTTCTTTTTCAAGGCTCTTCGTAGGGAATATAGAAACATATACAGATACTATAACACAAATGTATACTTTTATGGTATCATATAGGGGAACGAAGTAGAAAGAAGGGATAGTAATGACCCCAAAGTTTAAACAACTTATAGAAGAAATTGCCAACGCTGTCACCCACGGCATTGGTGCCATTTTGTCCATTACGGCGTTATGCCTCATGGTTTATGCCGTCTATATTCATCAAGAAGGGCCGTGGCATTTAGCGGCTGTCATCGTCTACGGCGTGTCCCTCATTTTGCTCTACATGATGAGCACGCTCTATCACAGCTTCTTTAGATTGCCCAAAACGGCCTATGTCTTTAAGATACTCGATCACTCAGCCATTTATGTCCTCATTGCCGGGACGTATACGCCTTTTCTCTGGATTACGCTCCGCCAAGGGTCGGGGCCTTTTATGTCCTTCCTCATTTGGAGCCTTGCTTTGATTGGTATTGTCTGGCAGTGCTTTAATGTCAAACGGTTCCACATTATTGCGACGCTCTGCTACGTAGCCATGGGCTGGCTGTCAGTCGTCCTCATTCCGGAATTAAAAGCTTTACTGCCGTGGGACGCTATGGTTTGGCTGATCATTGGCGGTGTGAGCTATACGGCTGGGACGGTCTTTTATTTATGGCGCCGCCTCCCCTTCCAGCATGCCATTTGGCACATCTTTGTCCTCGCCGGTAGTGCGGCCCACTTCTATTGTATTTACGAATTTGTTTTATAACCTATCGGTTCCATGCAAAAAGGGCTTCCTCTTCGGGAAGTCCTTTTTGCATGGTCTTTATGATATTCTCAATTTTCCTCTCACTTTATTTTCTCAAAATTATTGACAATATTGAGAAAAAGCAGTATAGTATAGGAAACAAAACTCGTTGGCCAACGGATGGAGTGATGTGATTGTCTCCCCTGCGGCAGTAGCCGTGTTCTTTATAGCCATGTTCCTTTGCTGCATCTCTGTCGAATCGGCATTGCACGGCATTTTATACGTTGCCAGCATGTTCTCCCTCTTTGTCTCGAAGCATGCTCAGGATATCACGGTCGTGACCATTGCAGCTCCTCTTGCCCTCTTCATGGCAGGGTTCTTTATGAATCGCGCAGTCCACGAATTCAACAACATGTTTATGTCCCATCACACGGCATAAGTTCCATATAAAAAAGGCACTCTCTACGGAGAGTGCCTTTTTGCTGCCTTAAAGGGCTTAGTGTTTCAATTTTTTGAGTTCTTCTTCAAGAACCGGTAATGCTTCAAACAAATCGCCAACAATACCGTAGTGCGCGAATTTGAAAATCGGAGCGTCTGGGTCTTTGTTGACAGCAATGATGTATTCTGCGTCTTGAATGCCCAGTTTATGCTGAATCGCACCGGAAATACCTAAGGCAATGTAGACTTTCGGCGCAATCTTCTTGCCAGTAATCCCGATTTGGAGTTCATGACCAACCCAAGCTTTGTCGACGAGCGGTTTCGTGACGCCAAAACCAGCACCAACTTTAGCGGCAAATTCTTGGACTTTTTTCATGCCTTCTTCGTCACCAACGCCGCGGCCGCAGCCAATGACGAAATCCGAATCGAGTGTAAGCTGTGCAGCTGTGGGCGGAACTTCTGTAAAGCCCGTTACTTTCTGCGTAGCTTTTGCGTCGCCTAAAGCCACTTCTTCTGTAATGACTTCGCCAGTGCGGTTTGCATCACTAGCAGGACGAGCGAAAATGCCCTGGGCAACTGTGCCGAGCTGCGGGAATGTAGTCGTTACGATTTTGACGAAGAGTTTGCCTGTGTATGCCGGGCGAATCCAAGTCAATGTTTCGTTTTCTTTGCTGTCGTAGTGTACGTCAATGCAGTCTGCTACGAGGCCAACCTGCAATGCTGCAGAAAGACGACCGCCTAAGTCACGGCCATCGTTAGTGCCGCTAATGAGGACTGCGTTCGGTTCATATTTTTTAATGACTCCTGCAGCAGCCTGTGTGTAGAGAGCAGAATCGAAAGCGTTCAAGGTGCTGTTCGTAGCAACGATGACAGCATCTGCACCGTAGGAGATGACTTCTTGTGCTTTATCTTTTGCACCTTCGCCGATGACGAGACCGACTAAGGCATGGTTATGGGAATCAGCAAGTTTTCTGCCTTTCCCTAATAATTCAATGCTAACGGGGCTAATGGCACCGTCATGGAGTTCAATATATACTAATACGCTGTTTTTCAGTTCCATGTTGCTCCTCCTCCCTTATAATACGTTCTTGTCGTGTAATTCAGCGACAAGTTTGGTAACGGCTTCCGAAACAGTAGCACCTTCAATCATGGTGCCAGTCGGATGCGGTTCAGGAGCAAATAATTTCGTAACTTCTGTAGCAGAGCCAGCTTTGCCGACTTCTTCTGCTGTAAGACCAAGGTCTTCTGCTTTTAAGACGTCAAAGACAGCTTTTTTCGCAGCCATTTTGCCTTTAATACGGGCACTGCGCGGTGTGTTTGCATCTTCTGTAACGGAAACAACTGCCGGAACAGGTACTTCGACCGTTTCGAGGCCGTTGTTGTTTTTCCGCGTAATTTTGATGACACCGTCTGTAGCTTCGACAGAATCGGCATTGGATGCGAGGGAGAACCCTAAGTACTGAGCAAGAGCCGGCGGAATCTGGCCCGTGTCACCATCAGTAGAACGTTTGCCTGTGAAGACGAGGTCTGCACCACCGAGGGTTTCAATAGCTTTTGACAAGATTTTGCCTGTTGCCAGCGTATCGGAACCTGCCATGCGTTCGTCCGAAACGAGGACCCCTTTATCTACACCAATAGCAATCCCTTCACGCATGACTTCGCCAGCCGTAGCCGGGCCCATGGTGATGATTGTAATTGTACCACCGACAGCATCTTTTACAGCCAGAGCCGCTTCAATGGCATTCATATCTACAGGATTCAATTTAGACGGTGCACCAACACGAACTAAATTGCCTTCTTTTGCATCAATTTTAATGTCTGAAATGGCCGGTACTTGTTTTACCAATACTACAATATTCATACACAAACCTCCTTATGTATTTGTATATTAAACATATACCACTATTGTATAGTGTATCATGAGAGTAATTATTACGCAATAATAGAATTGCTACTTCTCGAGAATTTACGCTGCTCTTACAAGAAGATATAAAAACGGCCTTACCCCAAAGGCTAAGGCCGTTTCCATTATTTGTGAATTATTGTTTCTGACCAGAAGGCAGTTCTGATTTATCTACCTTACGGTACGTAATACCTAAGCGTTTTTCAGCTTCTTCTTCGGAGCAAGCAGAGCATTTACCATTGCAAACGAATTCCTTCGTATTGCTATGTTTCTTGCCATTATCCTTGCTGCCGCCGCAACAACTAGCAGTCCCTTTGAAGAGACCATAAATGTGACGGCCAAAGTACGCAACAGCACAAAGTACAACTAAAGCAACAATCCATTGACCTGGAGTTGATGGCATAATAACTACCTCCTTTACACCAGATTCGTCAAACTATATTGCTTATGCACCTAACCCCATAGCGAGAGCTACACGGTATACAACGAATGCGAATACATAAGCAATTACCAAGCTGTTAGCATCGGCAACGAGTAACCATTTCCAGGAGTTCGTTTCACGTTTGATAACAGCCATTGCAGCGACGCAAGGCATGTAGAGTAACATGAAGACCATCAAGGAAAGAGCAACTGCCGAGTTGAAGTCCGGGTCTTGAGCCAAGTATTCAACGAGCGGAGCCTGGTTAGCATCATCAGCTTCTACAGAGTAGATAGTAGCTAATGTAGAAATAACCGTTTCTTTTGCAGCGGTGCAGGCAATGATACCTACGCCAATCTTCCAGTCAAAGCCGAGCGGTGCAAGTACTGGTTGGATGAAGTGACCAACTGAGGAAGCATAGGACTGGGAAATTTTTTCAGCGTTCTGTTCGTCATCGAGTTTGCTCGATGCGTCGTCAGCTTCTGTTTTAGCATCAAAGAGCGGTAATGCTTTTGCGTAGTTATCCGGGTCTTTCGCTTTCAAATCTTCGAAAGCATCAGGATACTGCGGTTTATCTTCTTCAACTTGTTTAGCTTCTTCAACGTCAGATACTTCTGTATCTTCGTCTGCATTTTCAGCAGCAGCGTCAGCAGCAGCAACCATGTCATCATACATAGCTTTGATGTCGCCGCTGTCATCTAAAGAACCACTAGCGATGCCATAGGACTGAAGGATTTCAGACTGTTTAGCATCCATTTGCTGTTCAACTTGTTCTTTAGCAGCATCATAATCTTTGGAGTAATCAACGTCCATCGGGTAGGATGTTAACCACCATACGATGATGGATGCGCCAAGGATGAAGGTACCAGCTTTTTTGAGGTACAATACAGCACGTTCCCACATGTGCATCAAAACACCTTTGATGGTCGGAATGTGGTACGGCGGCATTTCCATAACGAACGGTTCCTGTTCGCCTTTGAATACTGTATGACGTAATGCAAGGGCAACAGCAACAGCAACGATAATACCGAGTAAGTACATAGCGAAGAGCAATGTACCAGCATAACCAGAATCACCGAAGAATGCAGCGATTAACAACGTGTAAACCGGGAGACGAGCGCCGCAGCTCATGAACGGGCAAGCGAGAATCGTCGCCATACGGTCACGGGGGTTATCCAACGTACGAGCAGCCATGATGCCCGGTACGTTACAACCAAAGCCGAGAATCATCGGGATAAAGGATTTACCATGTAAGCCCAATGCTCTCATGGCACGGTCGATTAAGAATGCTGCACGAGCCATGTAACCAGTATCTTCGAGTAAGGAAATGAACAAGTATAAGAGAACGATTAACGGTACGAAACTGAGGACCGAACCAACACCGCCGATAACGCCATCGACGAGCAAGGAACGAAGGGTATCGTCTGTAATCGCATCATTTAAGAAATCACTTAACATACCGAAGCCGGCATCTAACCAGTCCTGCGGATATGCACCGAGCGTAATGACGGCGTTGAACATTACCCACATGAGGACTAAGAAAATGGGAATACCGAGCCAATGGTTCGTGAGGACGCGGTCGATTTTATCGGACAACGTATCGCTTGTGCCGCGAGCAATGATAGCTGCGTTGAACGAAGCCGTTGCGAATTTGTAGCGACATTCAGCAAAATAGAAGTCCAAATCGATTTTGTCTTTTAAGGAATCACGCATGGAAGAAGCAAGTTCCAAAATTTTCTGGGTACCGTCCATAGCTTTTACTTTACTTACGACATCGACGTCGTTTTCGAGTAATTTAACAGCGAGCCAACGAGTCGGGTAGTTAATGATGCCCGTTTTGTTAATAGCGTCTGTTAAAGTAGCGATGGAAGGTTCTACTTCTGCGCCGTAGTCAACTTTTGCATTGACTAAGTTCTTCGTTTTTTCTTCGTTGACGATAACATCGAGTAATTCTTTCGTACCAATGTTTTTACTACCAACTAAAGGAACAACGACAGCACCTAATTGTTCGCCCAATTTTTTGAGGTCAATTTTAATGCCCATACGTTCAGCAATATCCATCATGTTCAGGGCAATGACCATAGGACGGCCTAATTCTACGAGCTGTGCAGCTAAGTACAAGTTACGTTCGAGGTTGGATGCGTCCAAAACATTTACGATGATGTCCGGTTTTTCATTAATAATAACGTTTCGAGCAACAACTTCATCGAGCGAACGAGCTGTTAAGCTGTACGTACCTGGTAAGTCAACGAAAAGAAGTTCTTTACCTTCATATTTCGTATGGCCTTCCTTTTTTTCAACAGTAACACCAGGATAGTTACCGACGTGCTGTTTAGCACCTGTAATGTTGTTAAAAATTGTCGTCTTACCGCAGTTAGGGTTGCCGGCTAAGGCAATCTTCATTTCTCCTGCATTATCCATGACTACTATTTCCCCCTTAATCGACAGCTACACTAATCATAGCTGCTTCAGCCTTTCTCAAAGCCAATTCAGTACCTTTGACTTTTACTTCGATTGGGTCGCCCAATGGTGCCCGTTTGATGACAGAAATATGGGATCCTTTTACGACACCCATATCCACGAGACGGTGCTGGATATTGCCGTGGCCTTCAACAGCTTCGACAATGCCTTTCTGGCCGTCTTTCATGGTTGCCAACTTGACGATTTGACTCATCGTACTACCTCCCCTTCCTTGTTACTTCATGCGGATTGTTCATGCCAAAAAGCGGCTTACTCAGCCGCTTTGTCGCACTGACAACGCTCCGCACGATCTTCTAATATACACTTAAGCGCATTTGAGCTGCTCGTATGGGAACGAACGACTTCGACGTTCTTGCGCTGTGCTTCCTTCAAGGCACAACGTACCATACTGTGGCTCACTGTGCTAGTGAACAATACCACTAAGTCCGGCGAACCGATTTTGGATTTGAAATCACTCGGGACTTGCGTAAATACTTTTGCCTTGTACTTATATTTTTTGCAAATATTTTTGTACCGGCAAACCATACAATCATTTCCACCAACTATGACGACACTCATTTACATCGCTCCTTTACGCGCTCCGTAAATAATACTCACACATCCCTTCATCTCGTGAGAATGACGTTCATTACCATGCTTAGTATATAAAAATATAGAATCTCTGTCAATACCCATTTTATAAAATTTAATAATAATCCTCAATTATAACGTTTAAATTTCTATAATCCGTATAGAACACCTCTTTTTTAGTAGGTACTATACATTTTTTTCTATATATAGAAAAAAATATTTTTATTTTCTTTCACAAATACAATTTTTAAATTGACCATCTATATTATTTATATATCTATAAAATTATATTATGACAGTCTATTTTGTAATGTTGTTCTCATTTTAATAAGTAAAATAAAAGTAAAAAGAAGAGTTATATTGCTAAATTCGTATAGCTATATAACTCTTCTCTATTATATGTACCCGCGCTCACATAGGCTGACGTACACGCCGTCGCCAATGATGATATGGTCAAGGACCGGGATTTCCATAATTTCCCCGGCTCTGGCAATATGCTGGGTCACGGCAATGTCTTCACGGCTCGGCTCAGGGTCGCCGGACGGATGGTTGTGCAATAAGACTACAGAAGCCGCATTGTAGCGCAAGGCCCAGCGAAAGACGTCCCGTGCCTTAGCCAGGCTCGCGTCGAGCGTGCCCACACTCAAAGTCTGATGGGCAATGAGCTGATTCTTCGTCGATAAATAGACGGCGCAGAACGACTCTTGCGGCAAAAAGCGCATGTCTTCCATGACGTATTCGGCGATTGCTTCAGGCGAGCTAAAATCCGGTGCTTTTTGTTTCACCCGCTGCCGGGCAATGCGCCGCCCTAACTCGACAGCAGCACCAATGGTCACGGCCTTATCGAGGCCAATACCGCGGACTGCACAGAGGTCGCTCGTATTCGTTTCACTAAGGTAGTAAATGTTTTCGCCCGGCAAGCCGCGCAAGAGTTCGCGTGACACGTCGAGGACGGACTTCCCTTTCACGCCTGTACGCAGCAAAATAGCTAAGATTTCGTGGTCACTTAGGCCTGACGGGCCGTGGCGCAAGAATTTTTCTCTTGGTTTATCTTGTCGTGTATACTCACGGAGGGGAACATTCATAAATCCACCTTAGCTTTGCGCAGCATCTTGCAGACCTGCGATAAAGGCAGGCCGACGACGTTCGTATAGGAACCGTTGATTTTTTCGACAAAAGCTGCAGCTCTTCCTTGAATGCCATAAGCACCGGCTTTGTCGAGCGGTTCACCCGTTGCGACATAAGCATCGATTTCTTTATCGCTCAAATCGCGGAACCAGACCTTTGTTTCGACGACTTTCGTCCGTACTGTATCGTCTTTCACTAAGGCTACTGCTGTCAGAACGGAGTGTTTTTTATCAGACAAGGCGTGGAGCATGTCTTTTGCTTCTTTTTCGTTCTTCGGTTTGCCTAAGACTTTATTGTCTACGACGACAATCGTATCGGCACCGAGCACCCACTGTTTCGGATATTTACTAGCGACATCCTTGGCTTTCCCTACGGCCTGGGCTTCGACGAATTTTTCCGGGTCCTTTTTCTTCGGTGCTTCTTCGCGATACGAACTTGGGTTGACCATATAGGGAATGTCGATTTGTGTCAATAATTCTCGCCGCCGCGGCGAGCCTGATGCTAAAATAAGCAAACTAATTACCTCCTACCTGACATGACGGAATATAAACAAGGCTAAAAAAATACCTATAATGCTCAATATATTTGGGGCCACATGGATGCCGAACTGGATTTCCATGACGTACAGATTTATATTCACGTGTTGGATATTAAAAATTTCATAGTGCTGTGACAAGAGCGGCATAACATTACCGAACATAGGCATGCCTTCTAAGACATCGCCAAGGATACCGCCTAAGATACCACCGACAATTAAAAAGACCATACACAATAGAATTCCTTTGGAATCTACGCCTTTCATCAAGTACTTTCCTCCTTTCTGGTAATGCTTACGGCTTCATTATACCTTGTTCACCATGGCGGTGCAACTAAAACGGAAAAAGGACAGACCTTATCAGGAAAATCTAATATTTCCTACAGTCTGTCCTTATATTTATATTATATTACCATAAAATTTTACTTTTTCTTTTGCATTTTAGCCCATGTATCACGAAGGCCTACAATCCGATTGACAACCATGTGGTCGGCTGTCGTATCAGGGTCGATGACGAAATAGCCTTGGCGGAGGAACTGGAATTTATCGCCAGCTTTGTAGTCTTTCAAAGCTGCTTCGCCTTTGCTGTGGTATACATCGAGGCTGTGCGGATTAATTTGCGCAAGGAAGTCTTTGCTGTCTGCTTCGTCATTATCTTCTGTCTTTAAGAGATAATCGTAGACGCGCGTTTCTACATCGACAGCATCTTCGGCATTGACCCAGTGGAGGGTTCCTTTGACTTTGCGGTCTGCATGGATGCCGCTGCCGCTCTTCGTTTCCGGGTCGTACGTGCAGTGCAATTCGACAATGTTGCCGTCTGCGTCTTTAATGACTTCTTCGCATTTAATGATGTATGCATATTTCAAGCGAACTTCTTTGCCCGGTGCGAGACGGAAGAATTTCTTCACTGGTTCTTCCATGAAGTCATTCTTTTCGATGTAAATGGTCTTGCTGAAGGTCATTTCGCGCGTGCCCATGGCTTCGTTTTCTTGGTTGTTGTCGGCAACGCACGCTTCGGTCTTGCCGTCTGGGTAGTTCGTAATGACTATTTTCAGTGGGTCAATGACGGTCATCAGGCGCGGTGCTTTTAATTTTAAATCTTCGCGGATACAGTATTCCAGGAGCGATACGTCGACCGTGCTGTCTGCTTTGGCAACGCCAATGCGTTCGCAGAAATCGCGAATAGCTTCGGGCGTATAACCACGACGGCGAATACCGGCAATGGTCGGCATACGGGGGTCATCCCAGCCGCTGACGATGCCTTTTTCGACGAGGACGCGGAGTTTGCGTTTACTCATGACCATGTTCGTAATGTTGAGGCGTGCAAATTCAATCTGCCGCGGTTTCTGGCCTTCTGGGTCTTCCCATTCTTCGAGGCACCAGTTATAAAGGGGACGATGGTCTTCGAATTCGAGGGTGCAAATAGAGTGCGTAATCCGTTCGATTGCGTCGGAAATAGGATGAGCAAAGTCGTACATCGGATAAATGCACCATTTGTCGCCTGTCCGGTGATGTGCTGCATGGACGATACGATAAATGACAGGGTCGCGCATGTTAATGTTCGGGCTGGCCATGTCGATTTTTGCACGGAGTACTTTTTCGCCGTCAGCGTATTTGCCTTCTTTCATTTCTTCAAAGAGGCGTAAGTTTTCTTCGACACTGCGGTTGCGGTACGGGCTTTCTTTCCCCGGTTCATTAAAGGTGCCGCGGTATTCCCGGATTTGGTCGCCTGTGAGGTCATCTACATAGGCTTTGCCGAGTTTTATCAATTTTACAGCGTAGTTGTAAATGGTGTCGAAGTAATCAGATGTATAAAACATACGGTCATCCCATGTAAAGCCGAGCCATTTTACGTCTTCTTTAATGGAATTGACGTATTCAACGTTTTCTTTCGATGGATTGGTGTCATCAAAACGGAGATTCGTCAAACCGCCGTACTTCTGGGCAATCCCAAAATTGAGGCAAATCGATTTGGCATGGCCAATATGGAGGTAGCCGTTCGGTTCCGGTGGGAAACGGGTGTGCACTCTTTTCCCGTATTTGTTTGACGCATTGTCTTCGTCGATAATGTTTTCTATAAAATTCTTTGTGATTTCGTTATCCATCAACGATTCTCTCCTTTGCTTATAATAGTTAATTGTATCATACTCATTTACATTTATCACTATCTATTTTCTTATATTATATATTATACACGGAATCAACCTTATTTTCGTAAAATTATGATATAATACACGTATACTAGGTATTACCAAAAAGGAGAATGCACCTATGGAGATGAAAAAACTCGTAACCTTTGAAGATTTAGGCCTCGTCCAGTGGGGTGTCTTAAATGCCGACGAAACAGGCGTATACAGCACCATTGCTTTAGAAGAAGCGTTCTTTACGCCCCTCCCGGAAACGATGCTCGAATTTATCCGCCAAGGCAATGAAGGCCTCCTCGCCCTTGGCGACGCACTGGAACAAAACGAACGGACTGACGCAGTCAAAGCAAAGCCCCTCGATACAGTCCGCATCATGGCCCCTATTCCCAATCTCGAACGGAACGTCTTCTGTATTGGCAAAAACTATACAGAACACATTGCAGAATTTGACAAAACGGCTATGCCCAAACCGCCGAAATATCCCCTCATTTTCACGAAAGCTACGACGTCTGTCATCGGCCCGGACGATGCCATTAACTTGCATACGAACGTGACGAATGCCGTCGACTACGAAGGCGAACTGGCCGTTATCATCGGCAAAGCAGGCTCTGATATTCCTGTGAGCGAAGCCATGGATTACGTCTACGGCTTTACCATTTTAAATGACGTAACGTCCCGCGACCTCCAAGCTAACCACATCCAGTGGTTCCACGGCAAGAGCCTCGATACATTCTGCCCTATGGGGCCGTATGTACTCCTCCGCGATGCTGCACCGGATACGTTCGATGTGGTCACCAAAGTCAATGACGAAGTACGGCAAGATGCCTCGACAGGCGAATTTATTTTCACCATTCCCCAGCTCATTAAGACCATTTCCGAAGGGACGACCCTCCTCCCTGGCGATGTCATTGCTACAGGCACGCCGTCTGGTGTGGGCGTAGGCTTCAATCCGCCGCGGTATTTAAAAACCGGTGATACAGTATCCATTGAGATTTCCGGTATTGGTACACTGACGAATCCTGTAAAATAAACTATCTACAAGAAAAGCGTATGTCTCTTCCCTAATGGGAAAAGGCATACGCTTTTTTATTACGATGGATATAAGCGATGTAACCACCGCCGTTCTGGCTGCATAATATACCAAATTAAAAAGGCCGAAATAGACATGAAAATACCACCAGGAATAGATGTCCATGCGAGCCCTAACGTATCGACGGTCAGGCTCCCTACAGCCGTCCCTAAGGCCACACCAATATTAAAGGCCGTCGGACTGCATGCACTAGCCATAAAGGTCGTGCCCGGATGAAAGAGCTTGGACAGAATCGTACAAATGCCAAAGACAGCAGCAATGGCAAAATAGGAAATGACCATGCCTGCCTGCGTGAGCGGCACTGCAAAGGTATCGGCAATTTCCGGGATAATCCCAATAATGATAAATTCACACGCTCCTTGGACAAAACTGAGTAAAATAAGCGATAAGACAGCACCGTTCCACTTAGGCGACTCCCCTTTTTGTTGTGTATTGCTTTTATTATACAGCTATTTCCTGTCTCTAAAAAAGAGCTTCTAAGCAAATATTTTTAGAGTTAAACACAAAATAGAACACCATCTTTTCTTCAGCCAAGATTTTCACAAGGGCACAGAAAAGACGGTGTTGCATGGTTTACAACGTAATTGTTGATAAAATATTATTTGTCATGGAGCAAGCTGTGTTTATGTCCGTAGACTAAATAAATGAGTAAGCCTAAGACAGACCAGCCAACGAATAAGACGAGCGTGTGCCACGAGAGCTGGGAGAAAACGAAGGCACAGAAGATAAACCCTAAAGGCGCAATGACATGGACTGCGGGGCAGCGGAAACCGCGCGGTTTATCTGGATAGAGTCTACGTAGTACGAGGATGCCTACGCACGAGCAAAGGAAGGCGAAAATCGTACCGGCACTACACGTTTCGGCAACGATATGAATCGGTGTAAAGCCTGTAATGCAAGCGACGATGACACCGACGATAATCTGAATAATGTACGGCGTATGGAACTTCGGATGGACTTTGTACAAGCCCATCGGCATGAGGCCGTCACGGCTCATAGAATAGAGCGCACGGCTCTGGGCAAAGAGCATGGCCAAGACAACAGTCGACAAGCCGCACAATGCACCTGTACCGACGATAGCCGAGCCTAAATGCATGCCAATATATTCTAAGACATACGAAGCCGGAGCGGCTGTATCCAGTAAGGGGAACGGAACGACGCCGGTCATAGCCGCGCACACAGCAATGTAGAGAATCGTACAAATACTGAGAGCGGCAATGATACCAATAGGCATATCCCGTTTGGGATTCTTCGTTTCTTCCGCTGCTGTAGACAAAGCATCAAAGCCAAGGTACGCAAAGAAAAGTACGGCTGTACCAGACGCTACACCAGACCAGCCATAAGGCAAGAACGGTGTCCAGTTAATAGGATCCACATGTGGTGCTGCTAAGAAGAGGAAGACTAAAATCGTCGTGATTTTAACATACACGAGAATGCGGTTGACATGGGCACTTTCACGAACGCCAATAATTAAGAGTGCCGTAGCAAATAAGACAATCAATACTGCCGGGAGATTGACAATACCTCCATCAGCAGGCACAGCCGTTAATTCTTTCGGTAAATCAATGCCGCATGAATGAAGGATTCCCACGAGGTACGCTGACCACCCACCGGCAACGGCACTGGCTCCGACAGAGTATTCGAGGATTAAGCTCCAGCCGACCCACCAGCCAAAAATTTCACCAAGTGAAGCATACGCATACGTATAGGAACTGCCTGATACAGGCAAGAACGACGCTAATTCAGAGTAAGCCAAGCAAACGAAGGCACAGGTCACAGCCGCAAGGACGAAGGAAAGCATCAGCCCAGGGCCTGCGTATTTCGCAGCACCAATCCCAGTAAGGACGAAAATCCCTGTCCCGATGATGATGCCTAAACCGAGCATAGTCAAGTCAAAGGCACCTAAGGCTTTGGTTAACTTTTTCTCTTCTGCATTGGCCATTAAATCATCAAAGGTTTTACGGCGTAATATACTCATTTACTGCCAGCTCCTTTCACTGCACATTTCCAGAGTACGCCAATGATGTACCCTGTCAAAGCGAAGCAAATCCAGCCCATACCGAGTGTATGGAGCGGCACCACGGTGTTGAAAATCGTGTCAATAGCACCGAGCGGAATCTGTGCCGTCTGGAGACCCGTGACGACAGCAACGATGCAGGTCAAGCCTACAGTCCACGCATAGACACACTGACGACCATCAAAGATAGGATGTAAGAACGTCAAAATAACTAAGACGACGACGAGAGGATAAATGAACATAAGCACCGGAATAGCGGCGACGATAATCGTATGGAGGCCAAACATAGCTACGCCAAAGGAGAAAATCGAGAAGATAGCGACCCAGACTTTGTAGCCAATACCGCCAACGAGGGCATGGAAATAAGCCGCACACGACGTAATGAGGCCAATACTCGTCGAAAGACATGCCAGCAAGACGATGACAGCCAAGATGATAGCCCCGACATTCCCAAAGAGAATCTGTGCACTCAACGAAAGGACAGGGGCCCCTGTGCTTTGAATACCAATGGCCATGACGCTATCAGCCCCAATTTTAGCAATGAAAATATAGACAAATGCCAAACAGCCAACAGCAATACAGCCGGCTTTAAAGACTTCGCGCGTTACTTCAGACGGTGTAGCCGCGCCGTCTTCGATGACAAATTCAATGACTAAAATAGCAAAGACGAGCGACGCAATGGCATCCATCGTATTGTAGCCATCGAGGAAACCCTGAATAGCAGCAAGACTGGTCGTTGCGTACGCTGCTGTCGGAGCCTGGGGATCACCTAAAGGCGAAATAAAGGATTTAACAATCAATAAGACAATGATCACTAAGAGCGCAGGCGTTAAGATTTTGCCAATACGGTCTACGAGTTTTTGCGGTGTTGCTGAAAGCCAGTAGGAAATGACAAAGAAAATAACTAAGAATACAGTCATAATCATGTCACTGCCGCCGTTTTCTAAGAATGGACGAATGGCAATTTCGTAGGATACACTACCTGTACGAGGTGTGGCAAAGCACGGGCCAATGGTCAAATACGAGATGACTGTAAAGAATAAGCCGAATTTCGGATGAACACGGCTGGCTAATTCCTGCAAGTTCTTACAGCCCGAATAGCCCATAGCCAGTACCCCAGCCAGCGGCAACCCTACGCCGGTGACGATAAAGCCAATGACAGCCCACCAGACGTTAGTGCCTGCATTTTGCCCCATCGAAGCCGGGAAAATTAAGTTACCAGCACCAAAAAAGAGGGCAAAAAGCATTAACCCAATGGCAATGGTACGATTTTGTTTTTTCTCATCCATATGACAAACCTCCTTCGTTTTCTTATTTTCATAAATTCATAAGGACAGAAAGAAAAATAGAATTAAAATATTAATTTATGTGTTTATTATATCATAAAATAGCAAGTTATTAATGCGTTTACATCATATTTAATCAAATTCTAATGTTTCTCTCATTTTACGCTCAGAAAAGTGTGATATATTTCACGTATAATAAAAAACGATGCCCTTTTAGGCATCGTTACGTCCATCATAATATAATTGTAATCCTTGCAGTAAAGACTGATTTTCGGCTCTCGTCCACACAGCTGCGCGAATGTACTGCGCCGTCAATCCCGGATAGTACTGGCAGTTTCGCAGGAGTATGCCCTGCTCTTTGAGGCCTGCACAGACTGCCGCCGCATCGCCCCATGTCTTGCCGAGACGGAGCAAGATGAAATTTACAGCTGGTGAAAAGACGTACAAATCAGGCAGGCTCTGTAATTGAGAAAAGAGCCACTCCTTCTCCGCTGTCACGAAGGCTCTCGTTTTTTCTAAAAAGAATCCGTCCCCTAAGGCCGTTACGCCTGCCGCTTGGGCTAAGACATTGACGTTCCAGCAGTCTTTGTGTGCTTCTAGCAAGGCTGCTCGCTGCGGTGCCATGACGGCAAAGCCAAGGCGCAAGCCCGGCAAAGCAAAGCATTTCGTCAGTGACCGCAAGACGATGAGATTATCGTACTGCGCCACGCACGGGATGAGGCTGTAAGGCTTGTCATCGAGGAAATCGAGGAATGATTCATCGACGATGACCGTCGTCCCCACTTTCTGCGCCGCCGCGACGAGTGGTAACAGTTCGTCTGTCGTAGAGAGCACGCCTGTGGGATTATTGGGATTGCCCAAGACGACGACATCCGCTGCTGCAAGACGCCCCTCCAAGACCTGCCAAGGAACGGCAAAGTCATCCTTTTCAGATAGATAGAGATAGGATATCTGGGCCTCTCCTGCCCGTCCGGCCCGTTCGTATTCACTAAAAGACGGCACTGGTAAGAGGAGCCGCTGGTGTCGATACGTATGAAAATAGACATACAAGAGTTCAGCAGCACCGTTCCCCAAAAGGAGTTGGTCTGTATCGACCTGATAGTGACGGCATAGAGCCTCCTTGAGAGCCGTGCCCTTTGGGTCAGGATAATGAATAACATCCCCTATATGAGCACGCAGCGTCTCGGCAGTCGCCGGAGAAAGTCCTAAGGGATTAATATTGGCACTAAAATCAAGCCATGTACCGGCTGTTCGTTTGGCGTAAATATTACCGCCGTGGATAAATTGTTCGTTCATCATTCACCTATAAGAGGCCCTATAGCCGCCAGAGACGACTTGGACTGTATCGTAATATGTTCCTTCATATTGAATCTGCTCCAGTCCTGCACAGACGGACTGGGCATAATAGGCATCTTCTCTCTCAGGACGAAAAAGGATACCAATCATAGTGCCGCTGTGGGCGACGTTTATGCCTAAAGCACCACGACTCATCATTTCCGTATAGAGTTCATCCAAACGAGGCTTGGGCAGTATCTGTTGATTGGCAAAGGCACTGGCTGTAGCGGCCGCACCGATACGCTCATAAGACCACGGCTCGTGGAGCAAGGCCTGTACAGCAGGCGAAAGTTCTCCCCTTTCGTCTGGATGAGACGCGTGAAACTGCAACGTATCGACGTTACCGCCTGTGTCAATCATGACGATGACGAGCGGCAGGGCGTAATCATAGACGCGATGGATTTGCCCTGTTTCATAATTGAGGCAGCAGAGGCCTGGGCAAAAGACACCGTCTGTAGGCTCAATGCTCGCCGCAATATAGGCTGCTTCTTGCGCCGTTAATTCTTTTTCTAAGGCCGTCGCTGCGGCATAGAGAACAGCCCCCATATCAGCAGAACTAGAAGCCATACCTTTCCCACGCGGAATAGACGAAGCTACAGTCAGGCTATAGGGAAAATTTGCGACCTTATAATAGGACAATATACGCCGTAAGGCTTCCCTGCTTTTCCAGCCCGTCGGCCTCTCGCCTCGGCCGTCATCGCGTACAGTGGCCACAGCATAGCGATGAATGGGCAATGTCACGAGGAAGGGGGCCCCATGAAGATAGCCTTGGACGAGTTCACCACACGAAGCCGGTACGGCTACAGATAGTTCCATTTACCACCACCGCCAGAGCATGACTGCTACCAAAGTCCAAAAAGTCGCGCCATACATCATATAAATAGCTTGCCGAATATGGTAGGCCTGCAAGGGCTTTGTTGGCTCGCCCATGTAGGCGCGGAAGGTCATTTTTCCAAAATAGGAATTGTACCCACCGAGGCGAATACCTAAGGCTCCGGCCACAGCCGCTTCAGCATAGCCCCCATTGGGGCTCGGGTGTTTTTTTGCATCGCGGTAGATCATCTTCACAGCATTCCACCAACGATAGCGCAAGATGAGTGCCGTGAGGACGAAGAAGACCGTTCCAATGCGCGCAGGAATCCAGTTCAGTACATCGTCAAGGCGCGCGGCGACGCGGCCAAAATAGAGATACTTGTCGTTTTTATAAGCAATCATCGAGTCCAGCGTATTGGCCGCCCGATAGAGCACAGCTAAAGGCAAGCCGCCGAGGGCAAACCAAAAGAGCGGTGAAATAATGCCATCTACTGTATTTTCGGCAATCGTTTCGACCGTCGCCCGCGTCACTTCTCCTTCGTCGAGCTTGTCCGTATCGCGCCCTACAATCCAGGACACTTTCATGCGCGCAATTTCCAAATGATGATGCATGAGATAGTGGCGGATTTCCTGCCCTGCTGTAGCCAGGCTCTTCGGGCAAATCATGAGAGATAAGAGCAAACTTTCTACGCCATAATAGATGTATATGTTATGAATATACCCTAAGATCCAGACTATCCCATTAGCAATGTCGTAGCAAATACCAAGCGTCAAAGCAACGACGATGCCGCCGAGCATGATTTGCCGCTTTGGCGAAGCTTCTTTATTGTAAAACCATCCTTCTAAGAGGGCAATGAGTCTGCCCATGAGCGCAACCGGATGAAATGAACTGCGCGGGTCGCCAATAACTTGGTCCCACAAAAAGGCAAAGAGTGCCGTAATCATTCCCTATCACCTGCCATGATGCGCCGTATCTTATCTATATCTAAATGGCGGCGTACAACGTCAGCCAGCCGATTATAGGCCGCTTCCTTTTCCCCTTGTAATTGCCGTATCTGTACGGTCCCCGAGAGGCCTTTGTGGGTATACAAAGCCTGTAAAAACTGCTGGCGAAAATCGTCATTATCGAAAATCCCATGCATATATGTGCCCCAGACGAGGCCATCTGGCCGGGCTGTACTGCACACGTCGTCACAAGCCTTGCCTAAGCGGCTCGTCACATGAATAGGATAATCATAGGTGTTATCGTCGCAGACGGTCTGACCCATATGGATTTCGTAGCCACGCAGTTCTGGTACGCTTATCTTCGCCCCAACGAAAGGCAAGGCCTGACACGTACCGTGCACTTGAGCCGTCAATTTTTCAGCATTAAAAGTCGTTTCTATAGGCAGTAAGCCAAGGCCTGCAATTTCTCCCAAATCTGATTCTGTATGAAGTGGGTCAGCAATCTTCGTACCGAGCATTTGGTAGCCCCCGCAAATCCCGACAACGGGCACGCCGCGCTGCATTGCCTTTTGAATAGCTGCACCTAAGCCGCTTTGCTGGAGCCAGCGCATATCTTCTGTCGTATTTTTACTGCCCGGCAAGAAGATTACGTCGGGATTGCCTAATTCTGCTACATCTTGGACGTAATAGAGAGACGTAACAGCTTCAGCCCCCAAGCTGTCAAAGTCTGTAAAATTAGAAATCTTCGACACTTGGATGACTGCCAGTTGCAGCGGCCCTGTACCGGTCTGCTGGCGTTTATCCTCAAGGGATACAGAATCTTCTTCATCAATGCCGAGATGTTCAATGTACGGAATGACACCAAGTACGGGCTTGCCTGTCTTTTCTTCTAAGAAATCGACGGCTGGCGTAAAGAGCGATATATCACCGCGGAATTTATTAATTACCAAGCCTTTGACTAGAGCCCGTTCGTCTTCATCGAGTAATTCCAGGGTCCCAACGAGAGCTGCCAGAGAGCCGCCGCGGTCAATATCGGCAACGAGCAAGACCGGAGCCTGGACGGCTTTGGCAACACGCATATTGACGATGTCGTTGGCTTTTAAGTTGACTTCTGCCGGACTACCGGCACCTTCGATGACAACGACATCATAGTCTGTACTGACTTGGCGTAAGGCCTGCTGGACTGCGCCAAAAGCCTTGAGGGAATAACCTTGATGGTATTCCGATGCAGACATATTGCCTACAGGACGGCCATTGATGATGACTTGCGAGCAACTGTTGCCTGTCGGCTTTAAGAGGACTGGATTCATCTCTACAGCTGGTACGAGACCGGCCGCTTCGGCTTGGGCCACTTGGGCGCGGCCCATTTCCAGCCCGTCTGGCGTAACGTATGAATTTAAGGCCATATTTTGCGCTTTAAAGGGAACGACCCGTTTCCCATCTTGTAAAAAAATTCGGCATAAGGCCGTTGTAATAATGCTTTTTCCTACGTGGGAACTCGTCCCTTGGAGCATAATATATTGAGCCACGACTCGGCCCCCTTCGTCTATTGTATTGAATTTCATTATAGACACGATAGGCCGTCTTCGTCAATATTTAGATAGAAAAAAACGCTTCCCCCCTAACAGGAAGAAAGCGTTCGTAAGATATACTTAATGGTTATAATATTTAGGATTGCTAAAGTATTCTTTCGTCTTAGCCCGGACTTGCGGGAACAAAATCAAGAGGGCAATCATGTTCGGAATGATGACGAGGCCCATAGCTAAGTCCTGTACGCCCCAGACTAAGTTGATTTTCCCTAAGGTGCCAATAATGCACAAGAATGGGAAAATGTATTTAATGACATTCGTGACTTTCGTACCGAAGGCGTAGGTAAAGCTTTTTGCTGCATTCCACCACTGACCCATTAAGGTCGTAAAGCAGAAGAGCAAGAGCGCAAAGGTCCCGACGTGTTTCAGCGGTTCCCAAACGGTACCAAAGCCCGTTAAAGCCATAACCGTCGGCGATACACCGTTCTTACCATCCATGCCGGTTACGCCACAAACGAGAGCGGTAATGCTGCAAATAATGATCGTATCGACGAATACTTCTGTAACGCCTGTAATCCCTTCATCGACCGGATGAGGCACGATAGAACAACCATGAGCAAAGGGCGCAGTCCCTTCACCGGCTTCGTTAGAATACATGCCGCGAGAAATGCCGTATTGCATAGCTTTAGCAATGACGTAACCGCCTGTACCGCCAGCAGCGGATTCAAAAGACCAAGCTTGCGTGAAAATCGTATAAATAACATGAGGTACATTCGTAATATTCAGTAACAAGACTAAAATCCCAATAGCAACGTACAAAATGGACATAGTCGGTACTAAGTTCATGGCGACATTCGCTAACCGTTTCAAGCCGCCTAAGGTAATGCATAAGAGCAAGACAATGAGAACAATACCGGTCATGTAGTTTGGTACGCCATAGTTAGAATTGAGGATGCCTGCAATCGTATTCGATTGGACCAGGTTGGCCCCCATCATTTTCGTACACATCAAAATGGCAATGACTACGCCGAGCCAAGGCATCTTGAGGCCGTCGCGAATGTAATACATTGGGCCGCTCAAGAGGTTGCCGTCTGCATCTTTGCCGCGATACATCTGGGATAAGACGATTTCGCCGTATTTCAAAGCCATGCCAAAGAAGGCAGCGAACCACATCCAAAAGACTGCGCCCATGCCACCGGAGACAATAGCCGTAGCGACACCGACGACGTTGCCGCCGCCAACGTTCCCGGCGAGGGTAACCATCATGGCCTTAAAGGTCGAAATGGAGCCGTTCCCTTTATCTTCATGACGGCTTTTAAAAGAATCAATTAAAGTACGGCGAATGATGAACGGAAAATGCCGTACTTGGATGAAGCCATTGGCAAAGGTATATAAAATACCTAAGAATAAGAGCACATAGACGAGCCATTTGCCCCATAAAATCGAGTTTAACCACAAGACTAACTGTTCTAATCCATCCATTATGCTTCTCCTTTGAGGACACGTCCTACCATATCCGGGAAATTCCCAATGACGATATCAATTTTTTTCGCCAATAACCGTTTCACAGCGTTTTCGTCGTTCACTGTAAAGGTGTTGATTTCAATGCCCTGTGCTTGGAGTTCGTCAATGACATCATCTGTCAAGCTGCCATAATAGGGATGATAGCACGCTACGCCTAAGGCTTTCGTGTATGCGCCGGGATTGACGAGCCACGTTTCTGTTAATAAACCATATTTTACATTTGGCGCAATCTTTTTCATGTGTAATATGCTATAATGGTTAAAGCTAGAAATGATGACCTTATCTTCCAGATGATACTGCTGCAACATAGCCCAGACTTTTTCTTCAATGCCCGGATAAGGATAGACACCGGTTTTTAATTCTACGTTCGTCACGAGCGGCGTGTCTTTGACCCAGTTGCAATATTCGTCAAAGGTTGGAATAGCAACGACACCGGTCTTATCCTTGTAGAGATACGATGCATCTAACTGCTTCAGTTCATCTAACGTAAAGTCCCGGACAAAGCCTGTCCCATTGGTCGTGCGGTCGACCCGTTCATCATGGATGACGACGAGCTGGCCATCTTTCGTCAATTGGACATCCATTTCAATGCCATCGGCACCGGCTTCTAAAGCCTTTTGAAAGGCAATCATAGTGTTTTCCGGATAGGCGCCACTAAAGCCACGATGTGCAAAATTTTTCAAAATAATACACTCCTTTTCTGTATTTCATCGCTATTGCTGAAATACGTTGCAATTTATAATGTATAACAAGATAATTATATCGCAAATTCTCTATTCATTACAAACATTATTTTACGAAAGATATGTAAACTATGTATCACAATCGTGTAAAAGGGGGGTATACAATGAGTCACAATCATATCACAGCCAATAATATGCATTATCATTATGGTATATACAAAATATTTTTCTTAGGAGGTATTGGTAAAATATGGCAACAGTCGAAGAAAAACGACAGCATGAACTCCACACAGTCCATTTAATGCTGGAAATCTACTGCCACGGCAAACATCACACGAAAAAAGGCTTATGCTCGGACTGTGAAGACTTATGGCAATACGTCCAAAAACGAGTCGCCCACTGTCCCCACATGGCGACGAAGACCTTTTGCAGTACCTGCCCTACTCATTGTTACGCACCGAAGCGGCAAGAAGAAATCCGCAACGTCATGCGCTACAGCGGCCCGCGTATGCTCTGGCACGCACTGCGCCTGGCTTTGTATCATCTCTATATTCAAGCTAAAACAGCCCTTGCGAAATAACGCAAGGGCTTGTTATATATATTATGTTATAAAGCACTTTGGAGGCGTTCCACATCGGCAACGGTCGTGGCCCAGCTCGTCGCAAAACGGACGACTGTATGCGTTACATCGTACGCTTCCCAATAGCTAAATTCCACCTTTTCTTGCAAGACCTTCATGACATCATTGTCCATGATGACGAAGACTTGGTTCGTTGGCGAGCGAAAGAGCAAAGTATAGCCTTTTTCTTCGAGCGTATCTTGGATACGCCGTGCTGCTACGATAGCCGGTTTGCCCAGGCGGTAATAAAGGTCATTCGTAAAAAGTTCATCAAATTGGACACCTAAAATCCGCCCCTTTGCAAAGAGAGCTCCATGCTGTTTAATAATCGTAAAGAAATGAGGAATCAAGTCTTTCTGCGGCAATACGACAGCTTCGCCAAAGAGGGCACCACACTTTGTACCGCCAATATAAAAGGCATCACAGCATGCGCCTAAGTCCGCCAAGGTAACATCGTTTGTTTCAGCAGCTAAGGCATAGGCCAAACGCGCGCCGTCGACGTAGAGTTTTACGCCGCGGTCATGACAAATCTTGCTTAATGCCGTGAGCTCAGCCTTCGTATAGAGCGTACCAAATTCCGTAGGCTGCGAAATATATAGGAGCCCCGGCATGACCATGTGGTCGTGGTTTTCATCATGCTGGAGGCTGTCAATATAGGCCTCTACTTCTGCAGGGTCCACTTTCCCGGCATGACTGGGCAAGGTCAAGACCTTATGGCCGCTCACTTCAATAGCCCCGGCTTCATGGACGCTGATGTGCCCACTTTCGGCAGCCATGGCCCCTTCATACTGGGGCAACAAAGCATCGATGACGGTGACATTCGTCTGTGTGCCGCCGGACAAGAAATAGACAGCCCCATTGGGACAGGAGCAAGCCTCTAAGATTTTCTGGCTCGCTGCGGCCGAAAAGGAATCGCTCCCATAGCCCGGTGATTTGAGTAAATTCGTCGTCACTAAACGGTTCATCACATCCGGATGGGCGCCTTCCAAATAATCAGATGCAAAGGAAATCTTTTCTTCTACGGGAATCATTGTACTCCCTCCTTGAGACGTAAAGTCTACACGGTTACATCAAAATGTGTCGCCCCTAACTGCAAGGCAAAAGTATTCATATCATTAGCCGAGAGGGTCACGTCCGGAGCCTTGACGATGTCTGCCAGTTCTGCACTCGTAGCAGCCCCTTGGACAGGCACAATCCACGGTTCTTTCCGCAACACCCAAGCTAAGGCAATATCGCTAGTTGTGACCGATTTTTCTTGGGCAAGTTTCGTAATGAGTGACACAAGAGCCCGTTCTTCCGGCGTACCGGACTTGGTGTATTTCATCATGCGCAAGCGAAAAGCCACTTTCTTGTCGTATTCACTCACGCCCATGTAGCACCGCGAATTACCGCCTAAAGCCAAGGGCGCATAAGCTACTAAGCCAATGTGAAGGCGTTTTAAAACAGGAAACATAGCTTCATTCCAGCGAACCATCATGGAAAAGGGTTCAGCAACAGCCGTTACAGAGCAAATTGAATGGGCCCGTTCAATATAAAGAGGCAATCCAGTCGTTATACCCCAATGGCGGATTTTCCCGGCCTCCTTTTCGTCCTTCATAATCCCTGCGACTACTTCTGGTGATAAATTCATAGCATCATCGCGGACGTAAAATAAATCAAGCCAATCCGTGTTTAGCCGTGTAAGCGTCGCATCTACAGCGTGCCTCAAATCATCAGCCGAAGTAATACTCGTCGGACTCCCGGCAGCGAGGACGACATCCTTTCGGGCACTCCCTAAGGCTTTCCCAAAGAGTTGTTCCTGCGCTGTCGTATCGTTGCCGTCGCTCGCATCCATAAAGGTAATGCCCTGCGCAACAGCATCTTGAATCTGCTGGATTGCCGTAGCTTCATCAATACGACCGTGTTTATCCATAAGTCCATGCAAACTATATCCAATGGCCGAAACAGTGAGGTTCTGGCCTAATACACGTTGTTTCATAGTGTATCCCTTCTTTTCCTAAAAAAATAGAAGTGTATCCATTCATACACTTCTATTCTAAATCAAAGGGTTGTAAAAGTAAAACGTTTTCACAAAATAGTCGTATCGATTATGCAAGTATTTTATGATGTTACAAACTACGCGCAGTGCGAATTATCGCCTCTTTGACATCACTAAAAGTCACTGGTCCGCCAATATACACACGTTCCAGTTCTTTTTCTGCATTGACCGTGGCCGCAATCTCAATCGTGCCGCCAGGCTGAGCAATTTTGCACGACACATCCCGTTTGCCAAGGACAGCGAGCGTTGCCGCTACAGCCGCCGAGCCACTGCCGCAGCTATTTTCCCAATAGATCGTATCCGTCGCCGTTACGTACACAGCCGGTATCATTTTCAGCTGTCTTGGGTCAAACAAGATGAGCCCAAACGCTTCGTACCCTTCGTCTTTCGCATAGTCGTACACGGCCTGCCACAACTGTTCCTTGTCTACATGGTCAATATCTAAGACTGTATGGACAAAATGGACGATACCTGGTAAATCGACGCGGTAAAAACGGCTCGGCAAACCGCCAACGTCGACGAGGACTGCCTCCACAGACTCAGGTCTAGGCATTTCAATGAATGCATCATAGGCCCCATCAGAACGGCATTTCGCTTGGGCTGTCAGCAACGTATCACAGCCTGAGCAAGACACAGTATATTCGCCTGTTTCCTGCCCGGAAAGCATCAACGCATAGGCTGCAGACGACCGCGACGCATTGCCGCAAAACTCACCGCCCATCATATCGACGCGCAAGGGCTGGCCCTCTTCCATGGTCAAATAGCCTACTTGCTCAGCAGCCTTGTCGTGAGCCAAGAGCTGTTCTGCTACAGCACTATGTAATGTTTTATCCACTGGATTTAATACTAATATCGTTACGTTCCCACTGGGATTGGCAACGACATATTGAATATTCATGCCTTTACCTTCTTTCGTATTGCATTTGCTTGGGTAACAATCAAGAGAATCCCCGCAAAGATTAAGACCATCCCTAAGGCCGTATGCCAATCAGGCTGTTCCCCTAAAAAGAGAATCCCGCAAAGTACGCCGACGACGGGCACGCCTAAGACGACGACCGACGCTTTGCCTGCTTCCATGTGCGTCAAAATATAATTCCATAAGAAGAAAGCCAATGCCGATGCAAGCACGCCATTATAGGCTAGGCACGCTACGGACATGGCATTCCACGTAATCGTCCCCGTTTCGAAAATAAGGGAGTAAATGCAAACGGAAATAGCACCGGCTACCATTTGCCACGTCGTGTACTGAATCATGTTGCACCCTTGCCCGACGTGCTTTTCATTTTGAATCTTAATGATAACGCCTGCAATAGCCCAAGCAATAGCACCGCTCAAGGCTAAGAGAATCGCTGCAAAATTGCCGCCCCCTTGGATATTCATGAGAATGCACATGCCAATCATGCACGCTGCAATGCCGCCGATTTTCCGCTTCGTCAAGGGTTCATTTAAGAAGAAATATGCCAAAATAGCCATCCACACAGGCATACTGTAGTTAAGGACTGCTACAAGGCCTGCATCTAAATACTGGATACTCACTTGTACGGCTCCTAAGTTAAAGCCAATCTGTAAGACACCAGTGAGGGCAATCCATTTCCAGTATGGCCGCGGCGGTATTGGCAGGCGCAACCACGCATTGACGAGTAATAGCACGACTGCAGCCGACGCAAAGCGAAAGCTCGAAAACGTCAATGGCGGAAAAAAGAGTGTTGCTTCTTTCATGACGACCCAGTTAAATCCCCACACAGCATATAATAAGAGCAACGCTTTTACCATCTAACCCATCCCCTTTCGTATTCTATAAATTTATTATACTAAAGGATTAACAAAAAGTCATGAGAAATATAAAAAAACAGGATTTCTTCTAGAAGAAATCCTGTTTTCTATTGCCTCGCCTTGCGAAAAATCAGAGCATGACGTATAATATAAAAGAAAGGACAGTCTGGTAGTTGTGCACCGGCTCTCCTCCCATAATAATTTACTTGAAGAGGAGCCGTGCTACGCATGGCTTTTTTTCATGCGTGCAACGAATTCTAGCTTATACTATTTTCGTCTGCATTCTGAAATGATTAGAACCACTAAGGTTGCAAAAGCAATCATCAGTGTTAACGCTTCAAATACATTCATTCTAATCACCTCCTATCAAGGAGGAAAAACCGATTACCGGACTATCCCAGGCGAGAAACTCGCCATGAGTACTAGTATACGGTAAATAGTATAAAAAGCAAATATATTTATGACTAAATAAAAAAGACACTGGAAATATTCCAGTGTCTTTTCGTATGGATTGTATGATTTATTTTTTAACTAAATCTGTTTCTGCCTGAATATGCAATTCATGGAGCTGTTTTGCTGTAACTTCAGACGGAGCTTCGCTCATCGGGTCGATTGCGTTCTGTGTTTTCGGGAAAGCAATGACATCACGGATAGATTTCCGCTTGAGCATGAGCATAATCATGCGGTCGAGACCAAATGCCAAGCCGCCATGTGGTGGTGCACCGTATTCAAAAGCACGGAGCAAGAAGCCAAATTTCTGTTCTGCTTCTTTTTTACTCAGGCCGATTGCTTTGAAGACTCGTTCCTGAATTTCAGGCTGGTAAATACGTAGGGAACCGCCGCCTAATTCAATGCCGTTGAGGACGAGGTCATATGCTTTCGCATAGACATGCGCCTGGTCTGTTTCGAGTTTATCCAAATCTTCGTCGCGCGGTGCTGTGAACGGATGGTGCATTGCAACGTAGCGGTGTTCTTCTTCGCTGTATTCGAACATCGGGAAGTCCACAACCCATGTGAAAGCAAATTTGTTTTCGTCAATAAGGCCCATACGACGGCCCATTTCTTTACGGAGTTCGCCAAGAGCTGCTGCAACGACAGACGGTTTATCTGCAATCATGAGGATTAAGTCACCTGTTTCAGCACCGCATTTTTCGCCAATAGCACGGAGTGTGTCTTCACCGAGGAATTTCTTAACCTGCGATTTAAGTGTACCGTCTTCGAGGAAGCCAATCCAAGCGAGGCCTTTTGCGCCATAGCGGCCAACGTATTCGACGAGGCCGTCTAATTCACGGCGAGGAATGTTCGCATCGCCTTTGACGTTGATAGCTTTGACTTGACCGCCATTGTCGACGACACTGCGGAATACTTTAAAATCTGTATCTTTAACGAGGTCTGTAATATCCGTAAATTTCATGTCAAAACGGATATCCGGTTTGTCAGAGCCGTAGTTAGCCATGGCGTAGTCCCAAGTCATGCGATGAATTGGGAGTTCCACTTCGTGGCCAAGAGCTTCTTTGAAGACATAATGAACCATGTTTTCAACGAGCGTCAAGATTTGTTCTTGGTCCATGAAGGACATTTCCATATCGATCTGCGTGAATTCAGGCTGACGGTCTGCACGGAGGTCTTCATCACGGAAGCAGCGTGCAATCTGATAGTACCGGTCCATACCGGAAATCATGAGGAGCTGTTTGAAGAGCTGCGGAGATTGCGGGAGAGCATAGAATTTGCCTGGGTTGACACGGCTTGGTACGAGGTAGTCACGAGCGCCTTCTGGCGTGCTCTTGCAGAGTTCCGGCGTTTCAATATCGATGAAGCCGTTTTCATTTAAGAAGTTACGAATCGCGTGTTTTACTTTATTCCGCATCATGAGGTTATTCTGCATTTCCGGACGACGGAGGTCGAGGTACCGATATTTGAGGCGGATTTTTTCGTCTACGTCGATGTTATCTTCAATGTAGAACGGTGGTGTCTTCGACGAGTTGAGAATCCGTAATTCTTCGCAGCGGATTTCAATCGTACCGGTCTTCATTTTCGGATTGACTGTGTCTTTGTCACGCATACGGACAACGCCGCGAATGGCGAGAACGTATTCCGTACGGACTTGTTCTGCTTTTTTGAAGGCTTCTTCTTCATAGTCTGGCGAAGAAACGACCTGAACAATGCCGGTGCGGTCCCGTAAATCAATAAAAATCAAACCGCCGTGGTCACGACGTCGTTCGACCCAGCCACAGAGCGTGACTTCTTTGCCATTATCCGCTTCGCTTACTTCAGCGCAATACTGCGAGCGGTGTAAACCTTCCATTGTATCCATGAGTTAATCATCCCTTCTTGTGTGTTTCCATATATCCAACAATCCCATCAAGGGGAACGCTGACTTGTTCTTTCGTTTCCATGTTGCGGACTTGGGCAATGCCCTTAGCCAATTCGTCTTCACCAATGATGACCGTATAGTCAGCATCGAGTTTATTAGCAGACTTCATTTGGCCTTTCATGCTGCGGCCCATGAGATCGATTTCTGCATATATATCTTTGGTCCGCAGGGCTTGTTCTAATTCAAAGGCTTTGGTCTTTGCATCGTCCCCAAGGGCCACGATGAAGACAGGCCGTTTCTTCGGAACCGGCGGCAAGAGGCCTTGTTCTTTGAGGGTCAACAAGAGCCGTTCCATACCGATAGCAAAGCCAATGCCTGGTGTCGACGGGCCGCCTACTTCTTCGATGAGGCCATCGTAGCGGCCGCCACCGCAGACCGTGCTCTGTGCGCCTAAGGGAGCGTACATGATTTCAAAGGCCGTATTCGTGTAGTAGTCGAGGCCGCGGACGAGGCGCGGGTCTAATTCGAAAGGAATACCGATTTTCGTCAAATATTCCTGTACTTTTTCAAAGTGTGCTTTGCAGTCGTCACAGAGGTTGTCCGTAATTTCCGGTACACCAATGGAGGCGTGTTTGCACCCTTCTTCTTTGCAATCCAATACGCGGAGAGGATTCTTGTCGAGACGGGCTTTGCAGTCATCGCAGAGTTCGTCTTTTTTACCAGCAAAGAAATCGAGCAGTTTTTGCCGATAAATAGGACGGCAGTGTGGGCAGCCAACGGAGTTTAAATGCAAGACTAAATCATTGAGGCCCAATTCATGGAAGAGCTGGAAAGCCATAGCAATGATTTCTGCATCGACTGCCGGGTCTTTAGAGCCAATTTCTTCGACGCCAAATTGATTAAATTGACGATACCGGCCTGCTTGGGGACGGTCGTGACGGAACATAGGCCCCATGTAGTAGAATTTGTGGACTTTCTGTTCGCCATATAATTTATGTTCTAAAAAGGCGCGGACTACAGAGGCTGTGTTTTCCGGGCGGAGCGTCATGCTTCTGCCGCCGCGGTCATTGAAGGTGTACATTTCCTTCGTTACAACGTCTGTAGTTTCACCAATACCGCGTAAAAATAATTCCGTACTTTCAAACATAGGGGTGCGAATTTCGCCGAATCCATAGAGCGAGCAAATGTGGCGAATTTTCGCTTCAAGCATTTGCCATTCCGCTGTTTGTTCGGGCAAGAAATCTTGCGTTCCCCGCGGTGCCGTAATTGCCATTACCAATCCTCTCCTCCATATATAATAGCTCCTAAATGCTGGCGGCGCATGATTTTTTCATCGACGTGCTGCACGTAATCGGCTATCGTTTTTGGCATATACAGTTTTTGCAGGCCCTGTCCATCTTGGGCAATGAGTTTGGTCGCACTGCCTGGGCCTGCACCTAAGACGGACTGCCGTTCTTCCATCATTTCAATATTATATCTGCCAATGGCCTCAGGCAAGGCATAGCCCACATTAGCAAAGCTTGCTGCCATATAGGTTTGGCGATACATATAATAGGGAATATACCCGCCTTGGCCGAGCCTATCCTGACAGAGCGTAACCATGTCCTGCACGAGAGGGGCAGGCGGAATGTGCTGGCGCAAGGGATGATGGAATAAGGGTGCCCTCTTTTTTAATGCTAACGTATGAATTGTAACATTTTCTGGGTGTAGTTGGCAAACGATTTCCATATTTTCCTGCATATCTTCTACACTTTGTCCGGGAAGACCGGCAATAAAGTCCATATTGACTAGGCGAAAGCCTATTTGTTTGCACGTATTGTACATAGCGTAAATGTCTTCGACGCGGTGCTTTCGCCCTAAGGCATCGAGCAATCGTTGCTGCATCGTCTGGGGATTGACGCTAATGCGATCCACACCATAGTCGTAGAGAAGCTGGAGTTTTTCTCTCGTTGCCGTATCAGGACGGCCTGCTTCGACAGTCCATTCCTGTGTTATGCCGAAGTTTTCACGCATAGCCTTGAGCAAGCGTTCCAGTGCCCATACGGTCAGACACGTCGGCGTACCGCCGCCCACATAGACCGTACTAATAGACAGGTCATAGTGCGCACAAAAGGCATGAATGGCCGCTATATCACGCTTCATAGCGGCGACAAAGGCTTGCAATGCCTCGTCCCCTTCGGCCCCAATGAGGCGTGATGGAAAGGAACAATACAAACAATGACTGGAACAATAAGGAATGCCAACATACACAGAGACACTCTTGGTACCGCCGCTGACATAGGGCCGCTGCAAGGCCGCCATGTGCACTAAGTCCGCAGCAGTCTGGCGCGACGTGTGATAGGTCTCGACAAGATGTGCTTGCGCCGCTTCTGGCGTATATCCTCCATCAAAGAGACGATGGACGAGCTTCGTGGGCCGCACGCCCATGAGCGTCCCCCACGGGCTCGGCGGCGCGCCTGTATAGCGTTGATGCCATTCCATGAGACACGTCTTAAGCGTTCCTGCTTCCTTCGTATGGTCAAAGAACCACGCTTCAGACGAAAAGGATTCTTCTCCCTGCCTAAAGGTACAGGATAAGATGAGTTTGCCTTCTGTTTCCCGAATCGTTACGACTGCACCAACAGGCAGTTCCCCTTTACCACCTATATAACCAAGCCCTGCCAGAACCTGCCCGACCAGGGCATGGAGTCTCACAGGGCCGTCATAGCGATAGGTTTGGCCGATATTATTCGGCGATGACATGATGTTTCCGGTGATGATGCACTTTATGGGCTGCTTCTTCTGCTTCGCGAGCAGCAATGCGCTGTGCTTCTGCTTCAGCTGCAGCTTTGCGTTTCTTCTGGCAT
Organism: uncultured Megasphaera sp.; assembly: GCA_900540735.1. GTDB lineage: Bacteria > Bacillota > Negativicutes > Veillonellales > Megasphaeraceae > Megasphaera. The sequence goes on along the minus strand of UQHB01000011.1, from coordinate 31,536 downwards.
TCTTCGCAGTACCCATAGACTTTCAACTGATGGTCGACAGTCTGGAAATGCAACCGTTTAGCAAGGATAGATTCGAGTGTTTCCAATAGGTCGTCCTGGCATTCCCACACTTTGCCGCATTCCAGGCAAATGAGGTGATGATGGAAGTGTCCTTCTGTTTCGCGGTCGTTTAATTCGTAGCGGCTGCACCCGTCATCGAAATCGAGTTTTTTCAAAAGGTCCATTTCCGTAAACAAGTCGAGTGTCCGATATACTGTAGCAAGGCCAATATCAGGAGCCATTTTTTTCACGGCTTCAAAGACTTCTTCAGCACTCATATGACGGATTTCACTATCGACAAAAGCTTTTAAAATGACTTGACGCTGGGAAGTCATTTTACATTTCTTGTCTTTAATTTTTTCTTTCATCCGTTTTAACATGCTTTCCATAATTTCTTCTTTATTCTTTTCCATGTACGTTCATCGCCTTTTCTCTATAAGTATTGTAAAACCATAAATGCTTGCAGATAATTTGCAGTACTGCCGTCACAGGCACGGTCAAAATCATACCGGCTACGCCAAACAGGGTGCCTCCCACCAGTAAGGCAATGACAATGACGACAGGATGAATACTGATGACAGCCCCCATGACTTGCGGCATAATGAGATGACTGTCTATCTGCTGGATAATAACGTAAAACACTAAGACTTTGACGGCCAGGCCTAAATCAATAGTCGCGCCTAAGAGAATCGCCGGAATAGCCCCGACGATTGGCCCGACAATAGGCACCCATTCCGTAATGGCTGCGAGTACGCCAATGACCATGGGATACGGTACACCTAAGGCCCACATGCCAATAAAGGTGAGCGTGGCAATGATGCAGCTCATGAGGATTTGACCGCGAATATAGCGGCTTAAGACATGCTGCACTTCATGAAAGACCTGCATAAGCTGTCCTTGGTACGATGCTGGGTAGAGCCGTACAAAGGCCTGCACCATGTGCCCTCCGTCTTTCATAAAATAAAACGTAATAAAAGGAACAACGAAAAATTCTACGACTGTACCGGCAATGTAAAAGACCGAACTGATGAGATTAGAAATTCCATCGACACCGTAGTTGCTGAACTTAATAAACGCTTCATTAATGATCGACTTAAAGTGATTAGGAATGTAGAATTGAGTCTGTTCATTTTCTAATTCCGCTACGAGGGCTGCCATTTTCGCGACAATATCATTAAAGTTCGCAGCAAACAAATTCACCTGTGCTACGAGAGGCTTTAAAATGATATTCGTCAAGAGAGAAATAATACAAATTAATACGGCAAAGGATATAAGGATGGCTAAATCAATTGGTAATTGCCGTTTCGTAAGACGCTGAAAAATATGCAGTACTGCATCGCGAATGGGCATCATAATAAACGTTAAAATCAAGGAGATAATAACGGGCCAATAAATGGCATGGACCATAAAAAACAACGATGCTGCCAGCACTGCAATGACCACGCGCAGCCAAAACTGTGATCCTTTTTGCATAGCCATGGGACTACCACCCGCCAGTAAGGAACGGATTATTGCGCCATTCGTCCCCAATCAGGGACGATGGGCCGTGGCCCGGCAAGACAACCGTATCATCAGGAAGAGTCATGAGCTTGTCGTTAATGCTTTGAATGAGTGTCGCCGTATCGCCGCCGTATAAATCGGTCCGCCCAACAGAATATCTAAAGAGCGTATCACCGGCAAAGACGACACCATTGCCATAGAGGCTCAAGCCTCCCGGCGTATGCCCCGGTGTTTCGAGGACTTTAAATTTGAGGTTACCCACCGTAATGATGTCGCCATCATGGGCAATGTAATCTGCAGAATCGCAGACAATAGGCGCACCCATGAACATAGACAAATTATTATGGGAATTAGTAATTAAGCCCTTATCCCCTTCGCCTACGTACACAGGGACGTTTTTCTTCTGCCGTAATTCTTGCAGTGCCCCAATGTGGTCTGCGTGACCGTGGGTCAAGAAAATCAATTTCAGTGTCAACCCATGGTCCCGCAAGGCTTGGTCAATTTTTTTATAATCCCAAGCCGGGTCAATGACCATGGCGTCTTTCGTATCACTATCATAGACAATGTAGCAGTTCGTCATGACCGGACCTAAGACCATAGTCATATATTTCATGCTCATAGAGCCTTCCTCCTTTAAAATACTTTCTTACTATCTAATAAAATCGTCACAGGGCCGTCATTATCAAGGGAGACGACCATGTGTGTCCGAAAACGGCCAGTCCCTACGGGAATACCGAGAGCTTCTACGTCTTGGACAAATAATTCATATAAGCGATTGGCCTCGTCTGGCGGCGCAGCCTCTGTAAAACTAGGCCGTCTGCCATGACGGGCATCGCCGTATAAGGTAAACTGCGAAATGACGAGCAAAGAGCCGCCAATATCTTTTAGAGACAAGTTTAATTTATCATTCTCGTCTTCGAAGATACGTAAATTCGTAATCTTATCTACCATGTACTGCACGTCTTTTTCCGTGTCGTTTTGGCCCACACCGAGCAGGACCGTCAGTCCCTTGCCAATGCGGCCCGTTTCGCCACCATCAGACGTGACAGACGACTGATTAGTCCGCTGAATGACAGCTCTCATCTTACACGGCACCTCCTGTATAGCGTTCTACAGAATAGACATCTTTCAGGCGGCGGATTTTGGTGGCAATAAATTCAAACTGTGCCAAATCTTTGATGTTTACGCCCATATGAATGGTTACGTTTTTCGTGTCATTCGTCTTGGCGTTGACGCTCAAAATAGAAATCTTCATTTCTGCTAAAGTCGCCATGATTTCCGCCATAATACCCGTTCTGTCGTAGGCTGTGATTTCCATGTTCACTTCATACATTTCGCTGCCGCCGTAATCCCATTCGACATCAATAAGGCGTTCTAAATCTTCTTTGCCATTACTGATGTTCGGGCAGTCCGCACGGTGTACAGAAACGCCGCGGCCGCGCGTAATGAAGCCAATAATGGGGTCGCCCGGAACAGGGCTGCAACACTTCGCAAGCCGCACGAGGAGGCCTGGTTCGCCTTTGACAAGAATACCTGTGCCGTTTTTCTTCGTCGGTTTTCGAGGTTTTAATTTTTCAATGGCTGCCAAATTGCTCTCATCTTCTTGCTTTTGTTCGTCTTTCTTATGCAGTTCTAAGAGCTTAATGAGGACCGTATTGACGGTGTATCCGCCGTAACCGACAGCAGCGGCTAAATCGTCTTCTGAGCCAGCATTCATTTGCTTAGCTACGCGGGCAAGACGACCAGACGTATTGATGACTTTCCAGTCGTAGCCCAGGCGTTTGCATTCTCGTTCGAGTGCTTCTAAGCCTTTGGCAATATTATCTTCGCGATTTTCTTTCTTGAACCAGTTGCGAATCTTCGAGCGGCTTTCGGAACTGCCGACGATTTTCAGCCAGTCCAGACTCGGTTTTCCTGTCTTCGACGTAATGATTTCGACAATGTCACCGTTCTTCAATTTATAATCAAGAGGAACGATTTTATTATTTACTTTCGCGCCGACACAGCGATGACCGACTTCCGTATGAATGCGGTACGCAAAGTCAATAGGAATAGCCCCCTGGGGCAAATCGATGACGTCGCCGCGCGGTGAAAAGACGAAGACTTCATCCGAGAAAGCATCGAGTTTCAAGGCATTGACGAATTCTTTCGGGTTGCTCGTATCTTGCCATTCCAGCAGATTGCGGAGCCAGCCCATCTTTTCATCGAACGAATTTTGTCCGTCATTGGCATGGCCTTCTTTATAGCGCCAATGCGCCGCGACACCGTATTCGGCAATGTGGTGCATTTCCCACGTGCGAATCTGGATTTCTACAGGCTGTCCCCGCGTCCCAATGACCGTCGTATGCAGGGACTGGTAATTGTTCGGTTTCGGCATAGCAATGTAATCTTTGAAGCGATATGGAAGCGGTTTCCACAAGCTATGGACAATGCCTAAGACACCATAACAGTCTTGGACCGTATCGACGATGACGCGAATGGCAAACAAATCGTAAACCTGGCTCAGGTCTCGATTGTCTTTTTTCATTTTTTTGTAAATACTATAGAAATGCTTCGGTCGGCCATTGATTTCGCATGTAATGTGCGCGTCTTCTAAGGCTTTCTTTAAGACTTTAATAGCTTCGTTGACGATTTCTTCGCGGACGTGACGCTTTTGCTTCATTTGGTCCACTAAATCATAGTATTTATCTGGTTCTAAGTAGCGGAACGATAAATCTTCTAGTTCCCATTTAATATTAAAAATCCCTAAGCGGTGCGCAAGGGGCGCAAAAATTTCCAGCGTTTCCTGAGCAATGCGCTTCTGCTTGTCACTGCGCATGTACCGCAAGGTCCGCATGTTGTGCAGTCTGTCGGCGAGCTTAATAACGACGACGCGCACGTCTTTGGCCATGGCGAGGAACATTTTGCGCATACTATTGAGCTGCTGGTCTTCTTTGGTCCGATAATTTAAACGGCTCAATTTCGTTACGCCGTCCACTAAAAAGGCTACTTCCTTGCCAAACCGTTTTTCTATATCTTCCAGCGTATACTGCGTGTCTTCAACGACATCGTGCAAGAGCGATGCCGTAATAGTCTGTGTATCAATTTTCATATCTGCCAAAATCTGGGCAACTGCCAAAGGATGGAGAATGTACGGTTCACCACTGGCCCGTTTCTGGTCTTTATGCGCTTCTTCCGCTAAATGATATGCTTTTTTGATACTGTCACAGGAATCGTTTGGCAAATACGAGTGAATCGTATCAAGCAATCGCTGGAATTCCGCATCTTTGTCTTTAAATTCCATAGTAATCCTCCTTTACCTCTGGCTATAGTGTTGGTATGTCGGCGACGTGTCCAGACACATCTTTTGTGTAAGCACAGGCATGTACAGTACAGCATCGCCGGGCTCGCCGAGACGATTGACAACGCCTAATTCTATGAGCACCTGCAAGGCTGCTAACAGCGTGTGTCCGTCGTATCTATCGCCTAAGGCTGCCAGCAACCGTTGTCGCCCTTGCCAGGCAGGCACTGAACGCGCTGACAACCATTGTTTCAATGTTATATATATATCAATCATGGTCGTTCTGTCAAGATGAATTTGAGGAATAGGTTGATGAATATCTTGGAGAACTAATTGAGGAGACGAGAGACCATTAAAATCGTTTCGCTCTAACTGAAAGGCTAGGTCCACACAATCCCCTTCGACCAGCGTCTCTGCCCGGTCGGCCATGGACCAGCCAATAGCAGAAAGGCTTGCCCCGTCAGGTGTCGTCACGGCCAGGCGCAAGTGTTGTTTTTCCTTACCAATAGGACGGATTCCCGTGATTTTTGCCTTTTCTAAGGAAAATACAGGTCGGCTATTGCCCATACCGTACGGTTCTAAGCAACTTATCTCGGCAATTTGCTGTAACGAAATATCTTGGCCCGTAAGTGTCATGTCGATGGCCTCAACAGGAATGTAATCGGCTGCGGTCATATGCTGGGCTGCATACTCGTTCAGCCGTTCCCGCAAAGCATCGATTTTATCCGCTGCAATAGAAAAGCCTGCCGCCATAGGATGGCCACCAAATTGCAAGAGCAAATCGGACGCATACGTCAAGGCCTCATATATATTAAAACCAGCAATACTACGGCACGAGCCCTTCCCTACACCATCGTGAATACCAATGACTAAGGACGGCCGGTAATAAGTCTCGACGAGGCGCGACGCAGCAATGCCGATGACACCGACATGCCAGCCTGCACCAACTGCGACAAGTACGCCGTCTTGCTCTTCGTGCCGCTCTTTTATCTTTTTAATCGCTTCTTGAGCAATGGATACTTCAATTTGCTGCCGTTCTTCATTGAGAGCACTGAGCATAACGGCTAAGGTCTGCGCCTTGTCTTTGACCGTACTGCGCAGGAGTTCCACACCTTGCGACGCGTGGCTAATGCGCCCGGCCGCATTCAGGCGAGGCGCAATGGTATAGGAAATACGCCCGGCTGTAATTTCTTCCGGGTTAAGCCCAGCTGCGTCAAACAAGGCCTGTATGCCGAGATTATGGCCGTCCCGCATACACTGCAGCCCTTCCTTAGCAATGAGCCTGTTCTCGCCTGTTAAAGGCACTAAATCGGCAATCGTCCCTAAGGCGGCAATGTCGCTGTAGCCCTGGAGCGGCTCGTGTTTGACGTACTGCCATAAGGCTTGGGCTAATTTATAGGCCACACCGGCTCCGGCTAACTGGCGGTACGGATAGGTATCATCATGCTGTTTAGGATTCAAAATGACATACGCTGGCGGCAGCTGTGCTGGCGGTTCATGATGGTCTGTAATAATAATATCCATCTTGCCTTGGAATTCATGCACAACGTCATAAGCCGCAATCCCACAGTCGACAGTAATCAGCAAGCCCGTCCCTTGATCCAGCAAGGTCTGAAAGGCCTCCTGATTTGGCCCATATCCTTCTGTTTGCCTGTCAGGAATATAAAAGGACACGGTCCCGCCTAACTCCTCTAGGACGTTACATAACAGCGATGTAGCCGTCATGCCGTCGACATCGTAGTCGCCATAAATGACAATATTTTCATCATCTGCAAGAGCCTGGTCAATCCGTGTGACTGCTCGTTCCATCCCATTCATTTGGTACGGATCGTGCATATCTTCTGCGGCTTCCGTCAGGAAATAGGCCCCTTCTTTCATCGTCGTAATACCGCGATTGACAAGGACCGTTGCCAACAGACGGGAAATATGAAGTTGTTCTGTTAACGACGCTACTATCCGGTCGTCAGCGTCAATCAGATGCCACCGTTTTTCCATGGACTCTCACATTCTCACAAATAATCAGTATCAATAACTATATCCATATTCTACCACTTTCTATTCTCAAAATAAAGTCAAAATCTATAAAAAGGCGCAATTTTTCAAGAAATTTAGGGATAACAAAAAACCAGTTGCACTACTTGCGTAGTACAACTGGTTATCGTATGAGACTAGAGAGTCTCTTTTATTTCTTAGCCTTCGAAGCCTTTCTGGAAACGAACGTATGTCATGCGACGTTCTTTAGCATCAGCTTCTGTCTTAGCATAGAAGGATTCTGCTTGTTCAGGCAATACTTTCTTGAGGGAAGCATAACGAACTTCGCCCTGTAAGAATTCCTGGAATTTGCTGTAATCCGGTTCTTTGGAGTCGAGGTGGAACGGATTCTTACCTTCAGCTTTAAGAGCAGGATTGTAACGATAGAGATCCCAGTAACCGCATTCAACAGCAAGCTTTTCTTCGAGCTGGCTCTTGCCCATGCCTTTACGGATACCGTGGTTAATGCAAGGAGCATAGCAGATAACCAAGGAAGGACCATGGTAGGATTCAGCTTCTGTGAATGCTTTCATGAGCTGGTTCTTATCAGCACCCATGGATACCTGAGCTACGTATACATAGCCGTAGGAAATAGCCATCATGCCGAGGTCTTTTTTCTTCGTACGTTTACCAGCAGCAGCGAACTGAGCAACAGCAGCTTCCGGAGTAGCTTTGGAGGACTGTCCGCCTGTGTTGGAGTAAACTTCTGTATCGAGGACGAGGATGTTTACGTCATGGTCCTGAGCGAGGACATGGTCAACACCGCCGTAACCGATATCGTAGGACCAACCGTCACCACCGATGATCCACTGGGAACGTTTAACGAAGAATTTCTTCTTGTTGAGGAAGTCTTCGAGAACTGCTTTGCCAGCAGCTTCTTTTTCAAGAAGAGCTGTCAATTTATCAGCGCGTTCACGAGTACCTTCGCCTTCGTACATGTTAGCAGCCCAATCGCTGAGTGCTTCCTGGAGTTCAGGAGATGCAACAGCTTTAGCTTCGTCAAGGCGTTCAGCTAAGTCTTTACGAACTTTGTCAACGCCGACGAACATGCCGAGACCAAATTCAGCAGCATCTTCGAACAAGGAATTAGCCCATGCAGGACCATGACCTTTAGCGTTCATGGTGTACGGGGAAACCGGTGCAGATGCGCCCCAAATGGAGGAGCAACCTGTTGCGTTAGCAATCATCATGCGATCGCCGAAGAGCTGTGTAAGCAATTTAGCATACGGAGTTTCGCCGCAACCTGCGCAAGCACCGGAGAATTCGAGTAACGGAGTTTCGAACTGTGAGCCGATAACTGTCGTTTTCTTCTGCGGGTTTTCTTTCGGGGAAACTGTTTCCGTTGCATAGTACCAGTAGTCCATTTTAGCACGTTCTTCGTCCGTGTTCGGAACCATGGTCAATGCTTCAACCGGGCAAACGTTAGCGCAGCTACCGCATTCGAGGCAGTCGAGCTGGTCAACAACGATAGCAACATCGTACTGTTTGCCGGAACGAGCTTTCGGAGCTACAGTGTAGCCTGCCGGAGCAGCAGCAGTTTCTTCTTTCGTTGTCAAGCACGGACGAATTGCAGCGTGCGGGCAAACGAAGGAGCACTGCATGCAGCCGATACATTTCGTGCTGTCCCAAGAAGGAACGTGAAGTGCAGGGCCTGCTTTTTCGAATTTAGATGTGCCAGAAGGCATCGTGCCGTCTTGGCGGCCTTCGAATGCAGAAACAGGGAGGTCATCGCCAACCTGGTTGAGCATCGGATGAGCAACGTTTTTGAAGTATTCCGTAGCCGGACGACCTTCAACCGGAGTATCAACTGCATCAGCCCAGGAAGCAGGATAGCTTACTTCATGGAATTCACCGATACCAGCATCAACAGCAGCCCAGTTCATGTCAACGACTTTCTGGCCTTTCTTGCCGTAGCTCTTAACGATGGAGTCTTTTAAGTATTTAACAGCGTCATCTAAAGGAATAACTTTTGCAAGAGCAAAGAATGCAGCCTGCATAACCATGTTGATACGAGTACCGAGGCCGAGTTTCTGACCAATAGCGTCACCGTTCAAGGTATAGAATTTAACGTGATGTTTAGCAATAGCACGTTTTAAGCTAGCCGGTAATTCATGATCGAGTTCTTCATCTGTCCATGTGCAGTTGAGCATGAATGTGCCGCCGTCTTTAATGCCACGGAGCAATTCAAAACGTTTTGCATAGGACTGACGATGACATGCGATGTAGTCAGCGGAGTCAATCAAGTACGGCATATCGATAGGTTTCGTGCCGAAACGTAAGTGGGAAATGGTTACGCCGCCAGATTTTTTGGAGTCATATGCGAAGTATGCTTGAGCATACATGTCGGTATGGTCACCAATGATCTTGATAGCGGATTTGTTAGCACCAACAGTACCGTCAGAACCAAAGCCCCAGAATTTGCAGGATGTAAGACCTGTTGTATCAAGCGGCATTTTCGGTTCGCGCGGAAGCGAAAGGTTCGTAACATCGTCGACGATGCTGAGTGTGAAACCATTGAGCGGATGTTCTTTGTGGAGTTCTTTGAAGACTGCGAGCATATCTTCCGGAAGAACGTCTTTGGAGCCCATCCCTGCACGGCCGCCGATAACGTCGATGTTGAGGCCTTCTTCTTTTACGAAGCCAACAATATCGAGGTAAAGCGGTTCGCCGAGGGAGCCCGGTTCTTTTGTACGGTCGATAACAGCAATTTTCTTAACTGTTTTCGGCAATACGTTTAAGAGATATTTGTTAGAGAACGGACGATATAAGTGAACGTTGATTAAACCAACTTTTTCGCCCTGGCTTTCGAGGTATTCAACAGTCTGTTTAGCTACGTCAGCGAGGGAGCCCATGCAAACGATAACGTATTCAGCATCTTCAGCACCATAGTAGTTAAACGGTTTGTATGTACGGCCAGTGATTTCGGAAATTTTGTCCATGTAGTCAGCAACGATATCCGGCATAGCGTCGTAGAATTTATTGCTAGCTTCTGTGTGCTGGAAGTAAACGTCCGGGTTTTCAGCAGTGCCACGGATTTCAGGATGATCCGGGTTAAGAGCACGGTCACGGAACGCTTGGATAGCATCCCAGTCGACTAATTTTTTGAAGTTTTCGAAGTCCATAACTTCGACTTTTTGAATTTCGTGAGAAGTACGGAACCCATCGAAGAAGTTGATGAACGGCAAGGAGCCTTTCAATGCAGCTAAGTGAGCTACACCGCCGATATCCATAACTTCCTGTACGTTGGATTCGGCTAAAAGACAGCATCCTGTAGCACGAGCAGACATAACGTCCTGGTGGTCACCGAAGATGTTCAATGCATGGTTAGCTAATGCACGAGCAGCAACGTGGAAAACGCCTGGAAGGAGTTCGCCAGCAACTTTGTACATAGTCGGAATCATCAATAAGAAGCCCTGGGAAGCAGTGTACGTAGTTGTTAAAGCACCAGCTTGTAAAGAACCGTGGAATGTACCAGCAGCGCCAGCTTCAGACTGCATTTCAATGACTTTAGCTTCGTGGCCGAAAATGTTTTTCATGCCAGCTGCGGCCCAATCATCGACATGTTCTGCCATAGGAGAAGACGGCGTGATCGGATAAATTGCGGCAACTTCAGTAAATGCATAGGAGACCCATGCAGCTGCTTCGTTACCATCCATGGTTTTAAATTTGCTCATAGATAAAACACGCTCCTTAATTAAAATATATAACCTCAATATAGGAATACCTATATCTTAGACAAAGTTAAAAGACATTCGTCTTTTTTCTCATATGTACTGTGCGCATACGTTTTAAGTAACCACAAACACTTGCGGTTGCATGCGTCTTGTGCATACACGTCCTACACTCTGTACGAATAGAGCAACTTGTTAGGAAGGTACAGGTAATATTCAAAAAAGGTATTGTCAATATTCACATTTTGTAATACTATAGATGTAGTATTACAGAGATGCGCATAAAGGACCTTCTTTTTATCTGACCATCACAATCCGAACGACTTTGTAACTTTTCCTTACGCTCTAATTATATGCTTTGAGGCGAAGAAATTCAATAGGATTGCGTTGCCATTTTGAACATTACTTTGTGCTAATTTGTAAACATATACTTTTTGGGTGTCCATTTATACAGGAGGTGGCGTTATGGATTTCCATCATCTTAAATACTTCGTAGAAGTTGCAGATAAGAAATCATTTAGTAAGGCGGCCCGGACGCTGCATATATCCCAGTCTGCCATTAGCCGTACCATCAAAGCCTTGGAAGAAGAGCTCGGAGTCGTACTGTTTATGCGGAATGCCAAGGCTGTAGAGCTTACTGATGCCGGCACTATTTTCTTATCTCATGCAAAACGTGTTGTGTTCATGTTTGAACATTTAAAGGTTGATTTTGAAAATGAATTTAAGTTAGAACAGGGAACTGTTCTCATTGGTTTACCGCCGATTACGGGTGCTCCTATTTTTGCAAATTTATTAGGTGCCTTTAAACAAGAGTATCCTCAAATCGAACTCGACTTATATGAACACGGCTCGAAAAAAGTTGAAATCAGCGTACAAGAAGGACTTATTGATTTAGGTATTGTCTGCACACAACCTAAGGAAAAAGACTTCGAATCGTTCTTCTTAACCCAGGACCCGATGAATATTATCATTCACCGGGATAATATCTTGAGCAAGGAAAAGACAATCCCTCTCAAGAAGTTAGCGAACGAATCCCTCGTCTTATATCGTGATGATTTTAACTTACACGACGAAATCATTCAGCACTGTAAACGCATTGGCTTCCAGCCGAAGATCGTCTTTGAAACGAGCCAGCGTGACCTCATGATTCAGACCGTCGTGGCAAACCTGGGCGTAGCCCTCTTGCCAAGCCGTCTGTGCCCGACGAAAGAAAGCTCGCCGCGCGTGTCCGAATCGGTCGTTGTCCGTCCCTTAGTGGAACCGGAAATCATGCATGTGCTTTATGTCATTTGGAAACGAGGCCATTATTTGTCCCATGCAGCACAATTATGGCTTGATTTTGTCCGTAATAAAACGCGGACTATCTCAAATTTATAAGATATCACTAAGGTTATGTTTACAAAAAGTAATACAAGAGCTGTAAAAGCTATGCTGAAAAAGCATTGGCAGGCTCTTTCCTCATCAGAACGCATCATCTTAGTCGTGGCCATTATCGAGTTTTGTTGGATTCTGACCTTGCAAATACAGGTATCATCTTTGATTTCGTTGACCCAAATGCAAGATGCCCGCATTGCTCAGCTTGAGCAGTCTGTGAAGAAACACAACAATCTTCTCTATTCGATGTACACGACGAACGATGATTTACAAAAGAAATGGCATGACTTGAATTTCAGGGTCCTGCAAAATACATGGAAACTGAATCCATAGCATGACAAAAACTCCCCTGCTCTATAAGCAAGGGAGTTTTCTTTTGCCATTAATCTTCTTCTAATAATGCTTGGAATGCTTCCGGTTCCGGTAATTCTTTGATTAATTTCCAGGGTTTGCACGATGCTAAGTGGTCGTAATCATAATGGCCTGTAGCGACAGAAATGGTTTTTGCGCCAATTGCTTTGCCGCATTGAATATCGTACGGCGTATCACCAATGACGAACATGTCTTCAATGGCATCGCCCCACGCGTCTTTAGCAATGCGGTACGCATTTTTTGCCAGGTCATCGCGATAATAGTACTGACATGCAAAGCCGGAGTGAGCAAAATCAAAATATTGGGACAAATCAAAGAAATCCAGCTTCATTTGCGCACCATACACACTATTTCCGGTCAAGAGCAGCTGTTTATACCCTTCTTTTTCAGCAAAAGCCGCTAAAATCGAGCGGACATGATGGAAAATCACGCCTTCGTCTTGCTTGACTTTCAGCCATTTTAAGAGCTTCTTTTCATAGCCCCGGCAAAAGGTGCTGACTTCATCGTCTGTGGGCATAATGCCAGTTGCTTTATACAGCAACTGTTGGCAAATGTAATTATCTGTGCGCCCACCAGCAGCAATTTTCGGTACTGGCAAATGTTCTTTACCAGGCAGTGTATGGAATACTTCTTCAATTGCATAGAGTCCGGCCCGGCCTGTGTTAATCAGTGTTCCATCAATATCCCAATAGACTAGTTTCATGTTGTTCACCCCATTAAAATAGGGGCCTCTACGACAGCAATACAAAACCTTGCATTGCTGTGCGCCTTGGCCCCCCCACCTGGCACGTGAAGGGAGCATCATGCTCTATCCTTCACCAGCGTATAGTGTAATTATTTTGCTGCCGAAACGAGTTCTTTCGTATCGCGAGCAATCATGAGTTCTTCGTTTGTCGGAATGACATAGAGTTTAACTGTCGAATCAGCTGTGCTGATTTCAGCATCTTTGCCACGAACGTTGTTCTTTTCCGGATCGAGTTTAGCACCGAGGTATTCGAGGCCTTTGCAGATAGCTGCACGGTCTTCGATACCGTTTTCGCCAACACCAGCCGTAAAGGTAATAACGTCTACGCCGCCCATAGCAGCTGCGAATGCGCCGATTTCTTTACGAACTTGGTAATGGAACATATCGAGTGCGAGTTGTGCCCGTTCGTTGCCTTCTTTAGCAGCGTCGCCAAGGTCACGGAAGTCGCTGGATACACCGGAAATACCGAGTACGCCAGATTTTTTATTCATGAGCATATCCATATCTTTTGTGGAAAGACCTTTCTGGTCCATCACAGTCGTAACGATAGCCGGGTCGATGTCGCCGCAGCGTGTGCCCATGAGAACACCAGCAAGTGGTGTGAAGCCCATAGTCGTATCAACAGATTTGCCGTTTTTAATAGCGCATAAGGAAGAACCGTTGCCTAAGTGGCAGTTGATGATGCGTAAGTCTTCGACTTTTTTGCCGAGAACTTTAGCGATTTCACCAGCTACATAACGATGGCTTGTGCCGTGGAAGCCGTAACGGCGGATACCGTTTTCTTTGTACAGTTCATACGGAAGGCCATACATGTAAGCTTGTGCCGGCATGGTCTGATGGAATGCTGTATCGAAGACAGCAACCTGCGGTACGCCCGGCATGATTTCTGCGCAAGCGTTGATGCCGATGATGTTAGCCGGATTGTGGAGCGGTGCAAAAGCAGAGCATTTTTCGAGTGCTTTCATAACGTCATCTGTAATCACCGTGGAAGCTGCGAATTCTTCGCCGCCATGAACGACACGATGGCCAACAGCATCAATTTCGGACATGGATTTGATAACGCCAGATTCAGTTAAGATATCCAATACGAGTTTGACAGCAACTTTGTGATCAGGAATAGACTGAGCAACTTCTTTTTTCTGACCATTCCATTTGTGTGTCAAGAGAGAGTCAGAAAGGCCAATTTTTTCAACGAGGCCTTTTGCCATAACTTCTTCATTGTCCATGTTAATTAACTGGTACTTCAAGGATGAGCTGCCGCAGTTTACAACCAAAACGATCATGCTAATTTACCCTCTTTCATTAGTCTTATAAATTTTAGTGGATGTGACCAAAGACATAGTCTGTGACTTCTTTGCCCATTTCGTCAGACTGACGATACTGGTACATAATATGCCATACTTGGTCTGTATCTTCAAAGAAGAGATTCCGCGAGACAATAGGCACTTCGTTGCCGTGGACAGCGACTGTAAAGGAGTAATCTCCTTCTACAGCAGGTTTGCCATTGACTGTCGTCGGAGACAACTTCGTTTGCAGATCTGTAGCTTGGAGTGTCTGTTTTTGCGTGGCCACGTCTTGCTCGGCCATGGCTTGCGCATTGCCGCTAGTTAAGGCTTGGGACGTAACGGCAATGACGACATGGTCATCTTTATTAATGTACATCATGCTATCATTATCTTGCCGTTTTACATGGGCCAAATCAAAAGGACTGTCCATATACACTTCTGAATTTCCCGCTTTGAGCTGGACTTGACCAAAACTATACTCTTCCATCATCGTCGGCGTAGTTCCACAACCGGCGAGTGTCACTGACGCGCCCATGAGGAGCATGACAGCGGCGGTTTTCCAATATTTCATACCATCACCTATACTATTGCTTTCTACAGACTAAAATTATTATAGCATATTACAAGAGCGATAAAAAGAGAAATTTTTCATTGCCAAGAGGAAAATTATCCGTATAATAACGTATATATTATAAAGAGGAGAAAATTAATGAAAACGATTGCGGTCATTGCAGAATATAATCCCTTCCATCTAGGCCATCAGTATTTGCTCACAGCCATTCGCCAGCACGTAGGAAATGACGCGTCTCTTGCTATCATCATGAGCGGTGCCTTCGTTCAGCGCGGAGAACCAGCCCTGTTTGACAAATGGACCCGCGCTGCTTGGGCACTCCGCCACGGTGCCGATGTCGTCATAGAGCTGCCTCTCGTCTATGCCGTCTCTAGTGCCAACGGCTTTGCCAGTGGTGCTGTCCGACTAGCAGCGAAACTCGGCTGTGATACTATTGCTTGCGGTGTCGAAACCGGTACAGCTGCTGCCTTTCGCCAACTTGCGCAAGAAGCTACTACTATCCGAGACTTACCTATCCAAAATCACCAAGGCCAGCCGTATGGCCAATACGTAACGGAAGCACTGCGCCAACGCTGCCCGGACCAGCAAGCCCTCTTAGATTCGCCAAACTCTCTCTTAGCCTTAGAATATACGAAAGCCATCGTGACCTATGCACCGCACATGGAGCTCCTCCCTATTCGCCGTCTCGGCACGACCCACGATGCACCGATTGTCCATCGTGCCTTTGCTAGTGCTTCTGCCTTGCGCACACACCTTAGGACCCTCGACATCGAAGCCATCAAGCCCTATGTACCAGCAGACGAATACACGGATATAGTCTCCCTCGTTCAGCAAGGGCAGATGGTCTCGTACGACCGCTACCATGACCTCGTCCTATATGCCAACCGCATCACGCCGCCTACAGTCTTGCAGACCTATCCGGCCTTTACAGAAGGTTTAGAAAATCGCTGGCATCGCGTGTATCAGCAAGCTCCTACATGGGACGAAGCCATGGCGGCCCTAAAGACACGACGTTATTCGTACAGCCGTCTCTGCCGTATGGGTGTCTACACGACGCTTCGCCTGCCTCGTACCATCGTGACAGCTTCCTATACGGACGGCCCCCAATACGCCCGCATCCTCGCCGTAGCCCCTCGTGGGCGCGCCTTACTGAAGGGCAGTAAAAAGCGGATTCCTATAGTCACGAAAGTCGCAACGGATATGAAAAAGCTCTCCCCCTTAAGGCAAGAACAGTTCTACTATGATTGCCTGGGCACAGACCTTCAAGCTCTTTCCATGCAAGAGCCTGCGTATCGCCAAGGGCGGCAAGATTATACTCATTCTCCTTACATTATTTCATCATGCGAAATATAAAAAGTATATAAGAGATGCAAATTTTATACGTATTTATAATTGTACAGTTTAGTTTTTTTTGCTATTATATAAGTTGTCATACATACATTGCGGTACATATAACGTATCGTGTAAGGAGGAATGGGCTATTATGCCATTAGCGATTAACCTTAATATTTATCAAACCCTTGCTGCAGCCATTATCGTCTATTACGTAGGCGTATTTATGCGTATGAAAATCAAATGTTTGCGGCAATATTGTATTCCTGCTCCTGTGGTCGGCGGTATTTTATTTGCTTTCACTAATACTATATTATATACAAACGGCCTCTGGAAATACGAGCAAGATACAATTATGCAAAACATCTGTATGATGCTCTTTTTCACGAGTGTCGGCTATACGGCGAGTCTGAGCCTTATTAAACGGGGCGGTGTCCTCGTCTTTAAAATGGCCATTATTACGACAGTCTTGATTATCTGTCAAGATGTCATCGGCATTGGCCTGACGTCCCTCTTTGATATTACGCCCTTAATGGGTCTGGCTACGGGCTCCATCCCCATGGTCGGCGGCCATGCTACAGCAGCGGCGTTCGGGCCGGTCTTAGAAAAAGCAGGCCTCGATAATGGCCTCACTATTTCTGTAGCAGCGGCGACGTTCGGCCTCGTTGCAGGCGGCATCATTGGCGGCCCTGTTGGCGAACGGCTGGTGCACACGTTCCATTTGCACAGTAAAGCCGACACAGAACGGCTCGACCCGGAAACGTACCAATCAGAAGTCAACAAAATCGAAGCCGTTGCGGGCGACGTAGAAAAAGCAGATGAACTGATTAAAAAAGATTTAAAAGTAGGCCAAACAATCGATAACTACCGCTTCATGAATGCTATGGCCCATCTCTTCCTGGCTATGGGCCTCGGCACCTTAGTCAGTAGTTTCCTCGACAGCATTGGCCTGACCTTCCCAGCCTATATTGGGGCCATGCTCGTCGCTGCCATTATCCGTAATACAGCTGATTTCACGCATGCTTTCAAAGTCTATCAGCGTGAAAGTGAAGTCCTGGGCAACTTAGGCTTAACGGTCTTCTTGACATGCGTCCTCATGGGCTTAAAATTATGGCAGCTCAGCAACCTTGCCGTACCGATGATTGTGCTCTTACTGAGCCAAGCCGTTTTTATGGCCCTCTTTGCGTACTTCATCGTCTTCCGCGTCATGGGCAAAAGCTACGAAGCTGCCGTTATGACCTCTGGTGTTTGCGGCTTTGGTCTCGGCGCAACGCCGAACGCTATTGCCAACATGACGGCTATGACGGAACTCTTCGGGCCTGCACCGACAGCGTTCTTCGTCATTCCTCTCATTGGCTCCCTCATCATCGACCCAGTCAATGCATCTATTCTGACGATTTTCTTAAATCTTTTACACTAATAGCAGATACGAAAGAGCCTGACTCGTATGAGCCAGGCTCTTTTTATATACATTATTATATAGAACGCCCTAAAAAGAGAGCTTCGTCTACAGGATTGTCATTGTATTTAGGAATATCTCGGAAACCTAAGGATGTATAAAGCCGCACAGCATGGGCCATTTGGGGCATCGTGTCAAGGACGAGCCGCGTGTAGCCAATGGCTTTCGCGTCTCCTATAATCCGTTCTAATAAAACTTTGCCTACGTGATGGCCTCGATACGCAGGCCGTACGAAGAGCCGTTTAACTTCACCAATGCCATCTGCTTCTTGCCGCAGGCCAGCACAGCCAGCGACTCTCCCATCGATACAGGCCAAATACAACCGTCCGTGGGGCTTACCGTATTTGACTTCTAAATGAAGGATTTCGTCTTCATAATGCTGTTGGTCTAAACTATCCTGCATCTTTGGGTCTAACTGCAAGAGCCACGCCGTATATTCGGCGAAGATTTGCCGTACGTCCTCGACGCGGTCGTATGCTTCTACGAGTTGAATTTTCATCACACGCTCTTCTCCTTCCAAATACTATCGTCTGCTGTAATAGCACGAATGACCCGGCATGGGTTTCCACCAGCAATAACGCCAGCCGGAATCTCTTTAGTCACACAGCTTTTTGCACCAATAATAGTACCGTCGCCAATGGTCACGCCCGGCAAAATAGTCACATCGCCGCCAATCCAGACGTTATTGCCAATCTTAATGGGTTTAGCCTGTTCCCAACCGGCGTTGCGTTCATCCGGCAAGGTTGCATGAATGGCCGTATAGAGACCGCAATTAGGGCCAATGAAGCAATGACTACCAATATGAATAGGCGCATCATCCATGAAATAGGCTCCATAATTTATAAAACTATGGTCGCCAATATACGTATGAAAGCCATAATCTACAGCTAAAGGCTGGAAGATAACCACATCTTTACCACAATGGGGAAATAATTGGCGTAATAATTCTTCCCGTTTTGTCGTTTCTTTCGGCGAAATCTGGCGTAATTGAAAGACTAAGTCTGCCGCCTCTTCGCGCAGACGCAGTAGTTCTTCATCAAAATTGGCATCGTACCACAGGCCTTGTTTCATTTTCTCTACATTTGTCATAGTCTACCTCGCAAGTCTCTTTCTTGTATCATACAAGGTATACAAAAAAACCGCAACCTCTTTTGAGATTGCGGTTTTTTTCGTATATACTATAATTATTTAGCAGCGTCTTTGGCTTCGCCTTTTTCAATGGCATCTTTTAAGGTATGCCATGCGAGGACAGCACATTTGACACGAGCAGGCATATTGGAAATATTTTTGAGGGCAATAGCGTCTTCTAATTCTTCCAATTCATCATCGTCTGTCACTTCCCGTTTAATCATGGAGAGGAAGAGGTCCACTAAGCGCAGTGCTTCTTTGACAGATTTTCCTTTAATGAGGTCAATCATAATGTCTGCCGAAGCCTGGCTAATAGCACAGCCGTGACCTGTATAGGCAGCGTCTTGAATGATGCCGTCTTGAATATCAGCCTGGAGGGTAATATCGTCGCCACAGCTTGGGTTATGACCCCGTTCCTGCAAATTACAGGCAGCTAAGGGATGCTTGTTTTCTTGACACTGATTGTGTTCCAAAATAATATCGGAATACAATTCGTTCATGTTTTCCATGACAGTCGTTCACTCCTTAATCCTTATAGCCCATTTGTTTCCGGACTAATGGTAATTTATCGAGGAAGTAATCTACTTCTTCAATTGTGTTGTACACATAGAAGCTAATGCGGCACGATGCTTCGACGCCGATGTGAGCACCAAAAGGCTGTGCGCAGTGATGGCCCGAGCGGATAGCAATGCCGTAGCTGTCTAAAATAGTCGCTACGTCGTGCGGATGAACGCCGTCAATAGTAAAGGAAATAACGCCAGTCTTTTCGTCTGGGTTCGTACTGCCAATGATGTGGATATGCGGCATTTTCAGCATACCGTCGAGGGCACGGACGACTAATTCGTGTTCGTGTTTTTCGATTTCATCCCATCCTAAGTCATTGAGGTAATCAATAGCAGCGTGGAGAGCCACAGCACCTTCGACATTTTCTGTGCCAGCTTCAAATTTAAACGGCAAGACGTTGAAGGTCGTCGTCTGTTCTTGGACGTATTCAATCATATCGCCGCCTAAGAGGAACGGTTCCATGTCATTTAAGAGAGCGGTTTTGCCGTAGCATACGCCAGTCCCGGCAGAGCCGAGCATTTTATGACCAGAAAAGACCATGAAGTCGCAGTCCAAATCTTGGACATCTACTTTCATATGCGGTACAGCCTGGGCACCGTCAAAGATGGCAATAGCACCGACAGAGTGGGCTTTTTCGATGAGCTTTTTAGCCGGTACTTTCATGCCGAGAACGTTGCTCACACCAGCGAAGGAAACGATTTTCGTCTTTTCGTCGATTTTGGCAAAGTCTTCGTCTGTGAAATGACCTGTTTCATCGAGGTACATGTAGACTAATTCGGCCCCAGTGACGCGGCATACGCGCTGCCACGTAACGAGGTTGGCATGGTGTTCCGAAATAGGAATGACGATTTTATCGCCTTTTTTCAAATGCGTTTCGGCATAGCTCCGTGTAATGAGGTTCATCCCTTCCGTGGCATTACGGACGAAGATGACATTTTCCCGGCCTGGCGCATTGATTAATTTGACCACTGCATCACGAGCATCGTCATAGAGTTTCGACGCTTCGACACTGAGGATATGGGCACCACGATGAGGGTTGCCGTTATGGTGTTCCAAGAGATCCACCATAGCGTGGATGACTTGGAACGGTTTCTGCGTCGTTGCAGCATTATCAAAGTAGACTAATTGGTGTCCATTATGGACTTTAGTTAAGATTGGGAAATCTTTTCGCACATTTATCACTGCATTCACCTTCCGTTTCGCAAAAATCCATTTTCGACCGAACGGCCTGAAGGGCTTTATTCATGAGAAGTTCATCGCCTAATTTATCGATAACCGGGCGAATATTGGATTCGACAATAATCAGTTGCGCCCCATCTTCATTAAAGCCGCGGCTCATGAGATAGAACAATTTATCTTTGTCGATTTGGCCTGCACTTGATGCGTGGTTACCGACGACATCGTCTTCTTTACAAAGTAAGAGCGGCAAGGAAATGGAATGTACTTTCGGGCTTAAGAGCAAGCATACATCCGATTCGTTACCAACGGCTTTTTTACCACCGCGGAGGAAATCAATCGTGCCGCGGAAGTATTTTTTCGACGTATCGAGGAGCGCACCAGTCGTCAAAATATCGGTGTTCGTTTTCACGCCAGATGTTGGTACCCAATAGGAGAAGTCAAAGACTTGGTCGTTATTGCCGATGTACATAGCATGGCTGTTAAACGTAGAATTGTCGTGGTCTAAATCATTCTTGTAGTAAACGAGTGTTTTATGACCGCCTAATTCAGCACTGATGTAATTGACGGTGCTGCTTTCGCCAACTTTGGCGTAGCGATGTTCAATGTGCCGTGTATCTTGCCCATTGACCTGTACTTTATTTAAGGAAACCGTTGCGTTATCGCCAGCTTCGACGTATTCAAAGACATTAACGAGGCCGTTAATGGAGCCGCCGTTAAAGCTCATATAGACATCTAATTTGCTATCGTGGCCAGCTTTAATATACACTTGGCCAACGTACTGCGGTGCCACTTCGTTAATCGTAAAGTCAAGCCAAACTTTCCCGGCTTTGCCATCAGGAACGGTAATGGAAATACCATTGCTGTTTTCAGACAATGTCGGTGCTAACGATTCTGGGTTGGCGCCGGTAAAATCCTTAATTTCCGGAATTTTATTACCGCAATAAAAATCGACAGTTACGTCGCCTTCATGCCGTTCATCTGGCCGCAATGCCGGGTCATCTTTGACAGCAAGCGGATCTAAGGGCAAGAAGTTTACTTCCATCCACCGGAATGTCGGGCGGGGAAGCTGATTATATTGTTGTTCTACAGGAACTACTTTTGGCATATTAATTCGCCCCCTCCCTTATAAGGAATTCTTAATTTCAAGGTTAATTAAGTTATTCATTTCGACAGCATATTCGAGCGGCAATGCTTTCGAAACTGGTTCAACGAAGCCGCGAACGAGCATAGCCCGTGCTTCATCTTCGCTCAGGCCGCGTGTCATGAGGTAGAAAATAGAGTCATCAGAAATACGACCAATTTTAGCTTCATGACCGAGGTCAATGTTATCGTTTTTAACGACAATAGCCGGAATCGTATCGGACTGCGACTGTTCGTCGAGCATCAAGGATTCGCACGAAACGTTCGATTTAGCCCCTTCTGCACGGGGATTGATGATGACAGCACCACGATAAATGCAAACGCCACCGTCTTTCGAAATGGATTTCGAATCGATGTTACTCGTCGTATTCGGTGCATTGTGGACAACTTTCGAGCCTGTATCGAGGTACTGGCCAGAGCCGGCAAAGGTTACGCCTGTAAATTCGCAGTGTGCCCCTTCGCCTTGGAGAATACTCATAGGATAGAGACAAGACGTATGGGAGCCGAAAGAACCAGTTACCCAGTTAATCGTGCCGTGTTTGCCGACGATGCAGCGTTTCGTGTTCATGTTATACATATTCTTCGACCAGTTTTCGATAGTCGAATAGGTCAAGGTTGCATAATCACCGACGAAGAGTTCAACGCACCCTGCATGAAGGTTAGCAACGTTGTATTTCGGAGCCGAGCAGCCTTCGATGAAGTGTACTTTTGCCCCTTTTTCGACGATAATCATAGTATGTTCAAACTGGCCTGCACCAGGAGCATTTAAACGGAAATAACTTTGGAGCGGAATCTTTACGTCTACCCCTTCTGGGACATAGACATAAGAACCACCAGACCAAACAGCACCGTGGAGGGCAGCAAATTTATGGTCTGTTGGCGGTACGAGCTTCATGAAATGTTTCCGTACAATGTCCGGATATTTTTTCAGCGCCGTATCAAAGTCGGTATAAATAACGCCTTGTTTAACTAGGTCTTCTTGAATGCTGTGGTAGACGATTTCTGAGTCATACTGCGCGCCGACACCGGCAAGAGATTCTTTTTCTGCTTCTGGAATCCCTAAGCGGTCGAACGTATCTTTAATATCATCTGGCAAATCGTTCCAGTTTGCTTTCATATGCGTGTCCGGACGGACATAAGTAACGATATTATCCATATCGAGGCCGCTAATATCAGGACCCCAGTTTGGATAATCGATTTGGTAATATAATTCAAGAGATTTCAAACGGAAATCAAGCATCCATTTCGGTTCGTTTTTCTTTTCCGAAATTTCCCGTACTACGTCTGGGGTCAAGCCAGCTTGCGTTTTATAGGAATATTTGAAATCTTTTTTAAAGTTATACATGTTGCTGAAATCGCCCATGGAAGCCACTTCTATACGGTCTTCACGGTTCTTTTCTTCAGCATACTTTTTATCTGTAGCTTCAGCCATAGAGACTTCCTCCTATTACGCGTTTAATTCTTTGTCTTCTTCTTTTGCTTCTTCTTTAAATTCGTCGTAGCCGTTCTTTTCGATTTCCTGAATGAGGGAACCGTCGCCAGTCTTGACGATGCGGCCATGAATGAGAACATGAACGAAGTCCGGTTTTAAGTGCTGCAAAATTTCGCTATGATGCGTAATAACTAAGATGGAGTTATTTTCGTTACGGTATTTAGCAACGGCTTCGGAAACGATACGGACAGCATCGACGTCAAGGCCGGAGTCGATTTCGTCGAGCATGGTCAGTTTCGGGTCGAGCATGGTCATTTGGAGAATTTCCGATTTTTTCCGTTCGCCACCGGAGAAGCCGTCATTGACATACCGTTCAGCATAGGATTTATCCATGGACAATTCTTCCATTTGGGCACGGAGTTTTTTACGGAACGGCATGATACGTTGGTTTTCGCCAGTAATCGTGCCTTTAGCGTTACGGATGAAGTTTTCCAGCGTAATGCCTTGGACGGAAATCGGTGCCTGGAAAGCCATGAAGATACCTGCTTTAGCACGTTCGTTAACCGGTGCGTCTGTAATGTCTTTCCCTTCAAAGAAAATCTTACCAGCTGTTACTTTATATTTAGGATTCCCCATGATGGCATTGAACAATGTTGATTTACCAGCACCGTTCGAGCCCATAATAACATGAGTTTCTCCTGTGTTTATCGTTAAATCGAGTCCTCGCAGGATTTCTTTGCCTTCGACAGCAATATGCAATCCTTCTACTCTTAATAATTCGCTCATAGTTTTATCCACTCCTACATATTGTATGTATTAAAAAACTTTTATACTTAGTAAAGTATACCATTTGGATATACTTAGAGTACTCCAACTTTCACATAAAGTCAACGGTACGTATGTCTTTTTATCTTTTCATTTTCACATAGTTCCTATATACGCAGGTCATGTATGCAAAAAGAGAATAGGAAATAATGGATTTACCTACTTTTTACCTTATTTCCTATCCCCTTTCACTATTTTTACATGTATTTGTATTTATTTGTATTTATCTTTCAATTTCTGCCGCGCCTTGCTATGGAGCCACACTTGCATGATGCCTACGAAAAGGGCCATGCCTAAGAGAGCCAGGGTCTGTGTAGACGGGCCGTTCATGACCAACACGTAGAGCAAATAGCAGACGACGACGAACCACAGAAAGACTTTTAATTTCGTCATCATTGGGCTTTCGGTTCCATCGTATCTTCTTGCTGGCTTGCAGCCGTATGGTTGCGCATAGCCAGCGTTGCCTGAATGTACATAGCACATTCAATACGTTTCTTCTGGATTTTGCAGCTCAATTCGTACGGTGTCTGAATGTTGCCGCCGTACTTGATGTTGTTAGCGTGACAGCCGCCGCTGCAGAAGAATTTCGCCCAGCACTTGCAGCATTCCGGTTTGTTGAGGACATGCATATCCCGGAAGAGAGCCGGTAAGGTCTGTTTTTTAATGCCTTCATAGACGTTGCCGAGGACGTATTCGTCTTGGCCGACGAACTGATGGCACGGATAGATGTCGCCGTTCGGTACGACGCACATGTATTCATGGCCAGCACCGCAGCCGCGGAGCCGTTTAGCAATACACGGGCCGCGATAAAGGTCCATAATGAAGTGGTAGTAAATGAAGGGATGCCCTTCTTCGTACCGCTTCAAGTAGAGGTCTGCCAAGTTTTCGTATTCTTTGTAAATACGGGGCAAATCTTTTTCCGTAATAGCGTAATCTAAGTCATCGCCAACGACCGGTTCCATAGAGAGGCCATCGAAGCCGAGGTCAGCCATGTCTTTGACGTCTTTTGCAAAGTCTAAATTATACGTCGTGTACGTACCGCGGACGTAGTATTCTTCGCCATTGCGGTGTTTTGCTGCATAGAGCTGATTCGCCATGCAAATATCATAAGAGCCTTTGCCGCCAGCGGTCGGACGCATGCGGTCATGCATTTCTTTCCGGCCATCAAGGCTCAAGATGAGGCTAATGTGATTTTCATTCAGATATTTTACCTTATCCGGTGTGAGCAGCATGCCGTTCGTCGTGAGCGACAATTTAAAGACCCGGTCATGAATCTTTTCTTGTTCATGAATGTATTCAATCGTCTGTTTGACAACGCCCCAGTTCATGAGCGGTTCGCCGCCAAAGAAGTCGATTTCGCAGTGCTGCCGTTTCCCTTCTGTACTTTTAATGAGCAAGTCTACAGCGTGTTTAGCCACATCGAAACTCATAAGCTCCCGTTTATGTGTATCATAGTCCCCTTGGGACGCAAAACAGTATTTACAACGTAAGTTGCAATCATGGGCAATGTTGAGACAAAGTGATTTAATGACTGGTTCTTCTTCTGCAACGACTTTGAAGGATTCGCACATCGGTGCAAATAAGCATTCCTTCTGGATTAATTCGTCTAATTCTTCAAGTGTTTCTGTCAATTCCTGGTGGTCATAGGTATTGCCGAGGGCGCGGTACACGGCTTCTTTGTTCGTGCCGTCATAGACGTCGAGGACATCGTAGGTCATTTTGTCAATGACGTTAATAATGCCGCTATTGACATCGAGCAGCATGTACGTGCCGTTCAAGCAATATTTATGAATCATCGGTTTGATTTTTTCTGCCATCGTTTCCTCCATACAAAAAGAATACCCTTTACCAAAAGGTAAAGGGTGTCCCCTCAAAACAAACTTATTTCGTGCAGACCTGATTGCCTACAGTGCAAGAAGTCTTGCAAGCAGACTGACAGGATGTCTGGCATTCGCTGCAGCCAGCGTGCTGTACAGTCTTCTGGATGGATTCGTTATTAATTGTAATAATGTGTTTTGCCATATGTCTCACCTCACTGTCAAGATGGGTATATTGTACCACATCCCGTGACATTCGACAACAGATTACAAGAGTTTAAACCCTTCAAAAACGAAATTTCTTCCCATGCGGACGACAATAGACCGTTCTTGGAAGACATCGTTCGTATCAAAGAAAATATCAAATCCGCCGTTATATGTTACATAAACGGAGTTGATGCGTTTTAAGTAGCCCCGAATTTCTTCGGCAGATACTTCAGCTTCGCCTTCAGAGCGCCATTTTTTATTTTTAAAATTTGCAATAAGAGGAGCGTGGGCCATAACGCGGGAATGGTGGGCTAAGACCCAGTCCCAAATTTGCTGGCTATAGCGGCGTGCTTCATCTTCTTTGCCGGCTTCAAGACCTTCCAAGGTAAATAATACAGGTTTTCCGTCCAACATGATTTCGTCCAGATACGTGCCCTTTACATATCTCAAATCCATATAGAATGATCCTCCTATTACTCCTGTATGTGCACAGGTATTGCAAGTATTGCAATATTAATATTACCGATTTTGTCAGTATTTGTCAATCTATAGTGGTCACTTTTTATCTTTTACTACACTTGGACAGAGGTCTGCCAAGAAGCAATCATCGCATAAAGGCTTACGGGCTTTGCAAATCCGGCGGCCATGCCAAATGAGCCAGTGATGGGCCCGGCTCCACCATTCTTTAGGGATAGCCTTTTGCAAGCCCTTTTCTACTTCAAGCGGCGTTTTGCCCGTTGCCAGCTGGAGGCGGTTAGATACGCGGAAGACGTGCGTATCGACGGCAATAGCCGGTGTATCGAAGAGAATGCTCACGAGGACGTTTGCTGTCTTGCGGCCTACGCCGGGGAGCTTGACTAATTCGTCGAAAGTCTGAGGCACTTCACCGTGATACTGTTCACAAAGGATTTCACAGTTCTTTAAAATATTTTTGGCTTTACTGTGGTAGAGGCCGCACGTACGGATTTTTTTTTCTAAGCCGTCAAGGCCAAGGGACAAGATTTTTTCAGGGCTGCTGTATGCCGGGAAGAGACCTTTTGTGACGATATTGACCCGTTCATCTGTACACTGGGCTGATAAGATGACGGCAATCATCAGTTCAAAAGGAGAATTGTAATGGAGGGCCGACTTCATAATACCGTATTGGTCTTGGAATCGTTGTAACATTTCTTGTTTGACTTTTTTCGTAATCGCCATGTGCTCTTATTCATCCTTATCTTTCATGTCGTTTTCGTCTAATGCTTCGTTGAGGCTGCCCATTTCGTAGCCGCCCAAATCGAGGGTGACATACGTAAAGCTGCAATCTTTGAGGGCTTTGACGATGTCCTGTCTGTGCGCGAGAATCGTCGGGATTTCGTCGACACCGACTTCGATACGGGCAATGTCACCGTGATAACGCACGCGGAGCGACCCTTTAATAAAAGGTGTAATGAAGGCTTCCGCTTGGTTAATCTTGGCAAGCCGCTTCGGCAATAACGCCGTTCCGTACGGAATACGGCTGGCCAGGCAGGCAGCACTCTGTTTATTCCACGTCCGCAAGCCCAATTCTTTCGACAAAGCCCGAATATCGGCTTTGCCAAGGCCTGCTTCAATCATAGGGCTGCGCACAAATTCAGCCAACTCTTCAATAGCCTTCATACCAGGCCGAAAATCGCCTAAATCTTCCATATTACCGCCGTCAGCGACCCACTTGAGGCCTTCCTGCTTCGCTAAGTCCACAAGGGCTGTAAAACGGATTTTTTTGCAATAATAGCAGCGGTTCGCCGGGTTTGCCACGAATTGGGGGGCGTCGAATTCCGTCGAATGGACGAGCATATGGCGCACGCCCATGGATTTAGCCATGTCTTTAGCATCGTCTTCTTCAAAGGACTGGAGTGTCGGCGACACAGCCGTCACAGCTAATGCCTTATCGCCTAAGACATCGTGTGCTGTATAAGTCAAAAAGGTACTATCTACGCCGCCGGAAAAGCCGATGACGACGCTTCCCATATCGCGCAAAATAGCGCGGAGTTTTTCATATTTTGCTTGTGTTTCTGGAGAAACCATACTATCCCTCTTTTCTCGTTATCGATATTGTGCGTAAAAGCGATGTACTACGTCTTGCATGCCTTGAGGCAAATAAGTCATGGCTTTCGCTTTGATTTCCTCTGGAATGCCGTAATAGGCTTCGGCCATAGCTCCGGCCATGGCTCCTTGCGTATCTGTGTCGCCGCCTAAAGAGACAGCGTTGGCAATGGCATCTGTAAAAGACGTACTTTCTAAAAAGGCTTCGATAGCTTCAGGCACGCTGTGAGCCGTATCACTCGTAAAGGAGTAAGTCGGACGAATGTCGTCGAGCGTCTGCTCTAAAGCATAAAAATATTGCTGTATATACGCGCGAATGTCAGCCGTACTATGTTTCGTCCGGGCTAAATAAACAGCTGACGCTACGGCTATGGCACCGCGAATGGCTTCGTCGTGGTCGTGACTGATGACGGCCGTCAATTCTGCCAACTCTTGCACTTCGTCTAGGTCTTTGCCGACCCACGCTGCAGGCGACACGCGCATCGCTGCGCCATTGCCCCAACTGCCGTATGGTGCTGCTGCGTCTGCTAAGAACCACTGGCGGAAATAGCCACCAAAGCCCACATCAGGATACTGACGGCACCAATAGCGCATCCGTTCCCGCAGCGGCGTAAGGTAGCCGCATTTTCGTTCTTTCCCGACCATCAACGCCTCAGCTACGGCTACAGTCGTCACCGTATCGTCCGTAAAATGACAGCCTTCTGTAAACCACGGAAAGTCTTTCGTCTTGATTGGCTGCCACTGGTGTTCATAGGCTGAGCCCACAATATCTCCAATAATTGCACCTAACATCGTCCCTACCCCCCCTTTGCCAAATTCGGCAATATACGTTTTCCTTATTATACACGAAGATTTCGTAAAATAAAAATGCTCACTCCTTATGGAAGCCATAGGCAGTGAGCATGTCATCGTACGATTATTTATAGAATTGCTGTGATTCTTGCTGTAAAATCTTATTGCGCAACGCCGAGAGCTGTTTGCTCCGCTGTACCCACATGACTTCCGGGTTGACCAGGCGCGTGTATTCCGGCCAGAGCGTTTCCATTTCTTTGTTCGCATAGTCCATGATTTCCGGCAAGGTCGGTTTATTATAGACTAGTTTGCCGTCTTTAAAGATAGGCTGCAACATGCGCCGTACTATAAAGGTACCAGCCGGGATGACACGCGATTTCCACGGTGCTTTATCGCTTGCCAAATGTAAATCTTTATTCGGGTCAATCTGTTCTTCATGGAGAATAATGACATCAGCCCGCATCTTGCCCGTTTCTTTATCGTAAATACGGAGAACATTTTTCAGGCCTGGGTTAGAAATCTTTTCGACGTTATCGCTCATCTTGATTTTCGGAATGAATTTACCGTCTTCGTACTGGCCGACGAGCTTAAAGACACCGCCTAAGGACGGGCTGTCTTTCGCCGTAATGAGATTCGTGCCAACGCCCCACGAGTTAATACAGCAGCCCTGGAGTTTTAATTCGGCAATGAGGTTTTCATCGAGGTCATTAGACGCTGCAATGACAGCATCGCCAAAGCCGGCAGCTGCAAACATTTTGTGCGCTTCTTTCGAAAGATAGGCCAAGTCGCCGCTATCGAGGCGGATACCGTAGGTCTTCGGCAAGGTTCCGGCTGCTTTCATTTCGGAAAAGACTGTAATCGCATCGGGCACGCCTTGTTTCAGCGTATTATACGTATCAGCCAAGAGAATCATATTATTGGGATACTGTTCAGCATAGGCCCGGAAAGCTTCCAGTTCTGTTGGGAAACTCATAATCCAGCTGTGGGCCATAGTCCCTAAAACAGGAATCCCAAAGAGAGCCCCGGCGAGGACATTACTCGTCCCATTAAAGCCGCCAATCATGGCCGAACGGGCACCGTAAACACCAGCTGATTTCCCTTGAGCCCGGCGCAGGCCAAATTCCATTAAGGCATCATTCCCAGAGACGGTCCGGACGCGGCGTGCTTTCGTAGCAATTAAGCTTTCGTGGTTCATAATCATGGACATGCACGTTTCGAGAAGCAATGCTTCGACCTTTTTCGTATGGACCCGTAAGAGCACTTCTTGCGGAAAGGCTACCGTTCCTTCAGGCATAGCGTAAATATCGCCTGTAAAGGTAATATTCTTTAAATAAGCCAAAAATTCATCGCGGAAAATACCAGTGCTCTTTAAATAGGCAATATCATCGTCACTGAAATGAATGTTGCGTACGTAATCAATTAAATGTTCTAGGCCTGCTACGACAGTGTAGCCCCCTTCAAAGGGATTATGTCTATAATACCGGTCAAACACGCAAAGCTGTTCGTGTTTGCCTTCAAAAAATAACCCTTGCATCATCGTCAGCTGATACAAGTCGGTTAGTAATGCTTTCGTAAACATGAAAAATTCGCCTCCAATGTATTTTCTCTATTATAACGCAAAAGCAAGGTAATGGGAAATGAACAATTTACATGGTATTGACGTACCTATGCATTTTGTAAAAATTTTGTAACGGCCTAGTTTTCATGGTATAATACATAATACATTTCTCTAGAAAGGAGTTATCTCGTGAAATATCGTTTATTGCTCTTATTAACGGCCTTCTTTTGGGGCTGTGCCTTCGTCGCCCAACGGGTAGGCATGGATTTTATTGGCCCTTTTGGCTTTAATGGCGTGCGCTTTTGGGTCGGCACACTGGCCGTGCTCCCCCTCGTCTGGTGGACGCGCCGGACGAGTATAGAAGTCTTTGCACCGCACCCGTCTTGGCTCACCTTGCCTATAGCCTGTGCGATTTTAGGCTTTTTCCTCTTTATGGGCTCAGCTCTCCAGCAATGGGGGCTCCTCTATACGACAGCCGGGAAAGCCGGCTTTATTACATCCCTATACATCGTCGTCGTCCCCATTCTCGGCATCTTTTTAAAAACGCCCCTACGTCTTTCTCACGTCGGCGGCTGCATCGTCGCTACGATTGGTGTCTATCTCCTGGCCTTTCACGGCGTAGACCAGCCCATTAATGTGGGCGACATGCTCGAACTCGTCGGTGTCGTCTTCTGGTCGCTCCACATTCTCTGCATTAGCCGCTTCGTGCCGTACTTCTCTGGTGTCGAATTAGCTGCAGGCCAGTTCTTCGCCTGTGGTATCTACAATTTCATCGCCATGGTACCCTTCGGCGAATCGCTGACCGTCATGGGCATCATTGCCGCAGCTATTCCTATTCTCTATTGCGGCATTTTCTCTAGCGGCATTGCGTACACACTGCAAATTATTGGCCAGAAATACGTACCGCCTACAGAAGCATCGCTCCTTTGCAGCTTTGAAATGATTTTTAGCGTTCTCGCTGGGATGGTGCTCTTAGGCGAAACAATGAGCCTCCGTGAAGTCCTGGGCTGTGTGCTCATGACGATTGGTATTTTTGCGGCCCAAGTGCCGAGCCGCATCGTTCTATCTTTAGGAAAAGAAGAAACATAATCTATAGAGGCAACAAATGATGCGTACCCCCTTTACTGGACAACCCAGTGAAGGGGGTATTTTCATGAAATATAGCTATGA
>UQHB01000010.1 GCA_900540735.1 uncultured Megasphaera sp. | reverse complement strand
TCTTGTATAATCTGAAGGTGTAGATAGGTATTTGGTCATATCTTTATTCTACACCAACTCCCGGTTTTGCATAGACCGGGAGTTATTTTTATGTATACACAAAAAGGCTGCCGCACAAATTACGTGCGACAGCCCCTTTTTATGTATCATGTAATGCGTAGCATACGGGAGCTGTACTGTCTTTACGTTGCAGGATGATAATTTACAACTGCAATTTCCGTCATGGAATCACGTAATGTGCTAACGATTCGTTCCAACTGTTCTGCTACTTCATCCGTATAAGATACCTCGCCGCATTGTGTGCAAACCTGAGAGGGTACATTGCGTACGATAATAATGCAATTTCCTACGTCTACCATAAACGTAGTTAATTTATTTTCCATATGTCCTTTACACATAAAACATGTATTCATTATTTCTCCCTCCGTTTCGTAAACGAATCATCCCAAATCGCAGTGTCTGGTCTATATGCAGTAATAATCCATAACCTGTCATTTCCCATCCCACATACGACGTGTAAGTAGGAATCTGGCGTACAAATACCAACTACAAGACAGCTCGGAAAAGGGTAGTCATTAGGATAATCTTCAATAATCGTCCCATTCATGAGAACAGCCTTTACTTCACGCCTAGTAATATTACGTTTAATTAACCGTTGCATCACATGTTCTGTCCACTGGATTTTATTAGCCTGACATAAACGCCGTACATCTTCTATTTTCAAAATAATACCTCCATATGGGGGAAATTTGACGTAAATTATATTGCTATGTTGTTTTTGATGTAGTATTAAATTATTCCATTATACCTTTAAATTTAGTATAAAATAAAATACCCGAAAAATCAAATAATCATTATAGTAGGAAATACGATTGGTAATAAGACAATCTACTCTTTTTCTCTATACATATGTTCGCTAGTTGTGGTATACTAGGGTATCATTAGGTAGTTATTTTTACGAGGTAACATACATGGATATTCAATCCCATAGAAATAAAGATTACAATGCATCCATTCCCTTTCGCGTCGTCGCGCCGTACGAGCCCATGGGCGACCAGCCGCAGGCGATTAAGTCCTTGGCAGACGGCGTGAAATCCGGTCAATGGGCGCAAGTATTACTCGGTGCGACGGGCACAGGCAAGACCTTTACCATGGCGAAGGTTATTGAAGCCGTACAGAAGCCGACGCTCGTCATTGCCCACAACAAGACCTTAGCAGCCCAGCTGGCGAGCGAATTTAAGGCTTTTTTCCCAGACAATGAAGTGGCTTATTTCGTCAGTTACTACGACTTTTATCAACCAGAAGCGTACATTGCCCAGACGGATACGTACATCGAAAAGGACGCGTCTATTAACGACGAAATCGACAAGCTCCGCCACTCGGCGACGATGGCTCTCTTTGAGCGGCGTGACGTGATCATCGTTGCGTCTGTGTCGTGCATTTATGGCTTAGGCGACCCGGAAGATTACAGCGAATTAGTTGTGTCCTTACGGCTTGGACAGGAAAAGACACAAGAAGAGATTCTCCACAAGCTCGTGGACATTCAGTATACGCGCAACGACATGAGCCTCGAACGCGGTACGTTCCGCGTCCACGGCGACACGATTGAAGTCTTCCCTGTGTCCTTTGATAATTCGGTCATTCGCATCGAAATGTTTGGCGATGAAATCGATCGTCTCACTGAAGTGGACACACTCACGGGTGAAGTCATTGCCGAGCGGAAACACGTGGCTATTTACCCGGCAAGCCATTACGTGACGACAAAGGACAAGATGCAGCGCGCCTTAGGGACCATTCAAGATGAGCTCACAGCACGGCTTAAGGAGCTCACTGACGAAGGACATCTCCTGGAAGCGCAGCGTCTCAAGCAGCGTACCAATTACGATATGGAAATGATGCAGGAAATGGGCTACTGCTCAGGCATTGAAAATTATTCACGCCACTTAGCAGGCCGCAAGCCCGGTGCTGCACCGTATACGCTCCTCGATTATTTCCCAGATGATTATTTGATTATGGTCGATGAATCGCACGTGACCTTGCCGCAGCTTCGCGCTATGTACGCTGGCGACCGGTCGCGCAAGGAAAATTTGATTGAATACGGCTTCCGTTTGCCGTCGGCCTTAGATAATAGACCGTTGAAATTTGAAGAGTTTGTCGAACGGATTAACCAAATCATTTACGTCAGTGCTACGCCGGGAGAGTACGAAATGAGCGTGCAAACGAACGTAGCGCAACAGATTATTCGACCCACCGGGCTTCTCGACCCGAAGGTCGAAGTCCGTCCTGTAACGGGGCAAATGGATGACCTTTTAGGGGAAATCCGCAAGCGCGTAGAAAAGCGCGAACGAGTCCTCGTGACGACACTGACGAAGCGCATGGCCGAAGATTTGACGGACTATTTAAAGGAAATGGGTGTCTTCGTGCGCTACCTCCATTCCGATATTGCCACCATTGAACGGGCCGACATTATCCGCGATTTGCGGGCCGGTGTCTTCGATGTCCTCGTGGGCATTAACTTACTCCGCGAAGGCCTCGATATGCCTGAAGTGTCTCTCGTGGCCATCCTCGATGCAGACAAAGAAGGGTTCCTCCGGTCGGATACGTCCCTCATTCAGACTATGGGCCGCGCCGCTCGTAACGTAGACGGCACGGTCATCATGTATGCCGATAAGATTACGGACTCTATGCAGCGCGCTATAGACGAAACAGAACGGCGCCGTTCTATTCAGGAAGCATATAATAAAAAACATCATATTACGCCGAAATCCGTCAAAAAGGACGTTGTCAACCTCATTGAATTGACGAAAGTCTCCGAAGATAAGGCCGAATACAAGGCTAACAGCAAAGACGGAAAACTAACGAAGGAAGCACTGCACAAAGTCATTACGACGGTCACAGCCCAGATGAAGGCGGCCGCAAAGAATCTTGAATTTGAAAAGGCTGCAGAACTGCGCGACAGACTGGGTAAACTGCGGCAGCAGCTATCGGATATGAGTCACGACGACACGTTGCCGAAGGAACTGCAAGGCGAAGATATGCCAAAAGCGCGCTATGTCCGCAAAGTCCGCCGTCCTGATAACCGCACGAAGAAAATGATGGCGACGCGGCAAAATTTAGAACGACGTCACGCGGCGCAGCGCAAGAAAGGAGAATAATCAGGTTTCATGCAAGATAAGTATATTGTCATTAAAGGGGCAAGACAGCATAATTTAAAAAATATAGATGTCCAGATTCCGCGGGACAAGTTCGTCGTCTTTACGGGCCTCTCGGGCTCAGGGAAATCGTCGCTGGCTTTTGATACGATTTACGCTGAAGGACAGCGGCGTTATGTTGAGTCTTTGTCGGCCTATGCGCGCCAATTCTTAGGGCAAATGGATAAGCCTGATGTAGACTACATTGAAGGCCTGTCACCGGCTATTTCCATTGACCAAAAGACGACGAGCCGCAATCCACGCTCGACAGTTGGGACGGTCACGGAAATTTACGACTACTTGCGACTTCTCTATGCGCGCGTAGGCGAAGCGTACTGCCCGAAGTGCGGCAAGCCCATTCGCCAGCAGACGATTGAGCAAATGGCTGATGCCGTCATGGCCTTAGGGGACGGCGAAAAAGTCATGGTTGTGGCTCCTGTCGTCGAAGGGCGGAAGGGGACGCACCAAAAAGTCTTGGCCCGTCTCGTGAAAGATGGCTACGTCCGCGTTCGTGTAGACGGCGACGTTTATTTGTTATCTGATGATATTCCCTTAGAAAAGAACAAAAAACACACAATTGAAGTCATCGTCGACCGCTTAGTCATTAAAGAAAGCATCCTCACGCGCCTCACAGATTCCCTGGAAACGGCGGCGAAACTCGCTGACGGCATCGTCCATATTCTCCAAATGAGTACAGGTGAAGTGCTAACCTTTAGCCAGCATTTTGCCTGCCCAGACTGCCACGTGAGCCTCCCAGAAATCGAGCCCCATCTCTTTTCGTTCAACAGCCCTTATGGAGCCTGCCCGGCGTGCTCCGGCATTGGCAGCACCATGGAAGTAGATTCCCATTTGGTCTTACCGGATACGAAGAAATCCTTTGCTGACGGTGCCGTCGCAGCCCTGAGCAGCAATCCGGACTCGTGGTTTATGCGCCAGCTCGGCGGCCTCCTGAAGAATTACGGCTATACGCTGGATAATTGTTACGACGATTTACCGGCAGAACTGCAAGAAAAACTGATGCATGGCTCGGAAGATACGTGCGTCTTTTCGTACGAAAATCTGCGCGGTGAAGTGAAAGAATTTGCCACGCCCTTTGAAGGCATTTTGCCCATGGTCAAGCGGCGTTACAGCGAAGCTTCATCGGATATGATGCGTGACCAATTTGGTCAATTCATGGCCATTAAGCCTTGTACGACATGTCACGGCACGCGCCTTAAGCACGAAGCCTTAGCCATTAAAATCGGCGGCCTGAACATTGCGGAACTAACGGATTTATCGGTCAAAGATTTGCTCGTCTTTTTTGACAATCTTAAACTTACAGAAAAGCAACAGCTCATTGGCAAACAGATTTTTAAAGAAATCCGCGCGCGTCTGTCCTTCTTACAGACTGTCGGCCTGGAATATTTGACTTTATCCCGGACGGCTGGGACTCTCTCTGGTGGTGAAGCCCAGCGTATTCGCTTAGCTACACAAATCGGCTCCGGTCTCGTCGGTGTCCTTTATATCCTCGACGAACCGTCCATTGGCCTCCATCAACGGGATAATGACAAGTTGCTCCACGCCTTAGAGCATTTGCGCGACTTAGGAAATACGCTCATCGTCGTCGAACACGATGAAGATACCATGCGCGCAGCAGACTTCATCTTAGATATTGGCCCCGCTGCTGGCGAGCACGGCGGTCAAGTCGTGGCTCAAGGGTCGGTCGAAGATATTATGAATTGCCCGAACTCTCTGACAGGTCAGTATTTAAAAGGGACGAAATTCATTCCTTTGCCGGACGAACGGCGCAAGGGAAACGGCACAGCCATTGAAATCATTGGCGCAGCAGAACATAATTTAAAACATATAAATGTGTCCATTCCCATTGGGACACTTACCGTCGTCACCGGCGTGTCTGGCTCTGGGAAATCGACGTTAGTCAATGAAATCCTTTACAAAGGCATGGCCGAAGCCGTCTACGGTACGCCTCATCGGCCAGGGAAATTCAAAGCCTTGAAGGGCACGGAATACATCGATAAAATCATCAACATTGACCAGTCGCCAATCGGCCGCACACCGCGGTCCAATCCGGCGACGTACACGGGCGTATTCGACAGCATTCGCCAGCTCTACAGTCAGACAGCAGAAGCGAAAGTGCGGGGCTATAAGGCCGGTCGGTTTAGCTTTAACATCAAAGGCGGTCGCTGCGAAGCGTGCCGCGGTGACGGGATTATTCGTATTGAAATGAACTTCCTGCCGGATGTGTATGTGCCGTGCGAAGTGTGCCACGGTGCTCGCTACAATCGGGAGACCTTGGAAGTGAAATACAAGGGCAAAAATATTTCAGATGTCCTCAATATGACTGTAGACGATGCGTGCCAATTCTTTGAAAATATTCCCCGGATTTTAAATAAGCTCCAGACCTTGCAGCAAGTAGGCCTCGGCTATATTCGTCTTGGCCAACCGGCAACGACTCTCTCTGGCGGTGAAGCCCAGCGTGTGAAATTAGCAACGGAACTGTCAAAACGCAGTACAGGCCGGACGCTCTACATCCTCGATGAACCGACGACAGGCCTCCATACGGCCGATATTCATAAGCTCATGGATGTCCTGCAAATGCTCGTCGACGGCGGTGATACAGTGGTCGTCATTGAGCACAATCTCGATGTCATCAAGGCGGCCGATTACCTCATTGACCTTGGCCCGGAAGGGGGCGACGGCGGCGGTACAGTCATCGCCACGGGCACGCCTGAAGATATTTGCACCGTCCCGGCCTCGTATACAGGGAAGTTCTTAAAACCGGTCCTTGAACGGACGAGAACGCTCATGGAAAGGGCGAAGACCCATGGCATTTAGTGATGCAGTCCTAACGAAAGTCAGCAACCTCACGACCCAGCCCGGTGTGTACCTCTGGAAAGACGACAAGGGCCGCATCATTTACGTCGGCAAAGCTATTAACCTCCGCAACCGCGTGAAGAGCTACGTCCGCAACGATGCCAATCGGGCCCCGAAAGTAGCAGCTATGATTCGCCATGCCGTCGACTTCGATACGATTGTCGTAGCCAACGAAATGGAAGCCCTTATCCTCGAAAATAACCTCATTAAGAAGCATCATCCGCGGTACAACATCATGCTCCGCGATGACAAGACGTACCCGTACATCAAAGTAACCGTCCAAGAAGACTACCCCAGGATTTACATGACGCGCCGTGTCCTCCGCGATGGGGCGCGCTACTTTGGCCCCTTTGCCGACTCTGGTGCCGTCCATCGGACGCTGAAGCTCATGCAGCAAGCCTACCATATCCGCTCGTGCCGCACTATGAATGTCGACAGGCCGTGTTTGCAGTATCACTTGCATCATTGCGACGCGCCGTGCGTCCATTATATTACGCGTGCTGACTATGGTGCCCTCGTGCAAGAAGCCGTCGATATTCTCGAAGGGAAGAACACGGATATTCTCCGCCGTCTCCAAGAAAAGATGGAACAAGCTGCGGAAGACATGGAGTTTGAAAAGGCTACCATGTACCGCGACCAAATCAAAGCGATTAAGGTTATCCAAGAACAGCAAAACATCGTCACCGAAGGGGGCGGCGATATGGATGTTATCGGCTTTGCCCGAGAAGCAGGGCAGACGTGCGTCCAGATTTACACCATTCGCCACGGTAAGTTAATCGGCCGCGAAACTTTTGCCTTAGACAACAGTCTCGACGAAACAGCAGAGGCGTTGACCACAGCCGTTCTCGACCAATACTACACGGAAAACACGTTTATTCCCAAAGAAATCGTCGTTGCCGCAGCAGAAGATATAGATGCTCAAGCGGCGCGGCTGACCCAGCAAAAAGGCCAGAAAGTGGATATTATCATTCCCCAGCGAGGCATTAAAAAGAAGCTCCTCGCCATGGCCGAAGATAACGCTCACGTCCTCTTAGAGCAACGGCGGCTCCAGTGGCAGCACGATATAGATAAGACGACGGGTGCTGTCGATGCGCTGGCGAAAATCCTCGATTTACCGCGCTTGCCGGAACGGATGGAATGTTTCGATATTTCCCATACTCAAGGGGTTGAGACCGTGGCCTCCATGGTCGTCTTTGAGCACGGCAGACCGGCTAAGGGCGAGTATCGACGCTTTAAATTGAAGACCGTCCAAGGAAAGCCTGACGATTTTAAATCGATGGCTGAAATCATGGGCCGTCGGTACGGCGAAAAAGATTGGCCTGAGCCGGACCTGATCGTCATCGATGGTGGGAAAGGCCAGCTCCATGCGTCGTTGCCCATTATCCGTCAAGCAGGCTGTACGGCTCCGGTCATTAGCCTGGCTAAGCGCATTGAAGAAGTCTTCGTTGAAGGGCGGAGCGATTCGATTATTCTCAGCCACCATACGCCGGAACTGCAGCTCTTGCAGTCCATTCGCGACGAAGCCCACCGTTTTGCCATTACGTATCACCGTAAATTGCGGGGTAAACGGAGTCTCGTATCTATTCTCGACCACATCGAAGGCATTGGGCCGAAGCGGCGTAAAGCCTTGTGGACTGCCTTTAAAACGCTGGACGACATGAAGCAGGCCTCTGTGGAAGAATTGGCCGCTGTGCCGGGCATGACGAAGCAGACGGCAGAAAATGTATACTATTTCTTTCGCTTAGGTACCGATGAAAAGCGGAAAATGGTATAATACGAGTATCTTACAGAAGGGGATGTTAGTATGATGAAAAAAATCTGTACCGCCCTGTGTGCCGCTGTCCTCATGGGGAGCGTGGCCTTCGCGGCTGACGCTACGATTGCGGATGGACAACAGCAAGTGTACACTCACGACGACGGCAGTACCTTGACTATTCAGTACCCAGTTGTCACGGTCGCTGGCAACGACGCTGCGACCCAGGCCATTGCCCAGTATTTCGTAACACAAGCACAAGAAGCAAAGACCTTCTTTGACGGCAATGCCAATAACGGCAAAGTCATGACTGAAGAAAAACATTACACAGTCACGCTTAACGACGGCAAATACTTGTCCATTCTCGACGAAGGGACGTTGTCCTTTGTGAAAGAAAAATATCCGACGACGTGGAAGATTGGCGTGACCTTCGATTTAGAAACAGGGAAACGTGTGACCTGGCAAGACGTCATGAAACCAGAAGATGCGAAAGCCTTTACGTTAAAATCGATTAACGAAAAGATTTTCCTCAGTAAATATAAACTATCTGATTACTTTAATGGCTTAACGGAATTACCAATCAATTATTACCTCGATAAGAATCGGACGATCCACTTTATTTTCGGCCAATACGAAGTTGCGCCCTATGCGACGGGAATTATCGATATTAATATGGGAAAACAAGCAAAATAAGTTGCAAAGTATGGCCTACTATGTTATGATATTGGCGAGTAATTTAGAAACATTATTCGTTACTCTATGAGAGGAAAATATTGAGGGAGGTGTTTTAAGAATGGATAAATACGAATGCACTATCTGTGGTTACATTTACGACGAAGCTGAAGGCAATCCTGATAACGGCGTAGCAGCTGGCACGAAATGGGCTGATTTACCTGCTGATTGGGTCTGCCCCTTATGCGGTGCTGACAAAGACTCCTTTGAAAAAATGTAATACACTGTATACAAAAACCTGCACCTTGAGGTATACTCAGGGTAGCAGGTTTTTTTATACGTAAAAGGAGGAATAGTCGCCCCTGTGGGTGCCATTACCCTCAATGCCCAAGTCGAAGGTGACCCAGCCGCTGTAGAGCTAGCCTACGACGAAGCCGTGGCGGAAGGGGCAAAGCGCGCCGGAACGATGGCCTTTACTGGTGACGGCGGTGCGCCCTATATGTATGATTCGGGCATTGCTAAGATTACGGCAGTCATCGAAGCACCATTTATCGTTAAAGGCATTATGTCTGCCGATGAAGCTATTGCTTGTGTTAACGC
The DNA here is from genome assembly GCA_900540735.1 of uncultured Megasphaera sp. GTDB lineage: Bacteria > Bacillota > Negativicutes > Veillonellales > Megasphaeraceae > Megasphaera. Next base: position 59,806 of record UQHB01000010.1, on the reverse strand, counting down.
TGGCGCGAAAAGTATCGTCGTCAGCAATCACGGCGGCCGCGTCCTCGACGGCATGGCCGGTACAGCCGATGTCTTGCCCGATATCGCGGCAGCGGTAAAAGGGAAGATTACGATTTTTGCAGATGGCGGCGTCCGTAGTGGCGAAGATGTATTGAAACTCTTGGCTCTCGGTGCCGATGCAGTCCTCGTCGGTCGCCTCGCAGCCATTGCTGCCATTGGCGGTGGTGCCGAGGGGGTCCAACTCCTCTTAGATACGCTTGCCCAAGAACTGCGCGATGCCATGATGATTACAGGCATGACTGATGTTAAGCACGTAAGTCCCCACATTCTCCGTAAGCTCTAACGAGATTTACAAAATTTATACCAAAATCTTGATATATCTATACTGAGAAGACTTGACTTTTACGGCGAATCCACGTATAATAAGTCTCAAGAAAAAATAACTATTATTAGTTAATAAATAACCGATTAGGTATACATAAAAGGAGTGTTACACATGAGCGTATATGATTTTACAGTAAAAGACATTGATGGAAAAGACGTATCCTTAAGCGATTATAAAGGTAAATTAGTCTTAATCGTAAATACAGCAAGCAAATGCGGCTTTACACCGCAGTATGACGGCCTCGAAGCATTATATAAAAAATACGAAGACAAAGGCTTCGTTATCTTAGGCTTCCCGTGCAATCAGTTCCTTGCACAAGAACCGGAAGACAACAATAAGATTCAGGAATTCTGCCGCATTAACCACGGCGTAACGTTCCCGCTCTTTGCCAAAGTTGACGTTCGCGGTGAAAATGCTATCCCCTTGTATAAATATTTGACTGACCAAGCTCCGTTCAAAGGCTATGAACTCAATAAACAAGGCGGTCAAATCGTCCATGACGTTGTGGCTGAACATTATCCTGATAACCTCGAAGGGAACGGCGTAAAATGGAATTTCACGAAATTCCTCATCAGCAAAGACGGCGAAGTCTTGCAGCGTTTTGAACCGACGACAACACCGGAAGAAATCGACCCGATTGTTGCTAAAAATTTATAATTCTAAGGGCTTACCAATACCGACTCTGAGAGAACCAAAGAGTCGGTATTTTTTATTGACACAACTAGCCCTTTTTGCTAAAATGAAACTGTATTTGATATTTATTAACTCATAAGGAGATGCACTATGACCATGGCCTTACAGACAGCGTGTTGCACGAAGTTCTCGTAAGGCAGTATGTGTGTCTACAAGAAGTACTGCCCAAAGGTGAGACGTTTCACTTTTGGGCTTTATTATTCCTAAGGAGGGGTCTTCGTTGAAGGTCGGTTTAGTTATGGGAAGCGACTCTGATTTTCCCGTTATGAAAAAAGCGTTGGCTATTTTTAAAGAATTTGATGTAGAATATGAAGTATTATTGGCATCGGCGCATCGTACGCCTCAGGCTGTACGGGATTTCGTCTCTACTGCAGAAGATAGAGGCATTAGCGTCATCATTGCTGGTGCTGGTATGGCTGCACATTTACCTGGTGTCATTGCCAGCTACACAACGCTGCCGGTCATTGGCGTGCCGCTCGAAAGTGGCAGTCTCCAGGGAATGGACGCGCTTTTAGCTATCGTCCAAATGCCGTCTGGTATGCCCGTCGCTACGATGGCTATTAACGGCTCGAAAAACGCCGCTTTATTTGCCATCCAAATCGGTGCGGTCAGCGACCCGAAATTAGCGGAAAAATACAAGGCATACCGCGAAAACATGGCGAAACAAGTCATGGCGAAAAATGCAAAATTGCAAGAAACGATTCAATCCATGTAAGTCATTCATCTTAATTCGTCTACAGGAGGGTGTTCATGTTTTACGATCCAATATGGGACAAACAGCATGAAGAATGCGGTGTTTTAGGTATTTATGATAAAGTATTGGATATTCCCCGTTACGTCTACTGGGGACTCTTTGCGTTGCAGCATCGCGGCCAGGAAAGCGGCGGCATTGCGCTCACTGATGGAGAAGATATCCACACGTTCCGCGGCATGGGGCTCATTAGTTCCGTCTTTAGCGAAGGCGTACCGGCTGAAGAAGGCGGCCCTATCGGCATTGGCCATGTCCGCTACTCGACGACAGGTTCGAACAATCCCCGAAATATTCAGCCCTTGGCTGTGTATACTCCGATGGGACAATTAGCCTTGGCTCATAACGGCAACTTGACCAATACCCGTGTACTTCGTGAAGAATTAGACCAAGGCGGCGCGACATTCCAGACGACGATGGATAGTGAAATTATCGTCAACTTAATTAGCCGCAGCCACAAAAATACGATGGAAGAACGCATCATGGAAAGCATGAACCGCATCCAAGGAGCGTATTCCCTCGTCTTGATGACGAAAGATAAATTATACGGTGTCCGCGACCCGCACGGCTTCCGTCCGCTCTGTATTGGCCGCACCGAAAACGGCGGCTGGGTACTGTCTTCGGAAACGTGTGCCCTCGATGCTATTGGCGCGACCTTCGTCCGCGACGTACTGCCCGGTGAATTTGTCGAAATCAACGAAAACGGTGTCAAATCGACAATTTACGCTAAAGCAGACCGGAAACAAATCTGTTCCTTTGAATACATTTACTTTGCCCGTCCGGACAGCATCATTGATGGTCAGGATGTCTACCAGGCTCGTCTCAATATGGGGAAAGAAATGTGGAATGAAACGCAGTACGATTCGGATATTGTCATTGCTGTCCCCGATAGCGGCAACACGGCGGCTATCGGCTATGCCCAGGCTGCAGGGATTCCCTTCCGTCATGGCCTGATTAAGAACCGCTACATGGGTCGGACTTTTATTAAACCGAACCAGAAACAGCGTGAACTCGCTGTCCGCATGAAATTGAACGTCGTCAAATCCGTCGTCAAAGGCAAACGGGTAACCATGGTCGACGATTCTATCGTTCGCGGCACGACGAGCGGCATTATCTGTAAGCTCCTCCGCGAAGCTGGCGCAAAAGAAGTCAATATGTGCATTTCTGCACCGCCTATTATGTATCCGTGCTTCTACGGTATCGATACGTCGGTCCGGAAAGAACTGATTGCGTCGACCTTATCGGTGGAACAGATTGAAAAGTATATCGGTGTAGACCGACTCCATTTCATTTCTATTGAAGGCTTATACCGGGCTATTTCTCACATTCCGAATGAAGATTTGTGCCTGGCCTGCTTTAATAATGATTATCCTACAGACATTCCAAGTTCTACAGAGGAAGGAGAAAAATATGCTCTCGAACACAAATAAAACCGGTTTAACCTACGCCGACGCTGGTGTCGATATTGATGCCGGCAACAAAGCCGTAGAATTGATGAAAGACTCTGTAAAAGCTACGTACCGTCCCGAAGTCCTTGGCGACCTCGGCGGCTTTGGCGGCTTATTTTCCCTCATGAATTCGAAGATTAAAAATCCTATTCTCGTCAGCGGCACAGACGGCGTAGGCACGAAATTACGTCTTGCTATCCTCATGGACAAACACGATACAGTCGGTCAGGACTGCGTCGCTATGTCCATTAACGATATACTTGTCCAAGGGGCAGAACCGCTCTTCTTCCTCGATTACATTGCTGTCGGTAAATTAGATCCTGTCCAGGTCGCAACAATCGTCAAAGGAGTGGCGAATGCATGCGAAGAATCGGGCTGCGCTCTCCTCGGTGGGGAAACGGCAGAAATGGCTGGGTTCTACGCTAAAGACGACTATGATTTAGCTGGTTTTGGTGTTGGTATTGTGGACCGGGAAAAAGTCATTACGGGCGAACACATCAAAGCCGGTGATGTCCTCATTGGTCTGCCGTCTACAGGGATTCATTCCAACGGCTTCTCCCTCGTCCGGAAAATCGTCTTAGAACGGCAGAACATGAAACTCACAGACTATGTCGACGAATTAGGCATGACTATTGGCGAATGCCTCCTCACACCGACTCGTCTCTATCCGCGTCCGTGCCTTCCGATTATTCAGAACTTCGATGTCAAAGGCATGGTTCATATTACAGGCGGCGGCTTCTATGAAAATATTCCTCGCGTCTTACCGAAGGGCATTGGCGTAGAAGTTGACGTAACGGCTTGGCCGCAACTCCCGATTTTCGAGTTACTCCGCAAATGGGGCGGCGTAGAAGCGAAAGAAATGTACCGTACCTTTAACATGGGCATTGGTATGATTATGATTGTCGATGCAAACGATGCGGACGCAGTCCTCAAGAATTTAGCAGACCGCAACGAAAAAGCTTATGTCATCGGCAAAACCGTTGCGTCTGACGTACCTGTCACACTCCAGGGAGGCCTCTTTAATGCCTAAGAAAAATATGGTCATCTTCGCCTCTGGCCGTGGCTCCAACGCTATGGCCTTGCACGAAGCTGTCGAAAACGGAACGATTAACGCTGAATTAAAAGCCCTTGTCTGCGATATTCCTACGGCTCCCATTATTGAAACAGCAAAAGGTTGGGGCATTCCTGTCATCGTAGCGGACAGAAAAAAATTCGACTCCAAAGCGGCTTTTGAACAGTATATCCTCGATGCTATTGCACCGTACAAAGCCGACATCATTTGCCTCGCTGGCTTTATGCGCTTATTGAGCCACGACTTTATTGAACATTATAAAGATAAAATGATTAATATTCATCCGGCCTTGCTGCCGTCTTTCCGCGGTCTCCATGCACAACGGCAGGCTGTTGAAGCAGGTGTCAAAGTCGCTGGTTGTACGGTCCATTTCGTCGTTTCTGATATGGATGCGGGCCCCATTATTTTGCAGTCTGTCGTACCGGTCATGGAAGACGATACGGAAGATACCTTAGCAGCCCGGATTTTGACGAAAGAACATTCGACCTTTGTCAAAGCCGTAGCCTTATTCTGTGATGATAAATTGACCATTGACGGTAACGTCGTCAAAGGGACACAAGCCTAAGGAGGAAGAGACATGAAAGTAAAACGCGCGCTCATTAGCGTATCTAATAAAACAGGTGTAGTTGAACTGGGCAAAGCCCTCGCTGACCTTGGCATTGAAATCATTTCGACTGGCGGCACTATGCGGGTTCTCAAAGAAGCTGGCGTGCCTGTCATTGCAGTACAGGACGTAACGGGCTTCCCGGAAATGATGGATGGCCGCGTGAAGACCTTAAATCCGAAAATCCACGGTGCAATCCTTGCTGTTCGCGACAACCCGGAACACGTACAGGCTATGAAAGACCACGATATTACACCGATTGATTTAGTCGTCGTCAATCTCTATCCGTTCCAGCAGACCATTGCCAAACCGGATGTTACCCTTCCTGAAGCAATCGAAAACATCGATATTGGCGGCCCGTGCATGGTCCGTGCATCGGCGAAGAATAATAAATACGTCGCTATTGTGACGAACCCTGATAAATACGGTGAAATCATTTCGATTCTCCAAAAAGACGGTGAATTTAGCGACGCATACCGCTTAGAATTGGCGCAAGAAGCATTCCAGCATACTGCGGAATACGATACAGCCATTGCGGCCTATTTAAAAGAAATCATTGCGAAAGGAGACGCACAATAATGAAAGTAGCAGTCATCGGCGGCGGCGGCCGTGAACATACATTGGCTTGGAAATTGGCCCAGAGCCCGAGCGTAGATACGGTATATGCCATTCCTGGAAGCGACGCCATGGCCTCTTTTGCGACCTGCGTCCCTGCATCGGTTAGTGATTTAGATTACATTGCTAAATACTGCAAAGAACACGGAGTCGACTTGGTCGTCGTCGGTCCGGAAGTGCCGCTTACGGAAGGCATTGCGGACGTATGCCAGCAGTACGGCATTCCTGTCTTTGGCCCCAATAAAGCAGCGGCTCAAATGGAAGGATCTAAAGCCTTTGCTAAAGACATTATGGCCAAATACAACGTGCCTACAGCGAAATACGCGACTTTTACGAATGAAGCTGATGCGAAAGCGTACATCAAAGAACAAGGTGCGCCTATTGTCGTCAAAGCCGACGGCCTCGCCGCTGGGAAAGGTGTCGTCGTAGCCCAGACTGTCGAAGAAGCACTCGACGCTGTCAACGCGATGATGGAAGACCATATCTTTGGCGCATCTGGTGGTCGTATTGTCATTGAAGAATGCATGGTTGGTGAAGAAGCTAGTCTCTTAGCTTTCGTCGACGGCGAAACCATTGTGCCTATGATTGCAGCGCAAGACCATAAACGCATCTTTGATAATGACGAAGGCCCGAATACAGGCGGTATGGGTGCGTACGCTCCGGCTCCGGTTGTTACGCCGGATATCCGTCAAGTCGTGATCGATACGATTTTAAAACCAGTCGTTGCCGGCCTCAAACAAGAAGGAATTACATACCAAGGCTGCCTCTATGCAGGCCTCATGATTACAGCAGACGGCCCGAAAGTCGTCGAATTTAACTGCCGCTTTGGCGACCCGGAAACGCAGGCTGTGTTGCCCCTCCTCGATGGGGACTTAGCACAGATTATGCTTGCTTGCGCTAAGGGTACACTCACAGCGGACATGGTACATTGGAAAGACGCTGCTGCGTGCTGCGTCATTATGGCTTCTAAAGGCTATCCGGCTTCGTCCCACAAAGGCGATGTCATTAGCGGCTTAGATACTGTTGATGACGATGTCCTCGTCTTCCATTCGGGCACGAAGAAAGTGGACGGCTCCTTTGTAACCAATGGCGGCCGTGTTCTCGGTGTGACTGCTGTCGCACCAACCTTGAAAGATGCCATTGATAAAGTCTATGCTAATGTCAAACGCATTTCCTTTGACGGACAACAAGTCCGCAGCGACATTGGTGCTAAAGGCTTAAAACATATGCAATAAGATAGAGGCTCCCACGTAGGGAGCCTTTTCTATATACGAAAGGAGGAGAGATATGACGCAATTTGTAACGCCGCGCGAAGCGGCAGAACTCATAGAAGATAAGATGACTGTAGCCGTCAGCGGCCACGCCGGCTTTGGCACGCCGGACGGCCTCTTTAAGGCCTTGCAAGACCGCTATGCTGAAACGGGCAGTCCGAAAAATCTAACATTATGGAAATTAGCCGGTACCGGTGATGGCAGCGGCCGTGGCGGGGATAGATTGGCCGCACCAGGACTGATTGGTACTCTCGTGACGAGTCATTTAGGCCTTGATGTCAAACTCGCTGCTAATATTGAACACAACCGTTGCTTAGCCTATACGATTCCTGCTGGGACGATGCTCGATTTGTATCGCGCCACAGCAGCTGGGAAAAAAGCCGTGTGGACAGACATTGGCCTCCATACTCTCGTAGACCCGCGCCTCAAAGGGGGCAAGGCTAATGAAAAGACAGTGCAAGAAGGGGCTGATATTGTCTCTCTCGTTTCCATAGATGGAGACGAATACTTACAATACAAGACCGTTCCCCTTCATGCCTGCCTGATTCGCGGCTCTCTGGCTGATGAAGATGGCAATATTTCTCTCCAGCGCGAAGCCATGGTAGGGGAACAACTCGAAATTGCCGAAGCGACGCATAATTCCGGCGGCATCGTCATCGTCCAAGTGGAAGACGTAGTCCGTCGCGGCAGTCTCGACCCGCGGCTCGTGAAGCTGCATCATTTCCTCGTCAATTACGTCGTCGTGCCGCGGCCGAAGTATCACGTCCAAAGCTTTTCGTGTCACGGCTATCGGCCAGAACTGACTGGCGATGCAAAGAAACCTGTCGAACGGCTCGATATTCGCCCCTTAGATAATCGGAAGATTTGTGCCCGTCGGGCCGCCATGGAGTTACGTCCTGGCAATCTCATGAATCTCGGCATTGGCATTCCCGAAATCATCGGTGCCGTCGCTGCAGAAGAAGGCATTGAACATACTTTGACCTTAGCGGCTGACTCCGGGATTATTGGCGGCATTCCTTTATCCGGCATGGATATGGGCGCAGCTATTAACCCTGAAGCGGAACTAAAAATGGCCGATATGTTTGACATTTGTCATGGCGGAGCTCTCGATGTCTGTGCCTTGGGATTGGCAGAAATCGACAAGATGGGAAACGTCAACGTGTCGAAATTCAATGGCCGCGTCACTGGCCCGGGCGGCTTTATTGACCTCGCCCAAAAGACGAAAAAACTCATCCTCATGGGCACCTTTACAGCCGGGAGACTGCGCGAACACTGCGAAGACGGCAAACTGGTCATTGAACACGAAGGGATGTATAAGAAATTTAAACAGTCTGTAGAACAGATTACCTTCTCTGGTGCGTATGCGGCTCAGATGCAGCAAGACGTCCTCGTCGTCACGGAACGAGCCGTGTTCCGCTTGACGCCAGACGGCCTGATGCTCATAGAAGTGGCTCCGGGCATGGATGTAGAACGAGATATTCTAGGCCAAATGGAATTTAAACCCCTCATTGCGCCAGATTTGAAAGAAATGGATAGCCGTATTTTTAAACCAGAGCCAATGAACCTAGCAAAGACGATAGAATCGTAAGACAAGACTAGCCTCACGGCGTTTGAAATGATATAATATCTTAATGTGAATAAGAATTAAAATTTTGCTACAGGGAGTGTCTCTATGAAAATCAGTCATGAAGAAATCCAAAAAATTGCCCTGTTGTCCCGCCTTTCCATTAAGGAAGACCAAATGGATGCGGTAGGTACACAGCTCAACGATATTTTATCCTATATGGATTTAATCAGCCAAGTTGATGTCGAAGGCGTACAGCCGACGGCTCATGCTGTTTCGATGCAAAATGTCATGCGTGACGACGTCGTCCACGAATCGTTCACGAATGAACAGGCCTTAGCCAATGCACCGGAACCAGAAAACGGCTACTTCAAAGTACCGAAAGTTATCCAAGGGTAGGAGGGATAGTGTGAAACCGTTAACCATTCATGGCTTACACGAAAAATTAGTCAACAAAGAAATTACGGCTGTAGAACTCACGAAAGCCTTTTTAGCACATAAAGACAGTGTCGAACCGAAAGTACAAGCATTCTTGTCCGATACGCGCGACCAAGCTCTTGCAGCAGCAGAAGCAGTAGACAAGAAAATCGCTGCTGGCGAAGCCATTAACGACCTCGCTGGGATTCCTGGTGCCATTAAAGATAACATCTGCATTACAGGCCAAAAAGCAACGTGTGCATCGAAAATGCTCCAAAACTTCGTTGCGCCGTATAATGCTACGGTTATTGATACATTAAACGCTGCTGATTACGTCAGTGTCGGTAAAACGAACATGGACGAATTTGCCATGGGCAGCTCGACGGAAAACTCAGCCTTCCAGATTACGCACAATCCGTGGAATCTAGACTACGTTCCTGGCGGCTCGTCTGGCGGCTCTGCATCTGCTGTCGCTGCCAACGAATGTGTCTGGGCTCTTGGCTCTGATACAGGCGGATCTATCCGTCAGCCTGCTGCATACTGCGGCGTCGTTGGTTTAAAACCGACATACGGCCTCGTATCTCGTTACGGCCTCATCGCTTTCGCATCTTCTTTAGACCAAATCGGGACCTTTACGCATGACGTACACGACTGCGCTCTTGTCCTCAATACGATTGCTGGCCATGATGCCAAAGACTCGACATCTATTCCGCAGGCGAAAAAAGATTATACGAAAGCTCTGGTCAATGACGTAAAAGGCATGAAAATCGGGATTCCAAAAGAATTCTTCGGTGACGGCCTCGATGCAGATTGCCGTAAAGCCCTCGAAGACGCGCAGAAAACCTTTGCTGAAGCTGGGGCTGAACTCGTGCCTGTTTCTTTGCCGCACATGAAATACGGCATTGCGTCGTACTACATCATTGCGCCGGCAGAAGCTAGCTCCAACTTGGCCCGTTACGACGGCGTTGGCTTTGGCTTCCGCGAAGAAGGCAACGACATTGTCGACATGTACATCAAAACTCGTTCCGAAGGCTTTGGCCCGGAAGTACAGCGTCGTATCCTCCTCGGTACGTACGTCTTGAGCTCCGGTTACTTCGATGCGTATTATCTCCGTGCGATGAAAGTCCGTACGTTAATTAAACAGGACTATGATGAAGCACTGAAACAATGCGATGTCCTCCTCACACCGACGGCACCGGATACGGCCTTTAAAATCGGCCAGAACGATAACAATCCGCTCGCTATGTATTTAGGCGACGTCTGCACGGTTACGCTGAACCTTGCCGGTCTCCCAGGCCTGTCCATTCCGTGCGGCTATAAAAACGGCTTACCTATTGGCATGCAGCTCATCGGTAAAGCCCTTGACGAAGAAACGCTCTTGCGCGTAGCGTACACCTTTGAACAACACCGTCAAGACCTCGTACAAACATCGCCTATGGGAGGAGTGGAACTCTAATGAAATACGAATCTGTCATTGGGCTTGAAGTCCATGTTGAATTAAAGACAAAAACGAAAATCTTCTGCGGTTGCAGCACTGAATTTGGGGCCGAACCGAATACACACGTCTGCCCGGTCTGCTTAGGCCTGCCTGGTGTTCTCCCGGTCCTCAATAAAGAAGTGGTTCATTTTGCCGTCAAAGCTGGCTTAGCCCTTCATTGCGACATTTTGCACTACAATAAATTTGACCGGAAAAACTATTACTACCCGGATTTGCCGAAAAACTTCCAGACGTCCCAGTTCGATTTACCAATCTGCAAAGGCGGCTATGTAGAAATTGACGTAGACGGCCAGCCGAAGAAAATCCATTTGACTCGTATCCATATGGAAGAAGATGCTGGTAAACTCGTCCACAGCGGCGCATCTATTGCCACGTCCGACTCTTCCTTTGTCGACTACAACCGTACAGGCGTGCCCTTACTTGAAATCGTTGGCGAACCGGAACTTCGCAGCGGTGCTGAAGCGCGCGCATACCTCGAAAAACTCCGTTCCATCATTCAGTACTTAGGCATTTCTGACTGCCGTCTCGAAGAAGGCAGTATGCGCTGTGATGCGAACATTTCCGTACGCCCTGTAGGCAGTGACAAACTCGGTGTTAAAACGGAAATCAAAAACATTAACTCCTTCAGCGGTGTCCAAAAAGGCATCGAATACGAAGCAGTCCGTCAGGCCCAAATCCTCGAAGACGGCGGCACGATCCAGCAGGCTACACGTGGCTGGGATGAAGCCAAAGGCATTACGGTTCTCCAGCGTGTCAAAGAAGGAGACGCTGACTACCGTTACTTCCCAGAACCGGACCTTATTCCTGTCGTCATTTCTGACGAATACATCGAAAAAGTCCGTACAGAACTGCCGGAAATGCCTGATGCTCGATGCAAACGCTTCCAGGACAAACTGGGCCTTTCCGAATACGATGCGAACCTCTTAACCCTCGAAAAACAGACAGCAGATTACTTTGAAGCTGTTGTTGCAGCTGGTGTCGATGCGAAGACCGCAGCAAACTGGATGCTCGGCGAATTTGCGAAGAAACTCAATGAAGAAGGCATTTCCATCGCTAAAGCACCGATTAAACCGGAACAACTTGCCGAACTCTTGCAGCTCATTGCGAAGAATACCATTTCCGGTAAAATTGCTAAACAAGTCCTCCCGGAAATGTGGACATCCGGCAAATCTGCTCAGGAAATCGTCAAAGAAAAAGGCCTCGTCCAAATTACGGATACAGGTGCTCTTGAAGAACTCGTGAAAAAAGTCATTGCTGCGAACCCGCAATCCGTGGCAGACTACAAAGCAGGGAAGAAGAAAGCTATTGGTTTCTTAGTCGGTCAAATCATGAAAGAAACGAAAGGCCGCGCTAACCCTGGCGTTGTCAATCAGCTCCTGGCGAAAAACTTACAATAATAGCACTAAACAACAACTCCCCATGAGGAAAGACTCTTCCTTGTGGGGAGTTTTATATTATGCAATGCTTACGGCAGCAGTCCTGTCATGGATAACGATGCCAATCTATGCGGAGAGTCCATAGGGGGGCAATACTGACCAAAGTGTAACCACGAAGGACGTTATTGTCGAGACAGACGAATAACGTTTCGAGTGAGAATCAGAAGAAAGGGTCATAGCTGTACACGGTTTACCTAAGCCATTTATACCAAGATTAAGGTCTATATATACGCCGACACTATTATCTGTTTTGTTAGTGGAAACGGTCACGATATGGACAAGCGCATGGATAATTTTATATTTCGTATCCCAGTCATATTCCACACAATATTTTCGAGCCACGATGCCGGGATAGTGCGAGCATAGGTACAAGGTTCTTTACCCATCCAATTAATGCGCTTATGGCCTTTTTTACCATTGCAGCCGTAATATCTGCCTACGCTACCAGTCGCAAAAAAGCCGGAATACGTATGACCACATTGTCCGCAACGGACAAGGCTGTCATTTAGGAGATATTTATGCTTAAAGCGGGGCGATTGATGGGGGACGCAGATACGACGGCGTATAGATGCAGCATTTACAGCATCGAAAAATTCTTCTGAAACGATAGGCGGAAAGGATACAAAATGTTCTGCCGCTTTTTGGCGGGTCATACCCGGATTATTATAAAGTAGCTGAAAGACATAGCGGACTACGTCAGCTCGCATTTTTTCGCCCCAGTATGGGCGCGTATCGAGTATAGGCAGGCCTGTCTTTGCATCTGCTATATAGCCCCACGCAATACGTCCCTTGGCAGATACTGCGCCCCGACGTATTTTGCGCTGTTTACCATCATTCATACGTTGCTTGATGCTGGATAGCTCCATTTCCGCAACAGAGAGCATCTGTGTAAAAATAAATTTGCCCAGCGGTGTTGCTGTATCATAGGCTTCACTAATGGAGTGTAGTGTTACGCCTAAGTCAGTTGCTTGCAGATGCGCAGCCCTTCAAAAGCCGAGCGGCCTAAGCGGTCCGTAAAGGGGAGTGTCCTGCTTTGCGCCTCGTCATAGTATTCACCGACGACGTTTAAGTTGTGTAGTTTGGCAAAGGCACGTAATGCGTCCTGCTGCATCTCAAGCGTTTCATCTTCTTTTTGACGCAAGACGATACCCGGCTTGGAGGTACTTGTTGATATGGTTTATTCATTGGCACGTCGTATCCCATTAACCAAGTTGGGTCAACATGTAATACTTCTGCAATTATATCAACTTTATCCTGTTTAGCTTTATATTCTCCTTTTAAGTATGTACTAATGGAGGATTTACCAATACCCGTTTTCTCATGTAATTCAGTTTGAGTAATCCTACGTAGTTCCATTGCTTCTTTTAAGCGTTTTGCAAAATAAAATTCAGAAAAACTATAAATTAGTTAAGATAACATGAAAAAAACATATTGGCTACTGAAGAGAATAATGGTATTGTGATTTCAGAAAATATGAAAAGGAGGTGCAGAAATGTCTTACGATTACAGTAAGTTACGTGGACGTATAAAGGAACTTTTTGGTACTCAAGAAAAGTTTGCTGATACCATGAAAATTAGTGCTGTAGCCTTTAGTCAGCGTCTTAATAATGTAACTAAATTTACACAAGATGAAATTTCAGATGCTTGTCAGGTACTCAATATTCGTGATGCTGATATTAGAACCTATTTTTTTACTCGCAAAGTTCGGAAAAACTGAATTCACAAAAGATGCGGTACCCACGCAAGCCGCTCCGCCAGCCTACACCAATGTATATAGGCCTCAACCCAGCCGAAGCGACCCCACGCCGCAGCACCCGAAAGGAGGCGACACGATGATAGAAAATGTCCAGGTTCGCCAGAAGGTCAGTGATGACTTCGGCTTAACGGCATGGTATCTTCGTTCGTCTGGCGATAGTTATACCGTCAAAGGACAAGAACTCGATGTGGCCAATGTCTTTGGCCTTGGTGCGAAATACAAACTTGGTGCATCTTATCTCTCCTTCGATTGGGGTATCAACCGCTCCGATACGGGCCGGTACTTCCACGGTGGTCGTGATGAATACGGTCGATTCACTGGCGGTGGCTCAAACCCGACCTTCTGGGTACTCCGCGCAGACATCGGTAAGAGTGACACAGATATCGTCGGTAGCTGGAATGCCTTTGCAGACTACAAATACTTCGAACATGGCTCCTTCTTCGGCGGCAATGGCACGGAAGCACTGCCGGATCGTTACCTCGACGGTATCCGCAGCTTTACCCTTGGTGCAGGCTACGTCCCGGCGAAGAACTTCCTCCTCGAAGCATTCTATACCTTCGGTGCGAAGAGCACGCAAAAACGGGATACCCTCTACGGCTCCGAAGATTTCACCCTCGGCGATTACACACGCGTCCAAGTTTCGTATAAATTCTAATTTATATGCCTCGTGAGAGACTATTATCTGGACGATTGCAGGCCTATTACAATAGTTTTCATGCATTTCGAGGAACGTATGGTACTTTTACACCTTAGGACGTTCCGTATGCGGTTTAAAAAGTACCATACGTTCCTTCACATCTGCTGATACTGTAGCCTAGCCTGCTCCCTTCACGCTTAATGATATATGCCACCTGTCGTCCAAGCATATGTCGCACCACAACTTTATATAGGTATCAATGTTGCGAGACTGCCAAACGTTTACTCCCTTCTGGTTTGACAGCCCCACGACGTAGATATACAAAAGGAGCCTTACCAGCCGGTGCTGGCAAAGCTCCTTTTCATGTTAAATCGTATTCATGACTTAAAAGGTGATAAAGCTGGTTTATATGCTATTGATTTAGGCAGAAATTAGGGTTTCGGTTATTAGTGTAACCCTTGGACGCTGCTGGAATACCTTGTACAAATGAAACTGTATTTTCTGTAAAAGCCTTAGAAATTGTAGACATTGGTATAGAGGAGGTGACAAATCACTATGAATAACAAACTTGTATATAAAGAAATCATTGCCTTTCATCCTGGATATTATATCCAGGATGCGATGGAGGACTGGAACCTGACACAGCACGAGCTGGCAATGCGATTAGAAACAACAGATAAGACGATAAGTAAATTATTGCATGGTGAAATCCCACTTTCTGAAACAATGGCTCAAAAAATTTCTTTAATGACAGGAACTAGTGTCTCTGTTTGGCTTACGTTACAAAAGAAATTTGAAGAAAAATGTTGTATTATAGCGCAAGAAAAACTAGTTGATAAAGAAATTTCCTTATTAGATGATTTGGATTATTCGTATTTTAGTACGTTAGACGTTGTGCCAAAGACTAAAGATAAAAAAGAACAAGTTCGGTCCTTACAAGCATTTTTCAAAGTTTCGTCATTAGAAATATTGACTAAAGTCAATTTGTTAGTAGCATGTCGTACAGCTGTAGCTGCTGTAGAAGCAAAACACGTCATGAATGCCAATGCTTGGATTCAGACAGGAATTAATATGGCACAACAGGTATATTGTCAGCCATTTGATAAGAAAAGATTAAAATCTTGCCTTCCTGCATTAATAGGGGAAAAGATGCAGGACAGTTTTGGTTTTCTCTATTTCATGAATTAGGTCATATTATGCAAGAAAAACGTAAACAGGTATACTTAACGGCTGTTCATAAAAAAGAGAGTATCTTATTGTCTTTAGACCGAAATGATATAGAAGATGAAAAAAATGCGGATAGATTTGCGCAAGAAACGTTAATTCCAGAAAAGGTATATAAACCTTTTGCTATGAGGCATTCTTGGTCAGAACAGGATATACAAACATTTGCTGATGCTATTGGGGTTGATTCATCTATTGTTTTAGGGCGTTTGCAGCATGACAAAAAAATATCCTATTATATGTTTAACAATATGCGAAAAACATGTAAATTATAAGCACTACTCTTCATACGGACATGTGCAACCGTTCCAGCATAGGTTAGCTTCATAAGACTCTCGTAGAGACTACTCTGGAAGAGTCTTTTTGCTGTATGATATAATATGGTGTATAGACTACAAAGGAGCTTATGACTATGACGCAACGAACCTTACGCGACGTACTGCAGTATGAAAAAGAACATCACCTTAGCGGCGGCATTTACCATCATATACAAATTAATTTAACGTATAATTCCAATCACATAGAAGGCAGCCGTCTTACACACGACCAGACGCGCTATATTTTTGAAACCAATACAATTGGCATGGACAAAGAGACGAGTGTCAATGTTGATGACATCATTGAAACGACAAACCATTTCCGCTGTATCGATGCGATTATTGACCACCTACAGGAGCCATTGACTTCAGCTTGTATAAAGCTGTTGCATCGTATCTTAAAAACGGGTACAAGCGATAGTCGAAACGATTGGTTTGCTGTTGGTGAATATAAGACCTTGCCGAATGAAGTCGGCGGCAGAGAAACAACGGCACCAGAAGACGTACCGATGGCCATGGAAACACTCATTACGGCATATGAACAAAAAGGCAACATTACCTTAGAAGATATTGTTGCCTTTCATGTACAATTTGAATCTATTCATCCTTTCCAAGATGGAAATGGACGAGTAGGGCGGCTCATTATGTTTAAAGAATGTCTGCGTCATAATGTAGTGCCCTTTATCATCAGTGATGACTTGAAATTTTTCTACTATCGCGGACTACACGAATGGAAGCAAGAGCAAGGCTATTTGATAGATACGTGCCGTACAGGGCAAGATAGATTTGCTCAGGTCTTAGATTATTTTCGCATTGACCACGCGTAATAGCGTATCTCCTATTCTTCCATCAGTCCGGCAAAGCCATCCATGGCAATCATAATGGTGCCAATAATGATGGTTCAAACGATTTGGGAGGAACTAAAATAGGGGGCAAGCAACCGGGCTGCACCGAGTTCGACAGCCATGACGGCCATACCGGCAAAAAATTCTGTCGCATAGAGGAAGGCGCGACGTTGTAATATAGGATGCGTAGTAGTCATGAGTAACTCCTTTAGGTGGATAAGATACATACAGTATAGTCCTTGGAGTTTGTCCAAGACAAGAGGAGCGATGAGATTTTACAGTCCATCTTAGGTATTTATTGGAACTCTCAGATATGATACAATAAAGAAAATAATGACTATGGAAGGATGGGCACAGGTGAAAAAATTTGTAGAAAACGGACAGATTATTTCCAATGAAGCAATTATTCCGGCAGTATGGAAAATGGTCTTTCAGACGCCGCAAATTGCTAAAGCGGCACTGCCAGGACAGTTTGTGAATGTCCAAAAAACAGGAGGCGTTACGTTCCTCCGTCGTCCCTTTGGCATCGTCGATGCTGATGTCACAACGGGGAATGTGACGATTATATACCGTCTCGTCGGTAAGGGGACCCAAGAAATGGCGGCCTTAAAAGCAGGCGATACGATTAGCGTCGAAGGCCCTTTAGGGGATGGTGTCTTCTCTACGCAGCCAGGGAAAGCACTTTTAGTCGGTGGCGGCGTAGGCTTAGCACCGCTAATTTTCTTAGCAAAAACCTTAGATAAACCAATCGTCCTCGTCGGAGGTAAGACTGCTGCAGAAACGTTCTGGACGAAGTTCTTTGAACCCTACGCAGAAGCCATTTACGTCACTACTGACGATGGCTCGAAGGGCATGAAAGGCTTTGCGGCTTCAGCACTCCCTACGATTTTCAGTGAACATCACATTGACCGCGTCTCTACATGCGGCCCGACGATGATGATGAAGACTATTGCCGAAGGCTGTTATACAGCCGATGTACCGTGTGAAGTATCTATGGAAAAACGCATGGCTTGCGGCATCGGCGTATGTCTTGGCTGTACCTTTGAAAGTAAACTCACAGGGAAACGGCACAAAGTCTGTGCAGACGGCCCGGTTTTCCCGGCAAAGGAGGTTTTTTAAATGACGAATCGTCTTGCTGTAAACTTTGCCGGTATTGACATGAAAACGCCCGTAATGGGTGCGTCCGGCACCTTTGGTTTTGGCCTGGAATACGCCGATTTCCTCGATATTGACTCGATTGGCGCGATTATTTCGAAAGGCATTACGCCACTGCCTCGTCCTGGTAATCCGGGCGTACGCGTTGCCGAAACGCCATCAGGCATGCTCAACTGTATTGGCCTGGAAAACCCCGGTGTCCACGCCTTTAAACGGGATATTCTGCCGAAGACTATGGTCCTTGATACGCCTATGATTGTCAATATGTCCGCTGGCTCTGTCGATGAATATGGCGAACTGGCGGCAGCTCTCGATATTCCCGGCGTTGCTGCTGTAGAAGTCAATATTTCGTGCCCAAACGTCAAAGAAGGGGGCATCGTCTTTGGCACACAGCCTGAAGCGGCAGCTGCGGTGACGCGCGCTGTCAAAGCCCATACGCGTAAGCCTGTCATTATGAAATTATCGCCGAACGTGACGGATATTACAGTCATGGCGAAAGCCGTCGAAGAAGCTGGTGCTGATGCTATTTCCTTGATTAATACACTGACGGGCATGGCCGTCGATATTTACACGCAAAAGCCGCTCCTCGGTAATATTACAGGCGGTTTGTCCGGCCCGGCCATTAAACCGGTAGCCTTGCGCATGGTTTGGCAAGCCGCCAATGCCGTGAAGATTCCTATTTTAGGGCTCGGTGGTATTGCATCGTGGCAAGATGCCATTGAATTTATGCTCGTCGGTGCTAGTGCAGTAGCCGTAGGGGCGTATAACTTCGTCAATCCTAGTGCTGTTGCTGAAATCGCTGTCGGCATGGAACAATACTGCGAAGCCATGGGCGTAGATAACATTAGCGGCATTGTTGGAAAAATTAATGAATAAGAGTGAGGTACGCTCATGATTTTATCGGGTAAGGAAATTGTCAAACATATTGGCAAAGAAATTATTATTGAGCCCTTCCACCCGGAACGGGTCAATCCGAATAGTTACAATTTAACGTTATATAATCATCTCATGGTCTACGACCATCATGAATTAGACATGGCTAAACCAAACCCAGCTTCGACGATTTTAATTCCCGAAACGGGCTATGTGTTGCAGCCAAATAAGCTTTACTTAGGGCGGACCAATGAGTACACGAAGACAGACAGTTATATTCCTATGCTCGAAGGCCGTTCGTCTGTAGGCCGCTTAGGTGTCTTTATTCACGTTACGGCAGGCTTTGGCGACGTAGGTTTTGCGGGCTATTGGACGCTCGAAATCTTCTGCGTCCAGCCTATTCGCATTTATCCAAACGTAGAAATTTGCCAGATTTATTATCACGATATTGACGGCGAATATGATACGTATAAAGAAGGAAAATACCAGAATAACAAAGGCATTCAGCCTAGTATGTTGTGGAAAGATTTCCAGAAGAAATAAGCCGGAGGCGACGGTATGAACGAAATTTCAATCTTAGATGTAGGCGATTTTCGTCTCGGCAACGCCCAAGATACAGTAGGCGGTACGGGTTGTACAGTCCTCGTCTTTCCTAATGGTGCGCCGTGCGGTATCGATATTCGCGGCGGCGGCCCGGCGAGCCGTGAATCAGGACTCCTTTCGCCGGTTGCTGCAGCGGAAAAGATTCATGCCGTCTTCTTGAGCGGCGGCAGTGCATATGGCCTCAACGCGGCGACCGGTGTCATGGAATATCTTGAAGAGCATGACATTGGTTTTGCGACGCGCGTGTGTAAAGTGCCTCTCGTCGTGGCATCGTGCATTTATGACTTAGGCTGTGGTGACAACGTCCGCCCTGATGCGGCTATGGGCTATGCTGCTTGTGCAGCGAGTGAAAGGAATGCCGTGCAAGAAGGAAACTACGGTGCCGGTACAGGGGCCACCGTAGGCAAGCTCTGCGGCCCAGACTACATGATGAAGACTGGTCTTGGTATGTATGCCGTGCAAGTTGGCGACCTCAAGGTCGGTGCTGTCGTAGCCGTCAATGCCGTCGGTGATGTCTTAGATGAAGAAAACCATATCCTCGCAGGTATGCGCGCTTGTGACGGTCAAGGCTTTGCCGATACACGGCGCGTTATGCTCGAAGAAGCAGGGCAAACGACGACTCTCTTTAGTCAGCGTGCTGTCGGGACGACGAATACGACTATTGGGGCTATCGTCACGAACGGAGCCTTTGATAAGACGAAACTGACGAAAATCGCAGCTCTTGGTAGTAACGGTATTGTCCGTGCCATTCGCCCAGTAAATACGACAGCTGATGGCGACTCCCTCTATGCCGTCAGTGTGGGAACTGTTTCCGCAGAATTGAGCTTGACTGGAACCATTGCTGCGTATGTCGTAGAACAAGCTATTCGCCGTGCCGCTTGCATGGCCCAGTCTGCGTACGGCATTCCGGCTGCAATAGACTATAAAAAATAACAGCTACGGCTTTAACAGAAAAAGACTTCATCTGCGTACCTTTGGCGGTGTAGATGAAGTCTTTTTGTTATTTCGTGTGGTCTGGACAAGATTCGCTCCACGTATCATAGGTCTTAATTTTATGGTTCAGCCGCTCTAAGGCTGTTGCCATGGCTGCCATACGCTGCTGCAATAATTCCCGTTCATGGACGAGGATGGCCTTGCGCTCAGCCCGCGTCGCATCGCCTTGACGGAATAATTTCATGTATTCTACAAGCCCCTCTATGGAAATATTGGCACTGCGCATGCATTTGATAAACGCAATATTGTCGCAATTTTCTTCGCTATAGTCACGAATACCATTGGCATTACGCCGTACATCATGGATTAAGCCAACCCGTTCGTAGTAGCGCAGTGTATCGGCTGTTAAATCGTATTTTTCACTGACCTCTTTGATTTTCATCGTATCGCCTCCTACGTGTATCATATAATATAGAGTGCGCTCCAGGTCAAGAGGAAAAAAAGTTTTTCTAGCTGTCTTGCGCCGTTTATGGTATACTAATCACGCTATACAAGGATTACATTAAACGAGGAAGAAATCATGAACCATCGGTATACCGTAAAAAATATCATAGTGGCTATCTTGGCGATTGTCTGCATCGTCTTACTACTTGTCTTTTGGAAGGGTAAAGACCCAGACGTACTGAATGCAGAACAAGAAAAAATGACCGCCCCTATCACGCAGGCAGCAACAGAAAATTTAGCATGGAATTGTCAGCTCCGTGACGGCAACGGCCAGACTGTAGAGCTCCGCGATTTATATAATAAAAAGCCTGTGTATCTCTTGTTTTGGGCTCCGTGGAGCCGTGAAAGCTTGACTCAGCTCGAGACGATATCTTCCATGTATAAGACCTATGGCAAAGACGTGTATTTTGTCATCGTCAATTTTGATAGTGACAGCGATGCTGCCTTTGATGTGGTCAACCAAAAGGGGTACGCCTTTCCTATTTACATGGTGTCTGTAGACGTGACTAATGATTACCATGTCTATAACGTACCGTCGTCCTTTTTTATTCGCAAAGGAGGACAAATTATGAACCGTGATGAAGACGTGCTCAGTGAAAAAGAGCTGCAATATAAGTTTGCACGCGTACAAAAATAATATATTTTGAGAGTGAAAAGATGTCATCGTATGGTGGCATCTTTTTTGCGTTATGCCATACGTTTTCTGTATTTCTAAATCAAAAGGATAAGCATTAGACATAGGTCCCATTCCTTCGTATACTCTAAGTGTACGAAAGAGAAAATCGCGAGGAGGTGCCATATGACGAGCGATGAAGTATGTGTACGCTACCAAATCCCACAAGATGTCATGAATGCCTATGAATCGTGGCAGCTGCGGGGAGCCAAGGGTCACAAAGGAACGATTGAAACAGAAGATATTGAACATTTAAGTATGATCGTAACGCTCTATGCCATTGGCTTTACAACAGCTGAAGTAGAGCGGTATATGCGGCTGTTAGTATCACCCAAAGACACGAAGAAAGAGCGCATGGCTATGCTGGAAAAAATCCGCGAACAAGCCATGAAAGATCTTCATACAAAACATGAAGTAGTCGACCAAATCGATTACTTACGCTATCAGATTCGCTTACACCAGTAAGCCAGAAGGAGGGGGAAGACTATGTTTATTCGAGAAATGGCAGCCCGTACAGGGCTTTCGAGCGATACCTTACGGTATTACGAACGCATTGGCCTCATGCCGCCAGTGCCGCGGAAACGAGGGGGAATCCGCATATATAACGAAGTCCACGTTCGGTATGTCGAAATCATTTTAAGCTTAAAAGCAAGCGGTATGTCCTTAGAAGAGATTCAGGAATATATGGAGCTTGCTAAAGAAGGGAAGAAAACCGAAGAAAAACGGAAAAGCTTGATTGTCGCTGCGAAACGAAAACTGCAAGCTAAGATTGTGGCTATGCAGCAGGCCGTATGGGAAGCGGATTTTCAAATTGCCCATTACGATACGGCCTTAGGTATGCAGACAGCATCGATTGCGCCTATGCTTGCCCAATAAGTCATGCAATTATTGTATGTCTAAATTAAGAAGATAAGCATTAGACATGTAGTATAACCAATCGTATACTAAAAGCGTGAAAGACATAGATTATATTTCGACGATAGGAGAAAGGACGATGAAAACCGTTCAAAAAGTAATGCTTACCGCCGCAAGTGTGTTGATGCTGACTAATAGTGTAGGAGTGATAGCCATGGCAAACGATACGACAAAGAAACCTGTAAAAATTGTACAGACTGCAGGCCACGACCGGCTTGGTGATTTTGCACCGGACTTTGCACGCTACAACGACGATATTCTCTTTGGGGAAGTTTGGTCCCGTAATGACCAGTTAGGTCTCAAAGAACGGAGTATTGTCACCATTTCGTCCCTCATTAGTATGGGCATTGTAGACAGCTCGCTGAAATACCATTTAGAAACAGCTAAGAAAAATGGCGTAACCAAAGAAGAAATGTCTGAAATCATTACACAGCTTGGCTTTTATGCAGGCTGGCCGAAAGCATGGGCTGCTTTTAACTTAGCAAAAGAAGTGTATGCTGAATAAGTGAGATAAAATATCAATGCATAGGGTTGACATGGAGTACACTCTATGGTCTATACTTAAACCATATAAACCGTAAAGTTCAAAGAAAATTAAGGTGAAAACCAAATGAAAAGCGTATCAAGACGAGATTTTCTTAAAATTACTGGCGGTGTTGTTGCTGGAGCTGTGCTCAGCCAGGTGACGAATGTACCCGATATTTTTGCACAGGCACCGGTAGTTGCCAGTACGGACGTAACAGGAAAGGATGTGTCCTCCATGACAGGCTCTCATGCAAAGGTATATTTTTCCAAACATATTGATGCAGCCCATTTGATTCAGTTGTATGACAAGATTAATGAAGGCATTTACGGCAAAGTCGCTGTCAAGCTCCATACAGGCGAAAAGCACGGCCCAAATATTTTACCGCGCGACATGGTCAAAACCTTTATGGAACACGTACCGAATAGCAATATTGTAGAAACGAACACGCTCTATGAAGGCGATCGCTACACGACAGCAGGCCATCGGGATACGCTGAAAGTCAATGGCTGGACCTTCTGCCCAGTCGACATTATGGACGAAGAAGGAGATGTCAATTTCCCTGTCCGTAACGGCCTACGCCTTAAAGAAGTGGCCATGGGTGGGTTTGGCGGTTCTATGAAAAACATCGCCATTGGCTGCGCGTCAGGGCAAGTCGGGAAGCGGCAAGCCCACGGGGTCGAAGGCACACCGCCAGCAGATTGGGGCGCATGGCCTGCTAAAGAACCGCTCATGGAATTAATGGCCGACTCAGCCAAAGCGACATGCGACTACTTTGGCAAACACATCGTCTTCATCAATGTCATGCGCCGCATGTCGGTCAACTGCGATTGCGCCGGTGTTGCTGCAGCAGAAGCGACGATTCCTGATATTGGTATCGTCGCTTCGACAGATATTCTTGCCGTCGACCAAGCGTCGATTGATTTGGTCTACGCCATGACCGCTGCAGAAAACCACGATTTAGTCAATCGTATTAAATCGCGCCGCGGCCTCCATCAATTAGAAGCGATGAAGCAACTGAAAATGGGCAATCCTCAGTATGAATTAATTTCGATAGATTAAGGAGTCTTTATAATGGAAGAAAAAGCAGGAATCTTTGGCCTTGGTGAACCGAATACAGCTTATGCGAAATACTTTGTAGGCAACAGCTATTTACATAGGTTGACGACAGAACGGCTGATTACGGCGAATGTGACGTTTGAACCGGGATGCCGTAACAACTGGCACATTCACCACAAAGGTGGTCAAGTGCTGCTCGTTACAGCAGGCCGCGGCTGGTATCAAGAATGGGGCAAGGCTCCCCAAGAATTATACCCTGGCGATGTCGTCAATATTCCGCCGGAAGTAAAGCATTGGCACGGTGCTGCTGACTATAATGCCTTACCGCAAGGAGCGAAGAGATGATGAAACTGAAAAAATGGATGGTTACGGCTGTGGCCATGGTCATGGCTTTTGTCGTCGCTGGCTGCGGTGCAGCTAGCACGAGTAGTAGTACACAAGGTGCCGATACAAAGGGTGCAGGCAGTAGTGAAATTATGCAAACCATTCCAGATGGTCTGCAAGGTAAAAAAATCTTAGTGGCCTACTATTCTTGGAGCGGCCATACAAAAGCCGTAGCAGAGCAGATTCAACAAGAAACGGGAGCAGATATCTTTGAAATCCAGCCTGCCAAAGCGTACCGTTCTTAGAAGATTATAATCTCCAAGGCAAGACGGTCATCCCCTTCTGCACATCTGGCGGCAGTCCTATTGACGGCAGTATTCCTGACGTGCAGGCCTCGGCGAAAGGTGCAAACGTCGTCCAAGGGATTGAATCGACAGATCCCAATGCCATTTCTCAGTGGCTGAAGCAAATCTACGCTGTCCAGTAAGAGAGACGTCGGGCAAAGCAGTATAACATGGAGAGGTGAGAGGTATGGTACGAAAGAACTATAGGAACATACTGGCTGTAACTGCGGCAGTCCTTGTCCTAGGAGGAGCCGTAGCATTTACGGGGTGCGAAAGAAGCGGACACGACGTGTACGCAGAAGCAGACGACAGCTGCAGCAGTACAGCCTGTTGGGCCTAATGGCCAAGCGTATTTGCGGCAATTTAATCTGGCCTTTGAAGGCGGCACTGCCGTCATCGGCCTCTATGATGAAGAAGCCGTCCGTGAGTTTGCCGAACGCCAGCCTCTCAGTATTCCTCTGCAACGCTTGCCTGACCGAATCATTATTACACCGGCCTTACCGGATACGGTCTTTGGCCGTACAGACGGCACAGCCATTACGCTAGCTGTTGGAGATATTATTATGAATACAGACACGAAAGAAATAGCCCTCTATTGCCAAGACGAAGGGTCTGTGTCTCATGGGATTCTCTTAGGCCACGTCATTTCGGGCCTCGAAGTCTTATCCCAGAAAGATGGCACCTTTGAAGGCTTTGCTACTACATAATTATCATATCGTCTTATAGAAAACACCTGTTTGTTTATCCTGCCTCGCTATGGTACAATACATAAACAGGTGTTTTTAGTATAGAAAGGAGTCCATCATGTTAGGTACACAAGAATTAATCGTTATATTTCTCATTGTCTTAGTCCTTTTTGGCGGCAAAAAAATGTCCGGCATTGGTAAAGCCTTAGGGACGAGCCTGAGAGAATTTAAAGAAGAAGTAAATAAAACAGACGAAGCCGTCCAGGCCAAACCGAAAGACACGACTCAGACAATCGATGTAAAAGCCACAGAAACGACGACGAATACGAACGAAGAACCAAAGAAATAGCAAGGAGTTAGTATAGATGTATTATCAAACGACCTACGATTCCCCTTTAGGGAAAGTATTTATTTTTTGTAATGACCAACACGTCAAAGGCGTATACTTTGCAACGCAGAAACTACCGAAAGAATTAGCCGAGATTCCCTGCATGCGTGCAGAAAATCCCGTTGCCAAACAGGTAAAGACCTGGCTTGATGACTACTTTTCCCATCGCATGCCCCCGATTTTACGCTTGCCCTTAGCACCAGACGGGACGACCTTCCGTCGCCTCGTCTGGCATTTGCTGTGCCAAATCCCGTACGGCCAAGTGCGGACTTATGGTGATCTGGCCAAAGAAGTGGCTGCTATGGAAGGGAAGGCCTCTATGTCTGCCCAAGCTATTGGCGGTGCTGTCGGCCATAATCCCCTGGCTATTATCATTCCCTGTCACCGTGTAGTTGGAGCTAATGGGAATTTAACGGGGTATGCTGGCGGTATCGATAAGAAAATCGCCCTCCTCAAGCACGAAGGGCGCGATATGTCAGCATATGTCAAATAGGTATCGTCACAATGCCGTTGTATTATATAACCTTTGTTACAGTTCCATTGAAGTGCCTTTACAAGCAGCATATATATAGAGATTAATAAATTGAATATACTGTTTTTATAATAGAATAAATTTGTAAAGTAGTAAAAATAGCTTGTAACCATACCTTATATCTTATAGTGAAGTCTGAAATAAAATTGTCATATTGAATATTTATGTAATTTGGCGAACGTGACAAAACATCTTGCGTCTGCTATACTGTAGTCAATCCGAAGAGGAGTAGTACAGATGTCCATACAAAAGATATCCACTATAGAGAGGATGATTATTATGAAAAAACAACAATTCTTAGCTATCGTTGCTGCTCTTACCATGAGTGTTGCTGGTTCTGCTTTCGCAGCTCCGCAGACCACATTCCAAGAAGGCCAAGCTCAAATTGATTTAGGTGCACAAAACGTAGAAGCTGAACAAGGTCATGGCTCGACTGATAGTAAATGGAATTTCCAAGGCGGTATTACGTATGGTTTATCCGATAAAACGGCTGTACAATACCAATATAGCGGCTTGAAGACCGATATTAATGGGTACGATACCACGTCTGGTCATTCGCAAGAATTTAACGTCGTCCAGTCTTTAACACCGAACGTCGCGGCTTATGCTGGCTACAACCAAATCAAAAATACGTACGGTGACAGCGACGGCCCGAGCTACACCAATAACGTCGCGCAAATCGGCTTGATTGGGAAAGTTCCTATTGCGGATAACCTCGACGTATATGGCAAAATCGGTGTCGGCACAAAAGACACGACTACTTGGGAAGCAGGTCTTTCGTACCAAGCTACACCGGACCTCGACATCAATGCAGGCTATCGGTATTTAGATACCCAAGGCCGTCATGATGGCGATGACAGCATTACCTATAAAGGCTTCGTCACAGGCTTGTCCTATCGCTTTGGTGGACAGTAACAGCTATACCACGCCCATAGCTGATTACACCCTATAAGTAACTAAGCCCCTTCTTTACTGCACTGGCAGTGAAGAAGGGGCTTTTTGTATACTCGTTTATATAATGTTAAAATTCTTCGTAATACCGCGGGTCTTGGTCTTTATTTCTACCGTCTGGTTTGGACAAGGCGTTGATGCGGTTCATTTCGTCATCACTTAAGGTAAAATCGAAGACGGCCAGATTTTCTAGCTGATGCGCTTCAGATGTAGCTTTTGGTAAGGGCACGTCACCGAGCTGTAAATGCCAGCGCAAAATGATTTGCGTGACCGATTTGCCGTGGGCTTGGGCAATATCATTGAGCACTGGGTCTGTAAAGACTTTATTTCCTCGTGCCATAGGGCTCCACGCTTCGTCGACAATGCCGTGAGCTTTGTCGTATGCCCGTTGTTCTGCTTGGTTGAAGTACGGATGGAGCTCGATTTGGTTGATTGACGGTGTGACACCTGTTTCGGCAATAATTTTGTCCAAGTATTCAGGAATGAAGTTGCATACGCCAATAGAGCGGAGATAGCCTCGTTTTTTCGCTTCTACAAGAGCTTGCCACGCTTCGACATAAAGGCCTTGTTTGGGATTAGGCCAATGAATGAGGTAAATGTCGATATAATCGAGTCCTATGCGGAAGAGCGATTCTTCAATGGTCACGAGAGCTTGTTTATACGCATGGCGGCGGCCGGGCAGTTTAGATGTGACAATGATGTCATCACGTTTGATGCCGGATTCGCGAATGGCTGCACCGACAGCCCCTTCGTTTTCGTAATTAAAAGCCGAATCGAGGAGCCGATAGCCCCGGTGGAGTGCGTCGACAATGGCGTTTTTGCCAAATTGACCGTTTAATAAATACGTGCCAAAACCGAGTTGCGGAATGGTTACGCCATCATTGAGGGTAATAGTTGGAATAGTCATGAGAGCCTCCTTAGTATGCAATATCATATGCTTATATTATGCTTGACCTTTGTCTTCCTTGTCAATCGTGCCATTAAATTGCAAGTACAAGAAGACGATAAAGGCAATGGCAAAGGCAACGACACTGGTCATTTGCGCTGATTTTAAGCCCATCGTGAGATTGACGTAGTCGCCGCGAAGAAATTCTAAGAAGAACCGTTCAATGGCATAGAGCATGACGTACACGCAAAAGACTTGTCCTTTTTTGTGTTTAAAGGAACTATAAAATAGAAGGGCAACAAAGACGAGAATATCGAGTTGTCCTTCCCAGACTTCGGCAGGCCACAAGGGTTGGCTGCCGTACGTATGGTACGCAAGGGTCGTATCGGGGTAGACGATGCCAAAATTGCCCCCTGTAGGATGACCAAAGGCATCGCCATTCATGAGGTTGGCCATACGACCAACGGACTGGCCGAGGATGATAGCTGGGGCAAGCAAATCGCCAAAGGCCCACGTGTCGATGCCGTGACGGCGCGTATAGAGAATGCCCGCAATGGCACCGAAGAGGAGCCCCCCTTGAATGGCCATGCCGCCTTGCCAAACGAAAGGGATTTCCGTCAAGTGATTATGGTAATAGGCCCAGTCAAAAAAGAATACGTCCCACAGGCGGCCGCCAAAGATACCGGCAAGACCGCAATACATAGTGAAATCAAACATATGGACGTGCCAGCCGCGACCGTCTCGTTTCATAATGTAATAGGCGACGAGGCCGGACGAAATGATGCCGAGCATAAAGAGCAGGCCGTACGCCCGAATAGGGAAAGTGCCAATAAAAAATAAATATTGATGCAATATATGTACCTCCTTTATGATATAATAGGTTCATACGCAACGGGTGACATACCGATTGCGGCTTTTATTATACATGATTTTACTGTATAAGGGAAAAGTATTTTATCGTAAGGGAGAATATACATGAAACATCCATCATGGGCGCAAGCCGCTTGTTTGGCTGCCCTGTTTTGTTTGTCGACGACGACACTTTTAGCGGCAGACCCTGCGGCACCGATGACCACGCCAGCTGTAGTGACTGTCAATCAAGATAAAGAAGATGACCCGGCCTTTGCCGTACCGACTGTGACCAACCCCATTCCAGCGACGGAAATTGAAAGCTCAAAAATCGTCGAAGCCAATGGCCGTTGGCTCGTATCGGATAAAGCGTTGCAGTCTTATGGCCTCCATACAGCTGATGCCAAAGCGGGCACTTATTGGGTAACTGTACCGGCTGCACCCAATCAAACGACGTATAAAGCGACGCGAGCAGCCTTGCAATTACCGGGACAGCAAGCTGGCAGCAGCCGGACCATTAACATTAAGCATATTCGCAAGGCCTTAGGCATTCGCTATGAATTAGACGGTGATGCTATGACGGTTTTACCGCCAGCGGAAGCCGTCCAAGGCACACCTGTTTTACTTCCCCAAGAAGCAGCACCTATACCGCAGCAAAAGAAGGGGAAAATGGGGACGGTCCTCTTCTGGGATCCAGTCATGAGTGAAACTCAGGCCATGACTAAACTAGACACGCATCAGCCCGTCATGTCGCCGTGCGTTTTCCGTTTGACCAAAGACGGTATATCCTTGCGGCATCCGGATTTTGATATGCTAGCTGAAACGTACCAAAATGCAGGCTACGCCATGTGGTCCTTGGTGGACAATCAATTCGACCCGGAATTAACCCATCAAATTTTAGCGAAGCCAGCATTGCAGGATAAGATGATTACCGAGCTCATTGGCTATGCGTTGTTATATGATTTCAAAGGATATAATCTCGACTTTGAAAATGTGCGCTACGAAGACAAAGATAAATTGACGGCCTTTGTAAAGAAAATCAGCGATGCTGTCCATGCGTACGGCATTCAGCTTTCTATGGATGTAACGCCTATTTCTGATAGTCCTAACTGGTCTCTTGTGTATGACCGGGAAAAGTTAGCTCCGTCTTTAGATTACATGATGGTCATGGCGTACGACCAATTCGGCCGGACTAGTCCTGTTGCCGGGCCAGTTGCGTCGTATCCGTGGGTAGAAAAGGCTGTCCAGAATATGACTAACATCGTGCCGTCAGAAAAAATCCTCTTAGGCATGCCCTTATACATGCGAATTTGGTTTGAAGCGAAGAATCAGAAAGAGTTGCCCACGAAGTTAGACGAATGGCCGGCTATTGATACGAAAGCTCTCGCTGTAGATACGGCTAAAGGGACAGATACGGCCATGGAACCGACCGATACGACAAGCGTAGGGAATACCATTCCTGCACCGTGGCAATCGGCATATTTGCCTTTATTCCCGTCTGTACGGCCTGTGGCCCTCGAAGAAGGATTAGAGGCTCTTCCTGCGGCAGCACCGGCGCAATATGCAGCCCCAAAAGGGACACAGCAAGCGAAACCCAAGCTCTTTGTCCGCACCTTGACCTTAGCAGACAGTGTAGCCATCCGCGAAAAGTATAAAGCCTACGTCAAATGGGACGACACGTTGCGTCTCCATTATCTCGATTTGCCTTTAGTTACAGGACGGGTCAAGATTTGGTTCGAAGACGACGCATCGCTCAAGGAAAAAGCAAAACTCGTCGAAACGTACCATCTCGGCGGCGCAGCCTTTTGGCGCAAAGGCTTTGAACCGGCAGATTTTTGGCAAGGATTTGCAAAACATGAATTGACTTGACGAGGCGAGACCACTATAATTAGTATCAAAGTGCTATATCAGTAGAGCCGCTTGGGCTGTACTGTTATTAGAGGAGGAGTTTTGAAATTGGAAAAATATATTCCCCAAGAAATAGAACAGAAATGGCAAAAAATCTGGGCTGATAATAAAGTAGACAAATGCCCTGACGACAATGGCAGACCGCCGTACTATGTCCTGGAAATGTTCCCGTATCCGTCGGGTAATTTACACATGGGCCACGTCCGCAACTACACGATTGGTGACGTTATTGCCCGCTATCGCCGTATGAATGGCTTTAATGTACTCCATCCGATGGGCTATGATGCATTCGGCATGCCTGCTGAAAACGCAGCCATTAAACATAATATTCCCCCTGCTGACTGGACGTTCAGTAATATTGCGAACATGACGCGTCAGCAAAAAGCCTTGGGCTTGTCCTATGACTGGAATAGAGAAGTCGCTACGTGCCACGAAAAATACTACAAATGGACGCAGTGGATTTTTGAACTCTTATACAAACGGGGCCTTGCATACCGCAAAGAAGCAAAGGTTAACTGGTGTGAACATTGCAATACCGTATTGGCTAACGAACAGGTTATTGACGGCTTATGCTGGCGTTGTGACCAACCGGTCGTCAAGAAAGATTTAAAACAATGGTTCTTTAAAATCACAGACTATGCAGACCGTCTCTTAGACGATTTGAAATTATTACCCGGCTGGCCGGAACGAGTTAAGACCATGCAGAAAAACTGGATTGGCCGCAGCGAAGGGGCAGAATTCTCCTTTGATATTCCGGCAATCGGCAAAAAAGTGCCCATGTTCTCCACTCGTGTCGATACGATTTTCGGTGTGACCTACATCGTCCTTGCGCCGGAACATCCGTATGTACAGGAACTCATTAAGGGACAGCCGAACGAAGCAGAATTACAGGCCTTCATTACGCGCATGAAGAACATGAACGACATGGACCGTACGTCGAATGATGCTGAAAAAGAAGGTATGTTCACTGGTGATTATGCCATCAATCCGGTCAATGGTGAAAAAGTACCTATTTGGATTGCCAACTACGTCCTCGTCGATTATGGTACTGGTGCCGTTATGGGCGTACCGGCTCATGACCAACGTGACTGGGAATTTGCGAAGAAATTCAACTTGCCAATCCGCTTAGTTGTCCAGAATAAAGAAAAGGATCTCGACCTCGACACGATGACCGAAGCTTACCACGACCCGGGCACACTCGTCAATTCCGGTGAATTTGACGGCTTGACTGACGAAGAAGGCCGTAAAGCTATTACGAAATGGCTCGAAGATAAGGGCATCGGTAAGGGCACCGTCAACTACAAACTCCGTGACTGGCTCATTTCCCGTCAGCGCTATTGGGGTGCTCCTATTCCTATTATTTACTGCCCGAAATGTGGCGAACAGCTCGTACCGGAAGACCAGCTCCCGGTTAAACTTCCGACAGACGTTAAATTTACAGCTGGTGCTACGTCTCCTTTGAAGACGAGTGAAGATTTCGTTCATTGCACCTGCCCGAAATGCGGCGGCCCGGCTACGCGCGAAACAGATACGATGGATACCTTCGTATGCTCGTCGTGGTACTACCTCCGCTACATTGACGCGCGGAACGATGAACAGCCATGGGATCCGAAGAAAGCTAATCACTGGATGAACGTTGACCAGTACATTGGCGGTATTGAACATGCTATTTTGCATTTGCTCTATTCCCGTTTCTTCGTTAAAGTCTTCCATGACGCAGGCCTCGTCGATGCAGTCGAACCGTTTGAACGGCTCCTCACACAAGGCATGGTACTCCTCGATGGCAGTAAAATGTCTAAATCGAAGGGCAATATCGTTTCGCCTGAAGAAATCCTTAGCAAATACGGTGCCGACACAGGCCGTTTATTCATCCTCTTTGCAGCACCGCCAGAACGTGATCTGGCGTGGTCCGATACGGGCGTAGAAGGGTCCTTCCGTTTCCTCAACCGTGTATGGCGTATTGTCCATCAGTATCTTGACCTTGCCAAAGCAGGTGAAGACAGCCAGGGTAAATACACAGAAGCAGAAAAAGAATTGCGCTTCCAAGAATTTACGACTATTACCAAAGTTACAGAAGACGTTAAAGGTGTCGATGGTAACTATGCCCTCAATACGGCAGTCAGCTCCATTATGGAATATGTTAATGCCATGTACAACTACGTAGGCAGTAACAAGTCCATGCACAAAGACGTAGCGATGGAAGCAGTGACGAACCTCTTAAAACTCCTCGCACCGTTTACACCGCACATTACGGAAGAATTATGGCAAATTGCAGGCTTTACAGGCAGCGTCCATGCACAAGAATGGCCTACAGTCGATACGAAAGCCCTCGTCGTCGACGAAGTAGAATTGCCGATTCAGATTAATGGCAAAGTCCGCGAACGCATTACAGTTCCTGTAGAAATCGATAAAGATGCGTTGAAAGAACAAGTCTTAGGCCTCGACAGAGTCAAAGAATTTACAGATGGCAAGACAATCGTTAAATTCATTGTCGTACCGAAAAAAATCATCAACATCGTTGTAAAATAAGTTTTTATGTAAAGAGAAAGGATGTCCGCTGGGCATCCTTTTCTTGTATCTGAAAGGGGAAGAGACCTATGATCGATGTAACGGCGTGGAGAACGCGCGTGCCCGTACAAAATCGTATCTTACAGACTGTACCGTGTGCCGTCTTAGTGCCCGTCCTTAGCGAAGAAGGCAAGGAAGAGCTGCTCTTTGAAGTGCGCAGTCCCAAACTAGGCTGGCAGCCTGGGGATATTTGTTTTCCTGGCGGCAGTATGGAAGGAGACGATGCGTCACCGTGGGTGACGGCACTGCGCGAAACGAGAGAAGAATTAGGCATTACTGAAGGGGATATCGACCTCTTAGGCCCCCTAGACTATGTCGAGTCGCCTGTAGGCGTACTTGTCTATCCCTATGCAGCCCGTGTAAAGGCGACAGAATTTACCCTCAGTAAAGGGGAAGTAGCCAAAGTCTTCACGGTGCCGCTCACGTGGTTTGAAACACATGAACCGCAGCGGGCTCTTATGGATATGGCCACGAAACCGGCACCGGGATTCCCGAAAAACCTATCTGTTTCTGCTCAACGGGACTGGGTACGCCGTCGTCCGTATGAAGTTTTTATATATCGTTACGGGAAGTACATAATCTGGGGCATTACGGCCCAAATTATACGAAACTTTTTGTCTATTCGCCTAAGCATGACTAAAGAGTATAGGGGTAGCAAAATTTAGGCTAAAGAATTCGAAAAAATAAATTGTACAACCCGTATAGTTTGTGATATAATTAGTTCGTAAGGCGAAAGGTAATCAAAAACGCATAACTACATTTTCGCCTATGAGAAAATTGAATAGCAATATTGCCTGTAAAGCCACTTTCAGTATTGATTTATATTGTGAAAAGATGTACAATTCTTTTGTAAGCAAAAGTAGATGAGAATCTACTTACTACTCGGAAGTTTTAGGTATGTTGAAGCAGCACGTTATTCCAGTTACTGTATTTTCTTACAGAAGCACGGCGTAATGACTGCAACTCGGCAGTATCTACACATCACAATTTATATCAAGGAGAGTGGCACATCATGAATTTTAATTTCACTGAAGAACAACAGGAATTTATCAAATTGGCTAAGGACTTTGGCGAAAAGAAATTGCTCCCAACCATTACAGAACGTGATCATCAAGGTGTTTTCGATGAAGCATTAGTAGAAGAAATGTTAGGTCTCGGTCTTGCTGGTGCATACTTCGAAGAAAAATACGGCGGTGCTGAATGTGACGTTTTGAGCTACATCTTAGCTGTTGAAGAATTAGCTAAATACGATGCTGGTATGTCCATTACCTTATCGGCAACGGTTTCCCTCTGTGCAAACCCGATTTGGCAGTTTGGTACAGAAGAACAGAAAGAAAAATACCTCACTCCGCTCGTTGAAGGTACAAAACTCGGTGCATTCGGCTTAACAGAACCGAACGCAGGGACCGATGCTTCGGGCCAGCAGACAGTTGCTACGAAAGATGAAAACGGCGACTACATCATCAACGGTTCGAAAGTATTCATTACCAACGCCGGCGCAGCTGACATTTACATCATCTTCGCTATGACTGATAAATCGCAGGGTACCAAAGGTATTAGCGCATTCATCATCGAAAAAGGCTATGAAGGCTTCAGCTTCGGTAAGAAAGAAGATAAACTCGGTATCCATACATCGCAGACGATGGAATTAGTCTTCCAGAACATGAAAGTTCCTAAGGAAAACCTCCTTGGCCAGGAAGGCAAAGGCTTCAAGATTGCTATGATGACCTTGGACGGCGGCCGTATCGGCGTTGCTGCTCAGGCTCTTGGTATTGCAGAAGCTGCTTTGAACGATGCTGTTGAATACTCCAAACAACGTGTTCAGTTCGGTCGTCCTCTTTGCAAATTCCAGAGCATTTCCTTCAAACTTGCTGACATGAAGATGAAGATTGAAGCTGCTCGTAACCTCGTTTACAAAGCTGCTTTCAAGAAACAAGAAGGTCAGCCGTTCACTGTAGATGCTGCTATTGCTAAGAGATTCGCATCGGATGTTGCTATGGAAGTTTCTGTAGAAGCAGTTCAAATCTTCGGCGGCTATGGCTACAGCGAAGAATATCCGGTTGCTCGTCATATGCGTGACGCTAAGATTACTCAGATTTATGAAGGTACTAACGAAGTACAGCTCATGGTAACTGGTGGCGCATTATTGCGGTAATCGCAAGTAATTACATGGTTTATGACGCGGGCATGGCCTTGTGGGGGTCATGCCCGTTGAATAAAAAAGATATATTTAGGAGGCAAACGTAAATGGAAATATTGGTATGTGTCAAACAAGTTCCGGACACAGCAGAAGTTAAGATTGACCCCGTAAAACATACCGTCATTCGTGCTGGTGTTCCTAACATTTTCAATCCTTTTGACCAGAACGCTTTGGAAGCAGCTCTCCAGTTAAAAGACAATCAAGGTGCTAAAGTTACATTGCTTTGCATGGGGCCACCTCAGGCAAAAGATGTATTACGTGAAGGTTTAGCAATGGGCGCAGATGACGCTTATTTGTTATCCGATCCGAAAGTTGGCGGTTCTGATACCTTAGCTACTGGCTATGCTCTTTCCCAGGCTATTAAAAAACTCGCTGCTGATAAAGGCATTGAACAGTTTGATATTATCCTTTGCGGTAAACAAGCTATTGATGGCGATACAGCTCAGGTTGGTCCGCAGATCGCTTCTGAACTCGGCATCGCTCAGATTACATACGCAGCTAAATTAGACGTTGAAGGCGACACTGTAACAGTTAAACAGCAGAACGAAGAAGGTTACTATGTAACAGAAGCTAAATTCCCTGTTCTCGTTACAGCTGTTTACGAATTGAACGACCCGCGCTTCCCGACCATTCGTGGTACGATGAAAGCAAAACGTCGCGAAATCCCGACTTTAACTGCTGCTGACATTGATATTGACTTAGCTCGTGTAGGCCTTAAAGGTTCTCCGACTAAAGTTCGTAAGATTTTCACTCCGCCTCAGAGATCCGGTGGTCTCGTTATTAACGAAGAAGATCCGCAGGTAGCAGTTGATCAGTTAATGGAAAAATTAACTGCAGCAAAAGTTATTTAATCTAAGGAGGACTGTGAAAATGGCTGTAGAAGACTACAAAGGCTTATATGTAATTGCTGAACAGTTCGAAGGCAAATTAGTTAATGTAACTTTGGAACTGTTAGGCGAAGCTAAAAAATTGGCTGAAACCACAGGTGATGAAGTTGGTGCTGTCTTAGTTGGCTCCAACGTAAAACCGTTAGCACAGGAATTAATTGCCCACGGTGCTAAAAAAGTATACGTATTCGATGATCCGAAATTGGAACATTACAATACAACTGCATACGCTAAAGTTATCGTTGACTTCGCTAACGAAGTTAAACCGAGCGCATTCTTCATTGGCGCTACGAACATTGGCCGTGACCTCGGCCCGCGTATTGCTAACGACCTCAAAACCGGCTTAACTGCAGACTGCACACAGCTCGGTGTTGACGAAGATGGCAAAACTATCGTTTGGACTCGCCCGGCTTTAGGTGGTAACATCATGGCTGAAATCATCTGCCCGGATAACCGTCCGCAGATGGGTACTGTACGTCCTAGCGTATTCAAAAAACAACCGGCT
This sequence comes from uncultured Megasphaera sp., assembly GCA_900540735.1. Taxonomy (GTDB): domain Bacteria; phylum Bacillota; class Negativicutes; order Veillonellales; family Megasphaeraceae; genus Megasphaera. The sequence goes on along the minus strand of UQHB01000010.1, from coordinate 23,010 downwards.
GATGAAGCTGCAACTGGTGAAGTTATCGACGGCAAAGTGGATCTCACAGACGGCGATTTCCTCACAAAATTCGTTGAACTCATCAAAGCTGGCGGCGGCATCAAATTGGAAGATGCTGAAGTTATCGTTGCTGGCGGTCGTGGCCTCAACAGCGAAGCTCCGTTCAAAGAAGGCGGCATTTTACAGGATTTAGCAGACGCTCTCGGTGGTGTTGTTGCTGGTTCCCGTGCTGCTACGGATGCTGGCTGGATTGACCCGATGCTCCAGATTGGCCAGACTGGTAAAACTGTAGCTCCGAAAATCTACGTTGCTGTAGCTATTTCTGGTGCTATTCAGCACGTTGCTGGTATTTCCGGTTCTGACTGCATCATCGCTATCAACAAAGACGAAGATGCTCCTATCTTCCAGGTTGCTGACTACGGTATCGTAGGCGATGCATTTGAAGTCGTTCCTAAATTAACGGAAGCTATTAAAAAAGCTAAAGCTTAATAAATACCAAGTTTCCATCCACATAAAAAAGAGATTGTCTTCGGACAGTCTCTTTTTTTCTTGACAAGTAGCGCATGGCGACGTATAATCTACTCATACATAGAGAATATGTATAGCGTTTATAGTGTTGAAGAGGACAACATAGTTCGTTCGACTTTATGCAGAGAGAGGTACGATAGGTGAGAGTACCTTTAAAGCACGGATTGTTACCGCCTCGGAGCTAATCGCTGGAAAGCTAAGTACAGCGGTTCGGTCGCTACGTTATAGCGTTCGAGTACATGCGTCATAGACGTGTGAACTAGGGTGGAACCACGTGAGTAATGCTCTCGTCCCTTGAGGACGGGAGCTTTTTTGTTTTAAGGAGGATGTTTGGTAATGGCAGAATTAGTATTAAAAGACGGGAGCAAAAAAGTATTTCCCGATGGCATTAGCTTAGGCGAAGCAGTCAAACAGCTCAGCAATAGCTTAGCCAAAAAAGTATTGGTAGCAAAAGTAAACGATGAAGTAACGGATTTACGTGAACCGATTGTCGATGGTTCGACTGTTGAATTCTTAACCTTTGCTGACCAGGAAGGGAAAGATGCATTGCGCCATACAGCTTCCCATATTATGGCACAAGCTATTCAGCATTTATATAAAGGCGTAAAATTCGCAATTGGCCCGTCCATTGAAAACGGTTTCTACTACGACATGGATACGGAACATCGTTTCACGCAAGAAGACTTTGCAGGCATTGAAAAAGAAATGGAAAAAATCGTCAAAGAAAACTTGCCTATTACGAAAGAAGTCGTATCCCGTGCAGAAGCATTGAAATTATTCAAAGATGCTGGCCAAGATTACAAAGTAGAATTAATCGAAGAATTACCGGAAGACGAAATGATTTCCCTCTATCGTCAAGGCGATTTTGTAGACCTCTGCGCTGGCCCGCACGTTGCTACGACTGGCCAAGTCAAAGCCTTCAAAATCTTAACTGTTGCTGGTGCATACTGGCGCGGCGATGAAAAGAATAAAATGTTGCAGCGTCTCTATGGCACAGCCTTTGAAAAGAAATCGGAACTTGATGAATACGTTCATATGCGGGAAGAAGCAGAAAAGCGGGATCATCGTAAATTAGGGAAACAGCTCGACTTGTTCAGCTTCCACGAAGAAGGCCCTGGCTTCCCGTTCTTCCATCCAAAGGGAATGATTCTTCGCAACAACTTGTTAAAATTCTGGCATGAACTTCATGATGAAGCTGACTACGATGAAGTTATGACGCCGCTCATTTTGAACCGTCATCTTTGGGAACAGTCCGGTCACTGGGATCACTACCGTGACAACATGTACTTCACGACTATTGATGAACAGCCATATGCTATTAAACCGATGAACTGCCCAGGCGGTATCCTCGTTTATAAGAGCAATGTTCACAGCTATCGTGATTTCCCGATTCGCATGGCTGAACTTGGTATCGTTCATCGTCACGAACTTCACGGTGCGTTACACGGCCTCTTCCGTGTTCGCTGCTTCACGCAGGATGATGCGCACATCTTCATGTTGCCGAGCCAGATGAAAGAAGAAATTTCCGGCGTTATCGACCTCTTCGATAAAGCATACAAACAGTTCGGCTTACAGTATCGTGTCGAATTGTCCACTCGTCCTGATGACTCCATGGGCTCTGATGAAATTTGGGAACTCGCTACGAAGACCTTGCATGACATCATCGTCGAACGGGGTATTCCGTATCAGATTAACGAAGGCGACGGCGCATTTTACGGCCCGAAATTAGACTTCCACTTAAAAGATTCCATTGGCCGTGAATGGCAGTGCGGTACGATTCAGCTCGATATGCTCATGCCGGAACGGTTTGACATGACCTATATCGGCGAAGATGGCCAGAAACATCGTCCTGTTATGGTTCACCGTGCTTGCTTCGGCAGTATCGAACGGTTCCTCGGGATTATTACGGAAAACTATGCTGGCGCATTCCCAGTATGGCTCGCACCGGTTCAGGTTAAATTCTTGCCCATTTCTGATAAACACTTGGCATATGCTCAGGAATTACGGAAACAGTTCAAGAAACTCGGTATCCGTGCAGAAGCCGATGAAAGCAACGAAAAAATCGGCTACAAGATTCGTAAAGCCCAGATGGAAAAAGTTCCGTACATGGCCGTTATTGGCGACAAAGAAATGGAAAACAAAACATTGTCCATTCGTGACCGCTCGAAAGGCGATTTAGGTGCACAATCTATTGACGATTTCGTAGCACATGTAAAAGAATTGATTGAAACACGGAAAGGCTAAGAGTTAGCGTTTTTCCTGTTACGCAAGGCATGCCGTATGACATGCCTTGTTTTTTTTGCGTAAATCCTCTACAATGAGGAAAAGACATAGAAATAAGAGAGGTAACACGATATGATTATCAACTGGTATCCCGGTCATATGGCCAAAGCGAAGCGTCTCATTGAAGAGAATCTCCGCGTCATTGATGTCGTCATTGAGCTCGTCGATGCCCGCATTCCGTGGAGCAGTACGAACCCCATGATTAGTAAATTAATTGGTCAGAAGCCGTCGGTCTTAGTCTTAAATAAAGCCGATTTAGCTGACCCGGCAATCGTCAAAGAATGGGTGAACTATTATAAAGGTGAAGGGCGCAACGTCATTACGCTCAACAGTAAAGATGGCAAAGGTGTCAAACAGCTCATTGCCCTCGTCCGTTCCTTAGCGGCACCGAAACTAGCGCGCTGGAAAGCTAGAGGCTTAAAGACTCGTTCTGTGCGGACGATTATCCTCGGTATTCCAAACGTCGGCAAATCGACGCTGATTAATAAATTGACGAAACGGAACGCTGCTAAAACGGCAGACCGTCCTGGTGAAACGAAAGGGAAACAGTGGGTCCATTTAGGAGGCCAACTGGATTTACTCGATACGCCAGGCGTGTTGTGGCCGAAACTAGAAAATCAAGTGAGTGCCTACCGTCTTGCTGCGACAGGGGCAATTTCTGATATGGTTTTCGATATGGAAACGGTTATTTCGTCTCTTATTATTGAACTGAGTCATTATTATCCGGAAGCCGTAAAAGCTCGCTTTAAATTAGATACGTTAGAAGCACCGCCGCTGGCTATTATTGAAGAAATTGGCCGCCGTCGCGGCTGCCTCGTCGCTGGCGGTACGGTCGATATGGAAAAAGCTTATAAACTGATTCTCAAAGAGTATCGTGAAGGGAAAATCGGGGCTATTTCCTTAGACCATTTGCAAGATATGGACGATGAAGGAGACGAAGCGTAATGGATCTCTCTACGTATACAGTCAGTGCCATTAAAGACATGCTGGCAAAGGAGGCAGATACAGCGGCATTGCTCCAAGCGATGCGCCAAGATGGGCGCGTGTCTGTCCAAAAATTAGCCCAATCGTACCAGAAAAAATTAGAACGCCAAGAAGCTGAACGGGAACGGCTCATGCATATGTATTCCTTAGAAACGGCATATTATAACCAAGGTATCTATGGCGTAGCCGGTGTAGACGAAGCAGGCCGCGGCCCTGTAGCCGGTCCGGTCATGGTAGCAGCTGTCATTTTACCGCCTTATTGGGAATGTCCCGGTCTCAATGACAGTAAAAAAGTCCGTCCTGAAAAACGGGAAGAACTATACGATAAAATTATGGATGAAGCCCTTGCTGTAGCATGCATTACTAAAAGTGAAAGCGAAATCGATAGGCTGAACATTTACCATGCAGCCCAGCAAGGGATGTACGATGCGATTGCAGCACTCCAGCGGCCTGTCGAAGCGGTCTTAGCCGATGCCATGCCCTTACCGGCGTTGCATGTACCGCATGAAGCCATCATCCATGGCGACGCAAAAAGCGCGTCTATTGCGGCGGCGTCGATTATTGCTAAAGTCACAAGGGACAGGCTGATGGTGCAATATGATCAAGAATACCCGCAGTATGGTTTTGCCATTCATAAGGGCTATTTGACGCAGCGTCATATTGATGCCATTCACCAATATGGCCCGTGTCCTATTCATCGCCGTAGTTTTGAGCCTATCAAAAGTATCGTAGAGAAAGGATAAGCCTATGTGGAAGAAACAGAAACGAGCAGCCCTTATACTGGCTTGCATTGCTGCTCTTGGTGTGAGTGGTTGTACGCCTCAAAATGCAGCAACTACAGGCAATCAAGTGAAACAAGAGCAAAGCGGCGTCTTTGCAACGATTACAGACGACCGGGGCAAGACGATTACGCTGACGAAAAAGCCTGAACGAGTCGTAGCCTTATCGACATCACTCATGAATTTTGCTGATGCCGTCGATGGGGATTTAGCCGGACGGGCGACGGTCAAATCAGAAGATGCGACCGTACCGCAACGGTACGCCAAGGTGCCTGATGTAGGCCCGGTGTACAACGTGAGTACCGAAAAAATCGTCGAACTCAAACCTGATGTCGTCCTTGCCAGCGAATCGCAGCACCAAAAAATCGTGCCTATTTTAGAGCAAAATGGCATTACTGTCATCGTCCTGAAATGTAAGACCTATGATGATATCAAACGAAATCTCGATATTATTGGCAAAGTATACGGTAAAGAAGACCAGGCCAAGGCGAAAGAAGCAGCATTAGATAAGCAAATCGATACTATCGTCTCAAAAGTACGGCAAACACCGAAAAAAGTATCTATTATCCACGCTACACCGAGTAACGTCACAGTCGAACTGCAAGCGAGCTTAGCCGGTGATATTGCCCATATCTTAAAGCTTGATAACGTCGCTGTTGACGACGCGACGAAAGACAAAGACAGCGAAAAAATTCCGTACAGTATCGAAGCGTTGGTTAATAAGAACCCAGACATGATTTTCTTTACGTCTATGGGACCGAAAGATAAAATCGAAAATACCATCAAGAATACAGTCGAAAGCAACCCGGCTTGGAATTCTCTCCAAGCTGTCCAGCAAGGGAAAGTCTATGTCTTACCGGAAAATTATTTCTTGCTCAATCCGGGCTTAGACTATCCGGCTGCTGTAGAATACATGGCAAAATTAGCCTATCCAGAGGCGTTTAACCAATGACGAGATTCGTAACTTCTCATAGCCTCTTATGGCGGTGGACTATGCTCGCTGTCTTTGCTATCTTGGCTGGTGTGGGCATTATTCTTTCTATCGTCCAAGGCGTAGCGTCTATTTCTGTAGCCGATATTGGACGGATTTTGCTCTATCCAGAGGCGCAGACAGCAGACCAAATCATTTGGAATATTCGCCTGCCACGAGCCATTACAGGGGCCTTCGTCGGCTCTAATCTGGCCTTAGCCGGAGCCTTATTGCAAGCGGTCATGCGCAATCCCTTAGCAGACCCGCATATTATCGGTGTCTCTGCCGGTGCCGGCATTACAGGGATTATGGTGCTGATTTTGTTCCCAGCTTACATCTATTGGATGACTCCTGTAGCCTTTTGCGGTGCTATGGTCGCAGCAGGGGCGATTTATCTCTTAGCCTGGAAAAACGGCATTAAGCCTGTACGCATCATCTTAGCTGGTGTGGCTGTGTCGGCCTTCTTAGGGGCTGGCATTTCGAGCATCCTTATTTTCTACAGTGACCGAGTACATGGGGCCTTAATGTGGATGGTTGGAGGACTGGCTGCTCGGAGCTGGAATGACGTGTCCGTCATCGTGCCCTATGCCTGTATTGGCCTCATCTTATCCCTCTTGTGTACGCAGCAGCTCAACGTCTTGCAACTAGGCGATGACATGGCCAGAAGCCTCGGGCTATCTGTAGAGCGGACGCGGATTTTCCTCACGGCTATTGCGACTCTCCTCGCGGCCAGTGCAGTCAGCGTCGCCGGTCTCTTAGGTTTTGTGGGCCTCATTGTGCCCCATATGGTGCGCCTCCTCATCGGTACAGATTACCGCTTTTTAATTCCTGGGTCAGCCCTCTTAGGGATGGCCGTCGTGACGCTCAGTGATACGCTGGCGCGGCTCTTACTGGCACCGGTAGAATTACCAGTCGGTATTATTATGGCCTTTTTAGGGGCACCGTTCTTTTTATTCTTACTGCGGAGGGAAGTCTAATGGAATCAGCAATTACGGTATCGTATGTGTCTCTTTCGCGGCAAGGCAAAGAAATTCTCCATGACATTTCTTTTTCCATTACGAAAGGCAAGGTTGTCTCCATTATTGGCCCTAATGGCTGCGGTAAAAGCACGCTCCTCAAAGGGATTACGCGCATGCTCCCTGTCGACACGGGAACGATTACGATTCACGGACGGGACTTGGCTTCCTTTAGCCGCCGCGAACTGGCTCAAGAAATGGCTGTGCTCACGCAGTTTCACGCCACTCCTAGTGATGTAACCGTGCGGGAACTAGTGCGATTAGGCCGTTTTCCATACCAGCGATTTTACACGAAATGGACTGATAAAGATACGTACTACGTCCAGCGCGCTATGGAATCGACGCAGCTCATCGCATACGCCGATACGCCGATTCAACAGCTTTCTGGTGGGGAACAGCAACGGGTCTGGCTGGCTGTGCTCTTAGCCCAGCGGTCGCCTATTGTCCTACTCGATGAACCGACGACGTATCTCGACATTCGCCATCAGCTCTATATGATGAAGCTCTTGCGTCATTGTAATGAAAAACTAGGATTAACCATCGTCATTGTCTTGCACGATATGAATCAGGCTTTACGATATACTGATGAAGTACTCGTTATGAAGGACGGCCGGCTCATTACGCAAGGAAAGCCTCAAGATGTGATTACGCCGTCCCTTGTGGCAGAAGTCTTTGGCGTACAAGCAGAACTGACGCAGACCACAGACGGTACGCCGTCCCTCGTGACGCTCGATATGTGTTGAGGTGTAACATGGAACAATTTGTGATTTCTGATGGGAAAAAATTACGCCTTGGCTATACGACGGGCTCGTGCGCTGCAGCAGCCGTCAAAGCAGCAGCCCTCATGGCCTTGACGAAAGAAATGGTGCCTACTGTAGAGCTGTTGACACCTAAGGGCATTGCCTTGACACTGACTCCGGAAGATGCGGTCTTTGTGCCGCATGGCGCGCGCTGTGCCATTCGCAAAGATGCTGGTGACGACCCGGATATTACGAACGGCATGCTCATCTATGGGACCGTAGTCTTGCAAGGAGAAGGCATTACCATCCATGGCGGTAGCGGTGTCGGTACAGTGACTAAACCGGGTCTTGCTTGTGCCGTTGGTGAAGCAGCCATTAATCCTGTGCCGCGGCGCATGATGACACAGACTTTGCAAGAGGTCGCAGCTAAAGTATACTATGACGGTGGCTTTGACGTGACTATTTCTATTCCGAATGGGGAAGAAGTGGCGAAAAAGACTTTTAATCCGCGCCTCGGCATTGTGGGCGGCTTATCTGTCCTTGGAACGTCGGGGATTGTAGAGCCCATGAGCGAACGAGCTTTGGTTGCGACCATTCAGACAGAAATGGATTCGCGCAAGGCTGCAGGAGAGCAGCATTTGCTGGCTTTTTTTGGCAATTACGGTGTCGACTTTAGCCGTGATACGCTCGGCATAGATGTATCCAAACGGGTGACGATTAGTAATTACGTCGGCGAAATGCTCGATTACGCAGTCTATAAAGAGTTTTCTGACGTCCTGCTCATTGGCCATATAGGTAAACTTGTCAAAGTTGCCCAAGGCATTATGAATACGCACTCGCGCTATGCAGACGGGCGGACGACTCTCCTTGCGTTGGAAGCATTATTTGCTGGTGCCGATAAAACCGTTGGCGAAGCCATTTATGAGGCTGTAACGACAGATGAAGCACTGCGCATCTTACAAGATAACGGGTTGTTACCAACTGTAATGACTAAAATTATGGAAAAAATAGAATTTTATTTGGCCGCTCGTGTCCATCACGAACTGCGCGTAGGAGCCTTGATTTTCTCCAACGTCTATGGCGTGCTGGGCTATACGAGCCAAGCCAAAACCTTATTATCCTATCATATGAAGGAGGCCTAACGTGGCTGGAACATTATACTGTATTGGCGTTGGTCCGGGCGACCCGGAATTATTGACGCTCAAAGCATTAAAATATATTACATCTTGCCCGGTCTTAGCGGTACCGCAGGCGAAAAATGGCAGCGCCTTGACGGCTAAAGAAATTCTTTTAGAATCCTTAGCTAAAACCGGGGATATTCGGCTCGAAGATAAAACGGTCTTAACCTTGCATTTTCCTATGACTCGCGACGAAGCTGTACTGGCAAAGGCCCATGCTGACGGTGCTGCCGCTATTGAAGCAGAACTAGAACAAGGCCATGACGTGGCACTCATTACCTTAGGCTGCCCGACGGTCTATGCGACGAGTATTTATGTCCATCGTCTCGTCCAGCACCATGGTTTCCCAACGGCCATTATTCCAGGGGTGCCCAGTTTTTGCGCCGTTGCAGCGAAATTACAACGTCCTCTCTGCGAAAAAGACGAACCGTTGACGATTATTCCAGGGAGCCGGAAAGATAGAAAAGAACTCTTGCAGCTCCCGGGCAAAAAAGTCATTATGAAGCCTTCGGGCTCGCTCCAAGGCATTCAAGCCGATTTAGAATCCCTAGGCCTTGCCCCAAATGCAGCGATGATTGAACGGTGCGGCCTGCCCAGCGAAGCTGTGTATGAACACGTTGCCGATGCAGCAGATACGGGCTATTTTGCGGTCATTGTCGTCGGTACAAAGGAGGAAGAGTCATGATTCAATTTGTCGGTGCCGGTCCTGGTGCGGTCGACCTCATTACGGTACGGGGTAAGACCTTGCTCGAACAGGCTGATGTCATTATTTACGCAGGCTCTCTCGTCAATCCAGAGCTGTTGCAGTATGCAAAAAAAGAGTGCCACATCTATGACAGCGCGTCTATGACGCTGGAAGAAGTCATTGCCGTCATGGAAGAAGCCGAAGAAAAAGGCTGGCAGACCGTGCGTCTCCAAACGGGAGACCCGTCCATTTACGGTGCCATTCGGGAACAAATGGATATTCTCGCCGACAAAGGCATTCCTTTTGCTGTTGTCCCCGGAGTCAGCTCATTCTGCGCGGCTGCTGCAGCCGTACAAAAGGAATATACTTTGCCTAACGTGAGTCAGTCCGTAGTCATTACGCGTGCTGCAGGCCGTACGCCTGTACCGAATCATCAGAATATTGCCGATTATGCAGCGCACGGTGCGACGATGGTCATTTTCCTCAGTGCCAGCTTATTACCAAAGGTGCAAGAAGAACTCATGCAAGGCGGCTATGCAGCGGATACGCCAGCAGCCATTGTCTATAAAGCGTCGTGGCCTGACGAAAAAGTCTTGCCTTGTACGGTTGGGACGTTGGCTCAAACGGCAGCAGACGGCGGCATTTACAAGACCGCTCTCGTCTTAGTAGGGTACTTCCTCGGTTCCTCTTATGACCGGAGTAAGTTATATGACCCTGACTTTACGCACGGCTATCGCGAAGCAGACCCGGCGCAAAAGGTATTTGACAAATCGCGGTGAGACCTATGAAGGGATGCATTTTTTCCTTTACGAAACAAGGGACGATACTAAATGGACAGCTCGTCACGTTTTTACAACGTCAAGGATGGCACGTCGTCGGTAATGGGTACGAAAAATATATTACGAGCCCCGCAACGGTTACGCCTATGACCCAGCCCTTAACAGCAGAAGTGCGCACGGCCTTTCAGACCAGGCAGTGCTTGATTTTCATCGGTGCTGCTGGGATTGCTGTCCGGGCTATTGCGCCGTATATCAAAAGTAAAGTGACCGACCCGGCCGTCATCGTCATCGATGAAAAGGGACAGTTTGTCATTCCCTTACTATCAGGACACATTGGTGGTGCAAACGCTATAGCGAAGGAACTAGCTGCATTTCTCGGTGCCGAACCAGTCCTAACGACGGCGACCGATGTGAATCATCTCTTTGCTGTCGATGCTTTTGCAGCACAGCAAGGCTTATGCATTACGTCTATGGCTGATGCCAAAGCCTTTGCAGCGACGATTTTAGAAACGAAGCAAGCGGGACTTTATAGTGATTTTCCTGTAGAAGGGACCTTGCCGCCATCCTTGCGCAAAGCTTCGACTGGCGTCGTCGGTGTCGCCGTTGCGCTCCGCGATGATTGCCGTCCGTTCCAGCAGACTGTGACCTTGCAGCCTCGCATTTTCCATATTGGTATTGGCTGCCGTGCTGGCATTCATGCAGACGCTGTCGAAGACGCCGTGACAGTTGCGCTCGACATGGCAGCTGTCCTGCCCAGTGCCATTCGGGCTGTCCACTCTATTGACATTAAAGCCCATGAAGCTGGAATTATTGCCTATTGTACGCGTCACGGTCTGCCCTATACGACGTACAATGTAGAGACTCTCAATGCCTTGCCGGGATACTTTACGGCCTCGTCCTTTGTACGCCGTACTGTCGGTGTCGACAATGTATGCGAACGAGCGGCTGTAGCAGGCAGTCAAGGCGGTACGATTCTTTTGCGGAAACAAGCTGTCCACGGCGTGACCGTCGCCATTGCCTATGAACCGTATACGGTCTCATTTACAGAGAAGGAGTAGTGTATGAAACATACTGTGTACGTCGTCGGTATTGGCCCAGGCGGCCTCGACGGCATGACAATAGAAGCTCGGAATATTTTATCGAAGTGCGATTGTATTACGGGCTATACGACATATATTAATTTATTAAAACCTATGTTTACACCAAAAGAATGGCTCTCTACAGGGATGACCAAAGAAGTGGACCGGTGCCGCCTGGCCGTGGCCGAAGCGCGAAAAGGGAAGACTGTAGCAATGGTCTCTAGCGGTGATGCTGGGATGTATGGCATGGCTGGCATTATGTATGAAGTCGCTGCTGACTATGACGATGTAGACATCAAAGTCATTGCCGGTGTGACTGCTGCAGCCTCTGGAGCAGCTCGCTTAGGTGCGCCTATTGTCGCCGACTGCTGCCTCATTTCGCTTAGTGATTTATTAACGCCGTGGGAAAAAATCGAAAAACGCTTGGACTGCGCTGCAGCTGGTGATTTCGTCATTTGCCTTTATAATCCGGCCAGCAAGAAACGAGCAGGCTATACGAAAAAGGCTGCGCAAATCATTATGCGTCATCAAGACCCATCTATTCCGGTCGGCATTGTCCGCAACATTGGCCGTGACGGCGAAGCAACAGAAGTGACGACGCTCGGTGAAGTAGGGAATAAGGACTTAGATATGTTTACGACCGTCATCATTGGCAACAGCCAGACCAAAGTCCTGCATGGCTATATGGTCACACCACGAGGCTATACATTATGAGCCGCCCCCTTATTTGGCTCTTTGGCGGCACGACAGAAGGGCGGGAAATTGCCCAGTTTCTTGAGCAAGAAGACGTACGTCTCTACGTGTCCGTAGCGACCGAATACGGTGCGTCCCTCGTACCGGTGAGCCCTCGCTGTACAGTCTTTATTGAGCGTCTCGATTATGCGGCCATGTGTGCCTTTATGGAAGAATATCAGCCAACTCTCGTCATCGATGCGACCCATCCCTATGCCGTCGTGGTCACGGCGACCATCCAAGATGCGTGCCATGCCATGGGCGTACCTTATGTGCGCGTCATCCGTCCTGTTAGCGAAGACCAAGGCTGGGTGACGGTCGACTCGATGGAAGAAGCGGCCGAGTACTTGTCTCCGCGGGAAGGCAATATTTTTTTGACTACAGGCAGTAAAGATTTAGATATATTTACGCGTATTCCTCACTATGAAGAGCGCGTAGCTGTGCGTATTTTATCGTCTATGGCGTCCCTCGAACGAGCTTTGTCTTTAGGTTATCAAGGAAAACGCATTGTCTGCATGCAAGGCCCTTTTACTACGGATATTAATGTAGCCATGTTCCGCCATTTCCAGACGAAATACGTGGTCACGAAAGATTCCGGTAAAGCCGGGGGCTTTGCAGAAAAAGTAACGGCTGCCCGAGAAGCAGAGGCGACGCTCATCGTCGTTGGCCGTAAACCGGAAAAGGGACTCGTCTTGCCAGCCCTCTATACGTGGCTGAAGACCGTCCTAGCAGACGACCAGTAAGGAGAGAAAGGAGAGCCTATGGAAATCAATATTATCGGTATCGGCCCAGGGGATATGTCCCAGCTGACCTTAGCTGCCCAAGAAGCGATTATGGAAAGTTCTATCCTCATTGGCGATAAACGCATGGTTGCACCGATTTATAAAGTCGGCAAGACGGTCTTTTATACGACAAAACCGTCGGAAATTAAAGGGCTCATTCATAAATTGCCGCCTCAGTCGCACGTGGCTATCGTCGTTTCTGGCGACGTAGGCTTCTTTAGTTTAGCTGCGTGCTTGAAGGAAATTCCTAGCTGTACGATTCGCCGTTATCCCGGCATTAGCAGTCTGGTCTATTTTGCAGCAGCTCTATCTATTTCGTGGCAAGACGCGTACATCGTTAGCCGTCATGGACGCAAGCAAAATCTCGTCGCTGCCGTCTGGTCTCACGCAAAAGTATTTTGCCTGACTGGTGGCGAAAATTCACCAGATGCCTTATGCCGTGAACTTTGTGCAGCTGGCTTAGGACACGTGCAAGTCTACGTGGGCGAACGCCTTTCTTATGAAGACGAACGGATTTTACAGGGCCGTGTTGACGAATTACAATACGAAACGTTTGCACCGCTCAACGTCATGTTCATCCTGAATGATCGGCCTCAACCCTTGACGACTCCCGTTCATGGTCTCGACGATGGCCTCTTCATTCGCGGCAAGGCCCCGATGACGAAGCAAGAAATCCGTGCCATTGCCCTGTCTAAGTTACGGCCCAATGTGACGGATACGCTCTATGATATTGGTGCCGGTACAGGCTCGTGTACAGTGGAATTAGCACGGCAAGCACCGCTGGGTAAAGTCTTTGCCTTTGAAATCAATGACAATGCCTTGGCCATCTTGCCGCAAAATATTGAGAAATTTGGCCTGACGAACGTCACAATCGTTGCAGGAAATGCTGCCGATAAGCTGACACCAGACTTACCTATACCGCAAGGTGTGTTCATTGGCGGTACGAAGGGGAAATTAGATACGATTTTAGATCGTATTTACGAAAAAAATCCGTCGTGCCCCATCGTCTTAACGGCTATTACGATTGAAACTTTAGCGGCCATTACGGCATATTATAAAGATAAAAAGGATTATACCCTGGACATTATGCAAGTCTCGGCAGCGACGAGTAAAGCCGTTGGGCCATACCATATGATGATGGGCCATAATCCTGTTTATATTGTGACGGCGGAGGCAATGTAATGGAGATGACTATTCCCCGTATGATGATTGCTGCGCCAGCTAGCGGCAGCGGCAAGACGACTGTTTTCTGCGCTCTCTTAGGAGCGTTGCAACGGCAGCAGCAAAAGGCAGTAGCCTTTAAATGCGGCCCTGATTATATTGACCCTATGTTTCATCGGACTGTCCTCCAGACACTGTCTCATAATCTCGATATGTTTTTATTAGGCGGCTCCGAACGGACACGGCAAGTCCTGGCCACATATAGCCGCGGCAAAGACCTGGCCCTCATCGAAGGGGCTATGGGCTATTATGATGGCATCGGTACGACCAGTCAAAATAGTGCCTATGAAATAGCGAAGACGACGCAGACCCCGGTCATTTTCGTCCTGAACGGCAAGGGAGCTGCTATGTCTTTAGCCGTTGTTTTGCGCGGCTTTCAGACCTATCAGGCAGAGAGCCATATAGCAGGCTTTATTTTAAATAATGTAAAATCGAGTGTGTATGCCTATTTTAAAAAGCCCATTGAAGAAGCGACGGGACTGCGCGGGTATGGCTATTTGCCGCCCTTGCCGGAAGCAGCCTTAGCGAGTCGTCATTTAGGTCTGATCACAGCAGACGAAGTGCCGCAAATACAAGAAAAAATGCGCCTCCTCGCCGATACGGCAGAGAAGACGCTTGATATAGAAGCCATCATGGCTGTAGCCCAAACGGCACGGCCTATAGCGGTTCCTCCTTGGGAGGTACCGCAAGGTGAAGCCGTGACGATTGGTGTGGCCAAAGACGAAGCCTTTTGCTTTTACTATGACGTAGCCCTCGATGTCTTGCGGCGTATGGGTGCTGTTATTCAGTTCTTTAGTCCCTTACGGGATAAGCAGCTGCCCCCTTGTGATGGCATCTATTTAGGCGGCGGCTATCCGGAATTGCACGCGCAGATTCTGTCTGAAAATAAGGCTATGTGTAGGGCTATACGGCAGGCCTTGCAAGGGCAAATGCCTTGTCTCGCTGAATGCGGCGGCTTTATGTATCTCTTAGAGAGCTTTATGGATGGCACGCAGGTCTATCCCTGGGTGGGAGCTATAGCCGGGTCAAGTCACATGACCCAGTCGTTGACGCGCTTTGGCTATGTAAACGTAACAGCCCAAGAAGATACGCCTTTTTGCCCGAAAGGATATGTACTGCCAGCTCATGAATTTCATTATAGTGACAGTACGAATAATGGCGCAGCCTGTATGGCTCAGAAGCCCTTAGGTACACGGCACTGGCCTTGTTTTCATAGTGAAGGCACCTTATGGGCTGGGTATCCTCATTTACACTTGGCCGGTTGCCCCGAATTTGCGTGGAACTTTATGGAACAATGCCGCGCCTATAGGCGGCAAACAAAGGAGTAATCATGAAAATAGAACATATTTTGCCTGCTGATATTGAAGGGCGGAGCATGGAGATTATTGAACAAGAACTGGGGGAAATCCAGTTAGCCCCTGATAAAAAGAATATTATTAAACGGGTTATCCACACAAGTGCTGATTTTGAATACGCTCGGACCTTGCGCTTTAGCGACGATGCCGTAGCGAGCGGATTAGCTGCACTGCGCCAAGGCTGCACTATTGTGACCGATACGAATATGGCCCTCATGGGTATTAGCGTACCATCACTCCAGAAGTTAGGGTGCCAAAAGGTATGCTTTATGGCCGACGATGATAGTGCTGCACGAGCTAAAGCCAATGGTACGACCCGGGCTGTTGCTTGCATGGATAAAGCCAGTGAAATCACAGGGCCTGTAATCGTTGCCGTAGGGAATGCGCCGACGGCACTCTTACGCTTAGATGAGCTCATTCGCGCTGGGAAGATTCGGCCTGCCCTCGTCATTGGTGTACCTGTTGGCTTTGTCAATGTAGTCTATGCTAAAGAGGTCATTATGCAGTCTGGCGTGCCGTACATCGTGGCGACAGGCCGCAAAGGAGGCAGCACCATTGCCGCAGCGATTTGCAATGCCTTGTTGTATTCGTTAACGAGAAAGTAAGAAAACATATACTTGGACGGTCGCACACGTACTTTCGCCATTCTGCCGACTGTGGCCTCACGTAGTGGTAGAACTTCTGGAACGCTTCACTGCGTATATCTTGGCGGCATATGGTCGGTCAGAGCTGGCGATAAGTACATGCGCTCCCTTACGATAGCTCCGATATGTTATCCTTTCTTTATATATTTGCCGCGGCTTACTTCTTCTACTAGTTTATATAATTGTAGTCGTAAGACGACGGCACTGAGTTGTGGCGGCGTCAATTCCGTCGTTACGACTAAGGTGTCTAACGACATTGCTTGGTCGCATGACAAGGCATCGAGGACAGCCATTTCGCTTAAGGTTAGGGAAATGGCTGTTTTTTGCGTGCCCCTTAGGCCTGTTTGCCAACCGTATTCGGTGAGAACGTCTTCGCTTTGCGTGAGCGTAATGGCTCCTTTGCGGAGCAGACTATTGGTGCCGCGGCTCATTGTGGAGAAAATGCTGCCTGGTACGGTAAAGACATCGCGTCCTTCTTCGAGGGCTGCGTCTGCTGTGATTAAAGAGCCGCTTTTTAGGGCCGCCTCGACGACGATGACGCATCTCGCCAGACCGGCAATGATGCGGTTACGAGCTGGGAAGTTAAGTGCCAGCGGCGGTACGCCTAAGGGATATTCCGTAATGATTGCGCCGCCAGTGTCTACGATTTGGCGAAAGAGTTTCTTATTTTCTCGCGGATAGACTGTATCAAGACCATGGGCTACGACGGCAATGGTCTTACCATGGGCGGCTAAGGCACCGCAGTGAGCCTTCGTATCGATACCACGGGCACCACCGCTAATGATAGTCACGTCGTGACTGCTTAGCTCACGGGCTATGGTTTCGGCGGCGTTAATGCCGTAGGGTGTCGCTTTGCGTGCACCGACGATGGCGGCAGTCTTTTCTTCTTTAGGCAACGTTCCCCAGTAATAGAGAACTACGGGCGGATTGTACGTCGCTTTTAAGAGGGCTGGGTACGCTTCGTGTTCATACGTTACGATTTGCATGTCGTAAGCTGTATTTTTGCGTAAAGCTTCGTCGAAGTCATAGGTGGCTCGTGTCGTCGTGAGGGACTGCCACATCGGTTCTGTTCCCGGTAGATAGTGGCGCAGTTTTTCTATAGGCGTGTGCCAAATAGCTTCCCACGAGCCGCACCGAGCATACAAGGCACGCAGGCTGCGGCCGCCCCAGTGAGGCATAGCGGCTAAGGTGGCAGCATACTGTTCTTCTGTCGTATAGGTCATGACATCACATCCTTTGCAGGGTATTGCGGTAGCTCAGGGCTTCGGCCACGTGCGTCTCTGTAATCACGTCGGCTCCGGCTAAGTCGGCAATCGTTTGGGATACTTTGATAATGCGGTCGTAACTACGGGCACTGAGCTGCAGCGATTCAAAGGCCAGGCGCAAGACGTCTTGTCCTGCTGGCGTTATGGTACACGTTTTTTGGATTTCCCGGTGGCCCATTTGGCTATTACAGGAGAGATCATACGGTGCGAGTCGTTGTTCTTGCCGTTGACGGGCGGCTAAGACACGCGCTCTGATTTGGGTTGATGATTCTTGTGGTACCAGTGTAGTGAGTTCGTGGTATTTTGGCCGCTCGACCGTGACGTGCAGGTCGATGCGGTCTAAGAGAGGCCCGGAAATTTTACGCATATACCGACGGACTTCGCCAAGCGTACACGTACATTGTCCGTATTCGTCGTCATAAAAAAATCCGCATGGACTTGGATTTAAAGCAGCAATTAGCAAGATGTCGGCAGGATAGGTCAAGGAGATGCGCACACGAGAAATGTGGACGACCTTGTCTTCTAAAGGCTGGCGCAGCACTTCGAGGACACTGCGCGGAAATTCCGGTAATTCATCTAAAAAGAGTACGCCGTGATGGCTGAGCGTCACTTCGCCGGGCTTGGGAATCGAGCCACCGCCAATGAGGCCAGCCATAGAAATCGTATGGTGCGGACTGCGAAAGGGCCGCTCTGTATGCATAGCTCCTTCTGCAAAGAGACCGGCAACGCTGTAGATTTTCGTCACTTCTAAGGCTTCGTCGTGGCTCATAGGCGGCAAAATCGTTGGCAATCGTTTGGCGAGCATCGTTTTGCCTGCACCGGGCGGACCGACGAGCAGTATATTGTGCCCACCAGCAGCGGCGATTTCTAAAGCTCGTTTCGCCATGAATTGGCCTTGTACTTCCGCAAAATCAACTGTATACCTGCGTGCTTCCGTCGGTTGTGGCAGTCGTTGTGCTGGTGTCAGGACAGTCTGTTTCGTCAAATGCTTTACTAGGTCTTGCAAGGTCTCTACGCCATAGACGGTGATATCCGGACAGAGCAAGGCTTCGGCTACATTGGCCGTAGCGACGACAGCGGTTGTACAGCCTTCGGCTGCGCCTTGGAGCACCATAGAGAGAATACCGGACACAGGGCGGATTGTACCGTCTAAGGCCAATTCGCCAATGAATAAGGTCCGGGCACACGGGTCAGCTGGGAGTTGGCCGCTAGAGACGAGGATAGCGATGGCAATGGAGACATCAAGGCCGGCACTGTCTTTTTTCAAATCGGCCGGAGCCAGATTGATCGTAATGCGGCGCATGGGAAATTCGCAGCCACTATTTTTGATGGCTGCACGGACACGCTCTTTCGATTCTTTGACCGACGTAGCAGCGAGCCCAACGATGTCAAAGGCTGGGAGGCCATTGGTAATATCTGTTTCGACAGCAATGAGATTGCCGTATAAGCCGAGCACAGTAGCTCCATATATTCGTGCAAACATACTTCCTCCTACGTAACGAGCGTAAAGGCATGGCGAATATGATGAATTTGTTCTCCTTCAGGGCGGCGCAAATCGACTTCAATGACGTCGAAGCGGCACGGCACATGCCATAAGCGATAGCGATTCATGTAAAACATAGCCATAAGGGAGAGTTTTCGCCGTTTCTGGTACGATACGGCTTCGGCTGGGCGGCCATACGTGGCAGATGTCCTCGTCTTTACTTCTACGAAGACGAAATCTTCTCCGTCTTTGGCAACAATATCGAGTTCACCAAAAGAATTGCGGTAGTTGCGGCACAGAATGCGATAGTCTTGCTCCTCTAAATAGCGTGCTGCTGTATCTTCGCCTACTTGGCCAATCCATTTGTCGTGTGTCATAGGGGACACTCCTTCCGTTTCTTTTTATCATACCTCATAAATGGCAGGTCTTGAAAAATTTTCATTTTCGTCTCAGTTTTCTTGAAAGGATAGCCTTGACTTCGGGTACACTCCAAGGCGTAAGGTAAAGATGACAGAGTTTTTACAAAACATAAGCAAAATATATACGACAAAAGCGTATAGTACCTATCAAGATATATCGTGAATGCATGACAAAACATGGTATAATGAAACGAGACTATGCAAGGAGGACGGTCTGTATGACAAAAAAAATAAGCCGTCGCACTATGCTCAAAGCATTAGGCGGCGGACTGGCGGCGGTGTTAGGCATAGGTGCAATCGCTAAACACGAAGACCTATGGCCCTTTGCCGAAACGACAGCACCCATAGATACAGCGGCCTATGCCGGTGACGGCAAGGTGGCGACGCGCCTGTATCGCAGTAACGGTAAAAATTTGTCCCTCTTGGGATTTGGCGGCATGCGCTTTCCAATGAAGCCGGGCAGTGAAGACATTGATGAAGCCATGGCTGCAAAGATGATTGACTATGCGTACGACCACGGCGTAAATTATTTTGATACAGCCTATTTTTACCATAATGGCAAATCGGAAGCCTTTATGGGGAAGGTACTGGCCAAGTATCCGCGCGAATCCTATTATCTTTGCGATAAAATGCCGACACCTATGGTCAAGAGCTTAGACCAGGCGAAAGACATTTTTCAAAAGCAATTAGATGCGTGTGGTGTGACCTACTTTGATAACTATTTGCTCCATACCCTGTCGAGCCGTGAAGAGTTCGAACGTGTGTATATACAGGGCGGTGTGCTCGACTATTTGTGGGAAGAAAAGGCAAAAGGCCGCATCAAATGCCTTGGTTTTTCCTTTCACGGCGACGTGCCATTTTTTAATTACTTGATGGACACCTTTACGTGGGACTGCGTCATGGTCCAGATTAATTATGCCGATTGGAATGACGAAACCGAAGCCCCTCAGGGCAATAAGCAAGCTGGGACGCTCTACCGTAAGGCTGCAGAAAAACACGTTCCTGTCTTTGTCATGGAACCAGTAAAAGGCGGTAATTTAGCCAATTTACCGAAAGCTCAGGCAGATATACTGCAGCAAGCAGAACCGAACGCGAGCCAAGCGTCTTGGGCCATTCGCTTTGTGGCGTCTTTGCCGGAAGTAGTGACGCTCTTATCGGGCATGAGTTCCCTCGAACAAGTCCTCGATAACATCCACACGATGGCCAATTTTCAACCCTTATCGGCTCAGGAACAGCAGACCTTGCGCTGCGTCATGGGGAAAACGGATCCAGACCAAGCCATTCCGTGTACGTATTGTCAATACTGTCAGCCTTGTCCTTATGCCGTAGATATTGCCCAAGTTTTTAAATGCTATAACACGTGGGGGAGAGATGGAGATAAATTTTTCGTACACTATCAAGTAGACGTACCCAAAGGAAAGCGTGCCAGCCAGTGTACGAAATGTAATATTTGCTTGCCCCGATGTCCTCAGCATATTGCTATTCCCGATATGCTGCAGCAAGTAGATGGTGCCGTTCAGCAACGGGCTAAACAAGCAGGGAAGGTAATCTTATGAGGCATTCATTCTCACGTCTTCGCATGGGCGCAGCGACGCTCGTCTTTCTCTGCATGGTCTTAACCTTTTTAGGCTTGACCTCGTTAGATTTGCCGATGTTCCAACTCCTCCCGGCCTTGCTCGCTGTCCATGTGGTCAGTATCATCGCCATCCTCGTCGTGACCATCTTCGTAGGCCGCGTGTATTGTGCTGTCTTATGTCCCTTAGGCATTTTGCAAGATATGGTCTGGTGGATGGCTAAGAAAACGACGAAACGAGCGCGTAAGATGCACTATACAAAGGACCATGTGTATCTGCGATATAGCGTGCTCTTAGTTACTATGGTGACTATGGCTGCCGGTGGGGCCACTGTACTGGATATAATAGAGCCGTATAGCATGTTTGGCCGGATTGTTTCCCACTTACTCTATCCTGTATATCAAAGTGTCTATAACCTCATCGTAACAGTCGGCGTAGACCAAGGCTGGTTTCTGGCTGTGCCGTATGACCTGGCATGGCGAGGCCTTGCAGCGTTGGCGGTGAGCAGTGTTTCTTTTATCGTCATCGCGCTTTTATCATTTCGCTACGGTCGGCTCTACTGTAATACCATTTGTCCGGTCGGGACGATGCTCGGCTCTGTGAGCCGCTTTAGCCTCTATGGGCCGCAGTTCGATACGACGAAATGCATTCGTTGCAAACGCTGTGAACGGGCGTGCCGTGCGTCTTGCATCGATGTCAAGTCCCAGCAAATTGACGGGAGCCGCTGCGTCATGTGTGGTTCTTGCCTGGCTGTATGCCCGAAAGATGCCTTGTCCTTGGCCAGACGGTATGGAAAAGGAACTATCCAAGAAGCCGCACAGCCTGTGGATGAAGCAGCTCTTATGAGCCGCCGGGATATGCTCGTCCGCTCTGGTGTGGCTGTGACGGCTGCGGTCATTGCCATGGCCAAGGACTCGCTCCCTGTAGAAGCGGCTATGGATGGCGTCTCTACGACTGGTCCGATTATGCCGCCAGGGGCGAAGACTTTTGCAAACTTTACGCAGCGTTGTACGGCCTGCCATCGTTGTCTCGACCATTGTCCGAGCGGTGTCTTGCAGCCCTCGGTCTTCGAGTATACCGGTGCTGGTCTCTGGCAGCCGCGCCTGGACTATGCTAAAGGCTATTGTGTTTTAAATTGCACCATTTGCAGTCACGTCTGCCCAACAGGAGCGATTCAGCCTATTTCCATGGATACGAAGAAAACCTTGCAAATCGGCAAAGCCGTATACAATGCCTTTCATTGCTTAATCAATGCCGAGGGGTATGCGTGCGGAATCTGCGCCCGTCATTGCCCTGTACAGGCTATCGATATGGTGCCTGATGCCAATGGCCGTATTTTGCCTAAGGTCAAACATAGTACCTGCATTGGCTGCGGCTCTTGCGAATACCATTGCCCAACGAAAGCCATTTTTGTCAAAACCATGCGTGTCCAAAAGCTCTTAGGCTCCGGACGTAGCCAACATATAACCAAACAACCATCTGAATCATAGAGGAGGATACCCTATGGAACTGCGGATTTTACGCTATTTTTTAGTCGTCGCTAGAGAAGAAAACTTAACGAGAGCAGCGAAACTACTACACATTACACAGCCCACCTTGTCGCGGCAAATCATGCAGCTAGAAGAAGAATTTGGTGTGAAACTCTTTCGTCGGAGTAACCACAGCATTATCCTCACGCCAGAAGGGCTGTTCTTGCGGCGGCGAGCCCAAGAAATGGTCGATTTAGCCGATAAGACCGCCCAAGAACTGACTGCGCCGGAAGGGAAGAGACCATTGCCGGTGAAATTTCCATTGGCTGTGGCGAAATGCAAAATGTGACCTTCATGACGGCCATTATGAAAGCCTTTCAAGAGCAATATCCGGACGTATATTTTTCTGTTTATACGGGCATTGCAGACGATATAAAAGAACGCATTGAAAAGGGACTACTCGATTTTGGTGTCGTCATCGAGCCTGTCGATATTAGTAAATACCAATTCATGCCGCTGCCCTATAAAGACTATTGGGTAGCCTTACTGCGCGAAGACGATGCCTTGGCGGCAAAAGCGGCCATTCGCCCAGCTGATTTAGTGAAGCGGCCGCTCATCTTGGCGAGCCGTGCGTCTGTCCGCAATTTGTTGGATCAATGGTTTGGTGACTATGTTAAGGACATCCGCCCTGCAGCGTATATGAATTTATCGGCGTATAATAAAAATATTCTCGTCGCCCAAGGCATGGGTATTGCCTTAGGCCTCAATTTTACGACTCATTATCCGGGATTAAAAATGATTCCCTTAGAGCCGCGCTTAGAAAATGGCTCTTATATCGTGTGGAAAAAGAATCAAGATGTGACAGAAACGGTGAAGCGATTCATCGAATTTGCCAGAGCGTATACGGAAGGGGCTGTCGCACGTAATTTGTGCGGCAGCCTTTTTGTGTATACATAAAAATAACTCCCGGTCTATGCAAAACCGGGAGTTGGTGTAGAATAAAGATATGACCAAATACCTATCTACACCTTCAGATTATACAAGA
>UQHB01000009.1 GCA_900540735.1 uncultured Megasphaera sp. | reverse complement strand
GAAAATTTAGTGTGTAGGCAAGGCGGAAATCTTGCTTACAAATATATTATACGAGATAAGTTTGTAGATGTGAAAAAATAAAATGCAAATACATGAGTTATTTGACAAAAATTAAAAATAAAATTTAAAGTAATATAGTAAAAGCCGTACCAGATATAATCTCTAATATGGGACGGCTTTTGTAAGTATATAAGACTTTGTTAAGATAAATTTTGGCTTTTGCTAGTGCTGTACCTTGTAAAATATTTAAAGAATATGAAGTAATTTATACAAGATACACTGAAGGGTAAAAAAGATTGATTCTGTAACTATGTACGATTTATAATATAGGTGAATTAGATTAAAAGAAAGTGGGGTATTGATGTGAATGCCATAAAACCTAAATTAAAGTATTATTTATATGGAATACTCTTATATGATGTCAGGGTTATTTTATAATAAAGTTATATTGTGCGAAAGTGATTCTGACTGTAAGATGTATTCTATTATTGCAGCACATTTAGAAGAACAATAGAAGCATTATTTATTCATTGTGGAGGCAAACAACGTATGGCAAAGGTTGTAAAATCTTTGCGAAAATTAGGTATCGATATCATACTAATACCAGATATTGATGTAATAAATGATGAAAATATTTTTAGAGATATTGTTCAAAGTTTTGATATTAATTGGCCTACAATATATAGGGGCTAACTTTAAGAAGCCTGCTCAGGGAATAAAAAGAGTAGTTGTTAAAAACATAATTGAAGAGATACTAGAAGGCAGTGATGCAAAAGAGCTATCTAAAAAAGAACTTGAAGAGATTAAATCGGTTGTTAGTACGAAATCTTCTTGGAATTAACTCAAAAAGTCTGGAAAAAACGCAATTCTAGCAGGTGATACTATAAAATCTTTTAATAAAATTAAAAAACTTTAAAAATGAAGGAATATGGATCATACCTGTGGGAGAACTAGAATGCATGATTATTAAAATATAAGGTGAGGTAAGTGAACGTATACCATGGAATTTATTTTGGAAATAATAAAACAGAAAGACCAAGGTTTATTAAACTTACTTAATTTGATATGTTTGGTGGATTGTATATCCGCCTTTTTATTACCACATGGCCTAATAGCTTTTTTTAAAAGCAATGGAATAATTCTTGCTATACTAATAAGTTATATTATAATATATTATTTATTGAACATTTTATCGGTGTTTTTTCGTTACTTTTTTCAAATTTTAGGCGTAAAATGTATATCATATGTTAAGGATAATAAGTCCGAAAATAAAAAAATAATAGATAATTCTTCAAGTGGGGATTCTATAATTTTCATTTCAATTATTGCTATGTTAGGAGAATTAGTTATACCTAGTAATACAATATTATTTTATATAAATCAGAATTTTACTGGTATTAGTATAGCTGGCTATAGTTTTACAGTAAATTTTATTATAGAGATATTCATTTTTATTTTAATTTGTTCATATTTTTCGGATTTTCTTGACCAATTATTTAATAGATTATAAATAAAGAGAAAGGTAAGGGGTGGTGAAAGTATGATTGAAGAGGTAACTTTATCCAATTATGGTTTGCAAAAATACATTGAATGGAATAATCTTGGAAATATTAATCTTATTATTGGTGAAAACAGCAGTGGGAAGACCTTTGTCCTAAAATCCATCTATACGGCTTTAAAGACATTGGAGCAGTATAAAAAGGGACAAGAAGTAAAAGGATTATCAGGAATTTTAGCAGAAAAGCTATATTGGACATTTCAAGTTGATAGATTAGGGGATTTGGTTAAGAAGGGGGAAAATACGTTATCTTTTAGTATGCAAGAAAATAAAGATTCCTTTTCATATGAATTTGGGAAGGGAACGGAGCACCAAATCTCTAAAATTAGTAGCACCTATACTAGCTCAAGAGATAAAACTTCTATTTTTATTCCGGCAAAAGAAGTCCTGTCACTATTTCAGATTATTCTGAAATCTCGGGAACAAGACGCTATGTTTGGCTTTGATGATACATACTTGGATTTAGTACGAGCATTGCAAAGACCTCCCATGCAGGGAAAGAATTTTGCGTCTTTTTCTAAAGGGAGGAAGAAATTAGAAGAAATTATTCATGGGAAAATTGTATATGATACGACAAGCGGTCAATGGTATTTTAAACGAGGAAATACTAAGTTTCCTATTGGCATAACATCAGAAGGAATAAAGAAAATTGCTATTTTTAACCGACTATTATCCAATCGGTATCTTTCTAATCATTCGATTATTTTCATTGACGAATTGGAAGCATCATTACACCCCAAAGCAATTTCTGATTATGTAGACATGATTTTTGAATTAGCGCAAAGTGGTATACAATTTTTTATTGCTACGCATTCATACTTTGTTATCAAAAAAATGTGTATTTTATCTAAGGCGTATAATATGCCTATTCCAGTATTATCATTAAGTGCAGATGCAATTCCAATATATGAAAATATGTTAGATGGAATGCCAGATAACAGTATTATTGATGAAGCAGTACGGTTATATAAAGAAGAAGTTGATATTGCTTTAGGAGATACGTTATGATTTCTTTTCGCGAATCAGGTATGGAGTTTGTATTTGCAGAGGATTGCTCTTTTTATATTGAGAAATCCCGATTGTATGATAAAAAGCTCAATGCTAAAGGGATTTCTGCTGTGGAGTGCATTACTGTGCGCGGAAAGAATATGACAAGACCTGTCCTATTTATTGAAGCCAAAAGTTCTGCGCCAAATCCTGATGGAGTAAAGGGCAATGGAAGGTTTAAAGAGTTTATAGAAGAAGTTAGTCATAAATTTATTCACTCCATATCTATTTGTTATGCCATTCTTCATCAAATTCAAAGCCTTTCGCAAGATGAATATCCTATGGGTAAAATCTTACAAGACTGTTTAATGAAGAAGCCGCATATTGTATTTGTCTTAATTATTAAAAAGCATAAAGATGAATAGTGTGGACAAGTACAAGACGCATTGAATTCCCACTTGCGAAAATTACACGTTATTTGGAATACTCAAGTTATTGTCTTAAATGAAGAATTAGCTAGAGAAAAGAAACTTATACAATAAGATATAGTTGATGTACTCGTAAAGACTAAACGGTTGCGAAACGGATGGGGATATTTTAAAATAGTAATATATTTCAACGTAAGGAGAGAAACAACATGAAAAAAATACGCAAAGCTGTTATCCCAGCTGCTGGATTTGGTACACGCTTTTTACCGGCAACGAAAGCTACGCCAAAAGAAATGCTGCCTATCGTGGACAAGCCAGCAATTCAATACATTGTAGAAGAAGCCTTACAAAGCGGTATCGAAGAAATTTTGATTATCAGTGGTCATGCAAAACGGGCTATTGAAGACCATTTCGATACGAATATTGATTTGGAATTGCAGCTGGAACGGCAAGGCAAGACGGATTTACTACAAATGGTACGGAGCATTTCGGAAATCAACGTCCATTACATCCGCCAAAAACACATGCGTGGCCTCGGCGATGCGGTGTATTGCGCCCGCTCCTTCATTGATGATGAACCGTTTGCTGTGCTCTTAGGCGATGATATCGTCTACAACGAAACGTATCCGGCCTTAAAGCAAATGATTGACCTTTACGACAAACTAGGCGGAACTATTCTCGGTTGCCAAGAAGTACCAAAAGAAAAGGTTTCTTCTTATGGCATTGTCAAAGGCACGCCGACAGATTCACCAGATGTATTGAAGGTTGTCGATATGATTGAAAAGCCATCTATCAAAGAAGCACCGAGCCGTTTTGCTGCCCTTGGGCGCTATGTGTTGACGCCTGATGTGTTTGAAGTACTCGAACGGATTCAACCTGGGAAAAACGGCGAAATTCAGTTGACTGATGCATTGAAATTGATGGCTGAACGGGAAGCGGTCTATGCGTATAATTTCAAAGGGAAACGGTACGATACGGGCAATAAGCTTGGCTATTTGAAAGCAACTGTTGAATATGCCCTCCGTCGTCCTGATTTAGGCGATGATTTTTACGCGTATTTGAAAGAAATTGTTGCGGATCATGACAAAATCAATAAATAAGGTCTAGTATTACAGGACACCGGCATTTCTTCGCATACGGAAATGCCGGTTTTTTCATGATTAATTTTTTCATGTATCTTGTGTAAATGGACAATATACAGTAAAATGTATACTTGTATGTGTACTGTCATTATATTGTAAAGGAGACTTGGTGTTGTGTTTAAAAAAGTTGGATTGAGCACACAGATTTTGCTCGGCCTCATTATTGGTGCCGTTGTAGGCTATTTGGTGCCGGACACGGCAACGCATTTAAAACCGATTGGTGATGCGTTTTTACGAATGATTAAGATGATTGTTGTGCCCTTGATTTTTAGTACTTTAATTATGGGTATTGCTGGGACAGGGAATTTCAAAAAACTCGGTCGTCTCGGCGGTAAAGCAATTATTTGGTTTGAATTTGCCACGACCATTGCCTTAGCGATTGGCCTTATCGTCATGAATGTGACCGAACCGGGCCACGGCGTTACGCTGACGGCAACGGCTTCTAATGCGTCGAATGCTGCCGCTGCAGGTCAGCATCACGTAGATTTAGTGCAATATGCGGTCAACATTATTCCGGCGAACATCATCGATGCTATGGCGAAGCAAGACATGCTCCAGATTATTTTCTTTGCTTGCTTCTTCGGCGTCGGCGTTGCTCATATTGGCCCGGCTGGCGATAAAATCGTCGATTTATGCCGCAGCATTGCTGAAACGATGTTTAAGGTTACTGGCTATGTCATGCATTTTGCACCTCTCGGCGTGTTTGCCATGATTGCGTACACTGTCGGCAGCTACGGTATTGCCATGCTCTTGCCTCTTGGGAAATTAATTATTTCTGTAGCTGGCGCGACAATCTTATTTATTGCTATTATTGCCGGTATTGCCAGCACCCTTACAGGGATTAATTTCTTCCATTTACTGCACTGTCTCAAAGATATTTTATTCTTAGCTTTCACGACGGCTAGTAGTGAAGCGGCTTTGCCTGGTGCTATGGAACGGCTCGAATCTCTTGGCATCCCAAAACACGTCGTCACCTTCGTCATGCCGACGGGCTATTCGTTCAACCTCGACGGCTCGACGCTTTATAGTTCGGCTGGCATTTTGTTTATTGCCCAATTATACGGCATCAACATGCCGATTGAGCAACAGCTCCTCGTTATGCTCACGCTTATGCTTTCGACGAAAGGCATTGCCGGCGTACCAGGTGCTGGGATTATCGTCGTCGCAGCGACAGCAGCAGCTTTCAATTTACCGACTGAAGGGGTTGCTATTTTGCTCGGTATTGACCGTGTTCTCGACATGATCCGCACGATTTGCAACGTTTGCGGCAACTGCATGGCAACCATGGTCGTCGCTCGTTGGGAAAAAGAAATTACGAAAGAAACGTTCATGGAACGGTATAATCATTATTTTAATCCGAAAAAAACAGCATAAGAAAAAGGCCTGTAGAGAATATTTTCTATAGGCCTTTTTACGTTTACAAATAGGCATGGAAGACGCGCCACAAGCCGATGAGTAAAAAGAGGGCTATAATGACGACGCTAATGATGCGAGTTTTCGTAAAGATTTTTGGATTATTTCGTGTATTTTTCGGTGGTTTCGGCGGTTTGACGACTTGTTTCGTGCCGCAAATGGGGCACATGAGCACGCCTTCGCGCAGTTCTACGCCACAGCCTGGGCATTTCATATGATTCATCTCCCTGTTAGTACTTTACTCTATTATATCATTATTTACTGGACTTTTTAGGGAAAAGTATATGCCAGAAGCAGATGGATTAGTTGCAAATAAAGTTCTTCTTTTCACAAAGATAGGACTACTCTTTTTGTCTATTTTTGTTATAATATAGATACAAACGTAATCTGAAAGAGGTGTCTGACAGAACGCGTCACGGGCAGTACTCGTCCTCATCCGCAAAGCATAGCTGCACGGACAAGGTAGCGAAGATATAGGATTTTAGGACGAGACTCTGCGTTAGGGCAGTGTCTCTTTTTTAGTAGGAGGAATCGATATGGAAGATACGAGATTGGCTTTAATTGGCATTATTGTTGGCAACCGTGATACAGCTGGGAAAATCAACGATATTTTACATAATTATGGGCAGTACATTATTGGCCGCATGGGCGTGCCGTATAGAGATAAAGAAATCGATGTCATTAGCGTCATCGTCGATGCACCGCAAGATGTGATCAGTGCTGTGTCTGGTAAATTAGGCATGCTGCCGGACGTGAGCACGAAGACGATTTATCCGCCTATGCCGCAGTAGGAGGCAGTATGTTAAAACTAGCAGTATATGGCAAAGGCGGCATTGGCAAGTCGACCATGACGAGTAATTTAGCAGCTGCGTTTGCCTATTTAGGAAAACGGGTCATTCAGATTGGCTGTGACCCAAAGGCTGATTCGACCTTTAATCTCCTCGGTGGCAAGCCTGTAGAACCGGTCATGAATTATCTTCGGGAACACGACGAAGACCCAGAGTCGATTGACGAGATTTCGAAAATCGGCTACGGCGGTATTCTCTGTATTGAAACGGGTGGACCCACACCGGGACTGGGCTGTGCAGGCCGCGGCATTATTGCGACCTTTGCCCTGTTGGAAGATTTAGGCCTGTTTGAAGAATATAAGCCTGATGTCGTCTTGTATGACGTCTTAGGCGATGTCGTCTGTGGTGGCTTTGCCGCTCCTATTCGAGAAGGCTATGCCGACCAAGTACTCATCGTCACGTCTGGTGAAAAAATGGCTCTTTATGCAGCAAACAACATTTACACAGCTGTAGAAAATTTTTCCGATAGAAGTTATGCGACTGTGCGTGGCATTATTTTGAATCGCCGCAATGTCCTCGACGAAGAGGAAAAGGTGAAAAAATTCGCCGCAGAACGGCATCTTGAAATCGTCGGCGATATTCCGCGGAGCGACGATATTACACGCTTTGAAGATGAAGGCAAAACGGTTATTGAAGGCAATCCGAAATTACCGATTAGCCAAAAATTCATTGACTTAGCACAAACATTATTACACGATAAGGAACCGATATGACAAAACAACAACCTTTTGCCATTACTACAAAAGAGCTTTTTGCACGAGGGCCGAAAGATATTCCGGCTGAACTCGTCTCGTCAGCTCATCTCATATATAATTCACCAGCAGCACTGGCGTTTAATTCGCCTGGTGCCCAAGGCTTTGGCGTGAAGCGCGCGGGTCTTGCCATTCCTGGTTCGGTCATGCTCCTCGTTGGTCCTGGCTGTTGTGGCCGCAACACGACGATTCTCAGTGAAATGGGCGGTTACAGTGATAGATTTTTCTTCTACATTATGGATGA
The DNA here is from genome assembly GCA_900540735.1 of uncultured Megasphaera sp. Classification (GTDB taxonomy): domain Bacteria; phylum Bacillota; class Negativicutes; order Veillonellales; family Megasphaeraceae; genus Megasphaera. Next base: position 66,268 of record UQHB01000009.1, on the reverse strand, counting down.
AACGGACATCGTTACAGGTCGTCACTTGAAGAAAATCCCCCAAGCAGTCTGTGAAATCGTCGAGGCTTTGGAGAAAAAGCCGACAGTCGTCATGATTTGCATGACCTGCGTCGATGCCCTCCTCGGTACGGATATGGAACGGGTCTGTCGCAAGGCTGAAGATAAAGCGGGCTTGCCTGTTGTGCCGTGTTACATGTACGCCCTCACCCGTGAAGGCCGCAAGCCGCCCATGGTCGATGTGCGCCGCGCTGTCTATTCCCTCTTAGAGCCAACGACGCGAAACCGTAAAACCGTCAACCTTCTCGGTTATTTTGCGCCCCTTCGTGAGTCGTGCGAGCTCTACGATATATTACAGCAAATTGGCATTACGAAAATCAACGAAATTTCGCGATGTCAGACTTTTGATGAATATAAAGATATGGCAAAAGCCAATTTCAATATTATTTTAAATCCTGAAGCGCGTTTGGCGGCGCAGGAAATGGAAAAGAACCTCCACATTCCGAGCATTGAATTGACACGGCTCTATCAGGTCGTGCAGATTCACAAGCAATATCAAGCGTTGGCTCAGGTCTTAGGCACGACGATTGATGATAGTAAATGGCATGAAGAAGCAAAAGCCCTTGTCGCTCAGGTTCGTGAGACATATAGTGGTACGACTGTAGCCATTGGGGAAATGCAAAATGGTAATGCTTTCGACATGGCTTTGGCACTGACGCGGTATGGCTTCGTCGTCAAAGAGATTTACGCCAATATTGGGCCAGATGATTTCGTTTACGTCCGCCATTTGGCGGAACTTAGTCCGGAAACGCAGGTCTACTCCAACCTTTCGCCGACTATGATGTATTACGAAGGAAAAGACCATCCTGTCGATTTAACGATTGGCAAAGATGCTATGTATTACCATCCAGATAGTGCCCAAGTATTCTGGGATGAAGAAATTCAGCCCTTTGGCTATGATGGCGTAAACGCACTGCTCCAAGCCATCGATACCGCTATCGAAGGGAGGAAGGCCTAATGCGTGGACTTTGGAAATATATTTCTCCTTTTGCACCGGATCAATCGGGGACCGCCGCTGTCCTTTACGGCCTCGGCGGTATTGTCGTCATTTGCGATGCCGGTGGCTGTGCCGGCAATATTTGCGGCTTCGACGAACCGCGTTGGTTTAGCGGTAAAAAAAGTGCTGTCTTTAGTGCGGGCCTGCGCGACATGGATGCCATTTTAGGGCGCGATGACCGCTTAATCGATAAATTGTGTCTTGCTGCGAGCCAAATCGACGCGACTTTTGCTGCTATTGTAGGTACACCAGTGCCGTCAGTCATTGGCACGGACTATTTGGCCCTTCAGCGCATGGCAGAAAAGAAGTTAGATTTGCCCATTTTAACAGTCGATACGACGGGCATGGAGCTCTATGATGTAGGCATGGAAAAGGCCTATGATGCGTTATTCCATCGCTTACCGCAGCGAGATGTAGCCAAAGAAGACAATACCGTCGGCGTTATCGGTGCAGTGCCGCTCGAAATGATGGAGTCCCACGATGTCGAGATGATTCGGGAGACCTTGGAAGCCCAAGGGAAGGTCGTACGCATGTATGATTGCTTTGACGATTTCGTCCATGCCGGGGCCGTAACGAAGAATCTCGTCGTTTCGCCGACAGGTATTAAAGCCGCTAAGTATTTAGAAAAGACCTTTGGCATTCCTTATGAAATGGCCTATTTTGGCTTAGAAAAACGTTTCCCTCAGGTGTCGTCTTGGGCGCAGAAAAAAATCCTCATCGTCCATCAACAGACGGCGGCTAATGCCTTGCGCGACTATATTCTCTCCCAGGTCGAAGCGGATGTAACCGTTGCGTCGTGGTTTATGTTACACAAAGACCAACGCCAAGACGGCGATATTCATCTCAAAGAAGAAGACGATTGGTGCAGCCTTGCTGATAATGATACATACGACATCATCATTGGCGACGTATATTTTCAGAAAGCTTTACCCCATTTTAGAGGGGACTATATAGATTTTCCGCATTTTGCCGTATCCGGGAGGTGAGGCTATGCAGACAGCGCGTATTTGCGTTTTTGGCATCGTCCAAGGCGTTGGCTTTCGGCCCTTTGTCAGTCGCTTGGCAACAGTCCATGGCCTCGTCGGGACGGTGTGTAATAAAGGGTCGTATGTAGAGATTTTGCTCCAAGGGAAAGACGAGGATATCCAGGCCTTTAGTAAAGACTTGCCAGAAAAAGCACCAGAGCGGTCGACGATTTTAAAAATCCATAAGGAAACCGTCGATTGCCCCGCTTTTACGATTTTTGACATTGTCGAAAGTGCGAAAGAAGAAGGAGACATCTTCGTTTCGCCAGACATTGCTATTTGCGATGCTTGTAAGAAAGAGCTGTTCGATAAGAATGACCGTCGTTATTTGCATCCTTTCATTAATTGCACCGCTTGCGGGCCGCGTCTGACGATTCTCGATTCTATGCCCTACGACAGGGAGCGCACGAGTATGGGCGAATTCCCCATGTGTCCCCAGTGCGAGTATGAATATACTCACGCTGAGACGCGGCGTTACGATGCGCAGCCTGTGTGCTGTAATGATTGCGGCCCGACGGTGTATCTCTTAGACCGGCCCGAAAAGGGGAAGGAAGCCATTACGAAGGCACGGGAGATCATCTCCCGTGGTGGTATCGTTGCTGTTAAAGGCATTGGGGGCTATCATTTTTGCTGTGATGCCACGAATGAATCTGTCGTCACGCGGCTTCGCAGCCTTAAGCATCGGCCTGTGAAACCCTTTGCCGTCATGGCCAAAGACATGGAGGCTGTGCGACAGTATTGTACAGTGACGAAGGCCGAAGCAGCTATTCTCGACGGCCATCAAAAGCCCATTATTCTCTTACGCAAGAAAGAGGGCACCCCTTTAGCACCGGACCTTAGCCCGGATAATCCCTATGTCGGTGTCATGCTGCCATACGCGCCGCTACAGTTACTGCTCTTTACGTATGATGACGACGTAGTTATGCCTAATGTCCTCGTCATGACCAGTGCTAACGCGTCAGGTGCGCCCATTTGCCGCACGGACGACGATGTACGGCACGAAATCCTTGGTATGTGCGACGCTGTCCTTTCTCACAATCGGACTATTCGCTTGCGTGCTGATGATTCGGTCATGGCCTTTTATGACGATGCACCCTATATGATTCGCCGTTCTCGCGGCTACGCACCGTTGCCTTTTTTTGTTGGCAAATACAAGAATGTCCAAGTCCTCGGCATGGGCGGTGAATTGAAAAATACTTTTTGCCTTAGTAAGGATAATCTCTTCTACTTGTCGCCGTACATTGGTGATATGGCTGATGTGCGGACAGTCGAAGCCTTGCGTGCGTCTATTACGCGCATGGAAGGGCTACTCGAAGCAATGCCGCAGGTCGTTGTCTGCGACCTTCATCCCAAGTACAACACGACTGCTATGGCTCAGGAGTTAGGCCTGCCTGTACGGCAGATTCAGCATCATTACGGTCATGCCTTGTCGTGTATGGCCGAAAATGATTATTTAGAGCCAGTCGTTGGCGTGTCCTTCGATGGTACTGGCTACGGTACAGACGAGACGATTTGGGGCGGTGAAATTCTCATTGCCAATACGCACGATTTTATGCGCTTTGCCTCGATTATGCCTTTTACCCAAAGCGGTGGTGATGCGTCGTCGCGTGAAGGGTGGCGCATTGCGGTCTCTCTTGTGTACGACATGACGGGCCGTAATAAAGAAGCGACTAAAGAGCTGGTCACACAACTTGGCCTTTGCGATGCCCAAGCCTTGCAGATGCAGCTCTTTATGATTGATAAAGGTATTAACAGCGTCACGTCGACTAGTGCAGGTCGTCTCTTCGATGGCATCAGTGCTATTTTAGGGATTTGTAAGGTTTCGACTTTTGAAGGCGAAGGGGCAATGAAACTGCAGTTTGCTGCGGAAAAAGGGAAAAGCCATACTGCTCCGTTTTCTATGACGGACTTGCCCTTAGCAGCAGGCCAGCAAATACGCCACATGCGGACTGATGAACTGGTACGGACTATCGTGACAGAACGTCTTCAAGGCACGTCGCTAGAGCAGTTAGCCTATTTCTTCCATAAGGCGTTGGCGAAGCTCATCGTCGACGCTGTAGAAGGAGCCCGACAAGAATCGAATCTCACGACTGTCGCCTTAACAGGCGGTGTCTTTCAGAATACATTGCTCTTAGGGCTTTGTGAAAAAGCCTTGCAAGAGCGGAAATTTACGGTTTTACGACATCACGTAGTACCTCCCAATGACGGTGGCCTAGCCTTAGGCCAAGCCCTCTGGGGAGCTGCTAATTTCTATAAATAAGATTTGTATAAAGGAGGAATCATCATGTGTGTAGGTTTACCAGCACGAGTTGTTTCTATTAAAAATAATATGGCTTTAGTCGATGCATCTGGCGCAAAACGCGAAGTATCGGCTGCATTAATTCAATCCCTCGACCCAGGTGATTACGTCATGGTTCACGCCGGTATGGCCATTGCTAAGATTACGAACGACGACCGCGACGAAACCGACGAAATTCTGGAGGACTTATAATGGGTCGCACAGCACTTGAGATTATTCAGTCCTATGACGGGCCGCCCATTCGTATTATGGAAGTGTGCGGAACGCACACGCACGAAATTTTCCGCCTCGGTATCCGCCAGATTTTGCCAAAGCAAATCCATTTGATTTCCGGTCCAGGCTGCCCGGTCTGCGTAACGCCTGTAGACTTTATGGATGAAGCTTTGTGGCTGGCGTTAGAAGAAAAAGTCACGATTTGTACCTTTGGCGACCTCGTCCGCGTGCCGGGCTCGAAAATGAGTCTTGCCGGTGCGCGCAGTAACGGTGCGAAAGTGCAAATCGTCTATTCTCCTGTCGATGCTTATGATTACGCCAAAGCCCATCCAGAAGAACAAGTTGTCTTCTTGTCCGTCGGCTTTGAAACGACGACTCCTGCGAGCTGCCTTGCTGTGCAGCAAGCAGCCCAAGATAATCTCACGAATTTTTCCATTTTAACGGCTAATAAAACTATGCCTTTTGCCTATGAAGCATTAAAAGGCAGTGCCGATGTCTTCTTATATCCAGGCCACGTCGATGCTATTATGGGGACGAAGCACTTAGAAGCTCTCGTCGATGAAGGTATATCCGGTGTCGTCGCAGGTTTTACAGCGAAAGAATTGCTCACAGCCTTTGCGGTCATTATGGTGAAATTCCCAGAAGGGAAGCCGTTCTTTAAAAACTGTTATCCCCGTGTGGTCACGCGCGAAGGGAGCATTCCAGCACAACAAATGATGCAAGCCGTCATGGAGCCGTGTGATGCCGAATGGCGCGGTCTTGGCATTATTCCTAATTCGGGGATGGAATTACGAGACGAATACGCAGCGTATGATGCGCGGAAAAAATACAAGGTCCCCCTGATCAAAGGCCATGCGAACCCAGCGTGCCGCTGTGGCGACGTACTCCAAGGGAAATGTCTCCCGTCAGACTGCCCGGTCTTTGCCAAGGGCTGTACACCGGAACATCCTGTAGGGGCGTGCATGGTCTCGCATGAAGGGGCATGTTCGGCATATTATCAGTACGGAGGAAGTTATCATGAATGATGTTGTAACACTGGCTCACGGTGCTGGCGGTAAACAGACAGCTGAGCTAATTGATAAAGTATTTAAAGCTCATTTTGCCAATCCCTTATTTACGGCAGATGATGCAGCTGTTTTGCCCGTCGATTCAGGGAAACTGGCTATGTCTACAGACGGCTTTATCGTGTCGCCTCCAGAATTTCCAGGCGGCAATATTGGTAAATTGAGCATTTGCGGCACTGTCAATGACTTAGCTTGCATGGGTGCACAGCCCTTGTATTTAACTTGTGCTTTCGTCATTGAAGAAGGCTTCCCACTGGCAAAACTCGAAAAATATGCTACAGCTATGGAAAAGACCGCTGCTGAAGTGGGCGTGCGCGTCGTTGCTGGCGATACGAAAGTTGCTGGGAAAGGCCAAGTAGATCATCTTTTCATTACGACTACTGGTGTGGGCCGTATCCTCGACGGTGTGCAGACCGGCGGTGCCTTAGCCAAGCCTGGTGATGCAGTCATCGTTAGCGGTGATGTGGGCCGTCATGGCTGTACGATTCTCTTAGCGCGCAATGAATTTGGTATTGATGCCAATGTAACGAGCGACTGCGCGCCCTTGTGGGGAACAGTCAAATCGATGCTCGATGTGACGAAAGACATTCACGTCATCCGCGATGCGACGCGCGGCGGTGTCGGTACAGTACTCTACGAAATTGCGAAAGAAAGCAACGTTGGCATTCACCTAGATAGTCAGGCTATTCCTGTGGACCCGTCCGTCAAAGGGGTCTGTGGCATGCTCGGCCTCGAACCGCTATACCTTGCCTGCGAAGGCCGTCTCGTCATCATTGCACCGCAAGATAAAGCCCAGGCTTTGCTCGATGTACTCCATCAAGGCCCGTACTCCAAAGACGCAGCCATTATTGGACATATTACGGATACCCAGCCAGGCCGCGTCATCGTGCGGACTGAAATTGGCGCAGAAACGTTATTGCCACCGCCAGGGGGAGAATTACTGCCCCGTATTTGCTAGAAAAGGGGGCTTTTCATGATTAAAATTGCAATTTATGGGAAAGGCGGTATTGGTAAATCTACGACAGTTTCCAATATGTCTGCAGCCCTTGCCGATATGGGCCTGAAGGTCATGCAAATTGGTTGTGACCCAAAGGCTGACTCGACGACGCTCTTGCACGGCTTCCGCCATAAAGCGACAGTTCTTGACCTGATTCGCGAAAAGAAAGAAAATTTCTCTCTCGATGAACTTGTTACCCTCGGCTATGGCAATGTGGCCTGTGTCGAAGCTGGTGGGCCAACGCCGGGCTTAGGCTGTGCCGGTCGCGGCATTATGGCGGCTCTTGATGTACTCAAGACGAAGGGTGCCTACGACGTATATCAACCGGACGTAGTCTTTTATGATGTCTTAGGCGACGTCGTTTGCGGCGGTTTTTCTATGCCCATGCGGCACGGCTACGCTGATGCGGTCTTCGTCGTTACGTCTGGTGAAAACATGGCCATTCATGCAGCAGCTAACATTGCCATGGCTGTAGACCATTTTAAAAATCGTGGTTATGCTCGGCTCGGCGGCCTCATTTTAAATCGCCGCAACGTAGCACGCGAAGAAGCAAAAGTCAAAGAATTAGCCAACGATTTCCATACGTCTATTATTGGCTCCTTGAGCTGCAGTGAAACTGTACAAGAAGCGGAAAACTTGCGGAAAACCGTCATCGAAGCCTTTCCCAATAGCTTTATGGCTACTGAATATCGGCAGCTCGCCAAGTCTGTCTATGAGAATGTAAAGGGGTGAGACCATGCTGCGAAAAGTAAATGGCAAAGAAGACCTGACCGGTGCGGCTATCTCGATTGCTAGGGCCAATGCGGATGCTCTCTTTTACGACGGCCTTCAGTATTCACCGCCAGCGCGGGGCTCGTGGAATATTGTCCATTCAGCCATGCTTGTGCCGGAATCGCATCAATTTTACATTTGCGCTCTTGGTTGTCTGCGCGGTGTCGTCTTGACAGCTGCAGAAATGGGCGACATGAGCCGCTTTTCTTCCATTATCATTGAAGAGCATCACCTCTATGACGGGACGATGGAAGAGACCATTATCAATAGTATAACGGATATTCTTCAAGGATTGCCGAAGCTGCCGAAAGTGGCCTTCGTCTATCCGTCGTGTGTCCATCATTTTATGGGCTGTGATTTCGATGGCATTTATGATACGTTGCAGCAAACTTTTCCGACTGTCCAATTCATGCCCTGTTGGATGGACCCCATTCGCAGACAGTCTAATTTAACAGCTGAAATGCGGACGCGGCGGCAAATGTATCGTCCTTTGAAAAAGACGACTCTTGATACTAAATCTATTAATATCGTAGGCAGTAATTTAGCTGTCAAAGACTGTGAATTACGGAGCCTCATCGAAGATAATGGCTTTACCCTGCGCCAATTGCCCGAATGTCAGACCTACGACGACTATGAAAAGATGGCCCAAAGCTTTCTAAATATAGGCCAAGAACCGCTGGCTCATGTCCCCTTAGACGATATGGCAGAACGGCTGGGACAAGAGCAGCTCTACGTGCCGGTCACGTGGGATTACGCAGAAATGACGGCCCATTTACAAGACGTTGCTGACTGTCTAGGTGTATCCTTGCCTGATTATAGTGAGACTATTGAGGCCTGTGAAACGGCTTTTAAGAAGACGAAAGAAATCCTTGGTAATACGCCGATCGTCATCGATTATACAGCTGTCTTTCAGCTCTTTGGCTTGGCGAAAACACTCGTAGAGCATGGATTTGCTGTGACGCGCATCTATACGGATACGTGTACGCCTGATGATAAAGAAAATTTCGCCTGGCTCCAGACGCACTGTCCAAGTCTTATGATATACGCTACGCGCCATGCGAAATTACGGGAAGCAACGCGGCAGACGGCTACGCCAGTCCTTGCTATCGGTCAGAAAGCAGCCTATTTTACAGGCACGAAATACTTCGTCAATATAGCTGAAGGTGGTAGTCTGCGCGATTTTACAGGACTCAGAAACTTACTGGGCCTTATGGTCGATGCGTATGAACATCCTAAAGATGCTGTCGACTATATTCAACAAAAAGGATGGGGGTGCACGTCATGTCTCTAAAAGAAGCAGTCCGCGTCATTTCGACGTACTCAGCCGACACGTTTGGTGTCTGTTCGGCTCTCTTTGAGCTCGGCGGTATGGTTGTCATCCACGACCCGTCAGGATGCAACTCGACGTACACGACGCACGACGAACCGCGGTGGTACGATACAGATAGTTTGATTTTCATTTCCGGCCTTACGGAAATGGATGCCATTATGGGTAACGATGACAAGCTCGTTGCCGACGTTGTGGCAGCCGCAAAAGATGCCTCGCCAGCGTTCATCGTCCTCTTATGTACGCCTGTGCCGCTCATGATGGGGACGGATTTCCCGGCCTTAGCTAAAATCATTGCAGACGAAACGGGTATCCCGACCTACGCAGGACCGACAAATAGCATGGAGACTTACGATGTAGGTGTGTCGTGGGCACTGGAGCTTTTAGCCAAACACTTTGTGCCCGAAAAAGCACCGAAGACCATGTGCTGTTCGTGGCAGCCGACCTTTGCGTCGTGCGGTTCTGTTGGGAAATTGGCAGCCCAGCCGACAGCGGATATTTCTGTTAATATCTTGGGATTAACGCCGCTTGACTTTTCCATCAATGGCAGTGACCAGTCTATTCACGATTTTCTCACAGGCTATGGCTTTGATGTCATTGGCTCGTGGGCTATGGGCACGAATTTAGCTAAAATCGCACGAGCTAGTGCAGCTGATGTTAATCTCGTTGTCTCCTACGGAGGTTTGGTGGCGGCGCAAGAGTTAGAACGCCGCTTTGGTACGCCTTATGTCGTCGGTGTGCCTATGGGACGCTCGCTCCAAGGGGGCATTGCTATGGATATTCGCATGGCTGCGGCGATGAAGCAAAACCGCTACACTTGCGCCAAACGGATTGGCCCAGACCGCACGGATATTACCATTATCGGTGAAAGCGTGTACAGTACATCTCTAGCGGCTGCACTTAGTCATGAATACGGCTACGGCGTGCGCGTCCTCTGTCCGCTCCATAGTACGGACGATATTCTCACCGAATGGGATAGCCTTGTCGAATCAGAAAGCGACATTGCTGCAGCAGTGCAAGATAGTCCCATCATCATTGCCGACCTGTTGTACCAGCCCATTTGTCCTGACACGGCTCGGTTTATTCCCTTAGGGCACGAAGGCTTTTCTGGTCGGCTCTATGAAAAAGAGATTCCTAACTTAATTGATAATTTCGATGCCTTTGCGGCACGTGTACGAGGAGATGAAAGCCATGGGCATGAATGATACGCCGTCAGGCGAACGGGTTCACATTGGCTTTTTTGGCTGTCGTAATGCTGGAAAATCGAGCGTCGTCAATGCTGTGACCGGGCAGAATCTGGCCATTGTCTCCAATACGAAAGGGACGACGACGGACCCGGTCTATAAAGCGATGGAACTCTTGCCTTTAGGGCCGGTCATGATTATTGATACGCCGGGCTTTGACGATACAGGCTCTCTCGGCGCGTTACGCGTGCAAAAGACGAAGCAAGTCTTAAATAAAACGGATATGGCCGTCCTCGTCGTCGATGCGACGTTGGGATTGACTGATGCAGATAAAGACATGTTGCACCTCATGGAAGCGAAAAAAATTCCCCATGTCGTGGTTTATAATAAAAGCGACCAACTAGAGGCAGTGCCGACCTCTACAGGGAATACTCTCTATGTCAGTGCCCTTCGTGGTGACGGCATAAACGCATTGAAGCAAAAGCTTAGCATCCTCGTGCCGCATACGGACGATAAATTTACTATTGTCGGTGACTTGCTCAATCCGTCTGATTTTGTCATCCTCGTCGTACCGATTGATAAGGCTGCGCCAAAAGGCCGACTCATTTTACCGCAGCAACAGACTATTCGCGACATTCTCGAAGCAGATGCGACGGCGATTGTCGTCAAAGAATACGAGCTGCGCAACACCTTAGCAACGCTTGGCAAGAAACCGGCCATGGTCATTACAGACAGTCAGGTCTTTGCGAAAGTCTCGGCAGATACACCGCACGATATTCCCCTTACGTCCTTTTCTATCCTCATGGCCCGTCATAAAGGACTGTTGGATGCAGCTGTCCGCGGTGTCACTGCTGTGGAAACGCTCCAAGATGGGGACAAAGTTCTCATTGCTGAAGGGTGTACGCACCACCGCCAGTGTGACGATATTGGCACGGTCAAAATCCCGCGATGGCTTCGTAATTATACAGGCAAAGATATTACGATTGAATCCTGTAGTGGCCGTGAATTTCCTGATGATTTATCGCCCTATTCGCTCATCATCCATTGCGGCGGCTGTATGCTCAACGAACGAGAAGTGCGGTATCGCATGAAATGTGCTGCTGACCAAGGCATTCCCATTACGAATTACGGCATTACTATTGCATACATGCAGGGGATTTTGCGGCGCAGTATTGAAATTTTCCCGTATCTCGTCGATGCGCTGCCAAAGGACGTGATGTAAATGCGTACAGAAACAGATATTCTCGGTGAAGTCCAGCTCGATGACAGTACGGCATACGGCATTAATACGGCGCGCGCTGCAGCTAATTTTCCGCTCCATCATAGAAAAACCAATCTCCACTTAATCTATGCCATAGTGACCGTAAAAAAGGCTGCAGCCTTGACCTATGCGGCGTTAGGCGTGCGCGAAAAAGGTATCTATGAAGCCATCGTTTCGGCTTGTGACGATGTTCTTGCAGGCAATCACGATGAGGCCTTCGTCATAGAAGCCCTCCAAGGCGGTGCCGGTACATCGACGAATATGAACGTCAACGAAGTTCTCGCCAATTTAGCTTTGCAAAAATTAGGCTATGCGTACGGCCGCTATGACATTATCCATCCCTTAGATGATGTCAATCGTGGCCAGTCGACGAACGATGTTTATCCGACGGCCTTGCGGATTGCTGCTATTCAAGCTCTGCGCGTGCTTAGTGATAACTGTGCTGCCTTGCAGACGGCACTCCAAGAAAAGGAAAACGCCTACGAACGGATTCCCAAATTAGGGCGCACAGAATTGATGGATGCTGTGCCCATTACGATGGGTAATGAGTTCGGTGCCTATGCCCAGGCTATTGCCCGCGACCGGTGGCGGCTCTACAAAATCGAAGAACGGCTCCGTCAAGTCAATCTCGGCGGTACGGCTGTAGGCGTGAGCAATACGGCGTCGCGGCAATATCGGTTCCGCGTCATTGAAGAACTGCGCCGACTGACTGACATGGGCCTAGCTGCGGCGGAGTACCCTATGGATGTGACTCAGAATAATGATGTTTTCGTCGAAGTGTCGGGCCTGCTTAAGGCACTGGCTGTGAATCTCATGAAAATTGCCAATGATTTGCGCCTCATGAATTCTGGCCCTCATGGCGGATTTGGTGAAATCAAGCTTGCGCCGCTCCAGCAAGGGAGTACGATTATGCCGGGCAAAATCAATCCGGTCATCCCGGAAATGACCATGCAGTGTGCTATGAAAGTCATGGCTAACGACAGTGCCATGACGATGGCAGCCAGTCACGGTGATTTTGAACTCAATGCCTTCTTTCCGCTCATTGCGGATTCGCTTCTCGAAAGCATACAATTCTTGACGGCAAGCACGGATATTTTCCGTACAAAATGCATTGCTCTCCTGCAAGTCGATGAAGACCGTTGCGCTGAACTCTTAGCTCATTCGGCGGCCTTTGGTACGGCTTATATACAACAGCTCGGCTACGATAAAGTCAGTGAAATTATCAAAAACAATTCGCCAGCAAAGGCGAAAGAAATTTTAGATTCTTTAGTAAAATAGAAAAATACCCAGCATACACGGGATATTTCCACGTATGCTGGGTATTTTTTAATCTTTATGACGTAATGAAAGAATATAGTTCCACAAAGGGACGGTGTACAAGTACAAAGCCCAAGGCAAGGAATAAAGGAACGTGTAAAGATAAACAGACAATAATGAGGACAGCAAAACTACAGAGCACTAGTATTTCAAGCATGGCATATTCCTTTAGAAAGAGAAATAAGAAGAAATGTTTGAATTTTGTTATAAAGTTTCGTATACTATTAGCATGGCAAAAACTCTTGCCTGAGACAGCTGGTGTATTCGGTCTTTCCTCCCTTAAGGGAGGTGATAGCATGACGCGATACGAAAAATTATCTTTATTGATAGCTTTCGCAACGCTTATTGTTGCTATCATTTCGTTGTTTCACTAACTTTTTTAGTGTAATAAATGAAAAATGACCGTGTCCACACGGTGGTGCGGTACAACGGCCTTCTTCAAACACTATTAGTAACGAGGAGAGCCGATGTCCTACCACCAGCTGTCTCTTTTTGTATTATACGGTATTACTATCATTTACACAAGACTAATTGATGTGATTTCTACCTGCAGGCCTGGCATATCGTAAGATTCCCCAATATATGGTATGATACTCATATACTGATCGACGAAAGGAGCGTGCGTATGGAACGATATATTATCTGCATTGCCCAATTTATTTTACGCCGACATCGTTTGTTTCTACGTATTGTGCAGTGGCTGGCGAAGTGCGGGTACTGGCTGTACATCCTCTATGGTATTATCGAATGGTGCCGACCGGGGCGACTGCAAGACAAACTAAAGCGTCGCCAGACCTTGTGGTATTGTCTGTTTTCCGTCATCGTTGGCTCTCTTCTTTCTTTGCTCACTGGATGGTGCTGGCATCGCAAACGCCCCTTTGCAGCGCACGCTGATATTGACCCCTTGATTGCGCATCGCAACAACGCATCCTTTCCGAGTAATCACTCCATGAACGCCATGGCCGTGGCCATTACGCTGCTGCGCTGTGGCAATCCGGCAGGCCTTTTCTTCTTGCCCTTTGCCATCCTCATCGGCGCATCGCGCGTGCTCTGCGGAGTCCATTATGTGACGGACGTAGTCGGTGGGTTTCTCTTTGGTATGGTGAGTGCTGTCCTCGTTGGCTGCACGAAAAAGAGTACGGATTTAGCCCAGAAAAGTAACTGGTACTATCATGTAGGGGCAACGATTCTGAAAGCATGGTATCAACGAAAGGTGTAAATATTGTCCACCTAGACAGTACGAATCGTAAATTTCATGTAAATTTTCGAAGGGAAAAAGAAAATTTTTATGCAAAAAAGGGACTTACTTTGACCAGATGTGGTCGCGTAAGTCCCTTTTTCTTAAGCAAATTTTCAGGAAATTCTTATTTTCGTCTCAGTTTTCTATGCTTTTTCTTCTTTTTTAGGAGAGAATTTCGTCGCAAATACGTGGCGAACGAAGATGATGATCGTCGCAATGAAGCAGAGGAGACCTAATAGGTCGGCTGTGCTCGTGAAGTCTTTACCCACTAAGGCAAGGGGAGCTTCACTGCCGCCGGACGTAACCGATACGACGATGAGTAGGGCCATGATAACGCCCATCATGCTTTCGCCAACGATGAGACCCGATGCGAAGAGAACACCGCGATGATTGCATGCTTCTACGTCTTCTTCTTCGTGGCCAGGGCTACGCTGTGCGGCACGATTACGTAAGTATTTATGGACGAAGTAGCCCATAATGGAGCCAATAACGAGAGGAATTTCGAGGGTTGGCGGTAAGTAAATACCCATGCCAATAGCCAGTGGCGGCAGTGCCAAGGCTTTCGTATTTTTCGTTAAAATCAGGTCGATAATGATGGCAACGACACCGACAACAACACCAAAGAGGATATAGTTCCAGTCGAGGCTGGCACTGAAAATCCCTTGGGCAATGGTGGTCATCAAGGTTGCTTGCGGTGCAGCTAAGGCTTGGCTTGCATCCATGCCGACACGCGGCATAGCCCCAGTAAAGCCATATGCCTGATAAAGTAAGTTTAAGACCGGAGCAATGGCAAAAGCACCGATGATAGAGCCGAGGACGAGGGCAATCTGCTGTTTCCACGGCGTAGCACCGACGATATAGCCAGTCTTTAAGTCCTGTAAGTTATCGTTCGAAATCGCAGCGATGCTGACGATAACGCTCGTAATGAAGATAGCCAGAGCGGTGGCAAATTTCGTACCTTCTGCCGTTTCAAAGACACCGAAGGATGAGCCTACAGCGAGGACGACGAGGGAGGAAATGATGATACCAAGAATACCGATACCGGAAATCGGGCTAGCGGACGTACCAATAAGGCCTGCCATATAGCCGCACGCTGCAGCGACGAAGAAGCCCATGAGGATGGCGACGACGATACCGACTATGATGTACGTAAGGGTTACAGAAAGAGGTAAGCCTGCAGCACTGACGAAGGAGTAGAACGTAATGAATAAGCCTACGAGAATCGCCAAGAAGACGAGGCCAACCGATTTCGGCGACATGTCGATATCCGTGTGATGGAGAACTTTCTTTTCTTCTGTATCGTTCGCGCGGATGGCTTGGATAGACATTTTGATGCCGTCAATAACCGGTTTCGCTAAGCGAATGAGCGTCCATACAGCAGCAATACCGATACAACCAGCACCGATGAAGCGGACTTTTTGTGCCCAAATTGCGCTGGCAAACGCTGCAGCAGATTGGCCGTCAGCCGGTGTCATGATGCTCGTCAAGTACGGCACAAAGACGACCCAGGCAAGGAGTGTACCGATTAAGATAGCAATACCGCTCGTAATGCCGATAAGGTAACCGGCACCGAGGAGAGCCATCGAAAAGCCCATCGGAATCTGTGTAATCGATTTGCCCATATGAATCCAGTAACTCATTTCGGACGAGAAAATGTGGAAGCCATTAGAGCAAAGGCTGAAGAAGCCAGCCAGTACCGTACCGCCAACGATGTCTTTCATGCCTGTTTCTTTTTTGCTTACATCGTGGTGTGCTGCTTCTTCTTTGCGGATTTCACTACCGACTTTTAAGATTTCTGCAGCAGCCCGGCCTTCTGGATAGGGCAGGTCACTGTGGACGACCATGGCCCGGCGGAGAGGAATCGTAAAGAGTACGCCTAAGGAACCGCCGCACGCGCAGAGGAGCAGCGTTTCCCAGAAGGGGAAGCCCTGCCAATAGCCGAGCATTAAGAGACCTGGTAAGATAAAGATAATTGCCGACAACGTCCCGGCAGCAGACGCTTGGGTCTGGACCATGTTATTTTCCAAAATATTGGAGTTCTTAAACATGCGCAGAATCGCCATAGAAATAACGGCTGCTGGAATCGAGGACGAGAAGGTCAGCCCGACTTTCAACCCCAAGTAGACGTTAGATGCTGTAAAGATAATCGTAATTAACGCACCTAAGACCATGCCGCGAACGGTTAATTCCGGCAACGTTGGGTAGTTGAAGGTCGTGTTAGATGATGACTTCATAAAACATACCTCCTAACCAAAATTTTTTATACTTTTGAGTATATTATGAAGACAATTTACTCCTTTTAATAGTATACATGATTTTTTAGAAAACGTCACCTATGAACGAGGAAAAATATTCTCTTATAGAAAAGTTGCAATATACGCCTTGTGTAGACGTGCTATAATAATAATATACGGAATGACTCTTATGGTCATTTACAAAAACTCTGAGGAGGACGATTGTATGTTGAAAGATGCTGAAATTATTGATGGCGTAGTAAAGGAATTTGCTGGACTCGCTAAATGCCCCCGCCCGTCTCATCATGAAAAGAAAGTTAGTGATTATATTGTCAAACGGCTTCATGAATTAGGTGTCACCGAAGTCGTTCAAGATGAAGTATATAATGTCATTGCTGATGTACCGGCTACGAAAGGCTATGAAAATGCACCGCGCGTTGCTTTGCAAGGCCACATGGATATGGTCTGCGTTGCCAAACCGGGTGTAGATTTTGACCCGTTGACGAGCGAAATCAAACTCATCTGCGAAGGGAACATCCTCCGTGCAGATGGTACGAGTCTCGGTGCTGATGACGGTATTGCCGAAGCGATGACCTTCTTCTTGTTACAGCAAGACATTGAACACGGTCCGCTCCGTTTGATTTTCACCGTCGATGAAGAAACAGGCATGACCGGTGCAACTCACTTAGACCCGAAACACGTCCAAGATGTACAGTACGTCATCAACATGGATTCGGAATATATCGATGTCTTATGCGTCAGCTCGGCTGGCAGTGTACACACGCACTTCCATCGGACCGTCACAAAACAGGCTGCTGCAGCCACTGCATCCTTAAAAATCATGACCAAAGATTTCGTAGGTGGTCACTCTGGCGAAACGATTAATGCTGGTAAGAGCAACGGCATTCAAGCCTTGGCGTTCGTCTTATTGCGCTTAGCCAATGCTGGCGTGAAATACAAATTGGCGTACATCGATGGCGGCGTTGCTGCTAATGCTATTCCGTCATCCGCAACGGCACACATCGTCTTAGCTGATAGTGACGTTGCGAAAGTAAAAGACGTAATTGCAGAAGCAGAAAAAGACTTTGCCCTCATTTATGGGGAAGTTGAAAAGACGGCGAAATTTGTCGTAGAAGTAGCAGACGTTCCGTCTGAAACCTTCTCTGACGCAGATACGAAAGCGATTGTGCAGCTCTTGTCCATCTTGCACTGCGGTGTCTTTGCGATGAACCTAGAATTACCGAAATTACCGGATTTGTCTGCTAATATCGGTACCATTCGTACAGAAGGCAACACCGTTACGTTCCAGTATTTCCCGCGCTCTTCGTCAGATGCAAAATTACGGGAACTCATGTTAGTCCTTCCGGTCTTTGCAGAACTCACAGGCTTTACGATTGACATTGCCAAACCGGAACCGGCTTGGACGAAAAATCACCACAGCAAACTCGTACCTATCGTTGCCGAATCCTTTGCCGAAGAAGCAGGCCACGCACCGCGTATTGAAGCCATGCACGGCGGCCTTGAAACGGGCTACTTCTATGCATATAACCCGAACCTCGATATCGTCTCTGTTGGCCCGACGACACACGACATTCACAGTGCTGACGAATCGGTCGAACTCGACACAGTAGCACTCTTAGTCCGGATTATTGCAAAAACCTTACCGAAATTAAAATAACTTGTCCCTGTGAGGACGACGAGAGGGGGTGCCGTATGGCATCCCTTTTCGCAACTATAAAGGAGGAACTGTATTGATGAAGTATCATACCTTAGTCATTGCCGTGCTCTTGGCTTTATGTACGACTGGTCTTACGTATGCCGCAGATAGTACTACGAACTCGAAGCCTGTAGAAGAAGTGACGGCAGAAGGGACGACTCATGCTGTGCAAGATGTAACGGCTCCAGCTGTGAAAGCGATTCCTATCCATCCTAATGGCACAGGCGTAACGGCACAGCCTAAAGCTGTGGACGATTTCTACATGCATGTCAATTACGATTGGATTAAAAAGACGAACATCCCGCCAGAAGATAGCTCCTATGGTTCGTTCCAAATGATTACGGATACAGTGCGAGACCAACTGACGAAAATTACGAAAAATTCCATTAAACATCGCAAGCAATACAAAGACACAGACCCACAAGCGCAAATTGCGGACATGTACGCGTCCATTACGGATGAAAAAAGCCGTGAAGCTGCAGGCCTGGGCAACGTCGAAGCAATGGTTAAAGACATTGAACATGCCCAGACGCTCCAAGAATATGCTGATATTATGGCGAAGATGGCGAAAGACCACGGCACGGCCTTTTGGCTCGGCGGTTTCTCAGTAGCACCAGACCCGATAGATAACGACACGTACGTCGTCTATTTAAATGAACCGTCTACAGGGATGGGCAAAGAATTTTTAGAAAATCCAGCTAATGAACCGTATTTCAAACTCTATAAAAACTATATTAAAAATATTCTTGTCGCCTATGGCCGTAACCCAGCAGAAGCAGCGAAGACTGCTGACGATGTCTTTACCTTCCAGAAAGACTTAGCAGACCACGCTATGTCCATTGAAGACCTGTATAATCCAAGCAAAGCGACGCACAAGCTCCACTACAACGATGTGCGCTTCTTATACGGCCACATCAATACCAAAGAAATGCTCAATGCAGCCGGTATCGGTCCTGACCAAGGTATCGATACATGGTACGTGCAGGATTTGAGCTTAGTCCAGTATTTCAATGACCTCTATACAGATGGCCGTCTGCCAATGCTCAAAGAATATGCTATTTTTAAGCTTATCAGCTCGTATGCGCCCTATGCTAATAAAAAATATGCTGATATAAATGAAGAATTTATCCGTGCTATGAGCGGTGCAAAAGTTAAGAAATCGACAGCACGGCGTAATGAAGAATTAAACGAACGCCTTATGGCCTTGCCGTACGGAAAACTCTATGCATCCCAGTACTTCGACGACCAGCGGAAAGGCTTGGTTACGTCCTATGTAAAAGATATTTTGGCCCAATACAAGGAAGACCTTACAAAGAACGATTGGCTCAGTCCCAGTACGAAACAAATGGCTCTGAAAAAACTCGATACGATGGGCATGCATATTGGCTATCCTGATAAATGGCAGCCCTTTATGGATGATTTCGTCGTCCTTCGGCCAGAACAGGGCGGTGCGCTCATTAATAACGTCTTATCCCTCAACGATGCGTCGTGGCAATATGACCGCCAGAAAATTGGCAAACCTGTAGATAAAGGCGAATGGGATGGTATGATGCCGCAAACAGTCAATGCCTTTTACGACCCCAGTAAGAATGACATCAATTTCCCGGCAGCTATTTTGCAGGCTCCGTTCTTCGATGCAAAGGCCGATAAAGCGACAAACCTCGGCGGTATTGGCATGGTCATTGCTCATGAAATAACCCATTCCTTCGATAGCAATGGTGCCCAATACGATGAAAAGGGGAGACTGCGGAATTGGTGGACCCCGGCCGATTGGGCAGCCTTCAATAAACGACTAGATAAAATCATTGCCCTGTATAATCGCTATGAACTTAGTCCGGGAGTATTTGCGGACGGCAAACAGACCTTATCCGAAAACATTGCCGACCTCGGTGCTATGGCCTGCCTGAGCCGCATTATTGGGGATGACCCAGATGCATTGCGCCGGATGTACACGAATTACGCTCTCGTATGGCGCGAAAAAGAAACAGAAGCGTACTTACGCCGCGTCATGACTGATGTCCATTCGCTCAGCTATATCCGCGTCAATGCTGTCCTCAGCTCGACAGATCCATTCTATGAAGTCTTTGACGTACAGCCTGGTGATGGCATGTACATTGCCCCAGACGAACGAGCAAAACTGTGGTAATAAAAAAGGAACACCTTCTTGTCAAGGTGTTCCTTTTTTATTACCACAGTTTTATTTACCAGAGAAAATCTTGTGAATCCATGCGCGGTTGTCGTAAATGTGCGTGGGCAAGGACAAGCATAAGAGAATTACGCCGTATTTATGGACTGTAAAGAGGAAGCCTTTCGGGAAGAACCCAGCTCCAACTTTATAGACCATAAAGACACCGGCTAAGGCTACGATGACAAATAAAATAAACTGTACAATAACGATGAAGCGCATGCGCTGTAATTTTGTCATAATGTAAATCCCTCTTTAGTAATACATCAAAGCATATCTATTACTTTTCCGTATTATACAAAGAGCTTTATTACCTGTATAGTGTCAATGATGATACTTAGCATCATTGGCATAGGGCATGTAGAAATGACATAGACAGAGTTTATGAAGATGTTCTATAATGAACGTACAAAGGAGGCGGAAGCAATGAAAAAACGAATGCCTATTGGCGTAGAAGATTTCAAGGAAGTAAGAGAACAATATTATTTAGTAGATAAAACTCAATTTCTCCAACAACTTATTGATGACCATAGCAAAGTGACATTGCTTACGCGTCCTCGTCGGTTTGGGAAGACCTTGACTATGAGCATGGTCGAATATTTCTTTTCGATTGATAAAAGGGAAAGTAGCCAAAATCTGTTTCAAGGATTATACATAGAACAAGCTAATCCTTCCTATATGCACTACCAAGGACAATACCCGGTTATTTTCCTTTCCTTAAAAGAAATAAAAAATCTGACTTGGTCGAGTATGCTCGACAATTGGCGTGTTTTTTTGCGTAAACTATATTTACAGTACCAGTATCTTCAGACCAGTGACCGTGTCGATAAAGCGATGCAAGATGATTATTGCAGGATTATTGAACGCAAAGCCACCCTCAATGAATTGGCTAATGCCTTGGCACGATTGATGGATATGTTGCAGTGCCATTATGGGAAAAAAGTCATCGTCTTAATCGATGAATACGATGTTCCTGTACAACAAGCATGGGAGCAAGGATTCTATGATGAATGTATTAACTTTGTCAAACAATTTTTAGGAAATGCTTTGAAGACGAATGAAAACTTAGAATTTGCTGTTCTCACTGGAGTGTTACGAATTGCTAAAGAAAGTATTTTTAGCGATTTAAATAATTTTGATGTCTATTCTGTCCTGAGTGAAACCTATAGTGATGTTATTGGGTTTACACCTAGCGAAGTGGAACAATTGGCCTATGATATAGGTGAAGAAAAGGCCTTGCCACAGATAAAAGAATGGTATGACGGCTATCGATTCGGAGAGACAGAAATTTATAATCCTTGGTCTGTTCTCAACTATTTCAAGCGAAAAAAATTAGGTGACTACTGGGTAAATACATCGGGAAATACTATTTTATATAACCTTTTACAATTACGTATGAAGCAGCAAGAAATGGACTTATTGGCTTTGTTGCAGGGCAAGACTGTGACGACTATTCTTTGTGAAGACGTAGGCTATCAGGATATTGGCAGTAATCAAGATGCCTTGTATACGATGCTCCTTGCGACAGGATATCTCACACTTATGAATGCCAAAGATATACCTGGTGGGACATTGTGTGAACTAGCACTACCTAATCGAGAAGTACGAAATATTTATCAGCGCGAAATCTTAGAACGAATGCGGTCTCACATGAATTTATCTGCAGTCTACATGACGATGCATCATTTAGTAGATGGCAATGTCGATGCCTTTTCACAAGGTTTGACGGAATATATTTCCCAAATTGTCAGTACTTATGATACGGCCAATAAAGAAAGCTTTTATCATGGTTTAGTCTTAGGATTAACGGCATTAGTATTAACTGATTATATTGTAGAATCAAATCGAGAAAGCGGGTACGGTCGCTTTGACATTGCCTTATTCCCTAAAAGTACGCATAAACAGGGCATTATTATTGAATGTAAGGTTGCGCAAACAGAAACAGAACTACCTGAAAAAGCTAAAGATGCATTACGGCAAATTAACGACAAAGGCTATGACGCAGCCTTTGAGAAGCGTGGCATTTCGCGAGTGTTGCATTATGGTATGGCCTTCTGTGGCAAGAAGATACAGGTTCTATTACATATGACATAAAAATAAGGAATTGCTTTCATCATGAAGGCAATTCCTTATTTTTATTTATCGTCAAACATATACTTCGCGTCGTAACTCAAATCCATGTATGACGCAATCGTTTCGTCATCGAAACCGTATTCTTCATTTTTACGCATGACCGAGCCGAGCTTCATTTGCAGTTTTTTCTTTGGCGGCACCGGTTCTTGATATTCAATACGCAGTTTTTGGGCTGCTTCCGATTTATCTGTAACTTTGACGAAGAGACCGTCGTCAAAGGTGAGTTCATAGACTTTGCGGAACGCATGGGGCAGCTGGAAGCCAAAAGGCACGAAGTATTTATCGATGAAGCCGTTAGCAATGAGGATAGAGCCGTTATAGTGCATGACGTGGTCTAAGTCGTATTTTAAGTTCCCTGCCGGAGCGTTAAAGATTTCTGGCTTTACGCCGTCAATGGCTGGCGGTTCCATGCCGTTATTGTTGGTCAATAATTTATGGAGAGTCAGCATTTTTTCGTCATTAAAGCCGAAAATGCACGTATAGCCTCTGAGGCATGCTTCGTTGTACATAATGGGATGAAGGCCGAAGTCTTCAATATTAAAAAAGTCTTTTACATGTTCTACGGCGACGATGCTCAGTTTAAATTTATCAAAGTCGAAGCCGTCAAAAAATTGTGCTCTCATGGGATACTCCTATTCTGCAAAAACAGGGGCGTTGTTTTCAAAGCGCGCAATCCGCGCCAAGGATTCGACGCGATAGCCTGCGTCTTTGAGTTTTTGCTGTCCTGGCTGGAAGGTTTTTTCAATGACAATGCCAATACCGGCGACGGAACAGCCTGCTTCTTTGACTAGTTCGGCCAGGCCAAAGGCAGCGGCACCACTGGCGAGGAAGTCATCTACTAAGAGAACTGTTTCACCGGCATGCAAGTAAGCCTTGCTAATGGAAGCAGTGTATGTTTCTTCTTTTGTGTACGAATAGATGGAAGCCGTGTATTGTTCGCCTACAGTGAGCAGGGATTTTTTCTTTCGCGCAAAGACGACAGGAATGTTGCCCATAGCCATGGAGGCTGCGTAGGCTACAGCAATGCCCGATGATTCGATGGTCACGATGCGGTCGATGTGGATACCGGCAAAACGACGGGCAAATTCTTGCCCTACATGGGTAATAAGGGTCGTATCGATTTGTTGGTTTAAGAAATTATCTACTTTTAAGATACGGTTGTCAATGACAATACCGTCCGCCAAAATGCGTGCTTTCAGTTCGTCCATGAGAGACCTCCTAAGTCCTTATTCATCAGTATATTATAATACAGAATAATACGATTTACTGGGCAAGTCAACAAAGGATTTAGAGGAAATATAGTATATACTAAAAATCGTGTGTACCGTGATTTTAATGCAATTATGGAATTAAATAAAAGTATAAGAAAATCGTGCAAAATACTTACGTTTCTATGATTAAAGTAGAGATTTATATTGTGAAGTTAAAGAATAGGTGGTACACTCATCGTGTTATATACTTTATTATGATACGAGGGTGATGTAGTGAATAAGAAATTAATTTGGCTTTTTGTAGCCTTTGCTGCCTTTGCCATTGTCGGCTGGGTCTTGCCGACGCCGACAGGGCTTCCGTATGAAGGGAAGATGGCCTTGGCTTGTGGTGCTTTTGCGATTATCGTTTGGGTCACTGGTGCTGTAGAGGGGGCAC
Organism: uncultured Megasphaera sp.; assembly: GCA_900540735.1. GTDB lineage: Bacteria > Bacillota > Negativicutes > Veillonellales > Megasphaeraceae > Megasphaera. The sequence goes on along the minus strand of UQHB01000009.1, from coordinate 42,600 downwards.
TCAGTGGGATTATGATTGTCTTTTTATTGGCCTTATCTCATGCGGCACCAGTTAAGGTGGCCTTTTCGGGGTATGCCAATACGTCGGTCTGGCTTATTGTCGTCGGCTTTATTATGGCTGGTGTCATGGATGAAGTGGGTTTGTCTCGGCGCATTGCCATTCATTTGATTTCCTTGGCGAAAGGCAGTTGTATCCGTGTTTACTGGGCTGTAGCTGCAGCTATGCTTTTATTGACCTTCCTCGTGCCGTCCATTACGGCGCGGACGCTCTTGATGCTGCCAATTATTACAGGCATTGGCCGTTCATTCAACGCAGACCGGGGGAAAAGTAATATTGTCAAAGCGTTGATGTTTATTGTCGCTATGGCTGGCACGGCTATGAGTATCGGTGTCCTCACGGCGCACGTGGGTAACCCGATTACAGTCGGTATGATTGCTGATGCCACAGGCCACGTCATTAGTTGGAGTGAATGGTTTAAAATCGGTGGGCCTCCAGCAATTATTTTAAGCTTGCTCATTGTCTTATTACTCCAATTCATGTATCCGCCAGAAATTAAACAGATTGACCATGTACAAACGTATGTCAATGAAGAAATTGAAAAACTCGGCACCATGAGCCGCGACGAAAAATATACGCTCGGCGTGTTCATTATTACGCTGCTCTTATGGGCAACCGATTCATTTACGAAATTATCCGTTGCTGTCGTCGGTTTATTTGCCATTATTTTATTGCTCTTTCCAAAGCATGGTGTCATTGACTGGAAAGTATCGCAAGGGAAAGTGCCTTGGAACGTCTTCGTCTTATACGGCGGTGGCTTATCTTTAGGGGCTGTCCTTGTTACATCCGGGGCGGCCACGTGGATTGCTAACACCGTCTTTTCGCCGCTCCATACGTTGCCCGTGACGCTGCAGGTCATCGCCTTTATTTGGATTATAACGGTTATGCAGGTCCTCTTTACGGGTGGCGGCCCGAAGACGACGGCTTTAATCCCCATTATTATTGCTTACGCCATGGCAACGGGCATTAATCCTGTAGCCTTTGCCTTGATCCTCGGCATGAACATGCAGCACCAGTATTTACTGCCTGTGAGCAACATGCCGAATGCTATCATTTGCAGTACGCCTTTCGTTTCGTCTGGCGAACTTATGAAGACTGGCCTGATTACGAGTATTGTTGCTTGCGCCTTTATGTCACTTGTTGCCATTACCTATTGGAATTGGCTCGGATTGGTTTAATTTTCTCGTTTACAGGACCGTGTAAAACAGGTATACTAAACGTGTAAAATGGATAGTACATACTTTGAGGGAGGTCATGACATGCAGTCTATTCGACGTTTGTATGTTGCCAAAAAAGGAACCTTTGCGGATGAAGCAAAACGCCTTTTAACAGATTTACGGGAAAATGTTTTAATTACAGATTTAAGGGATGTAAAAATCTTCCACCGTTATGATGTAGCTGGTCTGGATGACCAGGCCTTTGAAGCGGCGAAGAATATGATTTTCTCGGAACCGCCTGTAGATGCTGTATACGATACATTGCCAGCACAGCCTGATGATACGGTCATTGCTATTGAATACTTACCGGGCCAGTACGACCAGCGTGCTGATTCGGCTATGCAGTGCTTGCAAATGCTGACCATGAAAAACACAAGCGTTGTCCGGACTGCACAAGTCCTCGTCTTATCTGGAAAATTGACTGATGCAGACGTAGCAGCTATTAAACATTATTGCATTAACCCTGTCGATGCGCGCGAAGCATCGCTCGACCCGGCAACGACTCTCGATATGGCGTGGGAAAAACCGGCTGACGTACCGACTATCGATGGCTTCGATACGATGGATGATGCAGCCTTGCATGAATTGTCCCAGCATATGGGCCTTGCCATGAGTTTTGACGATTTGAAATTCGTTCAATCTTATTTCCGGGATGAAGAAAAACGGAACCCAACGATTACGGAAATCCGCGTCATCGATACGTATTGGTCCGACCATTGCCGTCACACGACGTTCATGACGGAATTGACGCATATCGATTTTGAAGACGGCCGCTATACAGCACCGATTCAACGGGCTTATGAAGCGTACAAAACGACGCGGGAAAAATTGAATCGCCAGAAACCGCAGACCCTCATGGATATGGCGACGATTGCCGTCAAAGAATTGAAAGCTGCTGGTAAACTGGATAACCTCGACGAATCGGAAGAAATCAATGCATGCACCATTATCGTTCCGGTCGATGTCGATGGTGTCGAAGAAGAATGGCTCTTGTTATTTAAAAACGAAACGCACAACCATCCGACCGAAATCGAACCGTACGGCGGTGCAGCAACATGCCTCGGTGGTTGTATCCGTGACCCCTTGAGCGGCCGTGCCTATGTATACCAAGCTATGCGCGTTACTGGTGCTGGCGACCCGCGGCAAGCTGTCAAAGATACGCTTGTCGGCAAATTACCGCAGCGTACGTTGACCGCTGGTGCTGCCAAAGGTTACAGCTCCTATGGTAACCAGATTGGCCTTGCTACAGGGGAAGTTAAAGAATACTATAACCAAGGCTTCATTGCAAAACGCATGGAAATCGGTGCCGTCCTCGGTGCAGCTCCGCGGAATAACGTTGTCCGTGAAGAACCGGTTCCTGGGGACATTATTATTCTCCTCGGTGGGAAAACAGGCCGTGACGGCTGCGGCGGTGCGACAGGCTCGTCGAAGAAACACACTGTCGAATCTCTCGAAACGTGCGGTGCAGAAGTACAAAAAGGGAATCCTTTAACAGAACGGAAAATTCAGCGTCTCTTCCGTCGTCATGAAGTAACGGTCCTCATTAAACGGTGCAATGACTTTGGTGCAGGCGGTGTGTCCGTTGCTATTGGCGAATTAACAGACGGCCTCGACATCAACCTCGATAAAGTACCGAAGAAATATGAAGGTCTCGACGGCACAGAATTGGCTATTTCCGAATCGCAAGAACGGATGGCAGTCGTCGTTGCTCCGGAACATATCGATGAATTCATGAAATACGCTGCTGAAGAAAACTTGGAAGCAACTATCGTCGCTGTCGCAACAGATACGAAACGGCTCGTCATGCATTGGCGCGACCAGAACGTCGTCAATATTACGCGTGCCTTCCTCGATACGAACGGCGTAACACAGCATCGGAAAGCCCTCGTCGTTGCTCCGGAAGATAAAGACTTCTTTACAGCTCCAGAAGTAAAAGATGTCAAAGACACGTGGCTCAAAACTATGGGTACTCTCAATATTGCGTCCGAACAAGGCCTTGCAGAACGGTTCGACAGCACGATTGGTGCGCGTACAGTCCTTATGCCCTTTGGTGGTAAATACCAGAAGACTCCGGTCGAAGGTATGGTTGCGAAGATTCCTGTCCTCAATGGAAATACGACGACAGCAAGCATCTTTACGCACGGTTATGACCCGGATTTAGCTATTTGGAGTCCTTTCCACGGCGCACTCTATGCAGTCGTCCAGTCTATTGCCAAACTCGTTGCCCTCGGCGGTGACCGCAAGAAAGTGTATCTTACGATGCAAGAATTCTTCCAGAGCCTTGGGACGAATGAAAAAGCTTGGGGCCAGCCGGTTAGTGCTCTCCTCGGTGCATACGTTGCTCAACAAGCGATGGAAGTCGCTGCTATTGGCGGTAAAGACAGCATGAGCGGTACCTTCGAAAACCTCACTGTACCGCCCACACTGGTTTCCTTTGCTATTGTTCCAGAAAAAACGAATCACATCATTTCGCCGGAATTCAAACAGCCAGGCAATGCAGTCCTCCTCTTTGATTTACCGCGTGATGGAGAAGATATGCCGGACTTTGATGTCTTTAAAGATACATGCGATTTCCTCCATCAAGCAGTCCTTGACGGCAAAATCAAAGCCATGCATGCAGTCGGCCAAGGCGGTGTAGCTGCTGATATTGCGCAAATGGCGTTTGGTAATCGCATTGGCGTAGAAATCAATGGTGCTTTCCCGACACAAGAATTATTCAATCTCCGTTACGGTGCTATCCTCGTCGAAACGGATACAAATACAGCTGTCGAATGGGTACGTCGTGACCATGTCAGCCGCGTCGGCCTCACTCGTGGCGACGGCAACATGACTGTTGGCGATGTGAAGATTGCCCTCGCTGATTTGCAAGCTGCATGGGAAGAACCGCTCAGTAAAGTATTCCCCATTCAGAGTGAAAGCGCAACAGGCGATGCAACGTTGCCGCTCTTTACGACATACGGTCCGAAACGGGCAGAATCGTTCGGCACACCGCGCGTCTTCATTCCTGTATGCCCGGGCACGAATTGCGAATACGACTCGGCTAAAGCCTTCATTCGTGCTGGTGCTACGGCTGATGTCATGGTACTTCGCAACAACACGCCGCAAGATTTGGAAGAATCTATTGATGAAATGGCGAAACGCATTGCTCAGGCACAAATTATTATGTTCCCAGGCGGCTTCAGTGCTGGTGACGAACCAGAAGGGTCCGGTAAATTCATTGCTACACTCTTCCGTAACCCGAAACTGGCAGACGCTCTCGAAACGCTCCTTTATAAACGGGACGGCCTCGCTCTCGGCATTTGCAACGGCTTCCAAGCACTCATTAAACTGGGCCTCTTGCCGTATGGCCACGTACAGCCTCTCCGCGCAGACAGCCCGACCTTGACGTACAACACCATTGGCCGTCACTTGTCGCGCATGGTCGAAACGAAAGTGGTCTCCACCATGAGTCCGTGGTTCAGTAACGTAAAAGCCGGCGACGTTCATTCTATCGCTATTTCTCACGGCGAAGGCCGCTTCGTAGCGACAGTAGAACAGATTAAAGAACTCACTGCAAAAGGTCAGATTGCAACGCAGTACGTCGACCTCAACGGCAACGCAACGTACGATAGCACGTACAACCCGAATCAGTCCGTCATGGCTGTCGAAGGGATTACGAGCCCTGATGGTCGTGTCCTCGGTAAGATGGGCCATACAGAACGGTTCAGTGCAAACGATATTTTTGAAAATATTGCAGGTAATAAATTACAGCCAATCTTCAAAGCTGGCGTAGAATACTTTAAATAAGATATGACGAAAGGGAGTCACGAAAGTGGCTTCCTTTTTGTATTGACTAGTATTAGAGACATAATAAGCGTAATAAGCGTATACTTTTGATAGAAGATGTTAAAATAATTGATTGGTATGAGGGGGATTTCGAATGAAGCATATACGAGCATGGCTGGCAGTAGCTGCAATGGCCGTAAGTGTTGGTGTCGGCACGGCTGATGCGGCATAACTGTCGCAGTACTACTACACGGATAAGAAACAAGTAGCTGCTACGTGGAATTACGATGAAACTACGGGCAATTTAGAAGGCGTGTCTAAAACCTTTTTCAAAAATGGTAATGTACATAAGGAAACTTCGTACGCTAATGGTGTATCCAAATCATTTAATGATAAAGGTATCTTAACATCTTCCGTATCCTATACGAATGCGACCCTTAATGGGCCGTCTCAGTATTATGGTGATGATGGTAAAATAGATTTTGAAACAGACTATACGATGGGACAGGAACAAAAGATTGTCACGTATGACTATGATAAAAATACAAAACGAGTCGAAACACGTCATGATAAAATATGGACTGTCAACACTATCGATTCAAGGTAGTGCATGCGTATATTACAGAAAGTTCAGGCAATGTCTTCTTAGATGAAGCGGCACTGCAAGCTGTACAACAATGGCATGGAAAATTAGAAGATGGCCTGTTGGCCGGTCAGTTTTTGGATGACGGATTTATTCATGGAAAAGCTATATACCAATTTCACCCCAATAAAACGGTTACGCTTGTAAGTGCTTGGGTAGATTAAATTTATTTTATCCTTTCTTGACGTTAGATAAGAGCACTGCTGCGAGCATGCAGACACAGCCGACGATTTCTTGACCTGTCACGACGCTGCCATAAAACCAAACAGCCAGCAAAAAGCCAAAGACCGATTCAAAAGAAATGAGGAGCGATGCATGCGCGTCTGTCGTGTATTGCTGGGCAATATTTTGTGCTGAAAAGGCAAAGGCCGTGTTAAAGAGGGCGAGGTACGCAATGCCTAAGAAAGCATTCATGTCGCCGCTTGTAATGCCTGAAATCCCGGAAAAGGGCAGGCCTAAGATGCCAATCGTAGCGAGCTGAAAGAAGCTCATACTAATCATGTTTGCACCTTTGACGAAGTTTGCTACGTAGACGATTTGAATGCCAAAAAAGAGGGCTGCAATGACGGACAAAATGTCGCCGAGCTGGAAGGTCAAATTTTCTGGCTTTAAACAGAGGAGCCCCAGGCCGATGACAGCCAGGACTGCACAGACAATATCGAGTTTACGAATGCGTTGGCGCGTGGCTATCCATGAAAGGAAAGGCACGAAGATAACATACGACGTAATCAGGAAAGACTGCTTTTCAACGGTCGTCAAACTCAACCCTTCGAGCTGAAAGATAAAGGCAATGAATTGAATCACGCCGATGACGACACCAAAGAAAATGTCTTTTTTGCTATGATGTGCTAAAATCGTGCGGTGAAAGAGGACGAACATGACCAGTGCCGACGAGAGAAAGCGCGCCGCCATGACGCCAAAGGAAGGCATCGTTGCCAGTGCTTCTTTCGAGGCAATAAAGCCGCCGCCCCAAATGGAAGCAATGAGTAATAGCGTTGCATCAGCAGCGACCATTCTGTATTTTTCTGGAATCCTTACGTTCATGGTATTGTCTCCCTTCGTTCACAATAATTAGTTCTACTGTAACACGTCTAATTCTCTATAAAAAGAGTTGAAATTTATGAAGCAGTATGATATAATCAAAAAGCTTGAACTGCATCAAGCTCCTAGCCCTTCTTTGGGAAGGGTCATAAGTCCAAAAGAGGAGGTGATTTCGTGAACAAGTACGAAGTCATGTTTATCGCTCGTCCTTTAGAAGAAGCAGAAGTAGATCCAATCGTTACGTTTGTATCTGATTTGCTCACAAAGAACGGTGCTAAAATTGAAAAGGTAGATCGTTGGGGGAAACGCCATTTAGCATATCCTGTTAAAAAACAGAACGATGGCAATTACGTATTGATCAACTTTGAAGCTGAACCTGAAGTTATCAAAGAAATCGACCGCGTAATCAAAATCCGTGACGAAATCCTGAAACACTTGATCGTCAAGATCGACGAATAACCGGAGGCAAAAAGGTATGAATTCAGTACAATTATTAGGAAACTTAGCGCGTGACCCGGAAATCCGTTTTACCAAAACTGGCAGAGCTGTGGCTATGTTCACCGTTGCCTGCACCCGTACGTACGTACCAGCTGGCAGCACAGAACAGCGCGAATTAACTGATTTTATTCCTTGTGTTGCTTGGGGTAATTTGGCGGAAAACTGTGGCAACAGTTTAGCAAAAGGCAGCCGCGTATTCGTTCAGGGCCGTATTTCCGTTCGTTCCTACGAAGGGCAAGATGGCCAGAAACGGTATCGCACAGAAGTCGTTTGCGATTTAGTTGCACAGACATTGGGTTCTGAACACAGTCAGGGCACTGTACCGGCTCCGCATACGAGTGCGCTGGCACCGCAACCAGCTACATCGAATGCAGGCTTTGGCAGCATGGGCTCTGATGCTAGTGATGAAGAAATCCCATTTTAATGTCAATAACCCTTCTTAATTTTTGAAGGAGGACATAATACATGAGAAGAGAACGCTCGAGAAAACCGAGAAGAAAAGTTTGCAACTTCTGCGTAGATCATGCAGACCAGATCGACTACAAAGATATTGCAAAGCTTCGCCGTTTCACAACAGAACGTGGTAAAATTTTACCGCGCCGTATTTCCGGCGTTTGCGCTAAACATCAGCGTAAACTTACTGTTGCTATCAAACGGGCTAGAGCTATCGCTTTACTTCCGTACACAGCTGAATAATAGCGACTATATAAGAGACTATCGCAAGGTAGTCTCTTTTTTGTATGTAAAAAAGAGATAAAAAAATGGACGCCTTAGAGCGTCCATTTTGCTTGTATTAGAGATTAATCAGGTACGTATACTTGTAAAAATGAGGGCAATACTTCGATTTCTAAAGGGAACGACGGTCCTTCGTCGCCATCCATATTAGTAGACAGTGGTTCGTTGTCGAGAAGGGAAATCTTTGCTTTCGTTACGGTGAAGAGATTCATAAATTCCGGACTGACTGGCGTACCAGCTAAAAATTCCGGTATCATCTTGAGAATGTCTAAGTAATTAAAATCTTTGAAGACAGCAAGCCAAATTTTACCGTCGTCCACGCGCGCGTCTGGTGCAATGTTGCGGAAACTGCCGACCGAATTGGTGAGCATCGCCACGACTAAAGGCGAGCGGAAGACCGTCGTATTCGTAGGCGTTTCAATCTTGTAGAGCGACGTTTTGTGGCTTTGCATAGCTTTAATGCCTGTCAAAAAATAAGCTAGCGGGCCGAGTCGTGTCTTTTGTTCAATCGATACATGGCCTACAGCATCAGGCATAATCCCAGCTGCAATGGTATTGACGAAGTAGCGGTTATTGGCTTTGCCAATATCTACTGGGACTGTACGGGAATGGGCGAGCATCGCAATGGCTGCTTCCGGGTGGAGAGGAATATTTAAGGCCCGCGCTAAATCGTTGACTGTCCCCATAGGGATAAAGCCAAACTGAATGGGCTGATTCGCATGGGCAAGGCCGTTAATGGTCTCGTTGAGTGTCCCATCGCCGCCCATGCAAAAGACTGCATCAAAGCCCGTCAAGGCCGCTTCTTTGGCCCAAGCCGTAGCGTCACCGCCCTTTTGGGTGAGCCGCAATTCGACAGTATCAAATTTATGTTCTAACTGTAGTTTTAGCGCGTCTTTATGATATTTTGCCCGTTCTCGTCCGGCTGTAGGATTGACGATTAGCATGCATCGCTTCACGACGTAGCCCTCCTTCGTATTCCAAATTGTACGTGCGTAAGATGCACTCTTATTATATCGGTAAATACTCTCGAAGTGAAGATGTATTATGTAAAATTTTTTTACAATAGAAAATAAATTTCGTGGTATAGTATAAGGAGAGATTCTATTAAAGGAGGGATACGATGCAATTTGATGCACAATATTATCCATATCCATCGCGGCGCGAAGTCGTCTACAGCCGTCGTGGCATGGTCTGCACATCCCAGACCTTAGCGGCCCAAGCGGGACTGGATATGCTCAAACAAGGGGGCAACGCCATTGATGCAGCTCTGGCGACGGCCATGGCGTTAACGGTTTTGGAGCCGACCAGTAATGGCCTCGGCAGTGATGCTTTCGCCTTGATTTGGACGAAAGGCAAATTACATGGCCTTAACGGCAGCGGCTATTCACCGGCAGCTCTTACGGTGGAGGCCGTGAAAGGGCAAGGGTACGACGAAGTGCCCAAACGAGGCTGGCTGCCGGTCATGGTACCGGGCGCACCGGCTGCGTGGGCAGAGATTCACAAGCAGTTTGGCAAATTACCTTTTGCAGCACTCTTTGAGCCAGCCATTCAGTATGCTGAACAAGGCTACGCCGTCATGCCGACGTTAGCTCATTTACTGCAAGAAAGCTTAGAAACCTTTACGCCTTATGCGCATGAAAAAGCCTTTTTCGGCCTCTTTGAGACTTTCTATCCCCACGGCCAGGCACCGCAGCCAGGGGATATTCTGACCTTGCCGGACCATGCGAAATCGCTGCGCCTCTTACGGGACAGCCAGTGCCGCAGTATGTATGAAGGCGAAATGGCAGAGGCTATTGACCAATGGGCGAAAGAAACGGGCGGACTTATTCGTAAAGAAGATTTGACAGGTTATACGCCCCAATGGGTAGAGCCGATTCACACGAACTATCGAGGCTATGATGTCTGGGAAATTCCACCTAATGGACATGGCCTTGTCGTCTTGATGGCCCTGAACATTGCCCAGGGGTTTACGTTTACAGCGCGCGATACGAACGAATCCTTCCACTGTCAAATCGAAGCCATGAAATTGGCCTTTACCGATGGGAAGACCTATATTGCAGACCCACGTTTCATGAAGACGAGCGTCGACTACTGGTTGTCTGAAAAATATGCAGCAGCACGACGTAATCTCATTACGGATACGGCCATCATGCCGAAGCCCATTGATCCTCGTAGTGGCGGCACGGTCTACTTATGTACGGCTGACGGCGAAGGTAACATGGTGTCATATATCCAAAGTAACTACGAAGGCTTTGGCTCAGGCATCGTCATTCCTAGCTACGGCATTGCGCTCAGCGATAGAGGGGCTAACTTTAGTATGAATCCTAGTAGTGATAATTACGTTGGCCCTCGGAAAAAATCGTATCACACTATTATTCCGGGCTTCCTCACGAAAGAGGGCCAGCCTATTGGGCCGTTCGGGGTTATGGGCGGCTTCATGCAGCCTCAAGGGCAGATGCAAGTGGTCATGAATACGATTGATTACCACCTCAATCCCCAAGCTGCACTTGATGCGCCGCGGTGGCAGTGGATTGGCGGCAAGGGCATCGAACTCGAATCAGGTGTGCCTGTAGAAATTGTAGAGGCCTTACGTGCGAGAGGCCATGAAATTACTGTTCAGCCTGATTGTACAAACTTCGGGCGCGGCCAGATTATTTGGCGTAATGCAGCAGGTGTCCTCATGGGTGCTACGGAACCGCGTGCCGATGGCACCGTTGCTGTTTGGTAAATTTATCACATTATGCATAAAGGGTATTACACTTTTATCAGTGTAATACCCTTTCTTTATATATGATAAAAATTGATTATTGTCATACTGTAAAATTATTTGTAAAGATTGGAAAATCCTTTAGAAATGCACTGTCTCAATGGGCAATTTATTTTTTATTTATGAAGTTCATAATGGCCTGTTGCAAATAAATTATTATCATGATAAGATTTTATTAACACGAGAGAGGAGGATGGTTATGGGAATCTTAGATAGCTACATCCCATTGGTCGAGTTTTTAGGACAAGCCTTAGGCAAACATTGTGAAGTTGTGTTACATGACCTGACGAATGCAGAACACTCCATCGTGGCTATTGCCAATGGACATTTGAGCGGCCGTAAAGTCGGTGGGCCCGCAACGGATTTTGTCTTAAAACTGATGCAGCAAGAAAAACAAGAGCAAGCCCAATTTGTCGTCGATTATCACGGCAAAGCGAGCAACGGCCACATTTTCCGTTCTTCGTCGTACTTCATCAAGGATGCTGACGGTACTGTCGTCGGCGTTCTCTGTCTGAATTATGATGTCCAGCCGTACTTGGACGCACGGGCCATGATTGATGAAAACATCTTGCATGGGTTGCATGTCGATGATTTTGCACCGCAAGAGCCTGTGCCGCGGCAGCCTGTAAAAGCTGTAGAAACGCTCTACAAAACGGCCGGAGACACGATTACGAACATGATTGCCAAACGGCTCGCTGCCTATCCCGTCGCGCCAGATCGGCTTTCTATGGACGAACGGGTCCAACTCATTGAAAACCTCAATCAAGATGGGTTGTTTCTCTTAAAAGGAGGCATTCCGATTTTAGCGGAAACCTTAGGCGTGTCAGAGCCGACGATTTACCGGTATCTCAATCGGATTCGTCACTAAGCAGACAGTGCAAGTATTACATTATCTACTAAAGGAGATGGATGACCATGGATATGGAAGTCGCAAAACAGCTAGAAGCAGAAGGCCGTAAGTTAACGCGTGCCGAAAAAGCAGGAATGACTGAAACGGAATGGAAAGCTGCCATTCGCTTTGACAGCACCGACTGGGGCTGGGTCATTATGAGTATTGGTATGGCTATTGGTGCAGGGATTGTCTTCTTGCCTGTACAGGTAGGCCTCGTCGGGATTTGGGTATTCCTCTTGTCTTCGATTATTGGCTACCCGGCAATGTATTTATTCCAGAAGTTATTTATTAATACCCTCGCAGCTGCACCGAAAGCAGAAGATTATCCGAGTATCATTGGCGGATATTTAGGGAAAAACTGGGGATTCTTCCTCGGTATCTTATACTTCATTATGCTCGTCATTTGGGTCTTCGTCTACTCAACGGCCATTACCAATGACAGTGCGTCCTTCTTGCATACCTTCGGCGTAACGGAAACGGTTCTTTCGACGAATCCTTTCTATGGCCTCGCTATCGTTTGCCTTTTGGTTGCTCTTGCATCACAAGGGGAAAAAATCCTCTTTAAATTGTCTACCGGCATGGTTCTCGTCAAAATCGGCATCATCGCTGTTATGGGCGTCATTATGATTCAGCACTGGGATTTCAACAACATCGGTGCCTTCCCGGACCTTGGCTATTTGATTAAAGAAACGATCGTTATGCTGCCCTTTACGATTACGTCCATTCTCTTCTTACAGAGTTTGAGCCCTATGGTTATTTCGTACAGAGCTCATAATAAATCCATTGAAGTTGCGAAATACAAAGCTCTTCGTGCTATGAATATTGCCTTTGGTATTCTCTTTGTCGTCGTTTTCTTCTATGCTGTGTCCTTTAACCTCGCTATGGGTCATGACCAAGCTGTAATGGCATATTCCCAGAATATTTCGTCTCTCGCCATGGCAGCCCAAGGCTTTGACGGTGCTATGGTTAAATACATGAGCTTAATCCTGAATATCTTCGCTGTCATGACGGCTTTCTTCAGTGTCTTCATGGGCTTCCGCGAAGCGTGCCACGGCATTGCTCTCAACTGCCTGCGCCGTATGTTACCGGAAGAAAGAATCAACAAAGGCGTAGTAAAATACGGTATCCTCATTTTCGCTATCCTCGTTGCTTGGGGTGCTATTGTGCTCAACGCACCGGTTCTTAGCTTTACCTCGATTTGCAGTCCTATTTTTGGTCTCGTTGGCTGCCTCATTCCAGCATATCTTGTGTACAAAGTACCTATGCTTGCACAGTACAAAAACTTTAGCTTAAAACTGATTATCTTAGCAGGTATCCTCTTAATCCTCTCGCCGTTCTTGGCATTCGCATAATAAAGGAGTTCGCCATGAAAGAAACATGGAAAAAATTACTCTCGATTTTACATACTGATGTTGTCCCCGCAACAGGTTGCACCGAGCCCGTGTCGTTGGCATTTGCCGCGGCTACGGCGGCTCGGGAGTTAGGCGAACCTGTCCAGGGCATTGAAGCCCGCGTGTCAGCTAATCTCATGAAAAATGGCATGGGCGTTATGGTGCCGGGCACAGGCCGTCACGGTCTTTTCATCGCCGCTGCTGCCGGCGCTCTTGGCGGCAATCCCGATGCAGGTCTCCAAGTCTTAGAAGGCATTCCGGAAGACCTTATTGCTCAGGCTAAAGAAATGGTCGATATGAACCGCGTCACCGTCGGCATTGCCCACGAAGTAGAGTCTGTTTTGTATTCTGAAGCAACCGTTCTTGGTGCAAATCATACGGTCAAAGTCTGTATTGCTGATAGCCATACGAACGTCGTTTGTATCGAAAAAGATGGGAAAACTATCTTTACTGCTACAGGAGGCGGTGAAGATACGAGTGAAGGGAAAAATGCCTTTCTCCAGAGCTTGTCTGTTGCAGAAATCGTCGAATTTGCCGAACAAGTTCCCTTGGCAGAAGTTGAATTTCTCAGAGATTCCCAGATTTTAAATGACCGATTATCGAAAGTCGGCTTAACTGGTGAATATGGTCTCGGTATTGGCCACGCTCTCGAATCGAAACAAGTACACGGCCTCATTGGCAAAGACTTGCAGAACCAAGTCATTATCCGTACTGTTGCCGCATCGGATGCGCGCATGGGCGGCGCAAAATACCCGGCCATGACCAATTCCGGTTCTGGCAACCAAGGTATTGCGGCGACTATGCCGGTCGTTACTGTTGCAGATTACGTCAAGGCAACAGACGAAGAACGGCTCCGTGCCCTCGTTCTTGCTAACGCCATGGCTGTGTATATTCATGGGTTCTTGCCGAAGCTTTCTGCTCTTTGTGCGACCATTACGGCTGCTATGGGTGCTGCTTCTGGTATGGCTTGGCTCATGGCTAAAGAAAATAAAGTTGAAGCTATTAGTTATGCTATTTCTAGTATGATTGGCGATGCTGTCGGCATGGTCTGCGACGGCGCAGCCAATAGTTGTTCCATGAAAGTAGCCACAGCTTGTACGTCTGCGTTCCGTTCTGTTCTCTTAGCCCTCGATAAAATCCGTGTTAGTGGTAATGATGGTATCGTTTCCTTCGATGTAGACGAATCGATTCGCAACGTCGGCATGCTTGCTTGCAATGGCATGACTCAAACCGATACAGAAGTCTTAAACGTTATGCTCCACAAAAATAAAACTTGCTGTTAATCCCTCCATAATAGATAATAAGGCCCTGGCTGTGCAAGATTCCCCCTCTTGCCAACCAGGGCCTTATCATATAATACGTTATTGTCTGCATTATCCTATTTTGATATAATAGTTGCGTTTCTATCCCCATACCGGCGACGGAAAGGGGTGATTGCTTTGAATATCAAAGATTCAACTATAGAATAGCAAGAGTTCCTATAGATGTCAAGGGTTATTTACTTTCAAAGAAGGCCTTATAGGCGAGGTATGCGCTGTATGCGTCGGCTTTTGCTACGAGTTCGAGAGGTGCGTGCATGCTAAGCATAGCTACGCCGCAATCGACGACTTCGCAGCCCCAATCGGCCAAGATATAGGCAATCGTACCGCCGCCGCCTTGGTCGACTTTACCGAGTTCGCCAACTTGCCACGGTGCGCCAGCTTCGTTGAAGGTCTGACGGACTTTAGCAAGGAATTCTGCATTGGCATCGTTGCAGCCAGCTTTACCGCGAGCACCGGTGTATTTGCAAATGCAAATGCCATAGCCGAGCTGAGCCGAATTGGATTTATCATAGGCTTCCGCAAAGACCGGGTCGTAGGCTGCGCCAACGTCAGCAGAGAGGACTTCTGTATGACGGAGCGTACGGCGAACGTAGAGTTCTTCTTTCTTGCCTTGGAGGGCTAAGAGTTCAGCAATGAAGTCTTGGAAATACGTAGACTGCATGCCTGTATTGCCCATGGAGCCAATTTCTTCTTTATCTGCAAAAAGGGCTACTTGCGTTTTGCCTGTGTTCTTCGCCGCGAGGATACCGGCGAGGTTGGCGTATGAGCAAACGCGGTCGTCGTGGCCGTGGGACATAATCATAGAGCGGTCGAGACCCACTTCACGGCTCTTCTGGGCCGGAATGATTTCTAGTTCGGCACTAGCAAAGTCTTCTTCGGCAATACCGTATTTTTCTTCTAAAAGCTTCAAGAGAGCGGGTTTTGTTTTTTCTTCTTCTGACTGGGACGCAATGATGGGCATGAGCATTTCGCCTGTTACGGCATCGCCAACTTTTTTTGCTGCCTGGTCTTTGCCGAGGTGGGGCAGAATGTCGTTGATGTATAATACGGGATCATCTGGATCTTCACCGACAGAAACTTCTACTTTTTCACCCTTTGCTGTGTAGACCACACCGACGAGGGATAAGGGCATGCAAACCCATTGGTATTTTTTAATGCCGCCGTAGTAGTGCGTCTTGAAGTAGACGAGCTTGTCTTTTTCGACGACAGGCATGACTTTTAAATCGAGGCGCGGGCAATCGATGTGAGAACCAACGACCTTCAGGCCTGCTTCAATCGGTTCAGTGCCGATGACGGCGAGGAGGACCGATTTACCTTTTTGGTCCCAATATACTTTGTCGCCAGCCTGGATGGTTGTAAAATCATCGAGGGGACGGAACCCAGCGGCTTTGGCTTGGCGAATAATTTCTTTATTAGCCAGCCGTTCTGTGCGGGCACTGTCTAAGAAATGACGATAGTCTTTACTATATGCTTCCATAGCTTCACGCTGTGCCGGTGTGAACCGAGCCCAGGCACTTTTTTCTGTATCATATGCTTTCATGAGTAATCCTCCTTCATCTTGCGATTTCATTTCAAATTATACGCTGTCTGAAGAGAATTGAAAAGCAATTTATTTAGAATTATATTGGGCGTCCGTTACCGGTTCTAACCAGGTCACGTTAGCACCATTCCGACTTTCTGTTAATGTCAGCTGTAAGACTTCTTCATTTGGCGGCGCGCCATGCCAATGTTTGATTCCTGGCGGGCACCAGACCGTATCGCCTTCTTTCGCAATCGTTTTGGGCCCATTTCAAACTTGTGTCCATAAGGTACCTTTCACGACGATCAGGCGTTGTCCACCAGAATGGGTATACCAATGGGAGCGGGCTCCCGGTGTAAAGGTAACATAAGCACCGCCATAGGTCGTCGAGCCTGTTTCGCCAAAGAGGGGCAGAACATAGGCCTTACCTGTAAAATACGTAGAAGGATTTAAAGTTGGTGTCGTAGGGGTGGCGACTTTTTCTGTCGTTCCTGTCCCTTGGACGTATTCTGCTGCGTGCGAGGGACAGGCTGGTGCCGTTGCGGCAACGGAAAGCGATTACACCAGCCGATTTAATCGGGGAAAAGTTGATCTTACCGGCACGCTTGGCCGTGAAGAATCAATTAGAAAATTGGTTTGGTAAATACATGGAAGACATTCATACAGTAGGGACCCTCAATTTGTCGTCTTATAATAAGCAAATCTCAGTGCGCCACGGCATGGGCCTCGCTATGGGTACGTATTTTGAAACGACCTTTCCAGAGCTTTGCATGCGTCCTGTAAAACCGGCTATAGAAAGTGGCAACGTCGTCGTGTGGAAACGAACGCAAGCGATGACGCCTTATTGCGGCGTTTCATTGAGGCCTTGCAAGAGGCCGTCGCTGGCCCGCAGGAGACAACAGTGGATACAGACATAGATATATAAAAAATACCGTTGCTTACCTATGAAGATAGGGGCAACGGTATTTTTTATGGTTATTGTAAATTATGGGTGAAAAAGTCTGTTAATTTTTCGACAGCTTGATTGACGTATTCTGGCTTATCATACAAGTCAAAGTGTGTTGCTGTGGGAATAATGTATAATTTTTTCGGATTTTTCGCCAAGGCGTACGAATCTTCGCTGAAGTAACGGGATTGGGCCTTTTCGCCGGCAAAAGCTTGTCAATCCGTACAGGGACGCCAGCTGCTTCGATTGTCCGTTGGGCTGCAGCTTCTGCTAAGACTTGTTCCTTATTGACAGGCCAGACATTACGCAGGCCGTTGCGGGACGCATCACCGACATCATACGTAGACACACCGGCTACAGCTTTAATGCGTGGGTCTGTCTCTGCCGCCGCAATCGTATAGCCGCTACCGGCGCAAATACCGAGTGCACCGATACGGTTTGCATCGACATTTGGGGTATTGCTTAAGTAATCGATGACGCTATGAATGTTGTCGATCCATTCAGCCGGATTTTCTTCATACCGCGGCGTGCCTTCGCTTTCGCCATAATGAGACGCATCGTAGGCAAGGGTAATGAATCCTTTTTCCGCTAATTTTCGGGCATAAATCCTGGCTGTCTGTTCTTTGACACCACCCCAAGGATGGGCTACGGAAATGGCAGGATATTTCTTCGTCTTATCGAAATGGGCTGGTAAATAAATATTCCCAGTCATTCTTGTCGTATTATTCATAAACGTAACTTTCTTCATGGTCACGCCTGATTGGGGTGTAGGCAAGTAATCTGTCGCCTTGGCTTGGAGGACTACTGTACTGGCAAGAGAGAGAAAGCCTGCTAAGAGAGCAGTGAAGAGATGGGCTTTTAACATATAGGTCAGCTCCAGCTGCTTCAAAGGCTACATCAAAGCCACCGGCTGTAGTAGCTTGCATTTTCTCGATGAAGGTTGGGTCTGTTTCATCAAAGTACGCATCAAATTCACCAATCGTACGGGATTGGGCGATTTTTACGTCACTGATTTTTGCCATAGCTACGTAAGATGCGCCCATTTTCTTAGCAAGGCCGCCAATCATTTGAGCAATAATGCCGCTGCCGACGACGAGGACTTTCGAGCCGAGAGTAATATGGGAATGCTTGACTGCATGGTACGCGACCATGAGCGGGTCAATGAGGGCTGTTGCTTTATTAAATACTGTATCGGGCAGGGCGTACGCATTTTTGGCAGGGCCGGAGAAATACTGGGCATAGGCACCATTACGGACGAAACCGATATAGTTGGTGCCGTCTACTTCGCGGCAAAGATGTTCTAATCCTTGCTGGCACATGTCGCAGTGGCCGCAGTATAAGTTTGCCCCAAAGACGATGCGGTCGCCAATGGCAAAATTGCTCGGTCCCGGATCGGTGACAGTGCCGCAAAATTCATGGCCCATAATGAAGTCATGGTCTGTGCCAGTTTAGCATCGGCTTGCGCCATGTCAGCGCGGCTAATGCCAAAGGGGGCCGTAACGGTGCTCTTTGGGACAGAACGGCTTAGTTGGCGGACACTGGACGAGAGTTCCCCAGTGCCATAGGCGCAGAAAGGAATAATTGTCTTGCCTGTGAGGTCATATTCTTCTAAAAACGTCCGCACTGCCATGGGCGCGCCGTAGTCCCAGTTCGGATAGCCAATGAAGATGATGTCATACTTGCTCATGTCCACCGTATTGGTCAGGGCTGGGAAGGCTTGCTGGGCTGCTTCTGTATGGTTTTGATCGACGACATCATCAAAGTTCGTCGGGTACGGCGTTGCCGCATGAATGAGGAAGAGGTCTCCCTGTACTTGTTGCTGAATGTCCCGGGCCATGAGCTCTGTCGTGCCCATGCGCTGTCCGTCGTGGTCGACGATGCTCGCTGACGTAGAGGCATCGACAGAAGCATCATAATTCGTATTATTTTTGCGGACATTATCATCAGTAAAGCGCGTAATAACGCGGCACACATCGTCGCCTTCGTAATGGTCGCCAGCATGGTATTTACCGGATAAGAACCCAGCCCCTAAAGGCGAGAAGGGGACAAAGCCAATGCCCATGTGCTGGCACGTTGGGATAACATCTGCTTCAAACATGCGCTCCATAATAGAATACTCACTTTGCACGGCTGTGACCGGCGTAATCCGATGGGCACGGCGCAGTGTGTCTGCTGTGCATTGGGAGAGGCCCCAAGCCCGGATTTTACCTTTTTTTATGAGCGGAGCGATGGCTTCGGCAATGGCCTTGCCGACGAGTTCTTCATTAGCCCCGTCGCCATAGCCTTCGGCTGTATCGAAAAAGGTACAACCTAAGTCATAGGCCTGATGGATTAAGTGGATACTGTCTTTCGCTAGCGGTACAGGGCCATAGCCATGGGACAGGCCCATACAACCATAGCCAATGGCGGAAACGGGAAGTTGACCAAGATAACGTGTTTTCATGATAGATGCTCCTTTGCGTAGTGTAATAGAATTTCTCTTCTTGGCCTTAGTATAAATACGCAAGCTTATAATGTCTAATACTTGTCATTAACACTTATAAAATGCCTAAAAAGTATTTTAAATAACATCGTTTAATTCCGATTTTAACATATAAAATGACTTTATTTTCCCATCATACTATGGTATAATAAAACGTAATTTATGAATAAAAGAAACTTTTTATATACTTTCTATTCCATTAAGTAAAGGAGCACTATGAGTATGGTGACAAAAGAAAAAATTGAAGCATTAGTGAAACAATATACGCCGAAAATTTGTGAATTACGGCGGCAAATCCACGAAAACCCGGAATTATCGTATGAAGAAGTAGAAACGTCTGCTCTTATGGCAAAGACCTTGCGGTCCCTGGGCATCGAAGTTCAAGAAACCGTAGCAGGCCTCCATGCCGTCATTGGCACGCTCTACGGCGCAAAGCCCGGCCCGACCATTGCCCTCCGGACTGATATGGATGCTCTTTCTATTCCTGAAGAAACAGATTTACCTTTTAAATCGAAGAACCCCGGCAAAATGCATGCATGCGGTCATGACGGCCACATGTCGATTTTACTCGGTACAGCCATGGTTCTCTCGGCACTGAAAGATGAAATCGCTGGGAACGTCGTCTTCGTCTGCCAGCCTGCTGAAGAAAAATCTCCTACTGGCGGTGCGAAAGCTATCGTTGCGTCTGGTGTCCTCGACGGCATCGATGCCATTTACGGCCTCCACGTATGGCCGACCCTCCCGACCGGGCAAATCGGCGTTCGTGCCGGTGCTATGATGGCTGCGTCGGACCATGTACAGATTACGATTCATGGGAAATCGAGCCATGCTGCCATGCCCCATAAAGGTGTCGACGCTATCGTCGCAGCAGGCCAATTCATTACGGCTGTGCAGGATATTATTAGCCGTCAAATTAATCCCCTCTATCCGACGGTCTTGACGATTGGTAAAATCAACGGTGGTACGAGGTACAATATCGTTGCCGATACGGTCGTCCTCGAAGGGACATGCCGTACGTACGACAAAGAAGCACAAGATACAGTGGAAACTAACTTAGGGAATTTCTTAAAAGGCCTCGATGCTATGTACGGCACGACGAGCGAACTCGACTACGAACGGGGCTATGCAGCTGTAGTCAACGAACCGGACCAAGCCGAATTGATTGCGTCGACAGCACGGGAATGCTTCGGTGACGCTGCTGTCCCGGTCATTGCAGAACCGGCCATGACGGCAGAAGATTATTCTGGATATTTACAAAAATATAAAGGCGGCTTCTTCTGGCTCGGTGCAACGAAACCAGGCGCACCTGTCTACCCGCTGCACAATGCGAAATTTGCAGTCGATGAAGATTGCTTACCTATTGGCGTGGAATTAATGGCTTCTCTCGTCTTCAAGGGCCTGGCTAAATACGCTAAATAATTTCATTTCATTCATAACTATTTTAGAAAAAAAGCATAGCAAAGAAGGAAATCGACTCCGTGTCACGAATTTATATAGTAAAACGTGATTTACAGGAGGCGATTTATATATGAAAGAATACACAAGTGATAAGATTCGTAACGTAGCTGTCCTTTCTCATGACGGTGCTGGTAAAACAGCTGTCGTTGAATCGTTGTTACTCGCTTGCGGTGCTGTCGATGCCGTTGGCGTGGGAAAAGACAACAAACATATCATGGATTATGAACCGGAAGAAATTAAACGTAATGTCACGATTCAACTTGGTATTGCGCCTTGCGAATGGGAAGATCACAAACTCAATTTTATCGATACACCGGGGTACTCCGAATTTTGCGGTGAAGTGCGGGCAGCACTGCGCGCGAGTGACGGCATTTTGCTCGTCGTCTCAGCCGAATCAGGCGTGGAAATGGATACGGAACGGGCTTGGGATTACGGCGTGGAACTAAAATTGCCGCGTATGGTCTATGTCAACAAAATGGACGGCGATAATGCCGATTATTTTGGTGCCTTAGAAAAAATGCGTGCGGTCTTTGGCAAAGCTATCATGCCTCTCCAGATTCCGATTGGCGAAGGGAAAGATTTCCGCGGCATTATTGACGTGTGCAAAATGGTCGCGTGGGAATGGAAAAACGGCAAGAGCGAAGAAATCAAAGTGCCGCCTGAATACATGCCTAAAGCGCGTGAAGTCCGGGAAATGTGCATGGAAGCTGCGGCTGAAGGGGACGACGAACTCCTTGAAAAATACCTGAACGGTGACGAATTGACCATTGAAGAATTGCGTCACGGCCTGCGCCAAGGTATGCTCACCGGCCGTGTGTGCCCGGTCATGTGCGGCAGTGCCATTCATCACATTGGGACAGACGAATTACTGCGCCGTATCATTACGTATATGCCTGCAGCTTCGCAAAAAGTCATGATGGGTACGAATCCTAAGACAGATGAACCGGTCTTGGTTTATCCGGATAAACCCTTCACAGGTTTTGTCTTCAAGACGATGATTGACCCCTTTGCTGGTAAATTGAGTTATGTCCGCATTTTCTCTGGCGAATTAAAAGACGGCGACAAACTCTATAACATTACGCAAAATAAAGAAGAAAAACTCGGCAAAATGATGACCCTCATTGGGAAAGAACAACTCTCTATTACCAAAGCCATTGCCGGTGATATTGTGGTCATTCCGAAACTTGCCAATGCTAAGACTGGCGATACCTTTGCTACACCGGACTTCCCGATCATTTACGACCCAGTCCGCTTCCCGAATCCGCTCCATACAGTAGCTATGGTGCCGGAAAAGAAAGGGGAAGAAGAAAAATTGATGAATGCCCTCCTTCGGATTAGCGAAGAAGACCCGACATGCCAAGTCGAAAAGAGCGTCGAAGGGAAACAAATCGTTGTTCATTGCATGGGCGATGTTCACTTGGAACACATCATGACCAAGATGGAACGGAAATATGGTGTCAAAGGTGTCATTACAGACCTCTATATTCCGTACCGCGAAACGATTAAGAGTAAAGTCACAGCTGAAGGGAAACATAAAAAACAGAGTGGCGGTCACGGTCAGTACGGTCATGTCGTCCTCGATATTGAACCGCTTACAAACGGCGAAACCTTCGAATTTGTCGATGATATCTTCGGTGGTGCCGTACCGCGTCAGTACATCCCGGCTGTCGAAAAAGGCGTGAAAGAAACACTCGATAAAGGACTCATTGCAGGCTATTCTATGATTAACGTCAAAGTCACGTTAAAAGACGGCTCGTATCATACTGTCGACTCATCGGAATTAGCCTTCAAAGTAGCTGCTTCGTTGGCCTTGAAGAAAGGCGTGCCTGAAGCCAATCCGACTATTCTCGAACCGATTTATAACGTTGATGTCGTCATTCCAGAAGAATTTATGGGCGATGTTATGGGCGATTTCAGCGGTCGCCGCGGTCGTATCCTCGGTATGGAACATCATCGCAACCGTAAAGGCATTATTGTCGTCAAAGCCCAAGTGCCGTTAGCTGAAATGAAAGGTTATGTCACAGCTTTGCGGTCTATGACCCAAGGGAAAGGGACCTTTAATATGACCTTCTTTGATTATGAAGAAGTCCCGAAAAAGATGATGGATGCTATTGTAGCTAAAGCGCAAGAAACGAAAAAAGAATAATTTTCCCTCTCTCTCCGAGCCTGTGTGATAGACATATGCCTGTCATACAGGCTTTTGTCATAGATAATCTGGCATAGATTATTATAAATTCCATGCCATAAAAGTATAATATACTTTCTCTATAGTTCTTGTATAACCTTAGGGAATGCCGTATAATAATTTGTGAAAGAACGAACGAAATTAAACGATGTACTACATACAGAAAGGATTTGGTGAACTATATGTCGCAATGGACAGATATGTATCGGCAAAAACTAACTACGCCGGAGCAAGCAGTACAACTCGTACAATCGGGAGATTGGGTGGAATATGGCATGACCACATCTCAGCCGATTCTCCTTGATAAGGCCTTGGCTGCGCGTAAAGACGAATTAAAAGATATTAAAGTACGGAATTGTTTCTCTTTTACGCCGCGCGAAGTCATTGAACAAGACCCAAATCGCGATACTTTTACGGTTATGAACTGGCACATGAGTGGGTATGATCGCAAATGCTGTGCTCAAGGAAAAATGAATTTTATTCCTATGGTTTATCGGAATTTGCCGTCTTTATATCGGAATGTTTGTGACGTAGACGTAGCAATGCTTACTGTTGCGCCTATGGACAAACACGGCTTCTTTAACTTTGGCCTCAATGTGTCGTATAATGAAGCATTTACGAAAAAAGCAAAGAAAGTCATTGTCGAAGTGAACGAAGCTATGCCGCGCGTCTTAGGCGGTCGTGGTGAAAACATCCATATTTCCGAAATCGATGCCATTGTCGAAGCAGGCAATATTCCTTTGCCAACGATTCCATTTAAAACAGGGGATGAAATTGATTCGAAAATCGCTGAAATGATCGTCAAAGAAATTCCGAATGGCGCAACCCTTCAGCTCGGTGTTGGCGGTCTTCCCAATACGGTCGGTGCTATGATTGCCGAATCGGATTTAAAAGATTTGGGCATGCATACGGAAATGCTCGTCGATGCTTTTTATCTTATGTATCGCGAAGGACGGCTGACGAATAAATTAAAACCTATTGATAAAGATAAAGCCGTTTGGGCCTTTGCTTTAGGCTCGCAAGATATGTATGATTGGATGGATGACAATCCCTTTCTTGCAGGTTATCCTGTAGAATACGTCAATGACCCCTTCGTCATTTCCCAGTTTGATAACTTTATTTCCATTAATAACTGCATCGATATAGACCTCTTTGGCCAAATTTCGTCTGAATCGTCAGGGACGCATCAAATCAGCGGTAGCGGCGGTCAGCTCGACTTCACAGATGGTGCGTACCGTTCGCGTGGCGGCAAGAGTATCATTGCTTTGCGTTCGACATTCCACAATAAAAAGACAGGACAAGATGAATCGCGTATTCGCCCGACCCTCCTCAACGGGACGATTGTCACGGATCCGCGATCGCAGGCTCATTGGGTAGCAACCGAATACGGCATGGTCAATCTCATGGGAGCATCGACATGGGAACGAGCAGAAAAATTGATTTCTATTGCTCATCCGAAGTTCCGTGAAGACCTCATTAAAGCGGCTGAAGATATGAAGATTTGGCGTTATAGCAATAAACGATAACTCTATTAAGGCATATAAAAAGAGCTATTACGAAGCGTATCGTAATAGCTCTTTTGCATATATTTATTAGATAATACCAAGTCCATCGAGGAGAATCTTACAGCCAATGAGGACTAAGACTGTACCGCCAACGCGTTCAGCCTTAGTTTTATAACGTAAGCCAAAGAGGCTGCCTGCTTTGACACCGGCAAGAGAACAGATGAAGGTCGTACAGCCAATGGTAATGGCAGCCGGGATAATGGCGACATCCATGAAGGCAAAGGTCACGCCTACGGCGAGGGCATCAATACTCGTGGCGACGGCCATCATGAGCATCGTCCAAAAGCCCATATCAGAGCTGACATCTTCGGCCGGACCAAAGGATTCGCGAATCATGTTGATACCAATGATGGTGAGCAAAATGAAGGCAATCCAAAAGTTATACGTCGTAATGATTTCCGTAAAGAATGTCCCTAAATAGTACCCTAAGGTAGGCATGAGGGCCTGAAAGCCTCCGAACCAAGCACCGGCAATGACCATGTGTTTCCATTGGATTTTGCCTAAAGACAAGCCTTTACAGACAGAGACGGCGAAGGCATCCATGGACAGGCCAATGGCTAATAATAACAATTCTACAATATTCATTTCATATCCTCTCTTCGATAATGGAATGAAGGAGCAACAAAAAAGAGACTTAGAGACAGCTCTTGCTGCCTTTAAGTCTCATCATTTCAAACAGTACCGGGCGAAGCGCGCCATTATGTCGATACTATTGTGCTAAGTTGCACTGATTACTCCCTTAACGCATTGTCAGTATTATACGGCATATAGATGGGGATGTCAACGTTTTTTCTCTCTTGTAACGTAACATTTATAGTAGGGATACTATATTTTCATGAGGCTATAAAACTTTTTCATCTACTTTTGGCAAACTAGTTATAGTCCTACTCGTTTTATAGTACAATACAATTATAAATTACGACGTAGGAGGGATACGATGATGTTACAAACGGGAATTACCATAGGGATAGTGCGCGTGCATAATCGCCTCGTCATGCCGCCGCTGGCTACGGAAAAGTCTACGCCTGAAGGGTTCGTGACAGATGCGCTCATTCAGCATTACGAACGGCGCGCTCGTGGCGGTTATATTGGCCTCATGATTACGGAGCACACCTTTATTGAACCCCTTAGCAAGGCGAGTCCGTGCCAGTTGTCGCTCGCAACGGATGCAGTCATTCCGGGCTTGACGAAATTGGTTGAGGCTATTCATAATGTAGGTGCGACGAAGGTTTTTGCCCAAATTAATCATGCCGGTGCTGCTGCCGATTGCAAGAGTATTGGCACAACTCCTGTAGGGCCTAGTTCACTGATGATTGGCAATCACTGGAAAGGCAATCTGCCCATGCCGCGGGCTTTGACGGTAGACGAAATCAAAGCGTTAGTGCAGCAATATGCAGCTGCTGCCCGTCGTGCTCAGGAAGCTGGCTATGATGGTGTCGAAATCCATTCGGCTCATGGCTATTTGTTAGACCAGTTTTATTCGCCCTTGACGAATCAGCGGACTGATGACTATGGCGGTTCTTTAGAAAATCGGATTCGCTTTCACCGCGAAGTCATTGCTGCTGTCCGCGATGCTGTTGGTGCTGACTATCCGGTGGCTATTCGCCTCGGTGGGTGTGATTATTTGCCTGGCGGTGCGACGATTGACGATGCTGTTGCCGCATGCCGACAGTTTGTCCAGGATGGTGTGAATTTACTGGATATTTCCGGTGGTATTGCTGGGTATATTCGTCCTGATAAGGTGAAGTATCCTGGCTATTTTAAAGATGTGTCGAAAGCGGTCAAAGAGGCTGTGTCTGTGCCAGTTATCTTGACCGGTGGTGTGACTACTGGGGCAGAAGCGGAAGCATTGCTCCAAGAAGGGGCGGCTGACCTCATTGGCGTAGGACGGAAGTTGTTACAAGATTCTCTATGGGCACAGAAAATAAAGGAATAGAATATACAAGCTGGCAAAAGAGAGACCACCCCTTTTCTTAAGCTGGGAGCTACACAACAGCCCAGAAAAGGAGTGGTCTCTCTTTATCATTTGTATCTTGCTGAGAGCGAAGAAAAAAGATTATTTGATAACAGTAATGTGGTCTTGCATTTCTTCATTAAAGGCTTGGAAATGGGAGTTTGTATATAATCCGGGCATACCGCCTGTGTGCATGAGGATAATGGGGCGGCCTAGTTTGATTTTCTTTTCGTGAATCATCTCCAGGACTCCGGCAAACATTTTTCCTGTGTAGCACGGGTCGAGGAGGATGCCTTCATGGCTGGCCATGGTGCGGATGGCGTTGCGGACGCGCGGTTCTGGGACGTTATAGCCTGCGCCAATATATCCCGTTTCGATGTGCATATCACTGTCGTTAAAGGTAAAGCCATACGTTTCTTTGGCTTCGTTAAAATAGTCGTGCAATCTCTTTTCGTCCACCGGCATGACGGCAATGCCGACGAGGTTCAGTTTTGATTGGATGGCTTTGAGGCCGCAATAGAGACCCATGTATGTGCCCATACTGCCGACAGTGACGTAGACGGTGGCACTGTCGATATGGTTGGCTTTGGCCTGTACGTCTAATTCAGCGGCACAGTCGTAATAGCCGAGCATACCGGTCACGTCGCTGCCGCCCATAGGGATGAAGTAGACTTGTTCCCCTTTTGCGACTTCTGTGTCAATAATTTTTTCGACTGTTTCAGCGAGCTGTGTGTCTGTATCGCGGCCATCGTCTGTTTTGACGACTACATGGGCACCAAATAGGCTGTCTAAGAGCAGATTACCGCTTAATTCTCCGTCATAGGCATCGACCGTGACGATGATGCATTTCAGGCCGTATTTCGCAGCGACAGCAGCCGTGAGTCGGCCGTGATTGGTTTGGATGCCGCCAACTGTAATAATCGTCGTCGTGCCGTGTTGGAGCGCGTCGTACATGAGATATTCTAATTTACGTAACTTATTACCGCCACCGCCTAAGGGGGTTAGGTCGTCCCGTTTGATGTAGATTTCGCGGAACGTTTCTTGTGATAAATTGGATAAGTACTGGAGCGGTGTCGGCGTAGGGTCGAGCAAGGCCATTTTCGGACGTAATGTAGGCATAGAGGTTCCTCCTCAGAAGTATTTCTTTTATTATACCATTGAATGAATCGTTTACCTATACAAATAGTGCGTACTCTCTAGGGAATACGCGCTATTGTTGTCTGTATCTTAGGGTAAGGCCAGAACCTGCACGGTGTCACCGGCAAGGCAGGGCTGTGCGCCTTTGGGAATCATGGCGAGGCCGTTCGTTTGGGC
The DNA here is from genome assembly GCA_900540735.1 of uncultured Megasphaera sp. GTDB lineage: Bacteria > Bacillota > Negativicutes > Veillonellales > Megasphaeraceae > Megasphaera. The sequence continues at coordinate 14,849 of UQHB01000009.1, read as the reverse complement.
TAAGCCAAGAAGGGCACTGGACGTAATGACGTGATTCGGTGTAAATGTTGCTTCGCCGTGGTCATAGATGAGACGGCCTTGAATGAAGCGGTCTACAGGATTTTCCTTGTGTACACCGCCTATCATGCGGCAATTAACGACAGGATAGGCCGTGTCTTTGCGGCCACTGAGACGGTGCAAGACAGGTACTGCTAGGAGATGGTACGCGTTAAAGGCGGCAGACGGATTGCCTGAAAGACCTAAAATCGGCACGATTTGACCTCCTGCACGTTGCACATAGCCACCGTAAGAGGCCGAGCCAGGACGCATAGAAATGCGGTTGTAGAGCATGGTCGCGCCGAGGGCTTCGTAAATGACGGGCATCGTATCGAATAAGCCCACCGATACACCACCTGTGCTGATAATCATGTCGGCTGTAGCAGCCAAAGCCTTTACTGTTTGGATTTCAGCGGCTAATTTACTGGCTTCATCAGAGACGTGATAGTGTGTGACCGTTGCCGTTCCTTCTTTGGTAAGCAAGGACTGGAGAAAAATGCCGTTGGAATTATAAATTTTCCCTTTCGTCAAGTCTTCGCCAGGGGCTATGACTTCGTGCCCTGACGTGAGGAGTAAGACGCGGACTTTGGGATAGACTGTAAAGGTCGACGTGCCAAGGCCGACGGCAACGGCTAGAAGTCCACTCGTGAGGACGGAACCAGCTGGAGCAATCTCTTGGCCTGCCGGGCATTCTTCGCCGACTGGGACGATGTTGGCACCGTGTGTAATAGGTACGGTCACCGTCATGGTCTCGCCATGCCGTTCGACTTGCTCTTGCATGATGACCGTGTCACAATAGTCCGGCACCGCACAGCCCGTCATGAGACGGACTGCTTCGTCTGGCGCGACAGGGCTGTCGTAGATTTCGCCAGCACCAATAGTCGCGATGACGCGAAAGGTCTGACCTGTACTGCCTCGGCCTAAGGCGTAGCCGTCAAAAGGCGATTTATGGTACGGCGGATAGGGCGTAGCTGCTGTAATAGGGGCAGCTGTGATGCTGCCTAAGGCCTCTGTATAGGGAGTTGATTCCGTGTGCAGCGTATGGAGTTGCAACGTTTCGTGCCAGCGCGTTTGTGCTTCTGCTAGCGTAACAATGACTTGCTTCATCGTTTTATCCCTTCTGCTGGGCTGCTGCTTTCTTGGCTGCTGCCGCTTTGGCGGCCATGGCGGCTTTTGCTTTCGCTGTAATTGCTGCCGGGTCGACGAGGGCCAGTGCTTCTGTGGGGCACGCATCGACACAGGCTGGCCGTCCTTTTTCTGTGTGCGCACAGAGGTCGCATTTATAGGCAATCGTCCGCAAGGAGAATTTTCCATTCTGCAAGGGAAGTGGTTTTTCATCACACCGCTTTGGTTGCGGTTGGTTTTGTCCTTTACGGCCACGACCGCCGAAGAGAGAGCGGAGATTGTGGAAAAATCCAGCCGGTTTCTGCTGCGTCTGCCCTTGCTGTTGCTGCGCTTCTAATTCCCGAGCTTTAGCAATGTCTGGTGCCGGAATGGCTTTCGCTGCGACCTTTTCGTTAGGATGGTAAATTTCGGCCATCGTAATGGCCCCAAAGGGACAGGCATCGGCACAGAAGCCACAGCCTGTACAGCGGCTTTCGTCGAGGTCGACCGACTCTTTGCCGAGAGTAATGACATCAAAGGGGCACGCAGCCATACAGAAGGGCTTTGGGCAATGATGACACTGGACGGGTTTCGTCATGGTCTTTGTCTTTTCGATATGGATACGGGGATTGAAATCGTAACTATTCGGGTCGATTTCAAAAATCCGTTTTCCCGTGTGGCTGACGACGCAGGCAATCATGCACGTGCGGCAGCCAATGCAGAGTTTCGGGTCTGCTTTGATGGATTTATTCATGCGTACCTCCTGTAATGCCCATTTGCTGCCGAATGTAGGCGTATTGGTCGCGAATCAGTGCTTCTGCTGCAGCTTGGTCATCGATTTTTTCAACGCGGCATGCACAGTATTTTAACTCCGGCGTATTGCTCTTCGGGTCGAGATTGGCACTGGTCAATTCGTTACACGCACCGACCCACCATTGATAAGTCATGTATGTAGCCCCTTTGGCAACCCGTTCTGTGGGGAGACAGCGCGTAATCGTCGAGCCGCGCTTAGAAACGACGCGGACTAATTCGCCTTTCGTCAAGCCCAGGGCCTTGCAATCTTCCGGATTCATCGTAATATGGCCTGGTTCATCTTCGAGGGAGCGCAAGAGACGGCAGTTGCCCGTCATCGTGCGGACGGAGTAGTGGCCGACTTCGCGGACTGTAGCCAAGGTCAAAGGATATTCAGGACTTTCCTTTTCATGGACCGGCTTGTACGGATAGTAATAGAAATGGCCTTTCTTATCAGGTGTTGCAAATTGGGCTCCTTCATGAAGGAACTTCGTGCCAATATCGGACGGGTCTTCGGAGTAACAAGGCCACTGAATGCCGTGGTCCATTTCTAGTTTTTCATAGGTCGCACCAATGAATTTCGGTGCTAAATGGCGCATTTCATCCCAAATTTCCTGAGTATTATTGTAATGCATGGGATAGCCCATGGCATTGGCTAAGAGGCAAATAATTTCCCAGTCTGTCTTACAGCCTGGCTGCGGTTCAATGAGTTTGTGGACACGCTGGAAGCGGCGGTCGCACGACGAGTAGACGGCTTCGTGTTCACCCCAAGCCGTGGCCGGGAGGAGGATATCGGCATATTCACTCGTTTTATTGAAGAAAATATCTTGTAAAATCAAGAGGTCTACTTTCGACAAAGCTTCGCGGATTTCTTGTAAATCCGGGTCCGACTGAGCCGGGTCTTCACCAATAATGTAGTACGCGTGAATCTGCTTTTTCGGGTCTTTTTCACGGAGCACCCGGTCCGGCACCCACGTCAACGGAATGCCATTGTGCGGTGAGAGGGGCACGCCCCAAGCTTGTTCGAATTTCTTTCGTACTTCCGGGTCAGTCACTTTCTGGTAGCCTGGATACTCATTTGGGAGAACGCCCATATCGCATGTGCCTTGGACGTTGTTTTGGCCGCGCACAGGGCCGACACCGGTTGCATAATGCCCGAAGTTCCCAGTCATGAGACAGAGATTAGAGCAGGCAATGACGCATTCAACACCTTGAGAGAATTGGGCTACCCCCATACCCCAGAGCGTCATAGTGTGCTTCGACGACGCGAAGAGACGAGCTGCTTTACGCACGTCTTCCGGGTTGAGCTGCGTCTGGTCTGCGACAGCTTCGGGGGAATGTTCCGGTTTAGCCACTTCTTTAGCATATTCTGCAAAGCCCACGGTGTGGGCTTCAATAAATTCATGGTCAATCAAATCTTCCGTAATCATGACGTGCGCCATGGAAACGAGGAAGAGCATGTTCGTGCCACCCTTAATAGGCAAGTAAATATCGGCAATACGTGCCGTTTCTGTCCGCCGTGGATCGACACAAATAATTTTAGCACCCTTCTTTTTAGCGCGCACAATACGGCGTGCTACGAGAGGGTGAGAGACTGGGCCGTTGTAGCCCATGTTGAAAATAACTTCTGCGTCTTCCAGCTCAGGGAGACTGAAAGACATGGCACCTTCGCCAACTGAATCGCCGAGCCCGGCGACTGAAGGAGCGTGTCAGACACGGGCGCAGTGGTCGATGTTGTTCGTTCCAATGACTGCGCGCATGAATTTCTGTGTTAAATAAGCCGTTTCATTTCCAGGCCCACGAGCGGAACCGGCACCCATAACGGCATCCGGGCCATATTGTTTCATAATAGCCTTTAATTTATCCGTCGCAAAGCGGATAGTTTCGTCCCACGATACTTCTTCTAAGGGAGCCCCTTTTTGGCGGCGAATCATAGGCGTGCGAATACGACGTGTCAAAATCTGGGGGTCATTGAGATAATCCCAGCCGTATAAGCCTTTGAGACAGAGGCGGCCTTCGTTGTTAATGCCGTCTGCTGCACCTTTGGCTTCGATGATGCGGTTCGCCTTCGTGTCTACTGTACATTCAATGGCACAGCCTGTACCGCAATAGGGACAGATCGTGCGAATTGTTTTGAATTGTTCCATACGCTTCCTCTCTTTCGTAATGCATGATACATAAGCATAGAGTACTTTTTGTAGAATACTAGCCAATTTACTATTAATTACAACTATATGATAGTATTCTTATGGAACATAGTCAATATAAAAGGATACGCATGAATATACTTTCTAGTGAATAACGGCTATACTGGCGGCGAATAATGGGCAATGTACGCAAAGACTGGGGCCAGATTATCACGGGAAAACTGATGCACCGTTTTGCTAAGAGGATTGCCCTTATGACTAATCACGGCTGTTACGGAGCTCGTGCAGTCCAGGGCTTCAGCATCAGGCCCAAAGGGACAAATCTTGATGCGTGGAAATGGGCCGTGACGGCGGCTTTCGACTAAGACCACATCGACAGAAAAACGCTGGGATAAACGGAAAATATACTCTTCCTTGTTTTCACTAGCTGGGATGTCTGCAGGCGTAACGAGCCGTATCATGGATGCGCCAGCTTTGCGCGCTAAATTTGTATCCGTACCTTCTGCTTCACCCGTCACAAGGTGATGGGTACTCTTAATGTAGCCTACACGATAGCCTTGGCCAATGAGGAGCTTGATCAAGGCGACGGCAACAGTCGTCTTACCTGTGCCCGACGCGTCGGCTGTAATGGAGAAGACCGGTACGCGCCGTGTCTTCATTACGTCTGCCAAACGGGCGTCTTTATACTCGAGCGGCGTATTTACATTCTGGTAGACTCGTTGCCGTGCCGTTTCGTTGACAATGATCGTCGGATACGTGCGGAACATACGGCGTACTTTGTATTCTTGGTCGTGGAAGGCCTGCTGAATTTGCGGCAACACTGCTCGTGGATACATAGCCGCTAAGGGCTGAAAACCGCCTTTACTGGCTGTATTATCCTCTATTTTAGGCAATAATACGGGCCGTTCTGAACCTGTGTAGCGAGCAAGCCTCGGGAGTTGCTCTGCAAAGAAAGCAAAATCGTAATATGGCATGTCTACAGATAGAACCGCATACCACGACGAGACACACTGGGCCATGCCGGCTTCGATACCGCCTAAAGGGCCGCAATCGCAATGCCTGTCAGCCGTTACGTAGAAGGGGAGACTGCGCCCTGTGGGTGTGACCCACGTGTACGGCGTATCTTGTGGCTGTACTGCCCCAAGGAGAGACTGCGGCAGTGGTTGCCCTGTTGACAGATGCAGTTCACCGGGGAGTGTTATCAAATTAAGAGATTGATTCGTCGCTATAATAATGTTTGTAAATGGAATGGGAAGACTACGGTGAAGCAGTACTGTTAAAAACGTCCCGTCTTGCCAAGGAAGAGAACTTTTGTCTTGCCCCATGCGGGAGCTTTTGCCGCCTGTAAGGATAAGTAAGGAAATAGATGTCATGATAGTTTACTCGTAATCTGATTTTAGGTATAAAAAAATAGCACCTAAGTCTTAGGTGCTATTTTACTTGGAGCCACTTATCGGATTTGAACCAACGACCCTCTCATTACGAATGAGATGCTCTACCAGCTGAGCTAAAGTGGCAAGTACTCTTACATTATATGGATGAGGGCTGGTTTTGTCAAGATGAAATTGGCGAATTTGTAAAAAAACTTTACAGCCCTTGGATTTACGAACAAAAAAAGAAAATCTCATTGATAGATTATAAAATATATGATACAGTAAGAAACAGAATAATATATTAAGACAAAGATGTCTCGCTCTTTCAGGATGCGGGACTTTTTGCGTTTTTTCGGTAAAGTGAGGATGATGTAGAGTGTCGTTTACGTTTAGTATTCCAACAAAAGCATTATTTGGCGCAGGCCAGTTGAACAATCTCCATGCCCAGGCTCTTCCTGGGAAGAAAGCATTACTGATTATTTCTAATGGTAAATCGACGAAGGCTAACGGCTACTTAGCGCGTACAGAAGAACAGTTGCACCAAGCCGGTGTGGAAACGGTCTTATTTGACCACGTTGAAGCAAATCCCTTGAAGTCGACAGTCATGAAGGGTGCTGCTGCTGCGCGGGAAGCAGGCTGTGATTTCCTCGTCGCGCTCGGCGGCGGCAGCTGCATGGATGCGGCTAAAGCGATTGCCGTCATGGCGACGAACGACGGTGATTTATGGAATTATATCACTCAGGGCACGGGGAAAGGCAAGCCTATTGCCGTGAAACCGCTCCCCATTGTGGCCATTACGACGACGGCTGGGACTGGTTCTGAAACGGATGCTGGCGGTGTCATTACGAATGAAGAAACGAATGAAAAGACTCCCATTAAAGGGCCTGATTTATTCCCAGTTCTTGCCATTATTGACCCGGACTTGATGATGACTGTACCGCCTAAATTCACGGCGTACCAAGGGTTTGACGCACTCTATCATAACATCGAAGGGTATTTGTCGAATAAGGCTAATCTTATGAGTGAAATGATTGCTCTTGAAGCGATTCGCCAGATTAGTTCGTCCTTAGCGACGGCTGTTCATCACGGCGATGATAAAGATGCGCGCGAACGCATGGCTTTTGGCAACTACTTAGGCGGCCTCGAAATGTGCTTGAGCGGCAACATGAGTGAACATTCGCTGGAACATGCCTTGAGTGCATACCATCAGGCTCTCCCTCATGGAGCTGGCTTAATCATCATTAGCCTGGCGTATTTTAAACATATGATTGATGCGCACGTTTGCGACGAACGGTTTGTCACGCTGGCGCAGAATATGGGCCGCCCTCAAGCGACGAAACCGGAAGAATTCTTGACGGCTTTGGCGGATTTACAAAAAGCTTGTGGTGTCGACGATTTAAAAATGTCGGATTACGGTATTTCGCTGGATGAATTTCCGAAAATGGCGACGAATGCTAAAGAAGCAATGGCTTTCCTCTTTGCGAACGATCGCATGACCCTGACCGAAGCAGACAGCGTAAAGATTTTCCAAGAATCGTACCGCTAAGTCATGGAGTGTCGTGTCACGGCGCGGTGCATTGCTTGCGGCATGTGTGCCTATACGTGTCCTGACGTCTTTCGTATGAATAATGATACAGGACAAGCAGTAGTCATCGTGCCCGTTGTTCCGCCGAAGTGGGCTGGTGTGGTCGAAGAAATAGAAGGGAGTTGTCCGGCTGGGGCAATTCTTTCTAAATTCTAATGGCTTTTGTGAAGTATAAAGAAAATCTAAATATAAGGCCATATATTGACAAGTACGACGAACTAGCGTATGATGTAATCAAGTTCATAAAACGTACGGCAATGGCGCTGTTGGAGGTAATCCTTCGACAGTGCTTTTTCTGTATATCACAGCTTGGGGAAGCTGCAGGGGTATGAATGAAAATACAGTATTATTTTTTGATTTCTTATTGCATACTGTATACAAAATAGGGACAACAATTTATTTCATAACTAATGGGAGGATATCATGAGAACAGAACATGACTTTTTAGGGGAAATGAATGTACCGGACAACGTATATTACGGTGTACAAACGATGCGTGCTATGGAAAACTTCCATATTACGGGGGCAAAACTTGATCCGGACTTCATCCAGGCCATGGCTACCGTGAAAAAAGCAGCAGCTCTTGCGAACATGGAAACTGGTCGCCTGGATACGAAAATCGGTACTGCTCTCGTGCAGGCAGCCAGCGAAATTATAGATGGTAAATGGCTGGATCAATTTCCAGTAGACCCGATTCAAGGGGGAGCAGGGACATCGGTTAACATGAATATGAACGAAGTACTCTGCAATCGGGCCTTGGAAATCCTTGGGTATCCTAAAGGAAGATACGATATTGTCTCGCCGAACAACCACGCCAATATGGCGCAGTCGACGAATGATGTTTTCCCGACGAGCATTAAAGTGTGCTTGAGCGTAAAGGGAAAAAAGCTCTTAGTAGCACTGCAAGCACTTGAAGATGGTCTTGATGTAAAAGCGGACGAATTTCACGATGTATTAAAAATGGGGCGGACCCATTTGCAAGATGCTGTACCGATTACACTCGGTCAGGAAATGGGCTCGTATGCGTCAGCTGTAAACCGCGGCAAAAAACGGATTGCCCGGGCCTTAGAAGGGGTTCATGTCATCAACATGGGCGGCACAGCTGTAGGCACAGGCCTCAATGCAGAACCGGCGTATATTAAAGCGGTTGCAGCGAAATTATCCATGCTGACCGGCGACATTTACGTGACGGCGCGCAATCTCATTGACATGACGAATAACACAGACGTCTTTGCCGATGTCTCTGGCAGCATGAAAGCTACGGCGTTGATGCTTATCAAGATGGCCAACGATTTCCGTCTCATGGCTTCTGGCCCGCGGTGCGGCCTCAATGAATTGAAGCTTCCTGCTCGTCAGCCTGGTTCTTCAATCATGCCTGGGAAAGTTAATCCCGTCATGGCCGAAGTATTAGACCAGACGTGCTACCAAATCATTGGCAACGACATGGCTATCAGCATGGCTGTCGAAAACGGCCAGTTTGAATTAAACGTTATGGAACCGGTTATGGCCTTCAATTTATTCCACTCTATGGAATACTTGACCAACGCTATTCATGCTTTTGATAACTTGTTGCTGAAAGGCTTACAAGCCAATAAAGAACAATGCCAGTCTTGGGTGGACCACAGCGTAGGCATCGTCACGGCCTTGTTGCCGCACATTGGCTACGAACGGTCGTCGCTCCTGGCGAAAGAAGCATACGCTACAGGCCGTCCTATTCGCGACATTATTTTAGAACACCAGTACTTGACGAAAGAACAGATTGACATTATCCTGTCGCCGGAAGAAATGACACAGCCCGGCATTGCAGGAAAACAAGTACTGGAACAAACATATCGAGAACAACGGAAAATTTCTGGTTAATATATCTTCTCCTCAGAAAAGAAGCAGAGCCTAGGCTTTGCTTCTTTTTTTGCTGCGCCCATTGCAGAGATGCTGTAAATAGGCTACCATACAAGGTGAGGTGAAGGATATGAAGCAAGATGTATTAGGGAAATATGAAAGGAATCTCCGCTTATTACAGCAAGGCAAAACAGAACAATTAGATAATACCTTTATTATGTATGGCATTATTCAAGTCTTTTGTCAGCAATTCGACTTGGCGCGCCAACTCTTTCAAGAACGTCTCTTAGCAGACGGCGAATACATGGCCGCTGTCGGCACAGACCGGGAAATTTTAATGGATGCATACGAACAATATGCCTTTGTGGACGAAGACCTGTGGCTATCCATGCTCACAGACCGCCAGCAAGACCCGACAGCCTGTCCGGAGGAGCTCGTGCAGCGGATTTTACAGGATTACGTGCCGGCCTTTGCACAGCTCCTTAATGAAGCACAAAAACGATAAATACTATCATTGCAAAATTCCTCCCAAAGGAGTATACTACACATAAATGGTATTCTTTTAAATAAAGGAGGATTTCCTATGAAAACAGTTCCTACATCATTTGGTACATATACATTAGTAACGCCGGAAGAAGCAAAGGATATGCTTTCGCAAGGCAATTTGGCACTCCTCGACGTGCGCCGTCCTGATGAATATAAAGAAAAACACATCGTAGGGGCGCGGCTCGTACCGAACGAATCTATTGGCGGTTCCTTGATTCCCGATTTGCCTTTGAAAAAGACGATTTTAGTCTATTGCAAGTCCGGCAAACGCAGTGAAATAGCGACGAAAAAACTCCTTTCCTTAGGTTATACGACGGTCTACAACATGGAAGGCGGCATTGAAGCATGGCCGTATGACACCGTTTCTGGTGACGAAGCATAAAGGGATTTGACAAACTCCATATTCCATGCTATCCTTATAAAAAGTTAGGCGATGAAATTTGCCTAGCTTTTTTTAAGTTACAGAAATTTTTCCTTGACTTTACGATTCAGGTGTGCTACATTAATAGAGCAGTTTTGCCCAAGCACTGGGCTTGTGACTATTTTTAAGAGAGGTGTAAGGAATGCGTACAGCGATTACATTGGCATGCACAGAATGCAAACAGCGTAACTACCGGACTAACAAAAACAAAAAAAATAATCCGGACCGTTTAGAACTCAAAAAATATTGCCCGTTCTGCAAAAAACAGACATTACACAAAGAAACGAAATAATCGTATTGTAGAAATAAGATGTGCTTAATCTTATTTGGATGTGAGAGGTTATATGGCACTTTCAGCTAAAAAAGCAGCACAAAAGAATAAGAAGAACCCGGGCAAATCATTTGTATCTGGTGTAAAGGTAGAAATGAAAAAGGTTATCTGGCCGACAAAGAGAGAGCTCATTAACTATACTGTCATGGTCATTGTAGCGACCATCGTCGTTATGGCGATTATCGGTATCTCTGACGGCGCTTTTTCTCAGTTGTTTAATTTGCTCCGCGTCGTTGTCGGATAGGAGGCCTGTGCTTACATGGAATCAGAAAAAAAGTGGTATGTCATCCATACGTATTCCGGTTATGAAAATAAAGTAATGGCTACGTTGGAACGAAAAGTCAAATCCATGGGTCTTGAAAATGTCATTAACCGCATTCTCGTCCCAATGGAGGATGAAGTTGATGTCAAAGACGGCAAGAAACGTACAGTAAAACGGAAAATTTTCCCTGGCTACGTCCTCGTCGAAATGGAAGTCAACGACCGTTCCTGGTATGTCGTCCGCAATACTCCGGGTGTCACAGGGTTTGTCGGCTCGGCTACCAAGCCAGTCCCTTTGGAACCAGAAGAAGTCAAAAAAATCCTGAAATCACAGGGTGTCGACAGTGAACCGAAACAACACGTTGATGTCGAAGTCGGTGAACAAGTTCGAATCACATCTGGTCCTTTTGAAAACTTCATTGCTACCATTACGGAAATCAATGAAGAAAAGGGTACTCTTAAAGGCCTTATTGAAATGTTTGGCCGTGAAACGACTGTAGAAGTCGACTATTCTCAAATCGAGAAGAGTCTGGAATAAATAAACTTCTAAATGCGGCGTTTGCCGCGAGTGGGAGAATCGTAAGATTCGCTTACCACATCTTGTAATGTAAGGAGGTGTAATCACCATGGCAAAAAAAGTAGCAAGAATGGTAAAACTTCAGTGCGAAGCTGGCAAGGCAACTCCGGCGCCTCCTATTGGCCCTGCATTAGGTCAGGCTGGTGTCAACATTATGGCCTTCGTAAAGGAATTCAATGAACGTACAGCTAAACAGGCTGGCTTCATTATCCCTGTTGAAATCACTGTATATGAAGACAGATCCTTTACTTTCATTACAAAGACTCCGCCTGCTGCAGTTCTCTTAAAGAAAGCAGCTGGCATCGAAACCGCTTCGGGCGAACCGAACAAGAAAAAAGTTGCAAAAGTAGGTCGCGACAAAGTTCGTGAAATTGCAACGACAAAAATGCCGGACCTCAACGCTAATGACGTTGAAGCGGCTATGAAAATGATTGAAGGTACTGCTCGCAGCATGGGTATCGAAATCGTCGACTAATTGACGCATTTCTCGCCCGTGGAAGGGGCTACCACCCCGTTAAACCACATAAGGAGGAAGACACATGGCAAAAGTTGGCAAGAAATACGCTGCTGCAGCTAAACTCGTTGACAAACAAAAGTTATACGAACCGGCAGAAGCAGTTGATCTCTTGAAACAAATGGATACAGCTAAATTCGACGAAACTGTTGAATTATCTGTAAACTTAAACGTAGATCCGAAATATGCTGACCAGCAAGTTCGTGGTGCCTTAGTATTGCCTCATGGTATCGGCAAAACTAAAACCATCCTCGTATTTGCTCAAGGCGACAAAGAAAAAGAAGCTCAAGAAGCTGGTGCTGACTATGTTGGCGGCGACGACTTGATTGAAAAAATTAAAGGCGGCTGGCTCGACTTCGACGTAGCAATCGCTACTCCGAACATGATGGGCAAAGTTGGTCGTTTAGGTAAAATCCTCGGGCCGAAAGGCTTAATGCCGAACCCGAAGGTTGGTACTGTAACGATGGACGTTGCAAAAGCCGTTGGCGAAAGTAAAGCCGGGAAAGTGGAATTCCGTACTGATAAAGCCGGTAACATCCATTCCCCGATTGGCAAAAAATCTTTCGACGCCAATAAATTGGTAGAAAACCTGACAACTCTCGTCGATACACTTGTCAAAGTGAAACCGTCGGGCGCAAAAGGCCAATACCTCAAAACCGTTACCATTAGCTCTACCATGGGCCCTGGTATCCACATCAATCCGTTCAGCATCAAAGGTGTTGTCAAAGCGGAAGATAAATAAAATATCTCTCTTAGCTGTAGACTGAAGGTATGTATAATGGACGCAAGTCCGCCATCTGAGGCTATGTAACTAGTAGATATACTAACTACGACTAGTTCGGCCTCATGCTCATGAGGCCGTTTTTTGCTAAGACGATATATATACTAAAATAATAGGTCAGGAGGTGTATCGAAAGAATGTCCGAATATCATTTAAAACACATTTCCCCGGCTAAAGCTGCTGTAGTTGAAGAAATGAAAGAAAAACTCCAGTCCGCTCAGGGTGCTGTGTTAGTTGGTTTTACTGGTTTAACTGTAGCTGACGTTACGAAACTTCGTCGGAAATTCCGCGAAGGCGGCGTAGAATACAAAGTCATCAAAAACACATTGACTCGTATTGCTGCTGACGAATTAGGCTACGAAGGCTTAGACCCTGTTCTCGAAGGACCGACCGCTATTGCATACTCCACAGAAGATGCAGTTGCTCCGGCTAAAATCCTGAAAGAATTCATGAAAGAAACCAAAACGGAAGCAATCACCATCAAAGCTGGTATTGCTGACGGTCAGGTTATCGACGTTGCCGCTGTTCAGGCCCTCGCAGACCTCCCGAGCCGCGAAGAATTACTCGCAAAATTGCTCGGCAGCATGCAGGCTCCGATCTCTGGTTTCGTCAACGTATGCCAAGGCACAATCCGCAATGCCGTTTATGTGCTTGAAGCTGTACGTGCTAAAAAAGCAGAACAAGAAAGTGCTTAATAGAGTCGCTTAACAATCCCTAATAAAACTTTTTACACATGGAGGAAATTAAAATGACTAAAGAAGAAATCTTAGAAGCCATTAAAGGTATGACCGTATTAGAACTCGCTGATCTCGTTAAAGCTATGGAAGATGAATTTGGTGTTTCCGCTGCTGCTCCTGTAGCTGTTGCTGCTGCTCCGGGTGCTGGCGCTGCTGCTGCTGAAGAAAAATCCGAATTCGACGTAATCCTCAAAGACGCTGGCGAAAAGAAAATCGGCGTAATCAAAGTTGTTCGTGAAGTAACTGGCCTCGGCTTAAAAGACGCTAAAGCTCTCGTAGACGGTGCTCCTAAAGCTGTTAAAGAAGGCGTTGCTAAAGCTGACGCTGAAGCTCTCAAAGCTAAACTCGAAGAAGCTGGTGCTACTGTTGAACTCAAATAATTTCTGCTTAGACTAGGCTGAAATTAATAAATCCCCAAACACGGCTATATAGCTAGTGTTTGGGGATTTTTTGCAATTTACGGACAGATATCTTTGCGATCATCTGTCCTTTTATTATTATGAAAATTTTATTCATAATTAAAATGATTTTTACATATAGATATAAAAATATAGTACAGTAGACATATAAATTCGTGCTTAGTGTGCACAGAAAGTAGGTACGTATGAAATATTTATTACCAGCGCTGACCTATTGTACGTGGAGCGTTGCAAGAGGATTGGGAATTAAAGAAAAAATTATTACCGAATGGGAACAGAACGCGTGTCAACCGTCGGGGTCATTGAAGAACTTGCTGTCTAAAGAGGTGACAGTACATTGGAGGCCTGTTTATGAAGCAGATAGAGAGGACTATTGGTACGATGATGAGTTTGAGGATGATCAAACGTGGCGGGAATTGTGGGAACAAAAAGTCTTGAATGATTTATAGCGGGATTGGGCGTTTAAGGAGTCTATTCGTGCGATGATTGCTACGGAACGAAAACAGTTGCAGGATAATGCATGATTCTGGTAGGAGAGCTCTCTTTTGAGAACTCTTTTTTCGTTGAAATGAATTGAACAATTGGATAAAACTTGATGAATGAGTTAAAATAAGTTTAGAATTACACTGGAGGTTGAAAATGCGAGAACGTTGAGTGATACTAGAATGATACTATGATACTAGAATGATACTATTTGGCTAAAAACTAACGGAATTTCTCTAGGTAATATGAATAAAATAATACGAGAAACAAAACAGAACTTACAACAAGCGATGCAACAAAAAATACATACTTTAGATGCTAGGTATTGCCAAGAAGCGGATAAAAAGATTTTCCAACCTTGTTATATCTATCAGGGCATATATAAACAAGCTAAAACTATTTTTATGTATGTTGGACGGCGTGATGAAATCAATACCATTCCGATTATTGAGCAAGCCTGGCGTGACGGTAAACGTGTAGGCGTGTCATTATGTACAGAAAAGGAAATCATGGAAGTTTGGGAAATCAAAAGTAGAGCTAATTTGTAGATTGAAAAATGTGGCATCCAAGAACCTAAACCTAGTTCCCTCTCAATACGATCGCAAAACCTCGATATGGCCCTTATTCCGTGTGTGACGTGTAACACGAAAGGTCAACGACTTGGCTTATGGTGGGGGCTTATATGACCGGTATCTGAAAAAAGGTGCGTTTTTGATGTGTACCCAGAATCCTGGACACTATAAGAACAACTAAATAAGATGGTTTAGATGGATGCTAACCGGTATGTTACCGGTGGCATCCATTTTGTTTTCTGTTGAATACGTTCCGTATTGTAATAATGAATATAGTTTTTACAGCAGATGAAAATTGCGCGAAGGAAGTATATATTCCCTCACATCCATA
>UQHB01000008.1 GCA_900540735.1 uncultured Megasphaera sp. | reverse complement strand
TTTTCCAGAGAAATACAACTGAAGAAACCTATTTTTCCACCACTTCCTGCCATAAACATGTACAAATGAGTATACACTCAAGTAATGGTCTCATAGTTCACAAATATTGTATTCTCAGAAAGTGTAACCAAAAGTGTAACTTTTTCATACATTGTATAGATTCTCTAATGACCCTTTATACCGCTTAATAACGTTGCCATCTTCGTGAGCAGCGTAGACTTTGTTTATCATATCCGTATTTTTATGCCCTGTCAAAAGTTTTAATTCTACCGCAGGAATTCCTTTACGGATAGCAATAGTAGTAAAGGTATGCCTAAACAAGTATCCAAAAAAGGGACGCTCAATGCCTGCATTGCGAGCGATAATTTTAAGTGACTTAGCTAAAGCCTCTGCATTACAAGGCGTCTGAGGGTCGGTTACTTTCGGGAAAACCCATGGAGAATTAGGGACTCGTTCATAGAAAGAACGTATTGCTTCACAACATATAGGAGGCAAATATACAGTACGCTGACCTGCTTGTGTCTTGGTTAAATTACGGATACAAAAATGGTCTACGCTCCCTGCCACCGTCTTACGAATCTTAGCGGTACCCCTTTCTAGGTCAACGTTTTTGCGCTCCATTCCTGCGAGTTCACTGGGGCGTATGCCAGTATATAACAATATTAAAACGACATGCCTGTGTCGTTTAGCCACTCTGTTGTGGGATGTAAACAGATACTTCAACAGCTTTTCCATGTCTTGTTGTGATAATGGGGAACGGTTTTGCTTTTCCTTCACAATATGCTTCGGTAGTGTAATGAAATCAGTTGGGTTGCTTGAGATAATCCTTTGCTGATAGCACCAAGTGAAGAATCGCCGTAACAACAGGTATACTGGCTTAGGAGCAGCTGTTTTGTTCATATCATTAATAATTCTTTGTAGAAGCGTTGGCTGTACATCACTCATCCTTACACCTAGCAGTTTGGGCTTAATATGCTTCTTAAGTTGCAAGTGGACACGCTTTACTGACGCTTGTGTGCGAAAATTAGGGATGACATAATTTTTTATATACTCTTCAAGATATGGGAGAGCTAGCGGGTTCCTTACAGGTGTCTTAGTAAGCGTTTTAAGGGCGTATTTTCGCTTACCAACCCAATCGTTACGGCAAGCCTCTACTTCCTTTTTGGTCTTGAAGCACTCAGAGCTTTTGTATTGGATAGAGCCGTCGTCATTATATTGGACTGGGAATTGAATGAGCTGATAATACACCTTGCCAGAACTATTTTTCTTCTTTTGGATTTTACCTCTTCCTGTTAACGGGGGATAATTCATAACTATGTCTCCTTTCAATGCCTACCTCCCCAATTTAATTATATCATAGGTAATAAAAAAAAGGCCACCGCCATAAGCGATAGCCTAGTAATATAATCAATGGAACACTTGATACAATCCAAATGTCCCTGCAATAACCATCCATGTGTCCCGTTGTCGTTCAAGCCTACTGATTGTCCGCTCCATAACCTTAATTTGCTCTGTCAATTTCGTCAAAAATTCTTTGTTGCTCATGAGCAAGCTGTTGACTTCGTTCAATCGTTCGTTCTGCTTCGTCAATAAGTCCTGAGCGATGGTCAAGCGAGTCTTGCAGTCGTTGAGTTGATTTTGAAGCATCAGTAAGGTCTGTTTGTCCTCGTTCGAGTTCTGTTTGAGCAGACTGATTATCCCTTCGAGCTTCGTTATTTGCATCGATTGCTCGTCCATTATTTCTTTCAATCTGTTGTACTGACTGTATTGCATCGTTACCGTAGCGTTGTCCTGTATGGACGTAGTATCGGTAGCAAAAGAGACCACCGATGATAACGATAAGAATACAGCCAATAATAATGTATATATGCTTCTTTTCCACATTGTATCCTCTCTATGACGCGAATAGAAGGACTTCACGAGTCGGGATGATACAACTATCCTTCCCTTTAATGCCAGTTCTCGAATCACGTTCCCAAACGCTCTGGTAGCCATTTATGTTGTTCCTAGCGTACTCGCTAATGTAAATATCGTAGTTTTCTTTATTTGCCTCTACCCAATACAAAAACTTATCATAATCGAATGTGCTTTTGTAGTAGTGGTTATAAGTGCCTTTATATGGTGGGTCACAGTACACAACGGCTCCCTTAGGAATCAATAATTCGCTATAGTCGCTACACGTGAATTGTACCCCTCCCAGTTTATCTCGTTGCTTCATAAGCGAATTATGAGCACTTAACGCATAACTTCTTCCTCTACTACATTTAGCGAAACCACTTTTCCAAGCACCGCCAAAACTACACCCAATCAAGATAAACCCGGTCAGTGCAGGATTTTCGTCCGGATGTGCACTTACGTAACGATAATCATCTTCTGTCGCATGCGTTGGCGGTTCCCATCCGTTTTGTACTGCTTTAAGCAGCGCAATTAAATACGGATTATTATCGTTAGCGATACGCATAGACGCTGTTGTAATCTTATCTACAATATTGCATGCACCACAAAATAGGTCAACGAATGGCCGCCCCTTGGTAATCGGATTCAGAATAGCTGCAATATCTTTACTGATTCTGAATTTCCCTCCCATGTAATGCATTTATACCCTCGCTAACGCATCATTACATTCATTGCGGAAGCGTTCGTTCAGACTATCACGTAATGAACTTTGATTCCATTCCCATGAGCTACAAACGTTGATATATATAGCTTGAATCATTTGCGCATCAAAATCGGGAGCGTCTACATAACTCAGATTTGGATAGCCAATGGACTGTACTGCTTCCATAAACATATCCGCAATGTTACCGGGGCCGTATTGTACGGCTCTGCTCCACACGACATCCTGCATAACTTCGTTATGGTTTTCGATGTGGTACCCAAGGGAACCCAACGTTTCTATGGCAGGGTCGTAATATGCGTACTTAATGTAATCATGCTGTGACTGCGCAAAGTCGTCACGGTTGCCGCTATTGGCAAGCCACGTCCATGCATTATCAAAGGCTTCACTACACAGGTCGTATTTTGCAAGCTTGTCACCGAACCAATAATGGTTCGCTTGGAGCCAGTCTACGTATTCCTGTAAAGAGCCTGCGTTAGAGCTAAACTGATACGTACCGTAGCTTTTACCACCTGGGTCGCCATAACCGCTACTGATACAACCGCAATCGCCGTTGCTTTCATATTGTGCTGATAAATCACCTAACATTTATGTTTCCTCCGTAGTAATTTCTGTTGCTTCTGTTGCTGTAATTTCTGTATCTTCTGTAATTGTCCCACCTAAGGTTGATAATGTACCTGCTGTATAGCCGTCTTCTACCACAATCTTTACTGTGAAGACCATATTGACGTATCCATCAAAGGAGTCCGTATGGTCTAAGCCGTCGTCTGTTGTGACCGTAATGGTTTGATGTTCCGTCTGCGTGATAGTAACGTGCGCTTTAGTCGCCTGGAGCCAGTTTACGGTGGCATTTGTTGCGCCCCATGGTTGACCTGTAATTGCCTTATAAGATTTATTGAGATTAATCGTCTGGATAGCCGAATCCGTAAATGCATTAGAGCCAATCGTGTCCACATTCTTTGGCACAATAATACTTTGTAATTTGTGGCAACCAGAGAACGCACCGTTTCGGGTATGCTGTAGTGATTCTGGTAAATTGATACCTGTCAACGTTCCATCCAATAAAGAAGCCAACGTAATTGTGGCTTGCTCTACTGGATTATTTTGATTAACTCTTAGATGGACACTAATGTCTGGAAGAGAAGAAGTTAATGCAACTTTGACGTTTGCCATAATATTTACCTCGTTACATCATCCATAAGGCGATAATGATATGGACCAAAGGTTTCAACGATGTTCTTCCCATTGCTATCATTGACATAAAGCTCAATGTCATACCAATATGCCCCTGCAGGTACGTTAATGGTATCTTCTGGAGCAATATCAATGTGACCATTAACAATGTCTTTTTGTAAGACATACCCGACATCATCCAAGTCTCTTTTAATAGAAAATTTACCAGTGTACAGATTATAAGGAATAGGCAACGCATCGACGCATACATTCACGTCAAAGCCACCAGTATCCCCTTTAGTGTGATAAATATAGTTATTTGTGATTTTAAACATAATTTTCCTTTCTATTTAGGAATAGGACGAATAGGAGGCGTACACTGCTTATCCTTCCGTTCATCCTCAAAAGCATCATTAACACCGTCATGGTCATTATCTGGGTTAGACAAGGCTTTTCCAAAGAACATCAACGCACCAACCAATGGCGCAGATGTGATTTGCCCAATGAATGAAATCATTAATGCAAATTCTGCGTGCCCTGTATATATCCACGCCCAGACCCATGCACCAATAAATAGTACGACGCTGATGATAAGCAAGAATAAAAAAAGATATACCATGATACGAGGCATACCCTTTATTTCTAGCTTATTAGTTTTTTCTAGTGCTACGGTAAGCATTTGTTGGATTTTACTTATCATGTAAATCCCTCATAGCTTCCATTAAGTCACTTATCATTTCCCCGTGCTCCGAAATCCGCTTATGAGCATTCTTGGTGGATTCTTTAAGTTCTGCTAATTCTTCTGCCATTTGCTGACGTTTTTCTTCAACATGATTGACATACGAATGTAAATCCTTGATGACCGTTTGGAGATTAGTAATCGCTGTATTAAGCGGCTTAATTACGGAAAAGTCAAAGATAGCACCGATAAGCCCCAAAATGGCTACGATAGCACTAATTGCGGCTATAGTAATTTCCATTTATTCTCCTTTCTTGCTATGCCGTACGTACCCAGAAATGAACAAGGTATGCTGGTGGTTGAACGGTTGTAGAGTTGCCGTAAATGTTCGAGGAACGACTTGCCTTAAAGGCGAATGCCCCTGCTGGGCTCCTCGTGCCTGACATAGAAAACGGAAACCATGCGTCAGAATTCCACCAATTGCTCTTGTCATAATAGAAAGCACCATTACTCCAGTCATCATGAGCAAACAAGGATATATTTCCCGTAATATCTGGTAATCCAGCTTCCACCGTCGTTCCTGCTGTTTGTCCGCTCGTTACACCTTGCAGTACCCTGCCTTGACTGATTTCTTGCCATTCACCCATATCAAATGGCTTACCATCTTTGATTGTCGTATAGACACTGCCAACGGGATGTATCATATCGAATAAGGCTTGTAATCTTTCGTCTCGTATGGTAAACGTTGCTGTTCCGTCTTGTATATTCATTTATATCACCCTCCATAACAAATATAATATTTCACGGTGTATGCAGGAGGCTGTACTGTAGTGGACTTGCCGTAGATTGCATTACTATAAGAAGCATTAAGGTTTGTTTCAGCAGAAAGGACTCCCGTTCCTGAACTGGGAGACAGAACATACGTAGCAGAATTTTCTGTTCTCTGTATAAACGCTCCTCTTTGAGAGCCGATAAACGACTTCCAAGTATACCCAAAAAAAGTCCCTATAATATTAGGCAAGCCTGCTTCTACCACCTGTTTAGCTATATTACTTCCCTGTAAAAATCTACCCACTAAATTAGGCAACTTTCCATCTTCAAAAATCTGTGCTAGTTGGACGTACTTTGCTGTATCAAAAGCACTACCATCGCACAACAATAAATGCTCGTGTGCTTTAGGTCCGCTTACTTTCGGCACTATCTGTCCTAGCGTGTACTTACACAGTGTATCGTGCAATTCCCATACTACACCATAATCGTTAATTCGCCACCCACCAATATGCACGTCGGAAAAATCTGGTTCCGTGTAGCCTGTGGTACCTGCTAAGACGCATTCGAGGTATGCCCACGAGGGAAGGTTAGGACTATATACGATGTCTCCTTCGTTGTAGTATTTTTGTCTTGCAAGGATGTTTATACCTGCGTGAAAAGTATTAGAGGTTCCACCTTTAGTAGTGACTGTAACAACGCCGTTTTGTTCAGAAACAGTCTCTACAAGCGTTTGCGCATCAAAAACCGTTTCGTAAGTAGAATCAATAGCATTACCGTATTTATCTTGTGCTGCTTTTTGAGCCACTAAGAGACCATTTTGTAAATCCCTACGAATAGCATAATCTTTAATGTCAACTAATTGAGTTGTAGCATATACTGACAAATCAACAATACCAGCGAGGTTATCCCAACTTTCTCCAGTCCAAGCAACATTGTCCCCTTCTTTAATGTTATGGGCAGTGTCTGCTTGAAGGATATTATAGGTATCACCAATTTCTACCCCTTCAGTAGGTAAATCATCGTATGTATTTACAGAACCACAAGCCTTATATACAGATGCGATGCTGTCCTTAATTTGTTGTGCTTTTTCCGCATACGTTTGCGCATTTGTTTCGCTAGTTTTAGCATTTTTTTCGGACGTTTTTGCGGCATTTTGTGAAGCCATGGATGCGCTAACAGAGTTTTGCGCGCCCGTCCATGATAATATGATAAAAGCCATTGCCTATATGCTGTATAGTCGCGTTTGGCTTAACCATTATTTTCTTTATATACCTCGCCTGTAATTTGCTGATATTCGTCAGCAGTAAGCCAGCCTTTTTCAACGGCTTCGCCAATTCGTTTTGCGCTCCAACGGCCTGTGTCGTACCAGTTTTTCATTAAATTAAACATTTTACTCATTATTTTTCTCCTCCGTTTTCTTGTTCTCCTAAAAGGTCGTCTGAAATATCGACATTAGACATCATGGCCACATAAGCAATAGTCGCTTTTAAATCTTCTTTTGCGCTTTGTGCGGCCGCTGCTTCTTGTTCCGCCCGTACTAATCTTGCCATTTCATCTACATTCATCATTTTTCTTTCCTCCATAAATTTTTATAATATTGAGTCATGCGCCGTATAGTATTGTGATTATTTCCATATTTTGCATGACCTTTCCAACTATTAAAGCTTTCCTCTACGGTTTTCTTTGATATTTTTCCAGCTTTCGCCGCTCTTACAAGCCGCTTTAATTTACGACGCTCTCGAATGATTTTCTTCTTTGGCAAAGTAACAATAATTTTACCCGTGCTAGTTTGCCTATACGTAAACCCTAACCACGTAAATCCTGTTGAGAGCGGAAATATACGGCTTTTCTTTGGATTGAGTTGTAATCCAATATTGCCTAGTTTCTCTTCCGCTACCTCACGACATGTACGTAAATACGCTTTATCAGGGCCAATAATGGCAAAATCATCCATGTACCGGATATAAAATCTTGCGTGCAATCTTTCTTTAAGCGCATGGTCCAATCCATCTAATACAGCTAATTCTGTAATTTGGCCGATTTCTGCGCCTAGCCCAATACCAACATCTCCCTCAAAGTTATCTATAAATAGGTTTATAAGAGATACTGCCCAATCGTCTTTCACGCGTTTACGTATCGCCGCTTTTGCTACATCGTGCCGGGTATTAGGGAAAAAGCCGCTAATATCAAAGGTATGTATATATGCCTTTCCCCATTTTCTATATGCTTTCTCCATCATAATTTTCATGCGATTTCTGGCAGTTGTTGTCCCTTTACCAGTTTGTCCTGCGTGATTGTCATAAATAAAATGACGCGTCAGCTCTCTATATAAATATTGGGAAATAAGGGCTCTTTGTACTTGCCTATCTTTGTACCGCGACGAAAGGACAGTGCGCCGCTTAGGCTCGTATACTTCAAGCGGTATTAATTTCCCCGGCTTATATGAGCCATCTTCTAATTCACGTTGTAATGTTGCTGTATTCAGTAGCACATTTTCCATATAGGTAATAACGTTACGCTTCCATTGTACACGGCGTGCGCATTGTTTCGCTGCATCGTAGAGAGTACTAAAATTAATAATTCTTTCTTTTATTGTTTCCATAAAATATGTTATTCCTCGCTTATAGCGATGCTATCTCTATGCAAGATAATCGCGTCAAGGTGTTCTGTTCGTCCATAATAGGAACGGGCCGCATGCTCCTTGCATCCTGTCTGATTTCTGCGTTTCCGCTTACTCTAAGCTGACCATTATGGTTGCAATCTGGGGCCACGCCATACGTATTCTGTGCTGTGTTGTTGTTGAGGCGGCCAGAAATATAGACAATGTGGTAGTTGTACGCATTGCTAACATTCGGAGTCTATTAGCACTTGGCCCATAAATTTATAATGCTTTATATCGCTCAGTATCTTTCTTCTTCCAAGCTAGCAATAGCTTTTTAACAGTTGCTAGTTGCTGTGTCCAAAAGACAATATTAATTTCTTTTGCATCGTTCATAATACTTCGTAAGCCGCTGAAGACGCGAAAAGCAACATCCATGCTGGCATGCATAGCGGCAAGTTCTGCGATAGCTCGCTGTTGATAGGTTCGACGTAAAATATAGCTTTCCCGGTCATTGATATGCACGCTATTCGCTCTTGAAATATATTCTTTCATGCATACCGCGGCTTCGACAATATTCTTTGTTAAGCACCATCTATACCGTTTGGGAAATTTCTTCTCATTGGTGCATATACGTATGGTATACGTAACGAGCTTGTCTGCTTCGGTAATAACAACTAGTTCGCTTTCTTTTCGTTTTCCTTTTGGTACTGACATTTCTTCCTTTCCATCTGCCGCTGTTGGCGGCAGATTAGTGGATGATTACCGGATTATGCAAGCTGGGGCCACGCCAAACGTACCCTGTGCTGTGCGGTGGTTGAGGCGGCCAGAAATATAGACAATGCGGTAGTGGAACGCATAGCTAACATACGGAGTCCGCAACCAATAATGTCTAACTTTATTATTATAGTATTTCAGGCGGTTTGTGTCGTCGGCATCATTGCGTCCTATTTTTCCATCGGCTCTAAATTTCGTGTAATAATCCCATGGCTTGCCTTCGTCAATATTATTCGTATCATTAAAATTTTCTTGCCCTGCGGCCGGGATGAAGAACTTATCATTCGTTTCTACAAAACCTCCGCCATCTGTAAGCGTATTTAATGCCGTCTTAATCTTTTCTTTGCTAACGACACTCACAAATTCTTCATCAAGTCCATTCATAAACCCATCTTCTGTCGTTGCCCATGCTGGCGGTCTATCGTAGTTTTGTTGTGGTGTCCATACACCGCCGACGGTTTTATCGCTATTTAGCCATTGCCGTAAAGCAGATTCTTTGTAATTGTTGTTACCATATACCGCCTTTTGGCAATGATTAATAGTCCCCAAT
Organism: uncultured Megasphaera sp.; assembly: GCA_900540735.1. Classification (GTDB taxonomy): domain Bacteria; phylum Bacillota; class Negativicutes; order Veillonellales; family Megasphaeraceae; genus Megasphaera. Next base: position 66,463 of record UQHB01000008.1, on the reverse strand, counting down.
GTAGACAAGTCCGTTCCGACATTCCCTTTTGTGAGTGCAACTGTTTCAATAGCTGTTGCACTGGTAGATGCACTATAAGAAACAACTGATTTCGGCAAGGTTGTAAGCCAGGCATCCGCTGATAACGTGAGCTGTCCACCCTTTGGCACAACCTTCGTTGTCGTAAACTGTAAAGCAATGCCTTCGTAAGTCGGCCAGTTTGTTTTGGTAAAAGTGACGTGATATGTCCCAGCCGGTAAATCGGCATTAGCATAAAAAAAGGCTTGCCGGGTCCCGAATTGTAAGGCATTTTTATAGCAATCGTGCATCTGCAAGACAGCATATTTGCCGTTGTCGTCTTCGCCATAATGGACTAAGTCCCAAATCAAAGCGTCGTCACCGCGCATTGTCTTAAATTGGCTACCAATGCTATATACTGCTAAGAGCGTACCGGCTCGTACCATAGATTGAAAGGATTTCCAATCACTTGCGGTCAAGTCAATTCCTGCTTTTTTGAGTTCCAGCCGTTTCAACATGTTTGCCGTCGCCATTTCTCCCGCAAGGGTTTGAAGGGTTGAGTCTCTTGGTAAATTGATTGTTCCTAAAATAGTTGCGTTATCTGTCATTATTTTTTCTCCTATGTTTCTTCTAAAATTTCAGCATTCAAGCCGCCATCACCATCAATACGCCAGCGCACGCGTCCTACCATATCAGCGGTCGCCGCTTGCGCCTCTTCTGCTTTTGTTTGGCTTTCTTTTGCTGCTGACGCGGCAGTTTGCGCCGCTTTTGCTTGTGTTGTTGCCGATGCGGCAGAACTAGCTGAGGAATCTGCCCTATCCTTGCTATACAGAGCCCATGTTTTAGAGCTTTGTGTTTTTTGTGTCTTGCTGTCGGTGTCGGCAGTGTTGTCAGGAGAGTCACTTGACATAGCCCATTGTTGTGCTAATGTAGCAGCGTTATTTGCATTCGTTTCGCTAGTCTTGGCAGCACCTTGTGAAGCCCTGGATGCGTCCCGATAGGAAATACAATCAATAATAGGTTGTAAAGGCGTTTTAATTGCGCCACCAGACTTCATGTGTAACGTTAAATAACCGTCTGTGTCAACGGTTGCATTAACTATCGTGTCATTACCCAAAGATGCTAACCAATCGGCTTCTGTGCCTGTAAAGCCATTATCTATCGCAATTTCGTATGCAGACTTCCCGTCAATGGACGTAGACAGTTCTACATATTGTTCTCCATCCCAACGCCATGATTTGCCATCGTCTTTAGTAATATATAGCTTGCCGCCATCACCAACAGCAGGTAAGCTCGTTTTTGTATCTACATACACAGCGGCACTACTCATCATGTCGAATAGTGCCTGAAAGTTATTCATTGTATAATCTAAGATACCCATGTTGTCTGACGTAGCGAATGCTGTGCCTTTCCCATAGGAACCCTCTTGGATTATATTGTCATTTTCATCACGGATTTCACCGTACTGAAACCCTTGTCGTTTCATTGCGTCACCTCTTTCCATCCCTGCGGGAATTCCGTGGGACTTAAAATATTATTATCTATTGTGCTTTCATATATCTTGCCTTGATATGTTACTTTATCACCTTTCATGTAAGGATTAGTCGAATTTGGTTGCTCCCATTCTTGAGGCGTACCGTCATCACTCGTTAAAACCTTGGTGAATAAACTTGGCGATTTATCTGGTTTCCACGTAACCTGCGAAACATGGTCAAAGAGACACTTGTATAAAACCCCATTGTAATTAACCCTATCTCCTTTTTTATATTGATGTGCCAAAGGAATCCATACAGGGAAATACATGCACATCTTACAGGCTGCATCATCACTAATGCTTGCTAATGCAGTCTCGTAATCGCTTTTAATAGATGTCACGTCTGCACCAACCAAAGCTGCCCGTACCGACCTTAAGACTAGCTGATTCAAATTTGCTTGAGCCGCTTTAACGTCAGCGGTCATAATTTCTTCGTCCGTTGGCTGTTTGAAGGTAGTACCATCGTCTAACTTAATATCTATCTGAGCAGGTGTGCCATCGTATGGCTGATAGTTTCGTTCAAAGACATCTTTAGGAACGTTATAGGAATCATAAGTAGCACCGTTCCAAATAAGCATAGTATATGAACCATCTTCATTTTGTTCAGCCTGAATGGGACGTAATTTATATAATTGATAGGACATTTACATTTTATCCTCCGCACTATTTTGGATGATATAGTTTGAGTTATTACTGGATGATATAGTTTGAGTTATTACTATTGGCGTCTTGTGCGATAAACAAAGCTGTACCATTATTATCGATAATTTGTTCATCTTGCGTACTAGACGTATAGTAGTCTAAATAAACGCTATATCCCCAAGGTTTAATATCATAGCCATGGATTTCTCCAATAGGATTGTGAGCCTCTCTTACTCGTAAAACCACACTGTCCGATGGTTGGATATTATCTACTGTCATTTTAGTAGTAAAACTTTGTTTTATGATTGAAATGGTGTACCCACTATTCCAATTATCTCCACCAGTTTCCCAATATTTACTACTACTTAACGCTTTATAATGCCAAGTTTTTGGGTACGGCCACCCATGACTCGTGTCTTCTGTGTATTTAGGCCCACCAAATTGCCCATTACCAAATAAATAGGCCTCAGCTCTTACTGAACCATTTATAATAATTTGAGCTTGGCACTGCCCATACAGCGTAGAAAGGTCACTGTTACTAAATGAATCCCCCCAAAAGTCCTTTGCGGTAAATGAGTATGTTTTTGTTTCTGCCGCAGTAGCGGCATGCGGTAATTGGTAATCAAACGAAGAGATAATAGGAGCTCCGTCGTCATCTCCCCATCTTGTGTTGAACCCGCCTATTTGAGTGTTTAACACAGTAGACCCAGCCCCTGCTAAAATAGAGGCGTAACATCTTACGTAAAAACCTTTTTCGGAAATAGAATCGGCAAAAGCATGCAATATTACTTTCTGGCTTGCAAAGTCTGGGGACTGAACTTGGACGGACTGAGGAATTACAATCACGCTAGGGATTGAAGGCCAAGGGTAGATGAATTTAACATATTGCCCATTCTTACAAATCCCCATGCATGACTTACCAACGACATTAAAAACATTCCCCGAAGCATCTGTGGAAGTCATCCCTGAATGTCCAAATCTGATGACCGTCCCATCGTTTTGCGTTACCGTCAACCCACCTTGGTCTAGTCGTACTGCACCTCCAACGATGCCTGTCGTTGTCGTAGTGTCACCGCCAATGGTAATATCCTGCGCCGCTAATTTATCCGCTGTGATAGCCCCTGCCTGAATCATCCCTTTAGCAATGATATTATTGTCGAATACCGTATTACCCGTGATATGAATTTTTTTACCATCAATTAGGATGGACTCTTTCGAAATATTAATCTGATTGATAATATCGTCGGCTTTGACCCGTAGATTAATCGCGTCCCGTAACTGTGTAAACGCCGAATAGTTCTTAAACGCTAAATCAGAATCATTCAGGTTGGCGACAACGCTCGTCACACTGTCCGCTGTCTGTGAAATTTGAGATGTTAATTGCTGATTTACACCGTCTTGGTCAGCTTTATTCTCGGATACAGTTTGTGAAATCCCATCTGCCGTTTGTTTAATAGACGAGAACGCTTTATACGCTCTACTTGCCGCATCCAAATCATTCAGGTTGGCGACAACGCTCGTCACACTGTCCGCTGTCTGTGAAATTTGAGACTTGAGCGTTTCATTAATACCATCTTGCGTTGTCTTGTTTTGTGTAATCGTATTAGAAAGCTCCGTTGTCGTTTGCTTTAAGCCATCCGCTTCTCCCTTTAACGCAGGGATTTGAGCTATTGCACCTTGGGCATCTTTGATAGCACCTTTAATAGTGCTATCTACCTTACTAAGACTGATACCTTCGTCCTTAATGAAGCTATCGTCCACTAAAACCTTAACGGTAATTGTGGATACAGGCGACTTATTGCCTTCGCCAAAGATGTCCATATAGGCAACACGCACATCGTATATGCCTTCTTTGCACATATAGGAATATACGTTGTTCGTAGATTGGATACGCTTATCTTCATTTTCGCTACCTGCGGCACTTACATAAATTGCCATACCAACGCAATCGTCTGGGATTGGATTAGCCTCAATACTAAAACCTCCAAGCTTTGTTGTAAGCGTTGGAGCTATTGGCGTAGGCGGAATCGCTTTATTATACGCCAATACAGCAGGATAGCCATACTTTTTCGTTACGTTATGTGCAAAGAGATATAGCGTCCCTGTACGATTCGTTAATTGTACCGATACACTTGTCGATACTGTACGGGCAATAAGGCCATCTTCTTGGCCCGCGTTGTTATCGTAGCGTAATTCATAGAAATCCACATCGCTGTTCGTTACTGCATCCCATATAAATTTTGGAGGGTCAGCAAAAACGTACGAGAAATTAGCAGGTATATTCGGTACCGTAGACTTACGGGCAATCGTAATCGTTGCAGTAGGCGCACCGCTTTCCGCCGATGTTTCTCCATTCTTACTTCTTGCACGTACCATGATTTTGTACGCCGTGCCAACGTTGACGTTCGGGAAGATGAATCGTGTCGGTGAATCGCCTGCATATTGCCAATCCTTGGAGAAGCCAATTTCATCGGCCCTTACGCCTTCTTTAATGACACCGACGTTAGACAGGTCGTAATCTTCATTGGTCTTGTAATACACGAGACCAGTTTCAACGCCTGCGGCTGTATCGAGGTCGTAATCCACGATTAAATCATAGCGTACCGAGCCGTCTGCCGCTTGTTTGTAGACAGTGCTAAGCTTAAGGTCTGTAGGCTGTGGTACCGCTGCTGGCAATACATCTTCTGGCTTAACCGTTGGCGTATAATCATGGATATTCAGATTACCACCAAAGCGGTCATCGTAAATAGACGGATTGTATTGCCGACATGTCAGCGTGTATTCGCCTTGTCCTTCTTGGATTTCCAAGACACGAACTGGCATGTCCTTAAAGAGGTCGACTTCTTTGCCATCTAAGAACATCTTATGGGTTACCTTGACGACATCGCCTGGTTCCAAATGCATTGCTTGTGCGCCAGATTTAAAGGTCATCGTAATCGGACACAACCGAATAATGTCACGATAAATCTTCCCTAATCGTAACGCCTGGGCCTGCGATGTAACGCCAATGAGTTCTACGTCTTTGGAAATAATCTTGCCACGGCCAATAGGGCTGTCCGCTTGGTCCACCAAGTCTTCTACAATGGCAGGTGCCGCTGTCCAGTTCAGGACTGGCTCAATGTACTTCATAACGAGCTTGTTTGGGCTATCCGCTGTGGAATCCGCTTTATAGGACAAGCTGTCTTCGATAATGTTGTCGTCGTTGAAGTCATAGACGGTATTCTCGCGCCGTTCAATCTTTAACGCTACTTTACCATTTGTGAAAACGATGAAGCCAACAAAGCTAGCAAGCATACTTTGTAACGTTTGTAAGTACGTGTTTTTATCGTTAATGACGATATTTAAGCGATACCGAGGTTCTGTAATGCTACGCCCTGCGCCATCTGTGGTCGTAATGATTTCATCGCAGTAATCCGCTACATCCTTAAACGAATCTTCATCAAGCATTTCCTGCGTAATGAAGTGACCTGAGCCAAAGGTTTTATTCAAGAGATAGTCGCGGACAATCATAGCAGGGTTCTCACTGTAACCCCATTGCCCAGTCCGTGTGTCGTAAATAGAACGTCCATGAGCCACGCAGATAACGGTCGGATTCCCTGCGCCTAACTTGTCGGTATATTTAAGATAGGAATGAAGGTACGCCATGTTCGGATAGCCACCAGATTTTTCGTAATAACTGGGAGCATCCTGCGTGCCATTAAAGTATTGCACCCATGAATCATTCGTGGCCCGATAATCACCAATCGTGAACATGACGGCTCGTTGATAGCAATTTTCTTGACCATGCGTATTAATCGTTTCTGGGTCGTCCGATGCCATGACAGGATTGACCAACTGCCACCCCTCGGCGGCAAAGTTTGTATCGTAGTGTATACCTTCTATATACTGGTACAATAACGAAAATTGACAGCTATAAGCATTAGACGAATCGCTCTTTAAGTCTACGTTAGACTGTAACGTAATCCATCTTTCGTGTCCATTCCATCGCAGGATTAATTGTTTGTCATTCTTTGTGGGGCCGCCTTTACGGATTTCTACCGATGCGTCAGCGTATTTCCAGTTAATTAAGCCAAACACAGGGTTGTTCCATGTACTGATAGAACTGTACCATTTATTATTCGATGCGTACTGCTTAATGACTGTCGGGATGTCCCCATTTGGTTTCAACATGAAACCGTTTGCTGTAATCCCATAGGCACCACAGAACATTCCTTCACCAAGAATAACATCTTTGATTAACCACTTATCATTGGTGTTTGCTTGATGCCATGACTGCAAACCACCAATCATACGTGTACCGTATACAAGAGGGATTCTTGCGCCAGAATCGACGGTATTCATCTTGGAGTCGAAGTTGGACGCAGGTGTGTCTGCGTTCTGAGACGACAATGCGGAACCAATGGTCTGCCCTAAGGATAAGCCCATAATGGCACCGACTAAGTGAGCCCCTTTCGCTAACCCAAAGATGCCTGGAGCGATACCGCCCCAAACCATACCTGCAATGCCGACTGCTTTAGCAAGACCTGACTTACCGCCTTTGCCTCTGCCTTTACCCAATTAAATCACCTCTCATTACGTCTTCACCTGATATTCAAACGGCACGTACAGGAATCCACCGTATCGTTTCAGGTTCCCATAGGCTTTACATGAAGCAACCGTTTTGTCACAGTTTTGGACAATCTTCATACCACCGCTCATATCAAGCTCTTCGGGAAATTCATATTCTATTATAACCATATTATGCTGCTGTCCTACAACACGTCGAGACAAGCCTGCAATCGTAATAATACCATCTTTCCAATACGTATAGCCTAAGGCTTCGCTGTAAATAGCAGGCCGTGTAACACCATTGACTACCCAAGCGTCTCGTCTGCAAGCCCCACTGGCTGTCCGTGGGGTAAACCTACAATTTTCGTCACCAAACTGATTACTGCATGCATAGCCAAAAGTACGGCAGTTATCCATATTCGGAATATCTGAGACGATAGAGCATTTGAAGGTCTTATCTTCTGTTAATTCAGGGCTGTCTATTTGCCCATAAAAGACCATAGTGACATTGTTGATGTCCGATAACGAATCAGGATACTGAATCCGATAGATATAGCAACGACAACCAAGGAAATTCTTCCCATTCAGAAGCGTCAATGTAAAGTAGTCGTTTGTATTGCTGACTTCAATATCGCAATTATCGACACGGCTGTCGACTGTCCTTGTAATGTCTCCACGTTTAATCGGATAACCTAAATATGTTTCACCATTGAACGTGATGTCTTCATCGCTAGAGGCTAACAGCAAGGTGTGGTCAGGAAGTTCTACACGATACAGTTCAATAAAGAATGTCGTCCCTGACTCTTTCATTTCCGCCATATGGACTGGTAACGAGACTGCCAATTATAACGCCTCCTCTAGCGTAATCGTTCCTTCAAAGCCAACGACTGTCCCATGCGTAGGAGAGTTGATGTTGAAGTCGCGATACTCTTTCATATTTAATTTCGGTTCTTGGAAGCGAACCGTCTGTTCATTATTATCTTCGTCTATGAAAATGAACGGATATGCGTCACCATAATGCGCATTAAAGAAACTTTTCAGCGTCTTCAAGTCATTGTAATCGCCACGGACGTTGATTTGCCATGACTTTACAGGATGGATAGATTGAATCGATACTTGTTTCTTTTGCGAATAGAATTTGACGGACTTCGTAGCATACGTAGATGTATGCTGTACATCAAACACATAAGGCAACGGAAATTTATCTAATGCCATATCATTTTCTCCTTTTAAATCCTGCCCTAAAGAATGGCTTCCAGTATCGACCTTTATAAATAGTGGATTTTGACTTCCCTTCTACTACTGGGATTTCCATTGCAAGGGCTTTCCCTTCACCAACATATACGCCTAAATGAGGGTCTCCACCAACTAAAACTAAGATAACATCGCCGTATTCTAAGTCGTCTACGTTGGTGGTCACATCAAAGTTTTTGACTAAATAGCGTATCATGCGCGTCGGTTGTTTCGTAATATATTCTTCGTATGTCTTAGGCCTTGGTTTGTGGTCGTCAAAGGTTTCTTTGTAGTGATGGTCATGATAAAACATGGTCACTAAATTCAGACAATCGCAATACTTCCCAGTGCCTTGGTATTTGTGTATTTTACCGATATATTTATTTAAATTTTCCATAAGCAAAAAGAAAAGGCTCCCAAATCGAGAGCCTTTGTAAAAATTACCCCTCTATATATAATCCCCAAAAGTGCCCATTTGTTGCGCAATTTCAGGAAAATTTTTAGAGAAATTTATTTAATATAGTTATATGTCTTGCCTTTCTGGTACATTTTGGTAAATGAGTTAATATCCATGTCCTGTTTCATGACGAGAGGCTGAACAATAGTGGCTCCGTTTCCTTGGTCACTGCTGTTTGCCTGATTGTTTGCCATGAAGGCTAAGATATTCAATAGCGTCTTATTCTGCTGTCTCATTTCGTCCATATAGACTGCCTGTTGCCGCACCGACGCAGACACTACGCCATTCTGTGCGATTTCCTTATTTTTAAAATCAGGGGCAATCTTCGTCCCCTTAGAGAGGATACCAAGGTCTTGCCCTGCTTTCTGCCATAAGGCTACACCGCGAGGACGATTCTGTTCCGTTGGAATGACATATTCTTTCTTGTTGCCTTCGCCAAGGACTGCCAATTCTTGTTCATCAATTTCGCCACCGCTTGCATGGTGTTTGAATAAACTGAACAATAATGGTAAGCCCATGCCAATTAAGCCAATCTTAGACGCTAACGCCATAGAGCCCCAACCAGAACCACCGGGGGCACCTGCACCATACGCCGGAAGAGCCGCTTGCGTACCCCAGTTGAAATTCGTTGCGAATCGAAGCTGTGAGCCGTATGCCTGTTGTCCTGCCAGATTGCTAAAGGTACTCAGCGAGTTCATATCTGGCTTCGGCAAGTAATCTTTAAAGCTTTCTGTAGCTTGCTGTACGGTGTTCGCTAAATTACCTGCTGTTCCACCACCGACACTAGGAAGGTTCATGACTTGTACAGGCATTGGGTTCATAGGCGTAAACGCAGTCTGCAACGCTGTGGCTGTATCATATTGCTTCGATGCTGCATCCAAGTTGACACCTTGCGCAGGCTGTGAATATTCTTCTAAGCTTACACCACGTATAGGCTGTTGCGCCGCCGTTTCCGCTTGCCCTACACCACGATGCATAGACGCTGCACGCCATGCTGACACTTCTGGCATCGTATAGCCAAACCCTGCGCTGTTCAAATCTTGCACTGTGCTTTGACGTTTACCAACCATGAGGCTACGCAAGAAATTCCCAAGCGGAGAACCTGTGCCTTTCCCTGTGATTAATAACTGCCAAGCATCGTGGCCAAGCTGTTTCCATAAGTCTTTCAGAATATCACTAGCCTTTTTGCCATCTACAAAGATAGACGCAAAGACATCCGCCATGTTCTTCTTGACGTCATTCTTGAGCGTAGCCGCATACTGTTTCGCAGCGGCATCCGCTTTGAGCCATGCCAAGCGAGCCTGTTCGATTTGTTCAGGCGTGCCGCCATAGCGACGTTCATTACCTTCTGCATCCTTGATGGGACGGCCTTCTGCGTCACGGATAATTTCCTGCGCTTGGTCGTATTTTTGTTTCAGCAAACGAGCCTGCTGTTCCAAATACTGTTGCGTGTAGTAATTCTTTTGGAAATCATCAATCGTATCATTAGTGTGAATCGTATTGTATTCATCAATGATGTCTTGATAGTTCTTAACTTCCGTATCGTACTCACCAAGGGTAAATTTTGCTTCCGTATCAGCCCATTCCATGCGCTGTTTATGGATTTTGTCTTCTACGCTTTGAAGCTTTTGTTCGAGCGTAATGACTTCGCTGAGCTGTGTCTTGATTGGCAAATACAACTGCGACGTATTTTTGACATTATTTAAAATCTTCTGCTTCGTCGCTAAATCTGCGTCAAAGAAATCATTTAAGTCTACACCTGTATACCGCTTAAATTCTTCTGGATTAATACTTGACAAAACCGATTGAATGGCCTTATGATATTGTAAGGAGACTTCTGTGGTGTCAGCGATTTGATTACTGTACGCATTGAGTTGCTTCGTGGTGTTGTCAATATTTACACCGAAGTACTTCTGGTCTTCTGCGACACTATCTAAGGTAGCCTTGTATTTTTCGTCAGTAATTTTACTGAGGTTGTCAAGGCCTTTATTGAGGCCGTCGAAGTATTTCTGGAGCGAATCAGCTCGTTCCTTTGCGATTTCTTCTGGAGTCTTTTGTTTTTGTTGAGACTTAGAAGGGTTGGAATCGTACACGGACATACCGTTTGCATAGTGCGAAGATACATCCCAATAGTATTGCTTTACACGACCATCAATATTGGCATATTCAGGGTCAGCGCGTTCTACGTCAGACGTGAATTCACCAACATCATGCCAAGCGTTACCGTTTACGTGACCAAAAAACTCGTCCCAAGACTTACGTTCAGAGCCATTATTGTACTCTTCTTGGATAAATGCAAGTTGTGTCGCTAAATCATACCAAGGTTTATGGCGTTGAGCCGCAAAGTCAAGATAATCTTTTTTACGTGCGCCGCTCCATTGCATTAGGCCGATGCCAACATCAAGGTTGTCTTCTTGTGGGTCTGTGCCTCCACCTTGGACAGCCGCAGGATTAAAACCTGCTGATTCATAACCGATGGAAGCCATTGCAGCCCAAGATTGTTGGTCTGTGCGCGAAATATTACCGAGGTTACGGATTACGTCATATAATTGACGCTGTACAGAATTGTCAACGTAATTACCAGTTTTGTCCCCACCAAGAATTGACCAAATAGATGGAGCCGAGTTATCTTGCGACCACAATCCTTCTGAGCCACGAGTTACACTTAACTGCCCCGGCTTGACATCACTAAAGTGAATATTACCGCCATCATGGGGAACCCAAGCACCTGCTTGGTCTGGGTACTCGTTAATACTAAATAAGCCAACATACGAGGCCATACTTGCCAACGCTTGTGTTAATTCTGGGTGCTGTTTAAGTAAACTGCTTGTGACATCAAAGGCATGACCATAACCATGGTTGCTGTCTGTATCATTAGGACGATTACCGCTAGATACTGTAAAATGTTGCCCTTGACCATATTGCTGTGCAGTATATTTGTAAAACCAATCGTCTAAGACACGCATCTTGGTACGTAAGTCTTGGCTAAATGGGGAAATATCTACGCCACTACCAACGATATAATTATCTTCATTTGGAATCGTTAATTCGATGCCACCAATACCTGTAGGCTTAGTAGAGGAGTTGCTACGACTACCTTTAGAGCCTTTACCAGAGCCAGAACCTGCGTCGTCGCTAAGCTGTGACCCACCAAGAGGTGTTTGTGCTAATGGGTCAGTAGAACCTTCGTAAACACCACCTTGATTGATTCCATACTGTTTTAGCTTATCGTTAAGTTGTAACCTCAAATCATCTTTTACTTCGATAGCAACAGCACGTTCGCTTGCTTCCATTGAATGAGCTAAATTGCGAAAATAGAGAGCAGTATCCTCGCCTAATGTCCCAGTTAAGTTAAAACCAAAATGCTTTGCTAAAGAACCAAACCGACTATCTGCCAACGCTCTATCTACTTTATTGATAGCTTGAAAAACTGTTCCTAACGCTTCAGCACAAACCCGACCAAAATCATAAAAGCTAATTTTCAAAGCCTGTAGAGGATACCCCATATTAGTAATGGTATTTATAAGGCGAGACCAAGAACCTATTTGTGTATCAATTTGGTTCACATTTGTAGCAGTTGCGTCGATAACGGTTTGGACTTGGCGTTGTACAGCTTTTCTTGTTTCGGCAATTTCGTTTAGTAGCGTATTGTTTGCTTGCGTTCTTTTTTGTTTAACGGCTTCAATAGCCTCTTGCGAAAATTGAGAATTTTTTAACTCTTGTTCCTGTTGTTCTCCTAAGATGTTAATTAAGATAGATTCAACGTCGTTACGTTCTGCTAACCTCGTTTTATATTCGTCAGTATCTTGGTTTAAGCCTTCCATCTCTTTCGACAACTCTTGGTAAGCTTCTACCATTTTGTCGATTAACTTTGTTCCCTCTTGTTGACGGGAATATAATTCTATTTGAGACTCTAATTTCTTGTTTAGGTTATCAACAGCTTTTACTGAGTCATCTTCTTTAGAGTTTAATACACCGAAAGCCATCGCTACATCTAACGCAACAGTAGCAAGCACAGTAAACAAATTAATTGTAGAAGCAATCTGTCCAGCAGTCCTGATAGACCGCCCGAAGTCTAAAATAACAGTCCTCATTCGACTAACCATGCTAAAAAACTGTGGGCCCCTTAGCATTAAGACGTTCATAAAGACCGTAAACGTCAACTGTTCTGGATTAAATTTATTCAACGTTTCAAGCAATGAAGTTAAAGTTGATATAATAAGTTTAAGAACTGAGCTTAACATCCCCCCACCCGCACTAGTTGTCAGATTGATAAATGCTTGTTTCAACCCTTCCATTCTACGAGAAAGAGTATCCATTTGTAACCCAACCTGTTCTTGTGTGAAGCCAAAGAATGTGGTACTAAGCTTTAAAGCTTGAATGTACGTTTCAAAATTGAGTAATGCCCCTGCTTTATTCCATTGCCACTTCGTTTTAAGGAGATTTTATGTTAGATAAAACCGACCAAGCCATATTAGGTATCTCTATTATAATTGCATTTTTAGGACTAGTAATCCCAGAGATTTGGGGTTATATAATTGCCTTAGTAGTAATAATATGTATTGGGAAGCTTTTATTCCCTTACTTTTACGCAATATTCAGGCTTTTTAATTTTGCTTGGATTTTGCCTATTCTAGGCGTAATACTTGTTAGTATTTTTATTGTCAACATAATCTCTCAATAACTAAACCGTAGGCTTCTATTAACGTTATCCCTACGCCAGACTGTATGTTACTCTTACGTCACCACAAGAGCCGATTATGGCAGTCGTTCGAGGTCTACATTTGCTGTACATAAAAAGACACCCTTAGAGGTGTCCTTTTTTATTGAGCTATTTAAAATTTTTATAAACGCTTTCTAAAAGCTGAAAATCGCGACAAATATGATTAAGTCTATGCGATTTATTACACCCAATATCATAAACTTTTTGAGCCAGCTTTAAAATAACATTGCTAACCTTTTAATTAAAAAGAGGCTAGGCTTTTGCCTGACCTCTTTGTATTAAACCCTCTCACTTACAGTGGAGATTCACTAGTATTTCTTTCATATCTATTATACCAAATGCAAAAGGGGTTAGCAATAGTTAATTTATAATTTTGCAAATGCAGTTTCCTTCGGTCTCGCCCTCGTCAGGGTCTTTGACCGATATAAAATCGTTTTTTACGCCGCTATTACTAACGGTTGGGGCAAGTGGCTACGTTTACCCCCAGAAATATCTTTAAGCAGGTCTTCAAGGTTTTCTTTCGTGCCTTGTGTTTTTAACATCAAATCAATCATTACTTCACCAACGTCACGGAACTCCCTCTTTCCGTTTTCGCCAGTTTTATACATTTCGATACCTAACGATTGGATTTCTTTAATAGCTTTATCGCTATGAATAGAACCCATGATGGACTTGATGGCGTTACCAATTTCGCCACCTGCTTGCTGTGTATTCGCTAACGCAGAAGCAATCAACGCTTGCCCTTCATCAAAGGATAAGCCTACGGCGTTCATGGATTGTGCCGCACGCTGGTTAGCCGCCGATAAATCCTGAGCAGATAACGCCATTTTATGTGCTAATGCTGTCCATGAGTCGATAATCTTATTAGAAACAATCATGGCATCATTGTTGTTTCTAATTTGGAATCCCCATTGAACGATAGAGGATTCAAGGTTTTTGTTTGCCTCTGTAATGCTAAAACTATCGGCAACAGCAAGCTTCATGGCCGCGTCTGTCATCGTAAGGATGGTGGCGTTATCTTTGTATTTACGTCCCCACAACGTAGCAGATGTAATAACGTCTTGGCTTGCTTCACCATATTTAACAGCAAGGTCTACCAATGAATCTTTCATCATTTCGAGGTCACGTCTAAATGCAATGGTTTGAGACATAGACGTATCCAACCCTTGTGCTAAACGTTCCCAATTCAAATCTCCTAACGCTTGACCAAACGCATTTACTGAATGGGCATTTGTCGCCATGACCTGAGAGAACTGAGCCATACTGCTTTCCATAGTAACCATATTTTGAAACATAACTTCTCCTGCCCCAAATATACCGCCAACGAACAAGTTAGATAAAATCCACCCTGCACGTCTATATAAACGGTCAAAAGAATTGCCTAAGAAGTCTGATTTAAAGGCAACGGACTCCATTTGACGTTCAGCATTATTTAGTGTCTTAGACAGTTCTTTATACTCTCTTCGTAACGATGCTAAATTTTTCGCATATAAATCATCATTTTTTCCATAGTTGGAAATATAGTTGCTCTTGATTTTTTCTTGTATATCCTCAAGCCGTTGTTTTAACTTCGCGTATTCGGAAATTTGCTTTTCAATTCCCTGTGTTGTTGTATCAGTCGCCTGCTTGGCCTCTTGCGTCTGTTTTTTAATTTCGCTATTATACTTAGATTGTTCTGCTCTAGCTTTCGCTAAAGCAGCTGTAATTTCATCAATGGCAGCTCTATATTTTTTGAGCGTGGCCGTGTCTTCGGATTTACTAAAGGCGTAATCTAATTGGTCACGCATCTTCTTGAGCTGGTTAATCTTGTCGCTCCATCCGTTGTAATCAAACTGGTCTACAAAGCTACCTTCACCGCTCCATTTCTTGAACGCACCTACATACGATACCTTTGGCTCTTTAGGCGCAGACGTTTTAGTTTGCGAAGCTTTAGACGTATCGCTTTCTCCATGTAACGCCGCTTTAGCCTTTATGATACTAGCGTTTAACTCATCCAATGCCTTTTTATAAAGGTCAAGGGAAGTCTTGTCGGATACTGTAGAGTTGTCTATGGTGTATTTCAGTTGGTCACGCAGGCTTGTATATTCACGTAACGCTTTACGCCACGATTCCAAATCACCAAGGCTATCTACAAAGCTGCCTTTACCGCCCCACGCTTCTATTACGTCTTTGGCGGACTGCTTAGCGGTCTTGGTCGTTTCCTTGTAGGTTGCGTTCAACGCATCTAATTGACGTTTCAGGTAGATAACCAAGCCAGAAACGTCTTCCATGGCTAAATTTTTCAGAGACGCAAACTCGCTATTGGAACCTGTGAAGCCTACCTGTTCTTTTTTGAGAGCCTGTAATTCTTTATTGATGTTCTTAAGCTTTTTGATTCGGTCATCTAATTTACCGTCCCAGACATCCAACATGCTCTCTTCAAGGAAAGCACCACCACCTGCGGCTGTCCATTTCTTGAATCCTTCGACTGTGTTGAGGCCATTAGCAGTCTTTTTAAGCTCATTGATTTTAGCCGTCAACACATCCGCTTGTTTCTGTGCGTTGACCAAGCGTGTGTTGAAAAAATCAATCGCTTGCGTGGCCTTGAATTGGCCAACATTGCCGTCACGAGCCAAGCCTTGAATCTGCTGCATAATTTCTTTATACAACTTCGCTTGGTCAACAGCAGAATTAGGAATTAAGAAACGGCTCGCTACATCTTTCCTAAACGTAGCCGCTTGGCCGTCCCATTTGGTAAGTACATCTTGTAATTCTTGTAACTGCTTCTTGACGTTACCGATAGGTTTGGTGTCAATATTGGTCGCATTCTGAATCCATCCAGAATATACCGAATTCAGCTTAGTTAATTGCCGCTGTAAATCCTGAATGCTTGCATTAAGTTGCGCAAGCTTAATCTCGTCAGCATCCTTGGTTTGCTTCTTAAGATTACCAATTTCTGCCTTGACTTCGCTAATCTTTTGGACAACGCCATCAAGGTTTTCTTCGGATTTACCTGTTGTAACATCGACGGAAAATCCAATTCTATTATTTTGTTCTTCTGCCATATATACTCCTTAACGTAAAAGCCCCATGTTACGAAGGCCTTTCACTGCGTCTTTCCCTGTGAGAGGCTCTTCGTCTTTCTTAGTGTCTGGGGCTTGTTCTTCATTAATATCAGACAATGCTTCCGCTAATCCTTCCAATTGCGGAATCGTATAGCGCATTATGCTTTCTCTGGTTTCGGAGGTGTTTTGGATAAGGCTTGCGATAACTTTGTCAATACTTCCTGACTCTGCATCTCCTGAATCTTTTTTTTTAGGCTACTAAGGCCTCTGTACGTATCCAAAATGAACACACCTGTGTTAACATCGACGACTTCCAAAATTTCCTGTCTCGGAATATGAAGTGCCATCGAGAATAAATCACACATAGCGTTAAATGCATCATAATCGTATTTAACCTTGCCGTCTGCCTTCGTTACTATTTTGCCATCTTTATCCGTTTCTGGGTGAGGCATATTGAAGAATAAGAACTGGTCATCAATTTTACTAAAAAGGCGTTCTACCTTTGCATAATCCTGCAATCTCATAGGGAATATTTTGTATTCTTTCCCATCTAATCCTACATATTTCTCTTGTGGTACTAATGTATCTGTATCTGCCATTTCTATAATCCTTTCAAATGCAATAAAAAAGGGGAGTTTTTTACGCTCCCCCTCTTCTTTTAATCTCTATACAATCGCGGTTGTGACAGTAATAGCGATTGTCGATTTATCCGACAACGTAGCTGTACCGCCTGTAATAGCACCGCTTCCGTCCTTCGTAAGGGTAATAGCCGTAATAGATTTACCGTCTGCACCTTTGGTACCAGCTGCACCCGGGTCCCCTTTCGGCCCCGGTGTCATGGCACGAGTACTAGCGTCTGCAATACCATTTTCCATATTGTTAAGTGCATTAGCGGTAATAACATCGCCTGTCGCCCAAGTTTTCTTAGTATATGCCAAATTACTTACCTCCTATTAACCTGTTACAGATTCTCCAGCTTTACCTCTGCCTGTTTCGGCAGTACTGACAACTGTAGCTTCGTCTGCGCCGATAATTTCCTGTGTCATTTGGACAACTACACCGTCTTTACGACCGCTGTCGAATACTTCGAACTCAAGGTCAGAGGTAGAAGCCGCCTGACGTTTGAAATCAACGTCGAGTTTACCTGTACTACGAGCTTTGTAAATAATCGTGTGAATAACAACTTTTGTGCCGTCATCCATTTCAATCGGCATAGATTTGTGACGGATTGTTACGAAAGACGGAAGCGAAGCTGTAGTGATAGCCGCCGATGTACCGTTACCAGTATACAAACCACTAACAGAAACGTATTTGTTATTAAGCGTATCACCAAAGGTGACTTTACCTGCTGTAGTAACGGTGAACTGGCCTGCTTTCGGAGTGCCTGCTACATATACTAATGTTTTGGCATTTGTTTCGCCTTTGTCATCGTCCGATACGATAACGCTCGTCTGCTCAGGGATAACCGTTGTTAAATTCCCCGAGATAGTAAGGGTTGTACCAGAAACGAGCTGTGCGTCTGTGTCGAATACTAACGAACCTGTATCGCTCATCTTCGCACCACGGACTAAGTTTAAGTGTTCCAGGCTGAACCGTGCTTCACTAGCTGTTACGGTTACATCTTGGTCTTTGTTGATGATGTAAATAGGTGATAGGCCATCGCCACCGTATACTTTATCCGTAGAGCCACTAAAGGAAATTTTAATATCCTGTAATGTACCAAACGGAACCAACTGGCTAACGCCATTGATGGTAGAAGCGACATACGCTTTACCTACACCATTCAACACAAATGGTTTAGATTGTGCCATTAATTGTATCCTCTTTTCTTTAATTATGCCTTGACTAAAGGCTTTGTTCTGAACATATATAAATACAAACCAGTCACAGGGGAATCCATGTTCCCTTCTGCAATGATTCGCATGTCTTCATAATTTTCTTTTAAGACTCTATTTACAGCACGGAAGAGTTTTGCTATTTGACCTTTATATTTCCCGTAAATATCAAATTCAAGAATCGTTCCGTTCGTTAAATAGTTGCCTGTATCAATGCTGTAGCTTGGGACGACGAAATAATCCAGGAATAAATCAGGAGCATCATTGACTACTTTCGCAGGCTGAATCCCTCTGCGAATCTTAGTGGAACAATCAGCTATATCCGTACTGTCATTGATATTTAGTAATGTGCATATTTCAGCGTCCATTATAAACAGGCTAAACAACTCATCCTGTAGTTCTAATGCGTACTTCATAGCTCCACTCCATCTCGTATTCTTGCGACAATATCTCGTTGTACAAGCTCTTTCATTTGCGGTACAATCTCTTGCACCCATGCGTTAACTTCTAATTGAATCAAGTGTTGTGCAGGCTGTGGAACATAGTGTGTATGATAAAAGGTTTCTAGATTCTTCCCTACGGCTTGTCCTAACGATTTATAGGATGTTCCGTCAGGCCGATATACCGTTTCACCCTTCTTCCGACCTACAAAGGCATTCCCTTGCGATTTACGAGCAGGATTCATTTTGTACTGCCCTAGATACGGATTTGACGTGTCCATCTTGGAGCCAGAACCATATTCTGCAATCCATGTTGCGAGGCCGCTATACGAAAGAAAAGCATGTATCATACCGGGGCTTGCCTCTACGATTGGGTCGTGCACTTTCATGTCTGTAAACCCTTTGTGCGCCCCTTGATATGCCAAAAGCCTATTCCGTATTCGTTCATTCAATACAACGACTTGAGCTTTCATAAATGTCATCAATGTTTCCTGTAGCATATTAGCCTCTGTTATCGATGGATAATTGTAAGTAATACCATTCGGGAAATGTAGAAATATTCACGTCGTCTACTTGGAACACAGCATTGTTGAGATAAATTCTATCCAAGAGCTTTACTTCTACGTCTTTCGAAATCAATACACGCATAGTAGTTGATTTCAAAAGCCCTAAGTCATACAGTTTCATCCTTGCGCTTACTTGCTCGTAGACTCCTTTAGTAGATTCACTAATGATTTCTTCTGTTTGCCCAACGACGTTCGTCCCTTCATATTCATCTACGAGTCGTGCTATTTTAATCTCGCAATTTGTCCGATAAAATTCCGCTTTGTCTGCGCGGTAAGAATCCGATTTTGCCACGAGGAACAAGATGTTCCCTCTATGGTCGTCCACGACATCACCAACGGTAAAAGCAGAATCCGATTTAAGTATGCCCCAAAATACGTTATTTACGGTAAATTGTTTAGTGCCTCGACCAATCCGAGTAAATACCACATATTCGTCCTCTTTATTTGCGACGCTGCACTGTACTCTAAACTGATTAAACATGGCCGTTGCATCGAAGTTTGCCGTAAAGTTTCTCGCTAGTTTCATCGATATGCCACCAACATGCGACGAATATCGTCTGTAAAAACGCTTGGATCAGTTAAGGAATAGCGAGCGTCCAAGTTGGTTGCACTCTGAATATTCGCAAAACCGCCTTGCTGTGAAATATTCATAGCAATCATGGCACAAGCGAGTTTTACATTCTGTGGGATTTCTTCATATCCATAGAGATACGTCACGTTAATCCCAACAGGACTACGGCCGTATAAATTATTCGATGTTACAGGTAACCTGTGGTGCATCGGCAAATAAATATAGCCCTCTTCATCAAACTGTACGTCATCTGGACAAATAGGAACTGTTGAGGTATACGCAAAGGAATTGGGAATGCATAACTGGAAATCTTCAATAGCAATTACAGGCGAATATTTCAACCGAATCATGCCGCGACGGTTAGGCTTTAAGTGCTTCTCCGTCGCTTCATGCGGTTGGAATTTACTTTTCCCTTTGTGAAGACCAACAAAGGCATCAATAATACCACTGGCAAAGATAACTTGTTGATGCGTCACAGGAAGTAAATCGCAATATTCTGGAATTTCGTCGTCGGTTAAATACTGGGAAACCATCACGACGAGACCTCCTATTTAACCTGTGCTTGACCTACTTTAGCGGTTCCTGCTTTGGAATCGCTGCCACTAGCAGGCGGTGGTGCGTTAGTTGTGCCGAACAAGTTATCGTCTACAACTGCACCATCGGGAAGCGTTACTTTACCGCTGACGACAGGATATGCCTGATGTTCATAGATTACATGCGTAATCGTTTTGTCCTTTAAAGCCTTTTCCATTGCTTACCTTCCTTCTTAGATGGAAATGTCTAATAAGAAATGAGCTTTATCTGCGCCTTTAACAACGAGCGTATCGAAGAGTAACGCAATGTAGTCGTCGATTAATTCGCTGTTCAAAGACATTTTGAAGATACGCGGTGTCGGGGACGTTAAGTAATGACGTTCGATTAAGCGTTCGTTTAAGACTGCAATTGTGTGTTTCTTTTTATCGCCATCAACTGTAGCTTTGAGTGCTGCGTCAGGGATAAGCGGTAACTGACCGATGGATGTGCCGATAACAGGAACTTTCCAACCGTTTTTCAATTCCATCGTATTCGGTACTGCCTGAGTCGTACCAAAACGTTCACGTTCTTCCATAGCGATACGGTCAACGATAATCGGGTCTGCATATACAGCTGTCGGATATACGTTCCATTTAGCGTCAGCTAACTGCTGATTAATCTGTGCCCGAATGGAGTCCGTAATCAGGTCACCCTGTTTCGTTGTGAAGTCATACGGATGAGCAATAACGGCTTTCGTTGTGACCTGATTCAAGATACCTGCGTATTCAAGGCTTGTGGAATCGTCGGCGGATTTACCTGCGCCATTCCAAATCTTATCATTCTGAGTCATATAGAAATCGTTGAGCATATCCGTCATATCTTTTGCTAAGAGCTGTGTATCAATGCCCTGTTGCTGTACTACTTCTTTATCGAAGATAGTATATTTGATACGGCTAACCATGCATTTCAAGAATGCAACACGTTCAACACGACCGTAATCGTCGTTGATTGTTTTTAAGCCATAATCACCGTCTGCTACGCCTGTGCGTGGGTTAGCGAATGTTGCGTTATGAGGTAATTTTGTCTGTTCTTTGTAACGGGACGGCTGTCCTGTTGCCGGGGTTGTCTGGATACGAGGAAGAATCGTTAAGTTACGATTGATGAAGTCCTGAATACCCGGTTGAAATTGCGGCCATTCCCAATAGTGGCTAACGTTATAGTCTGCTACGTCAGCAGCTTTCACAAATTTCGTGCTAATTGTACTCACTTATTTTTCACCTTCTGCTTCAATTTGTTCTTTCATGAATTCGCACATGCTCTGCATGCCGTCTTTGAAATCTTTACCTGCCCAAATTTCTTTAGGTTTGCCATCTTCGCCAAAACCTTTAGCGACTTTACCTGCACCAACAGTCCGACGTTTTGCGCTTGCTTCAAGGTCAGCGACTTTCTTTTCAAGAGCTTCTTTTTCTGCTTTGAATTTATCTTCCGCTTCCTGTTTAGCGGCTTCTACAGCAGCTTTTGCGTCCTGTTCTGCTTTTTCTTTAGCAGCCTGTAATTCCGTTAATTTAGCGTCTGCTTCGTCTTTTACTTCTTTCGCTTTGCCAGCTTCGAGCTTGCCAAGGCGTTCTTCTACGCCATCCAATTTGTCAGTAAATTCTTTCTGACCAGCCTGAATCGTTTCGACCAGAGACGCTTTTAAAGCATCGAGTTCTTCTTTCGTCAATTTGTTTTTCTCCTTTTTTGCCGCGGCTAAGTAGTCAATATAGGTCGACTCGAAAGCGGCTAAATTTTTAAATAAAATAGCAACCCCTGTAAATGTCACTCCTGTCATGTGGTCGTAGCCATCGTCTTGCGACTCAAGGCCTGCCATACATTCCATAGAGAAACCTAAACTAGGGGTTGCGTTCTTAATAAAAAACGCTATGTCCGGGAAATCTAACGCATAGATAAATCCCTTCATTTTCATTTCGTTCCCTTCAATGTATGCTTTCTCGACCACACCGATTTTATTTCGGCTGTCGTGACCTGTCATACAATCTTCGGGATACCAGTCTGACCACACACAATCGACTGCCATTAAATCCATTGAGCTAACGGATTGTTCCGCTTCGTTCATGCTTATAACGACTGGATTGTCGGCACCGAATGGTGTTCCGTCAGACGGTGAGTCAATCAACATAAAGGTTGCTGTAAAGGGCATCTTATTGGGATGCTCCTGTGAGGACAAGGCAACCTCAACGTTCGTTGACTCAAACTTGAGAGTCTTTCTGTTGTCCATTGTTCTCACCACCTTTACTGTCGGGTTGGCTCTGAGGCTTGCCTGGTTCCGTGACGAGTGGCTGTGGAGCCATCTTGCTTTTCAGCTCGCTTGCCCGAACATCGCCATCTGGCAAATCAGGCAAGTCAATCGGTAACACGCCCTTGATAGCTCTACGAGCTTCGTTAAGGGTAATCACATCGTTTGCAACTAGTGTCGTTACCGTGTCTTTCAGTACTGTCTTTTGGGCTTGGCTCGGAAGATAAATAAATTCAAACTTAACCTTGCTGTCTAACCCTAATAACTCTACGACATGACGGTTAATCGCATCTTCAACGACTCGTGCCCAAGGTTTAATCGTGTTTTCCGTGAAGTCTTCTTCTTGGTCAGCTACGGTGGAGCGGTCGTTAGAAATAGCGGAGCCTAATCGTTCGGGCGGCACGCGGTAGCATACAGAAATAATCTGTAAAAGCATTTTCTGCCAATTTAAGCACGCCGCATCATCGCCGATTGGACTCGACTGCGCCACATCCAATTTTTCTGCACCAAAAATAGCCAACGTCGATTGACCTTGGACTTCATTTGTGATATATGCTCGTAATTTGGCAAGTTCGCCTTCCCCTGCGCTTTTACCAAGAGAGACCAAATACTTCGGCATGGCATTCGACGCAATATCGTTTGCATACGCTTGGCAATCCATCAAGTATTGGATATGCTTCCATGCTGTTTCTGTTGGTGACATACCAAATAACGAATGCGTATTGTTATTCTTTGTCATCACAGCGATTTCGGAATCTAAGAAAAATTCCTGCTTACCATGAACATTCTGTGCATACCGCGGCGTTTTCGGGTTCCCATCCCATTCCTGCACCACTTGAATCGTATTGGCGTCAATAGGGAACAAATATAATGGCTGATAGGCGGAACGAATTTGCCGTTTTTCAAAGCATCCCATGTCAGCTACCAACATATCTTCCAGTTCTTGCGTAATGAAAGAACCGTAATTGTCGGCATAGTTTGGATGATTCATGATACGCGTAAGCATCGCTATTTCTTTCGCATGTTTCTTACCATCAATAGGAACGAAATGCCAAGGTAGTTGTTTTACGCCATCTTTAATCTGATTAATCGCAGAACGAGCGATTGGCGTTTTCGCAAGCCGTCGCAACGTATCAATATTGACCTTTTGCTTTGGCGTTTGTGTCCGCATCGGGATGGGATACCATGCGTCGTATGAGTTATACGCGGTTTTTCGTTGAATAAATTTCTGAGCGGCCCCAATGAATGTTTGGACTAAGTTGATTTGAACCACCCTTTGAGAAGTTTTTCTTCATTCATCAGTTTCGCTTCGTAGGAACCCGGTGTTTGTACACAAGTGGCGGCAATATGCGCTGCACTAGCGGAAATCTGGCTGATACACATTTCGAGCGCATCAGGGCCATCATCGTGAGACTTCGGGAAGTCTTTGAGCTGTGCTTCCAATACCTTGTGATAGGGGTTAAATTTAATGAAACCTAATTTGACCTTCGGAGCCATCGACTTAATACGGAGGAGTTTATTGTCGCCAATGACATTTTTCCGTTCAATCCAATTCACATACAAGCCCATATCAAGGCACATCTTTTCCAAGGTATTCGCAAAGAACTCTTGGAACACGTTCGTTTCTACGACAAAACCAGTTAATGAATTTTCGTACTTGTTAATATACCGAATAATATCGGTAATGATTTGGTCAGGACTGCGACGAGTAATATCTGCTTCTAAAACGTATAGATAATTGTCTACGCCTTGACCAACAATAATAATGGCGGATGTATCGGCTGTCCGCGTCTTCCCCATGGACAGGTCAACAGCACCATAAATAGCCTTCATTGTCGGCAACGAATCATAATAATTATTTTGAATCCATGCTTCCTTAAAGATACGTGTGTCTTCGGTCATTGGATTGTTCTGATATTCCGAATTGAACGCATCCGCATCTTGAAGCTGCTGAATCATTAAGTTGTAGTAAGTATCGCTGTTTCCATCTCTGTCAGTTCGCCATTCAGGCCATAAAATTTCAGTGCCCTTGAGCATTTCTTCTCGATGAGCTTGATAAAATTTATAGGCCGTTTGAGCGGCGCGTGTGTCTGACAAATCGGTAAACAGCTCTTGCCATTCATTCCATAATGGCGATGTAGAGAACTCGTATATTGACCGATAAATCTTCCTGTCCCAGTTGGAATACTTGGGGTTAGTCAATACGATGTTCAATAACGATTCGTAATGCAAAATAGAACCAACGTACAGGAAGGATGTATATTCTGTACCAATCGGCAAAACGACCTTCGTAAACCATGTACGGAGCTTTGCGCGTTGGTCTTCTGTATTTACCATCTCATCGTTTTCAAGGTCATCTAGGACGACTAAATCAGGCCGAATATTATGCCATGACATACCACGCAAGGATTTCCCAGATGATTTAGACACAACATGAACGCCATTGTTGGTTTCGATTTCTGTCTCTGACCATTTCTTATCGGATTCTAGTTGACCGAAGTCCTCTCGTAGCCGTTCATTCGACTCTAATTCGTCCTTGATGGTTTGGATATATTCCGTCGATTGCGGCCCAGTGTCGGCAATAAGGACAATATTTTTCCGATAGCGGAACACAATGCACCACAGTGGTAACACTACGGAAATAATACGAGACTTGCCGTAGCCACGAGGTGCTGCACGGACGAAGAATTTTTGGGAATATCGGTCTCCCAGAATCATCCGTTCTGAATCCTTGAACATATCCCGATGGAATTGACTTAATGGTTTACTAAATATATGAGGAAAATACGTCAAGGCGAAATATTGGAAATCATGTGCGGCACGTTCCCTATCCGTAACGTATTTCGTTTCACCTTTACCCGATAAGTCACTGCCAAGTATTTCGTTTAAAACGCCCAACGTATCTTCCCTCCTCTAAAAATTGGCAAAATTAAAACGTCTATAGATTCGTAGGCGTTCGATAAAAACCTATGCGGTTTTGGTAGTCTGAATAGAGGGTACGTTAAAGGACATACCCTAGACCTCGTAACGATAACGGCCCTAAGGTACTAGCAACGCACGTTAGGACACCGATGAAATCAATTATTTAGCAGCTACAAAGCTACCGTTTTCACTGTATGTATGACGCATGGATTCTTTTTTCATAGCTTCCGCATATTCCTTTTCTTCTGCGTCAATCCATTCTTGTGGTGTGTCAAAAGCAGGGACGGCTTCATACGAACCATTTTCGCTAAATACATGACACATAGCTTCTTCCTTCATAGCTTCTGCATGTTTTTTCTGTGCTGCTTCAATCCATTCCTGTGGTGTATCGAAGGCAGGTTCAGCCGCAGAAGCAAAGCTACAACTAAAAGCCGCAAGTAAAGCAGCCATCACAAATACTTTCCTCATGATTTTCCCCTTTATATAAAAACGATGGAATCAAGTGTGAAGCGAACCGTCTCGCAAAACGGAACGCCGAAGGTTTCCCATAGTACTCCCTTCTATTTCGTGTGGCGGAAAGTGTAGGATTTGAACCTACGATACAATGGTGGATTGTATAACTCCTTAGCAGGGAGCCGTCTTCGACCACTCGACCAACTTTCCATACAAGGCTCCATACTAGATTTTAGGCCTAGCTGGAGCCAGTGGGCAACACCCGAATATGTGTTGAACCCTTTTCACCTAGTGATGAGCCAAGACCAAGACTCATATCCCTCTGTCAGGTTTAGCGTACCGTCGCTATTTTACTGCTTCCACAGACGGTCAAGCTGTGTTTCACCTGTTTTTACATCTCCCTGAACACAGCAAACGGCTCGATGGTTTCGGTAATCATTGGAGTCGACGATGGGACTCGAACCCATAACTGCTGTGGGTTACAGCCGTTTTACCCTAAACGTTTATAACTACGTCCACACGATGGAGCCAGTGGCAGGAATCGAACCTGCGACATTATGATTACAAATCATACGCTCTAGCCAACTGAGATACACTGGCGAAATTCAGGAACAGGTCGCAACCTGTCCCATCTAAACTGAGCCTTACCCCAATTTCAACACGTATCCATTTCTGTACACGTGGATGCATTCACGACGAATTTCTCCAAACCTCATCATTAAGCTGTTGCGCCACATGCTAAGAGGTGCGAGCCATGGGGAGCGACCCTACAACTTTCCTCAGAGACTTACGCCTTGCTTTCGCAATCATGACTGGATTTTACCAGCAACGTTCACCCGACATTCGCATTATAGTTTACAAGAGTAAGCATTATAGTTTACAAGAGTAAGATTTTTATGTTTTTTGGGTTTTTGCCTTGGGCTACTTGTACGATTCCCCGATGTTATAGGCTTATTACTAAACCGTCACAGCAAACAGACTTATCTTGGTTTTCCCTTGCCGCTTGATAGTACCACGTATCGCTTATAGGGTTACCGCGGCTTTTCACCTACGGCTGTATTGCGTCTGCCACCGAAGAATCTGCGTTACAGTACCTAATGAATCAGCACCATATACTCGGTTTTTAGAGCTTTACCACTCCATCCCTTGGGAATAAACCCGAAACGGTTAGCGAATGAAGTATTCTTCATCTACCACCGACGCTGGTATATGTCGCTGTGGAATGTCACTCCGTAAACAGCGTTCCGTGAGTACATCCATGTATACAGAAATAAATCAAAGAAGGAAAAGTCGCTGCCCCTACGAGTCACCGCTTTTATTTCCCCCTCTATATATAATCCCTAAAAGTGCTATTTTGTTGCGCGTTTTTGGAAGAAAAATTAAAAAAGTTTGAAAAAACTACACGGTAACGTCTTTTTCTTTCGGAGAATCGTCCATTCTGCGCGCTGCTTCGACAAATTTTGGATTTTGGCGCAATTTTACGAGGACTTGTTGATAGATTTCCTTGTTTTCGTCCTTTACAGTGTCCAAAACAAGCCGTAACAGTTCATTTAGCGTCTGAATGTTAATGATTTCCTTCTGTAAGACGAAAATCTTTGATACAAGGTCTTGCTTCCGCATAATATACCGTTCAAGCTCTTGATGGAGGTCTTTTGTGTTCCGAAAGAGGCCAAGCGTAGTTTTGTCGTCGATACCTTCCTGCATCATAGATGATACTGCGTCCAAAAAGACGCTAATCATATCAATATTGTTGTCTACCATCTTGAGCATCTTCACGTATTCGCGATAGGCGTTAATTGTATTGCTTCCTTGGTTAGCATCTTCTTGTAAATTTTCAAGGCACCACCGACGCACCGTCAGCATTGTAATCGAATCGTCTTCCATTTTGCCGCTGGAGTTGAGCTTATTGGCAATCTTCATGTACGACATACCTTTACGACGCATCTTTGTAACGTCCGTAGCTAATCCATAGTAATCTATTTTAGATTGTTTAGCGTTTGCCCATTGGAGGGATTTAGAAGGTTTAGGCTTTAATTGATTCTTCAAACTCTGCATAGACTCACTCCTTTCTCAAAAATTATTATAAAAGTGCTTGTTTTTTATCAATACATGTGATATACTCCAAGTATCAAGAGAGGAGACTGATAGATATGGCTAAAAAAGGTGAAATCACAACAACCGAACCGTTACGTACAAAAGAACAAATTGACAACATGATGAACGCAATTCCCGCAGGGAGAGACCGTATGCTGTTTTTGATTGGCATTAACTCGGCTCTTCGTGTATCCGACTTAGTGAAACTTCGTGTTTCAGATTTCGATTTTTCAGAAGGACGTATTATCGTCCGCGAACAAAAAACAGGGAAAGCAAAGAACCATCTGCTACATCCTTTGGTTGCTGAAAAGCTTCATCAATTCATCCTAAACCGTGGGCTCAAGGATTATATCTTCTGTTCCCAGAAAGGCGGACATATCTCTACGCAACGAGTCCGCTATATTATAACCAAAGCTGCCGAAGTGTGTGGCTATAAACATATCTCCACACACACCATGCGTAAAACGTTTGGTTATCAAGCGTGGAAAGCAAAACAACCCTTTCCGCTTATCATGGCGGCATTCAACCACGTTGACCCAAAAGTTACCAAACGCTACCTTGGGATTCAGCAAGACGACCTTGATGGCATGACAAGCTCTTTACATTTCGGTATTTAGAGCCTTGAACAATCGTTCGTTTTCCTGTATAATAAGCTTCATAAAAGGAGGGCGAACAAATGAACAATACCAATACCAACGCTAAAGACTTTACCCATGTCATTGCAAGTGCTGCAAATTGGAGTAACAAGGACTCGAACGGAATTATTAAGTGTAACCTTGGAAGCAGCTTCTTATTGATTACCTCTTATTGTTACGTTCCTGTCTCCTCTGTTTCAGGACAAGATGTAATCACAAGTCAAGACATAAATTCATATCTGGAAAGCAAAAGGGAACCTTAATTAGGTCCTCTTTTTTATATCTTTGGATATTCATTTATGTATATATAAGGATACAACAGCGTATCCATACTTCGTATTGTTTCCCTGTGGCTTCGTTATATAGCTATCTAAAGACAGAACCAAGGAACGCATATGCAAGTCCTTAAGCGTCTTATCTCTATCGCTTGGTTTATCCTTTAAGCCCGCTAGGGCTTTCCGAACCTCTGGTTCGGAACCACCACTTGCGTGGTGGTGTTTTTTAACCAAGGTCGATTGGAGGATTGCTAAGGTTCCATCGGAACGTTGTCGCTTTAGCGACGCTTCCAAAACGCATTGGCTTTCTTTATGCTATCGCTTATGCGATTCACTTACGTCCATTTGCGTTTCCTTTATGCTTGTCTTTGAGGCCCCTTTTACGTTACATATAGGCATCCTACCTGCTTCAAGACCTTATCCACCCATAGCCACCTAAAATCCCGCAAGCTGCCACCACCTTCCTACGGCATCGTGTGAGGTTCTTCCCAGAATCAATACGCATTGTCATGGCTACAACAATACTCGCTCCGGGTCAGAGCTACATGATTCATAAAGCTAAACGGCTTGTCTAAGGCTCGTCCTTTAATCAATCTTGTGACATAAACGGCTTTTCTCGGTCGAAGTTGTCTAATCGGTTCACGACCAAACCGCGGTTCGTTTATACTGCATATTTGCCTTCCAGCAGTCGTAACAAGAGGCCGCGTCACAATCAAGCAGTGGCAGCGCATACGTCTACTTCCCTGATTGCTTATCGACATTCTTACAGTCCCCTTCATACGACACATACCAATAGTATCGCATGGGGTCTCTCGTTTATATCACAAGTGGGTTATACCGCCAGGCTCACATCCGGCGTGAAACCGAGGGGATTGGACTACGCTACATAGATTTCTCATACATAGCGCAAGTAAACCTTTCGGAAAATGCTCCCTCTATATATAATCCCTAAAAGTGCCATTTTGTTGCGCGTTTTTCGAAACTTTTTTTATTTTTTTTAAAAAAGTTTTTATAGAGCAAATTGTTCTTATCCATGATACAAATTTAGCCCCTTTATATTGTTATCATCTCGGCATAGATTTAGGGTACGATTTTAAGCCATTCTTGAGGCCTAAACGACCCTCTCATTTCCCCATTATGACTCCATTTTGGGCCAAATTTTTGACCCATCGATGGAACCAACTGGCACCCCCTTTTGGAATCAGAAAAGCTTCCATTTTTGACCCATTTTGGTGCGCCAAGGAGACGGGGGCAATACGCGCAGGTAGGAAAAATAAAAAACGCCCTTTGGAACGGCAAAACGGCACCACTAAGCCATTTACAAAACGAACACTTTTATATAAAAAGTGTTCGTCGCCTCTCATCTACGTAGGAGATAATGAGAATCCATGTTTTTGCACGAGAAAATCACGGACGGCGTGGGAATCGGAGCTAGCAGCCTAAAACAGGCTTTTTTTATACATCCGCCTCGAACTTTTACGGCCTTGTTTGCGCCCCCTAAAATTAGTTAACTTAGTCAACCGTCCTATATATTTGTACGCGATTTCATATTCCTCCTCTCACGATAACTACACCTTGACTTATCCACAATGTATACACATAGTTATCCACAGGGTTATACACAATGTAAGCCGCCAACGCTCATTATTGTAGCCCGTCGTATAATCACAGGTTATATTTTCCCTTTTACGTTCCTTTTTTTTGTCATAATCGAACACATGAGCGACACAATCATATCTATATACACCGATATAAGGCGAGTTATCGAGGCGTTGTATATGGTTTATACCTAGAAACCCTAAACGCTGTCATAGACGATTATAGAAAAATAAGCTTATTAATACTTTTATGTTATCGACTTTTTAATACTTTTATGTTATAATATAAACAATAAAGGAGGAGATAAGAATGCCAGAGATAACAAGATTTTACGGTATTGTAATTAAGATGTATTTTAAGCCTAAAGAACATGAACCGTCACACATACACGCTATATATAACGATTATGTTGGCGTATTTGATTTGCGGACGGGCAAAATGACAGAAGGTGACTTACCTAAAAGAGGTGCCGAAATGGTTTCTTTATGGGTTAAAGAGTATCAAGCTGAGTTGTTAGCCATGTGGAAAACTCAGAAGATTACAAAGTTACCGCCATTACGTTAAAGGAGGTATACCATGATACCACGTATAAAAACATTAACGCCGTTATCAAATTATCGTTTATATATTGAGTTTGACGACGGCAAAAAAGTTATTTATGATGTTAAAGAAGATATGACGTTACCACATTACGGCGAATTAAGAACGGTATACGGGTTATTTAATAACGTGCAAATAGATTCAAGCCGTTCCGGGATTTATTGGACAGACTATATAGATTTGCCTAGTGATACCCTTTATGAATATGGACATGAGGTATAGCAAATGAATGAAATAAATAATGTTATACAAAAAATTATAGATACTCGTAAAAGTAAGTATTTATCACAACATGACATTAGTACTATAACTGGTATTAGTCAACCTATTATAGCCCGTATGGAGTCAGGTAAGAATATCCCCAGGCTTGATACACTCCTAAAAGTAGTCGACGCCTTAAGTTTAAAATTAGACATAAAAGAAAGGAATGAAAAAGAAATGATGCAAGAATTTAAAGAAGATTATTTTGAATTGGCTTCATGGTTTGACATGGAGGAAAATACGAATGATTTAAATTATGAAGATATGGTAAAGACTGTTTTATTTTTAGCATATCAACACAAAAACCCTGATTCTTGTATGGGTGAAGACACTAGCACATACAAAGAAGAAGGCCGTTTATTACAGGCCTTTATAAAAAAATATGGATTAAAAAACTAGGAGGCGTAAAATGGACGAAAAAAAATTACAAGAAAGGTTAACAAATATTACCGCCATGTTGTCCGATTTACGGGACGACATGGAGTATATAGAGGTTAACGAAGAAATGTAAGACGACTTTGAAACGGCCTCTTGTCTCCTGGAAAAATATATTAGATAAGTTTGGGCTCCAATCACGGGGCCTTTTTTCTTTTACCCTTATATATGAACATTCATTCATACGATAGCGCAGCGTCCCTATTTATCCTTTTTGCAAATATCGATTGTATAGCCATGGCGTTCTAAAATGTTCCAAAAAACAAGTAATGGTATAGTTCCCTTTCTAAATTTTTCGTTTAGTGTCTGCTGCTTTACGCCCTCTTCCTTTGCTATTTCCGTTTCTGGTGTGTCTATGTCAATAAGCCATTTTTTCCACAACTTTACAACATCCGTTTTGTCTCTCATAATAATTACCTCCATTTTTATTATGATAGCATAGATTTTTGTAATTGTAAATACAGGCAATATCCTTTATATGTCTATTTATTTCTTGTATTTTTCATGACATTTCATGTATTTTCCTGTTGACACAGGGTCAATCCTGTAGTATAATATAATCAAGGTAAGGGAAGGGAATAAAAAAAGAACTTCCTAAAAAATTTTATAAAATGTAACAGGATATTTCCTGTTACTACATAAATATAGGCGGGGTCATTCCCCTACGCTATCACGTGATAGCGTATGAGGGAAGGCACCGGGAAGAAATCGCGTGCGTGACGCTCATACACGCAAAACAGAATAGACTAGACGCAAGTTGCCATGTGTTTGTGAAGTGGCAACACGTGGGAGGCGGTAAACTCCTAGCAACTTACAGTGCTAAAAACTGTAAGAGTTACATCAATATCTAAAAGGCGACCGTATTACCATGGTAATTAAGGAGGTGAACAAAATGCGGGACCTTATTAACGCTACCACGCCAATAAATCATTATTCGGCGTGGGAAAATTTAATTGCCGGTGATAATATTTATTACGTCATCGGTGATGCTTTTGATAGCGAGACAATCACTAATGCGGGACCTTTTTCGCGTGTAAGGCCGCCTATTGTGTCTTAGACGGCGATGTTATTGACGACAACATAGCACCCGTTTACTACGTAAACTTTATAAATGCTTGCGTAGTGGACGCCGAAATGGTGCCAGGCGGTTATTACGACGTTGCTACCCATGTATTACAAGGGTACGAAAACGCTATAATAATTGACTAAAAAAGACGGCGTTAATTCGCGCCGTCTTTACTGGTTTTCTTTATGCGTATTTACGTACTTTACTATTGTACGCGTAAGAAAGCCGCTTACGTCATCACCGTTTTGCTTTAAGAGATGCGTAAATTCTGCTTTTAAGTCCCTTTTTATCCTGATTTGGATAAAAGCGTTTTTATTGTCTTTATTTTCCATATCGTCACCACTTTTTTTATGATTATACCATAAAAAAAGTGTCATAGCAATGTTATATTTTGTGTCTTTATTATTGACATTGTAGTGACATAGTAGTATAATGTAATTAAGGTAAGGGAAGATATAAAAAGCTTTCCATATATTTTTTAATATTTTTGTAGTGACATCATCACTACACAGAAAGGAAGGTGAATAAAATGCGGGACCTTTTTCGCGTGTAAGGCCGCCTATTGCGTCTTAGACGGGGACGTAATTGAGGGAAATAAAGCATCCGTCTATTACGTTGCCTTTTCTGGCCGTGACGATAGCGTAATAGACGCTGAAAAGGTTTCAGGCGGTTACGTTGACTTTTCCAAGGGCGTGCTACAAGGCTATGAAAACGGTGTCATAGCCTTTTCTACTCGTCAAGTAAATCTTGATGAGTAGATATATATTTATCAACATATAGCCGTAACAAGTTTGATTGTGTTACGCCAGTTTTAGACAAAATAATATCTAGTTTCTTTTTTGTCGACTCTGGCAACCTTATTTGAATTGCTATGGTTTTCTCTTTCTTGTTTAACATGATATCACTCCTTTTAGTGGTATTATACATCAAGTATTACCATAGTGCAAGTGCATTCCTTTTCATTACAATTAATTATATAAAATATAGTGCAGTTTAATTAAAAAGCTTGCTATTTAGTGCAAATAGAGGTATAATAAGAACGTAGAAAGATAGTGCAACAGCACTATTATTTAATTAGGAGGTAAGTAAAATGAAATTAAACATGAATTTAACACAAGAAGAATACGCCGCCGTAAAGGATTTTATCACGTGGCGTAGACGGTTCGAAAAGAATTTAAATGAAGGAATCGCGTCAATGCCTAGAAATAACTATACTTGTGATGAGTATAGCGACGGTATAGGAACGCAAGTACATTTCTTTATTCCGTCGCTTGATAAAAATTTCTTTATTCCTTAGTTTTCTTCATTTTTATTATTGTGTGGGTATCATTTAATAGCATCTCCAACATGTCATATCTAGGTTGATTATCATAATCTAGTAATTGACGGTTAGAGTATTGATATATTCCCTCACTGTTTCCGCTATTATATAAAGAGATAAAGAATTTTTCTCCCTCTTTAATTTCTAAATAATCACATATGTTTTTACGTTTATTTTTATCTTTGAGAACGCGCCTTTTACCTGACAAGATATTAGCTAATAAATATATAGAAGTCATGTCATAATAACGCGCGCCCTCATATTGCAAATGATATTTTTCATCAAAAGAATAGGCTCCATTTACCCCGTCAAGGTAAAACGGCTCATTTATTTTTATGTTGTTGTCGTCTAAAAACTTTTTTATGTAGTTCATGGTGCTCCCCTATTCGTTATCTTTTTTATGAGCGTTCACGTACTTTACAATAGTACGTGTCAAAAAGCCGCTTATGTTGTC
This sequence comes from uncultured Megasphaera sp., assembly GCA_900540735.1. Lineage (GTDB taxonomy): Bacteria > Bacillota > Negativicutes > Veillonellales > Megasphaeraceae > Megasphaera. Next base: position 31,949 of record UQHB01000008.1, on the reverse strand, counting down.
GCCGTTTTGTTTTAAAATGTCGGTAAATTCGTCTTTTATGTCTTTATCGATTCTAAAGTTTATACGGCTAGTTTTGTTCTTTTTATCGTCCATATTTTCACCGCCTTTGCTTGATATTATATCATAAAAAAATGTATGTACAATGGGTGTATAATATAGACAAGATAAGGGAATGAAATATATTCCCTAAAAAATTTTAAAATAATTTGTACGCACTTTGTGCGTACACAGGAGGTAATCACATGAGATTAGAAGTGGACTTATATAGTAAAGGGAATCCTGTAACAACGATATTTTTAACACAATATAAAACCCTAAAGGGATTTTATCGCTATGGGGTTCCTAAAATCTTATTTTTTTATGGGAGTAAAGCAGATAAATTTGAAATTATACGTAGTGCTGCCATAGCAAGTGACGATGTAAGAATAGGAGGTTACATTAAGATTGATGGTAAATGGGAGGAAAACAACTGCCATATCGAATAAAAGAGGTGTAGGAAAATGACAGAACAGCAGCGCGAACACGCGCGCAATAATGGCTTATGGAACGGCACCATTTGCCCACTCATTGAGTTTACCGTATATGCCGTTTTTATTTATTTTTTTGTAGTCGCTTTATTAGCGGCTATAGGCGATTAATTAGGAGGCAAAAAAATGAAAAATTTTGAAGAATTTGTAAAAAAAATTAGCTCTTTTGAAGAAGGAGCGGAAATTTTTAAAAAGCTATCAAGTGAAGACAGAATAAATATTGTTTTAACCGCTACTATTAACCGCATAGCGTGGAGACGGTTGTTGACGGCGGATGAATTGGCCGATTATAGGGAAAAGAAAGCCGCTAAAAGGGAAAAAGAACGCATTCAGCAGCAAAAAGCACTTGATAAAGAATATCAAGTGCAAATAAATAAAAGAATAGACTTTTATAATGACATGCTAGGGAAAAAAGATGCCGTTATAAAAGTCGTCGAAAAATGGGGTGGGAAAATGGTAAATAAAAATTTTAAAAACGAATTATGCGCCATTTTCCAACCTGTTTATTACAGGGGTTATTACCGCGCGTATACTATAGATTTTAGCGCAGTAGACACCGATATAAAGCCTATAGTAAGTATGTCGGTATGGTACGGGGACTCTGTAGTACATTTTATAAGTGCTACAAAAAAACCCTTTGTATTAAATGGTAAAACGTATAGGCTCAATGCACCAAATGTTATTGAGTCTATAAATAATAATATGGACCAAATAGTCTTTAAGGTAAAAACCCTTAAAGACTATAAAGACAAGATTAAAGGGGTTGTAAATGAATGGAATGGACATATTGCACGCCTTAATGAGCTGCGAGAAGAAATGCCGCACGACTTTAAGGACGTGTACAAAAAAGAATTAGAAAAAATTTATCTTTAAGGAGGAGGCAAAAAAATGAAAAATTTGAAAGGTACGTACCATTTTGAAAATTGTACTTTTTTTGGTGTCAAGTGGTTACGCAATGACGCCAACGGTAACGGCGTCTATGAAATGTGCTTTTCCGATGGCTATAACTGTCAATTTGCACGTTTTAAGAGTCAAGATGTTATGCAATTAAAAATGTATGACAAATTTTATTGCAATTTTACATACAAGGGCAAATATAAAACCATGTATGTATTTAATGTCGTAAAAAAGGAGGTGCAGTATCATGTATAATTACAAACCTATTGCTATCCTTAGTGTGTCGGCGTTCGGCGGCCTTAATATATGGGCCGTTGACAATACCATAGAGGATAAAGTTTTAGTCTCTATGGATAACGGGCCGCGTCGTTGGTGCCGTGTCCATATTGACCGTGACGGCAACAGCTATATAGTACGATATAGGCAAAAATATATGTTGTCCGATTTTATGCGTGTTTGATATACGCGTATGTATAACTATATGTTTTATTTAGGAGGTAAAAATGATTAAAATTGAAAAGAAAGAAATAATTATATAAGAAATAAATATTATTGTAAACGGCAAAAAACGCCCGATTGTTATAAAGCAAGTAAAGAGCGTTAAAAGTAAAAGGGTCGTGTTTTATATTACTTGTGACGATTTAACACGCTGCTATCCTTTTTGCTCTCGTCAATATGCTGTACAACGCTTTAAGGTTGCATTGCGTGAATGGTTAACATTGATTAAAAAAGAAGGTGTTTACAATATATAGAGCTCCACGCCTTAAAGGCATAAATAAAATAAAGTTAATCGTAAGTCATTGTAATAAATGTTATCAAAGTTATGATTATAAACATTTTACAATGGTATTTTTAGATACTTATGATAATAGGCTTTTTTCTTACGTGACAGACGCAAAGGGACTAAAAAGAGGCTATAAAACATTTAATTGTTACGGGAGTGTCTTTTTACAAACATACTCATTTAGAGACACCGCCGACGATGTTATATATAAAGCCTTAAAAGACACGGCTATATTTAAACATTATAATAAATTATATAGCCGTGCAGCAAAGGCGGTGTAATAATCGCCATGGGCACATTATTAGCCGCTTTGCTACTCTTTATAATTTTTTACGCAAAGGATTAACATGAGCGTCCCAATGAGGGACGCTCTTTTTTTTATGCCTATTTTACTTGACATAGGTTTATATAAAGGATATGCTTAAAATGCAAAAAAGGTGCTACACTGGCAAACGGTTGTAGCCCCCATAGTGGTATTAAAAATAACCGTTACTAGTGGGCGGTTATTTTTTTTTGTAATAAATCCCTCTATTATATCAACGTTTATTTTACCGTTTTAAGGCCTTTTTATTTTACCATTAATGGTTTTGTATCTAGACAACGTAAAAGGCCGTTATATAGGCGTATACGTTCATGTATCTACAACGTCCCCAATGCATTTTATAGCGTTATGTCTATGTTACCTATGTAATTATATAGCCACCCCCTTTTATGCTGCTCCGATGCGCTCACAAACGTATTGGAGCAGCTTTTTTGTTGTGTTATCGCTCTGTACGCCGTTTTAAGGCACGTTATTTTCCTATAGGTGTAAATTATATGGACGAGCAAAATAAAATCGCTTAAAACGGCGTTTATAAAGGCGTTTATGTTGGCTATTGCGTCGTATCGTACTGGGTGGCCCTAATGTGGCCCCTATGTTTCGTCCTTTGTGTGCCGTTCTGTCGTCGCTCATGTCGTCCTTTGTGTGCCGTTTTGTCGTCTGTATGTTGCCCTTGCGTCGCGTTGTCGTCCCGTTTTGAGCCGTTAAAGGGCACGCAGGCGTTGAGTTGACTCAAAATTGGCGTTCCCTGCTCTACTCTTCTGACAGAGTAGACCAAGCCTAATATTTGCAGAACATATTTTCTTTTTTCTTTCACGTAAGGGAAAGTCTTATTAAGTGCACCCTTTTTCTGGAATTCTTTTGGAATTGATTCATTTAGAGGCTTGACATATTACCAGATTGCTTACTCTTTATATGCACTCTTATATTATATATATGTATTTTAGGTATAATCTATATATACTATATATATTTAATATTTACTACTATATACATATATTATTATCTTCTATATATAGGATAATTAATTATTTCAGGTAGATATACTTTTGCGTATACATACGGGAATAAACGTTCTGTTGTCTATATAGTTTCTACATGTTACAATCAAAGTGGTATTTTATTGGCTCTTTTATGGAACCAAAACGAAACTTTAGGAAAGCGAGGTGGAATTTATGGAATGTAACGAAAACTTTAGTGAAGAGAAAAAATCTATCTTTAAGAAAATAAAATATGATAGCGTGAAACAATCAGCTAAGTTTATGCGTTTAATCTTAAAACTGTTTGCTTCAGGTCTGACAGCTTCCGATTTGGCAAGATGCAAAACATTTGATGCCGCTCGTTATTTCGCCATCATGAAAAGTAATATAGATATTAGCGATACACCATATGCATGGATAAGCGAGTTTCCAAAAGAAACAGAAGATTACTTTGCGCATAGCTCTGGGAAAATTGGAGATGAGTATTTCTTTTCTATAAAGAAAAGAGGTGCTGACAAAGAATTTTACCAAATGAAACCAGAAGATTTTGTCTCGGCTATCTATAAATATTTTTACAATAATAATCCAGATAATAGGATATTTGACGGAAAGATTACTCGTCATGAAGCTGAAATCATATGCGATTATAACTTAATAGAAAAGAGTTCAGACATTGAAAAGCAAAAACTTGCTGAGTTATTTGACAAAGCTAGCGAGCATTTATCGAAAAAGATAAATATTAAAAAAGTGACCAACGCAGACGGTAAATCAGAGTTTGTTGTTTTTATTACTGATAAATTGTCAAAAGATTCACCTAAAAAGAAATCGTAAAGGCTATGCATATACCTACATACCTCTTACGATTCAACATTAGTCCCAATTTCGCAGATTTATTTTTATGGAAAATAAATCTGCGAAATATCGTAATACGGAGTGATTTCGCGTTTGGTGCCGCATAGGCGAATCACTGGGCAGCCTTCGGGAATCGGGCGGTAGCCTTTTTCGGCAGCATAGCCGCCCCATCCAAGGAATGCACCAGATTGGATGTCCCAATGCTCCTTGGCAATCCATTTATGGACATACTTGTTTGGCTCCATGACTAATTGGCGTTGGATGTCGTTCTTGTGCAGATGCTCATAAAAGGTAACGTCAGTGTGCAGCCATTCCATCTTATTGGGATTCTTTTGGTTATGCCATGTAGCAATCGTATAGACGTAATCGCCTACTTTGAAAAATACGGACGCACAGCCTTGCAAGAAAGGAACACCAAGGAATTGCGCAATGATTTCTTCTGGGATAAGCCGATTATATTTCATAGCGCGATTATAACCATGATTACCACTACGGATTCCCACAATGCGATGCTTGATGGGTTTCAAAAGCTCTACGCATTGTATAATCTGTTCGGAACCATGAGCCGCTTCGTCAAAGACGCTAGACTTGGACTGTGTAGAAGCATTATTGGTAGAATCTCCGCCAATCAAAACATAGAAATTAGGGATACTTCGAACGGTATCAATAAATTTACGCAACCGCTTCCCGTCATGGAATTTATCTCCTAAGTGAATGTCGGAGATGTCGGCAAAATACGCATATTTACCATCAGCTTCTACTTCTACGCTATTGCGATTCATCGTTATTTCTGCAATCAATTATCTTTTCTCCTTTTGCAAGTATTGCATCCGTAATCATTGAAACATAGTGAGCACTTACAGGTACTCTTGAAGGAGTCTTGTAAGTATTCAGGAATGCGGCATTTGGTGTGGTATCGGGTTTGTCCTCGATATTTGTATGGGGTGGATGGTTTATTCATCATAAACTCAAATGGGAACGCAGGAATAGAAGAGCCGGAATGGGACGGCAACTGGTCTTTAGAGGTGAATAAATCTAATACATCGTCGTATTTATCTTGGCCAACTCGCAGGCATATTTCTTGGCCTTTGCGAATACGTCGAAGTATGGTCGAGCGATTCACCTGTAAATCATCAGCTATAGCCTGTAGATTTTCATGAAGGACAAATCTGCGGTACAGCAAATAATACGTATCGTCACCAGTTTCTTTTTGTACCAGTTCCATCAGCTTGGAAACTTCTTTTCTGTACACTTCCCTATCTAAGATCTGTTGAGGCGACGCTCCATATGGTGGTATCGTCGCTACTAAAGCCTTTACGATTCGGTTTTGTTTCGCATGCTGTTTCCATTCCTCGAATCGTTCACGTCGTTCAATTTGCTTTAATGGGTTCAATAAATGTATACCTCTCATCTGTCTTTGGTAAAAATCGGGAATGCTCTAAGGATTGGTCTCGGTCACAATAAAATTTACAAGACACGATTTGTCCTACGCCTTTTATTTCTTTTCCGAGACGAATCTTTTTTGGCTTATAATTACGTCCCATTTCTTCGGCATATATTTTTCGCTCTTCTTCAAGTCTGGTAACGTCTTCGCTCCCTTTATAGCGCACATCACGGCTTAAATTCTGCCAGTATTGCAATAATGTATCCTTATCGCCAATACATCCAATATCATACAGTTCCCCTGTATTTCCGAATTCAACTAAGAAATAATGGATGACCATTCGTTCTCCTTTGCTTTCTGGATAGTTTCTAAATCTTCCATCAGTTGTCTGCATACCTCTTCTTGGTGTCGTTCCAACTCTTCTTCTGTTTTGGAGAGCTTACAAGAGGTAACAACGATTGCCACAGTAAGAGTAATAAAGACCGCGGAGAGAATCACATATATAACATCCATGTACTAATCTTTCCCCCAAATATAAAGCCCAAGGCCAGTAACCAAGAGGCTGGCAAGCATACATGCGCCGACCCAACTTGGCGTCAATGCAACCGCTGTTACGTTCGTTGCACAGAAGCCAAATGTACCGATTCTAAACATTGCGTCTCCAATTTTTACCCAATCATACTTCATGTCGCTTTTTCTCCTTTTACACACCAATCATTAAAATAAGGTAACGTCTTCGCCCAATCACAAAATTCATGCCATTCTGGAAGCGTATGGTTTTGACGTTGTTGCACCATCGTTTTAATCTGCTGGTAATTTGTGGTCATAGCAGCCGTCAATTTCATGCCACATGGGTTAGAATATAGGAGTGTCAATAAATTGTCCAAACTTGGATTTGCTTTATAGATTGCCTGTAATTCTACCATTCGTTTTACGATTTGCTTATCTACATACTCATTATAGAGTAACTTTAGGTCACTTTTGGTTAAAGCGTGCATCGTAGACATAGATGAGATAAATTCGAACCAATGGTATCGTTCCGCTTGTGTCCAAGCCTTAATCGTAAAGTCAACTGTAAATTGGACGACAACGCCTTTCAGGAAATTATCATGGCCTGTTCCCGAAGGGACAGAAGCGAGCCGTTTAGCTCGTCCTTCACGTTTTTCCATCGGTTCCGCATCAAAGCATCGTACAGGTTTATCAATAGGAAGCATCGGTAAACGGCAATAACACATAGCCGATTCCAAGCCGTATACTTGTACGTTATGAATATTAAGCATCGGCATCCTCCTCTTCGGAAGTGTCAATTAATAACGCTTGCGAAACATAAACAACACGACATGAGTCTTGTGGTTTGCAAAAATCATCTCCGGCTGCAAACACAGCATATTTCTTTATCCCTTTAGGGAGATATGCTGCAAAATATGCCGTTTCCCACGGTAAGTTAAGGTTTCTTTTTACGACTACTTGTGTACCTCGTCCAACGCCTACCCAATTAACTGCAAACTGCCTTTTAAGCTTACCTACTGCATTATAGATAAGTTTCCCAGCAGGGTCATTATTAGAAAGGTCTACCCCTTTACCTGTTTTGTGGTCATAAATTTTTATCATATTTCCAGTAAACGTTACAGAACAGGTATCTAATGAAGTGTTCATCTATATCTCCTTTATTTAACAATCTTTACTTCATTTTCATGATTTTCAATATATGTAGCAGGATATACTCCGAAACGATAAGGCCACAAAGGGCATTTCATAACAGGACAAAACTTAACCTCATCAGTTTGGTTAGCAGAGCAGTCCATGCATTTTCTCCGAATCGCCCTTATACCAGACGGGTTTCTTACGTTTTTAATTTTAACCTTCGTCATCGATAAGTAACGCCGTCTTTCTGACTCTTGTGTCTAATTCAGGACGTTCATAGCGCATCCGTGTGTATTTCTTAGTCATGTCGTCATAGACACGTTTGCGGAAAGCAAATATGTCTTCATTAGGTCTTCGATAAGCTACCGTAGTTAATTCAATGCCAGAGATTTCGATAATGGGTGCCGCAGCGATACCAATAGCACCTTGGTTAATCTTATCCATGAGTTCTTCATTTTGCGCTTCGTCGACAGTTTCCGCAAAGTTGATTTCTTCGTCGATATGGGTGCTAGCAGGGTCTTTGTCGAGCCAAACGATACCACGAGCAAGCATCGGTGCTTCATAATCAGGCAGTCCATCATGGGGATTTACTTCCCCTTTATACATCACACCACCGTTCGTTAAAGTGTAGCGTTCTGCGTCTTCCTGCGTTTCAAACACGGTAATACCATTGTCGTTATATTCCACATGGAAACCATTTTCTGCAACAACGTATGTATTCATTTGCTAACCTCCTTGTCTAAGCCTGCTTTAACTTCGTTGAATTTATCTTTGTCGATAAAGGTCAAAACCATATCTACATCTATGAAATTTAATACAAACATCCATAGGGCTGTTACGTCATCATTAGACTTGTCCAAAATGGATTTAGCAAGAAATTCTCTGTTAGTCATCTGGTAACTCCTCGTTTAATCTACTTTTTATCGTCTCAATAGAATCCCCTGTAATATGGTCAAAGGCTTGCCAATTAATCAGTCCAAATAATACCGCTAACGAAGCAATACCTTCGTCAGTTTTCAGTAACTCACTAACATCTGCTACAACTTTCTCTTTAAGCGTCATAGAAGCCATCCTTCCATAAAACAACTTTACCAACTTTTAAACTTTTCTTTACATCTACGATACGTTGGTTAGATGACCCACGGAAGCGAAGGCTTGGGTCTTTTAACACTTCCACAAATGGGCCATCCACTAATACATCACAGCATTCTAATAGTGTTTTCTTGTCCTTGTCTTTTATGATTTCTTCAAAGGTAAAACCAGAGTAAACCCATACAGGCTTCCCCGCGTGTGCCGCTTGAAGAATACATTTTAGGCAAAGGCATATATTTTCTGGCTCAAATGGCTCTCCACCAAGGAGAGTCAAACCAGAAACACTAGGATTCTCCAGATATTCCCTCAGCTTTAAAAAGAAGGAAGTATCTGGTGTTTTCCCTGCGTTGAAATCTTGATACTCAGGGTTGAAGCACCCTTTGCAATGCCTGCGGCAACCAGTAACGAACACAGTGGTTCGTATACCGGGGCCATTGGCGATGTCATATTTGCGAATTTGTCCATATCTCAAACTATCACGCACCTATAATGGAATATCTGCGAGTGCTGCCCGTTCTTCCAAGCAGTCTCTATATGCTTTCATTGTCTTCAACTGCTTCGACATCAATTCGATACCACCTACAGGGTTAAACGGAAGCGTACCATTTTTGTAATGGTAGAGGACTCGTTGCAGGCTCATGATTCTTGTATTGAGTTCAAAATATTCGTTGCATAAACGAATTTGCCAATCTTCCATATATACCTCCTAGATGTGCATGACGCGCTGACTAATTTCAGCCGTTTTACCTTTGTTAAAGAAATTACTCCCTAAATAACCGCAAACACGTCTAGTAACGGTCAAGTAGTTGCGGTCTGTATTGCCACATTTAGGGCACTCCCATTCTCCATCTTTATTGACCTTCATTTCTCCGTCGTAGCCACATTTATGGCAATAATCAAGTTTGGTGTTAAACTCAGCGTACTGAATATGGTCGTAGAGGAATTTCATCATAGATAATACTGCTTCGGGATTAGGTTTCATGTCTGGTACTTCAACATAGCTAATGTTGCCGCCTGAGCTAATTTTTTGGAATGGGGCTTCGAGTTCCCACTTTTTGTCCCAATCAATCGGTTCACGGACATCAACATGATAGCTATTGGTATACCACCCCTTATCTGTTACGTTTTTGATTTCACCGAAAAGTTCCTTGTCTTTTTTGCAGAACTTATAGCATAGACTTTCGGATGGGCTACCATATAATGAAAAACCCAAACCAGTTTCTGATTTCCATTTATCGGCAGCATCACGAAGCTTCTGTAATGTTTCTAGTGCCCATTTATACCCCTTAGGAGTTGTGTTGCTTTCGCCAAGCATTAAATAGCATGCTTCGTATAAACCAATATAACCAATGGACAGCGTAGAGTATCCGTTTTGGAGGTACTTATCAATCTTTTCCCCTGGTTTCAATCGTGCATAGGCACCATTTTGCCAAAGAATAGGTGCAATGTCGCTTGTATTCCCCATCATAGCATTGTAACGGAACAGCAATGCTTTTTTAACGAGGAGTAAGCGTTTCTGCAAAAGCTCATCGAATTTCTTTTGGTCTCCCTTTGCGATAATAGCAATCTGCGGAAGATTCAAGCTCACGACACCCATATTGAAGCGACCGTCAAACTTATATTCTCCGTTTTCGTCTTTCCAAAGGGTAAGGAATGAACGGCAATTATGAGATACAATTCCGTCTACGTCAAACAATTCATTTTCTGTAGTCACGTCATAAGCCCAAGCGTCAAACTGTAATGGTTCAATCTTGGTAATAACGCCTTTTTCTGCACATTTTTCTCGATACTCACCAACATTATTAATCTTCTTTTGGGAAGCCATGGCATTCACGAGGTCTTCGTTAGGAATAAAAGATACTTGATAGCGAATTTTATTTTTATCTTTTGAATCATAGCGGTTTAAATAAACCGATGTGTCAAATCCAAGAGATTCAGCTAAAACCATTTCTTGATGAGCTAAAGCTTTATTAGTACTACCAATCTCTACACAGCCAGAGCTTTTGCTAATATATCCGTCAGCATCTACAATACCTGCCAAGAGAGACATTCTCGCTTCTCTCGGCCACAATAAGAAGTCAGCAGGGAGTTGACGGTCTGTTTTCTTTACTCCTCCGAAAATAGAGGAGAAAAAGGTAACAGCTTCGTCAGCTTTATTAGACGGGCCTTTATCTAAAGACACTTCTTTATAGTTGTACTTCATTCCGTATTTGCTTTTATCAATGATTTTGACAGGATAGTTGAAGAAATCTGAAAGGAGTTTTGAGGTTCTTTCGATAATATCTTCTTTATCTTGCCCTAAAGAGACAAATACATGGTTCCGATAACTGCCATCACAAACCATTACGCCAATGAGCCAAGCTAAATAGGTGTCAATACTTCTAGAAGGCAAGTCTACCGTAGCAGGCGCGAAATCGACTTTATCACCAACGGTCATATCTTTCGCTAACACATCTCTACCATCTGTGAGGCGGAAAATGTGGTCAAGTGTTACAGTTGCTGTTCGCCCACCGCTAAAAGTAAAACGTAACCAATCATGAGCTTTTTTACGAATGATACGGCTCATAGGAACTAGTTTCCCTTGACTAGAAATCTTTTCGTCAGCACAAAGGATTTCTTCGCCGTCTTCGTTTTTAATTGCCTGATATTTATATTTGAGATTATTCCATGCTCGTTCAAGCGATTCATTTCTCGTTTCATTTTCTGTTTGGTATGTAACAATAGCATCCCCAACATAGCATCCCATCGGCGAATAAACTTGCCCATCATGTGTTTCGCGCATCTTCTTTGCCGAAACGTAGTCAGGGTACATCCGTTTAGTTGTACATTCTGCAGCTAATTTTGTTAAGTAATAATACGGGCTGTCTTCGTGAATATTGTGTTCATCGAGAACGTAGATTAATTTTGGAAATACCGGGGTTATGACAACACCTTGCTCATTTTTCACCCCTTGAATACGCTGTTTTAAAATTTCTTTGCAAACCATTGCGGCTTCCTTCGCATATTCATAGTCTGGTTCAAAATGTAACGCCAAAGTAACGAAGGGGGACTGGCCGTTGGTTGTTTGCAACGTGTTAAGCTGGTATTGAATAGTCTGAACCCCATCACGGATTTCACGCTTCGTTAAATCCCACGCAAGTTTTTCACATTCCTTATATGGGACTCCATACTTATGGTCTACGTCGCTATCATTTACAAGAAATTCTAAATTCCGTTCAAAGGATTTACGTACGTACGGAGCCAGGATACGGTCAATGCCGTTAATAGCTTGCCCACCATATTGGCTAGATGCAACCTGAGCAATAATTTGCGTCGTAATCGTGCAAGCTGTATGGAAACTCTTTGGCGTTTCTACCATGCACTTATTAATAACCGTGCCATTATCAAGCATATCCTTAAGGTTAATGAGACAGCAGTTGCTCATACCACCTTGCATAATATAGTCCAAATCATGAATATGGATAGCGCAGTTTTTATCCGCTTCCACCAAGTCTTCTGGAAGTAATTTGCGATACGCAATATCCTTGGATACTTCTCCTGCGATTAAATCACGTTGCGTAGAAAGAACCGCAGAGTTTTTATTAGAGTTTTCATCTCGTAAATCTTCATTGGTGCCACCAATAAGAGCCAAGATATTTTCATCCGACGTGTTTTCCTGCCGTTTATACTCATGAATTGACCGATATGCTTCATACGCTTTAGCCGTTGCGGTATTCTGTTCCGCTGCGAGTTGATAGAACACAGCAGTTTCGATTTGCTGTACCGTTGGGATGTTCTGCGGTCTCTTTTCGTAAGCACGAATGGCATCCTGTTCGATATTGTTGGCAATCTTTTCGGCTTGCCCTTTGATGTAAACGCCACTCGGACTATTCATAGCCTTTAAAATAGCGTTTACGATTTTCTGTTTCTGGAACGTTTCCGTTTTACCGTTACGTTTAATGATTTTCAATGTGCATGCTCCTATCGTTTTAGTCAAAAACTCTATTGATTTCATCCTGCTCTGTCAACGCAGAAGTTTTCTTTAGGTTCGTTGCAATGTTGTCGCAAACTTTATAACCAAGTTTTGTGGCATCATCAATCAAGGCCCGAGAGGATATTTAGTGCTTGATTCATAAACTTGGCTTCAAGACGCATACGAGCGATGTCTTTCCCTTTCTGAACATCAAATTTGTCTTACTCGCCACATCTAGCGATGCCAACTAACTGTTCATCACGTGGAAGAGCGTCTTTGATTTTATAAAGAGAATTATCGCAGAGAAGGTCATCGATAATGTCCTTTAAACAGGTTGGCATTGGCTGTTTTTTCAAAATGTTCCGAATATACCCAATGCCAACACTCATCTTGGTGTATCCAGTGCCCTCATTATCTAACTTGCAAACAACAACCTTCTTCTCCTCGTTAACGAAATGCTTGAATTTCATAATGTCTCCTCCTATTTACCTGTACTACCAAAACCGCCTACACCACGGTTCGTCTCACTTAACGTCTGTGCTTCTTTAAAGACGACTGGCACGTCTTTCTTGATAATACCTTGGACGAATCGTTCACCTTTCTTGATGGTATAATCGCTGTTCCCAATGTTGTCAAAGAGGGCTATGATTTCGCCTCGGTAGTTTCTATCAATAACACCCACCTGATTACTTAAGCGAAGGCCAGTCTTTTTACCATAAGAACTCCGCATAAAGAGTTCCATATAGTACCCTTCTGGAATCTCTAAGGCAATACCAGTACCAACAGACCGCCCTGCTTGACGAGCATGAACAGTAGTATCTTCTGGTGCGTAGAAGTCCCAACCTGCGTTACCTTCACTACTTACTGGCGGTTTCGCATCAGGACGAAGTTTTTTAAACTTAATTTCAATCCGCTTCACTGTTGCCATTACCAATCACTCCCATCGCTATCCCAGCTAGAGTCGTCAGAAGAATCGTAGCTGTCTGACGAACTGTAATCATAAGAGGAGTTCATAAATGTTCCAACAGCAACACCTGTCAAAAACCCATCATCGTCGTCATAAATAGTCTGTGCATAGCCCGAACTGTTAGTAAGACGAGATTTTTGGTTTAATTTTTTTCTTTTTACGCAATTTTTCTCGTTCTGCTTTAATCAAGTTTCCGCCCATTTTCTCTTCTCTGTTTCCAATATTTGTAGAGTTTATAGACCACTACGCAAACAATAATAAATGCAATCAAGTCAATGATTAAATACAAAGTCATGTAACTCAGTGGTGCAGCAGTGTAGCCGTAGCCACCTGCCATCGGGTAATACATGCCCCAAGGATGCATCAGTGAGCCTGCCGTCATGCCGCCCATAAAGCCACCCATGAATCCGCTAAAGCCACTGCCATAGTTGCCATAATAATGATTTACATTGGCGTAACTACTAGGACGGTTACTATTGAAGTAGCCGCCACCGCTACGACTCGAAGAAGCAGGCGTACTATTAAAGTTGCCTCCGCTTCTACTCGGTGTTGCCTTGGAGGGCGAGCCAAAGAATCCACCAATAGACGAAGGTGTTTTCGTTGGCGTAGCACTAAAGGAACCACCGCTACGAGATGTGGCAGGAGCCGCTTTTACCGCCCCAAAAGAACCACCACTGCTACGGCTTACAGAACTAGTAGCTGCCCTTGCGCCACCACCAGAGGAAGCATGGCCGCCACCACCAGAGGAAGCATGGCCGCCACCGCCTTTGGCAAGCACAGGCGCAGTAACAGCGAAACTTACAGCCATAAAAGCGGCAACTGCTAAGGTAAACGCTTTCTTAAGCTTCAACGCTAACCACCTGCGACACCAAGGCAATCGCTTCATGACCTTCATTATCTGCCAAGAAGATATAATCAAACTGAGCGATTTCCTGAACGACTTGTTCAAGCGTCACCGCACAATCTGGCGTGTAATACCCTTGTGAACCATCTGATAAATGTACTAGAAATTTCATTGCTTATTCTCCTTTAGCCATTGAATTTTATCTTGAATTGCCGCTGTCAATTCCTCTACGGTATGCAGACGGCTTTCAAATTTTAATCCATCCCATGAACCAGACACCTTTGCTAAGTCACTCGCTAGCGTATGGATTTCACGGAATCGATTTGCTGCCTCAAATTTGAGCATCTTTCTTCTCCTTAAGCCAATCTCTGTAGAATCCAAACCAGTCCTCCAAATACATCGTTACGAGCCATGGTTGACGGCTCTTTTTATGTGCCACGATAGGAACGTCACCGTTGCCATTTGCAGTAGCATCGTTAGTCGATTGCTCCATTGCCTTACGTAGATTTAGGTTCTCTACGAATTTGCACTCTACGTGGATATGCGGCAATCCTTCCACATCCCCAGCGTCACCCGTGGAACCGCAATATTGGCTCATTCTCCTTGCTTTTAAAAAGCCATATTCTCTACAAATAGAAGCAAACTCCCTCTCTCCTCGCTTCCCTTTATTGCGTGACGCTCTGCCTATTTTGTGGTGGTCAACCATGCGATTCACCCCACAATTCGCCTTTGATATATCTTTGAAGATATTCCTTGGCTTGTTTCTCGCTTATAATGCCTTTATATCGCATAGCCTCGTTTGGCGCATCGTCGTGGATAGCCTTATGACAGTCTTTGCAAAGGAGAACTAAATTGTCTGGCGTATCGGAACCACCGTCATTTTTATAAACGACATGATGGATTTCCTCACCTTTTTCTCCGCAAAGGACACACCATTTGTCACGCTCTTGGACATATTGGCGAATCTTGTTCCAGTTTGGGACATGTCCGTTACTTTTACGCTTCACGCTTTGCAATCGCCTCCGCTTTCTGACGCAATTCTCGCAAAGATAACCACGTATTATTTACCTTATAGGTGCATAAATCGCAAAACGTGTTGATTTCCTTTTCACTTGGATGGTTCAGCTGTTTATACGTAACGAATCCATCACGACGCGTCAGGCGTTTAATGCGAGTCTTTCGAGAAGCATACACATAGACGGAAACGTCATTTGGGAAGGCTTCAAATTCGTTTCGATAACGGCAATCTGTGATGATATATGGAGGCTCTCCTGCGTCGTGAATGTCGGCTTTAAGGAGCTTAATCCAAAAATCTGGGTCAATATCACGAAACCCTTGTCCTACCACTTGGAGAACTGTACGCTTCTTTCTTGTAGCATTACTTTTCTCGGCATATTTCAGGAGCAGAATCATACGCGAATCCATCATACCCAAACGACCTACGATATAATCCAAGGCTACGCCAGAGCCATCAATCTGCGCTAAACTAACGATTTTACGTACTTCGTCCCCAAAAGCAAATCGTCTCAACTTCGGGAACATCGCTGCAAAGGTATCTTTCCCTGCCCCTGCTTTGCCGACTAAGAGCATGCAACTAACCCTTCTGCGTTACTTTTAGGCGGTTCGTGATTAACAATAGTACGCAACATATCAATAAACACAGATGATTCTAATTTCAAGATTTTAGTGTGTGGAATATTGTAGACATACAGTAAATAGTCAATGTCTTGTTTAATCACGACTGCTTCTGCTTCGTCCTCAATGCGACCTGTTTGTTCATACGGAAAATCGCAATTAAGGAAGAAATTGACGTTATCAAAAGAATAGAACTCTTTTAACACTAAGTCGTAGAAAGGAGCCGCTTGTTTTTCGCCATAGATAAGACTAAGCAACAATGGTGCATCCGTAATGACATAGTCTACTTTACCTTCCATTTGCTTTAGTTTCTTTCGTTGTAACGCAAACGACAACAGTTGGTCGCGCAGGATGTACTTGTCATTAGAATAAACGGCATCTTTAACGACTTCTGGTGCCATTTCTACGTTGAATCCAGCAGCTTTCATTGCGCTAAATAAGCGTGCCATCGTTGCCGATTTACCGCTACATGGCGCACCAAATAAATTCACAACTACCATTTTGACCCTCTCTTTTCTATTGATTAGTCCCATAAAAGGGAGATTCTTACGTAAGGAGTAACTATTTGCGGTTCCTTTTCGTACAACACTTTACTGATTTGAGGGACAACGCTATCTCCATCGCTATCTGTAAAAATGATGTCCGTTGACGTTGGGACTTCTTTCAAAATATCAAGCAGTTCTTTTACGGTCATTTGTGTTCCTCCTTGTAATATGGGCAATGCATATTGACGCTACAGTAACTTTCACAACGACGGCCATCCCACGTTTCTTCGCACTTAGGAGGAAGCGTTTTTGTTTGCATAGCGGTCATCAGTTTGTCATAGCGGTCATAGAACCATGCGAGCATTTTATCGTCGTCATATTTAGGGATTTCAATGAGATATGCACGTCGGTCAAGACCTAGTTGTTTTAATTGGCTGTCAGGCTCTTTTGCCATCGCTTGCAGAATCATTTTGTCAGTTTGTATACCATTTTGTTTTAGTAGGATACGGTACATATTCTGCTGTTTATCGTATCCGTGGTAATCAGGTCTGCCACCGGGTTTCAGCTTGTATCGCCATTCCTTTTGCCCTTTGCGTTTGCCTCGTTTGAACTCATGGTAGTAACCTTTACGTTCATAACCAAGCATCATAGCTAAAGAATAGGCCGAGACGAATTTGTAGTCGTATAAAACCCGATGCTTCAAATCTATCAAGTCTGGTTGCCCAGTAACTCGCCCTGTATCATCCACCATGCGAAATTCCCCAATGCAATTCCATGGCATACATCCTTCAAGTAACGCATGGGCGGCAGTCCCCATACCTGCTTGTAAGCAATCCATTGGCGCAATCGTTTCAGGGGCTGTTAGCTTCAAATAAGAGAGCAGCGTTGGTTGAATCAACTGTGTTACAGAAAATGTTTTGCCGTCCCATGAACGAGTTTTAGAAGCAAAAATGCGTGTCGATGGAGCCAAGCACGGATAGTCGCATCCATATAAGCATTGGTCTACCGTGACAGTCTCGCCATTAGGACATTTAAAATTTTTAATCATGAATTACCTATGGCACCTCCGATAATGGGACTTCTTGTAACGAGTAGTCCTCTTTGTTGTATTTATATTTAAACAGCAACGGCCCATCCATTTCACGACGGCTCTTACTGATTTTAAAATACGTATCATTCTTGGCTTCCTCACGGCTAATAGAATCCATAGACGAATCCACTAGCGCAGGCCGCCAAACGAGCAACATAATGTCGCACGCTGAAATAAAGCTATTTGGTCCCTTAATGTCCTTATTGACTGGCGGACGAAACTTCTTGGAATCCGTTTGTAAGGCACCATCGTTTAGCTGTGTGAGCATCAGCAATGGACAATGGTATTTATTCGTAAAGAACTTCATCTTGTGAGCTTCGCTTTCATACACGCCGAAATCACTAACGCCACGTAACAGCTGAAAATGGTCAACAATGACGAAATCCACACGGAAACCGCTTTGATTCAATGCTTCCGTTACCTTTGCGATTTTGTCCATGTTCATATCGCCATCATCCACGAAGCGCAATCGGTTCCCAAGCTTTTCCTTGACTTGAGCGTACAGGTCAGCCCCTTCGTCTGTCTCAAGATACTCTAGGAGTTTCGCTTTGTTCATATGGAACAGCTCTTGCAGAATCGTTTGCATGAACTGGCCTTTCGGCATTTCCATAGTAAAAATCAAGACGTTATTCTTTTCTCGAACTAATCGATATGCCGCAATCTTTGCCGCAATGAAGGACTTACCGTTACCGCTATACGCACCAAGACCAATCACATCCGTATCCTTAATACCGCCTAGAGATTCATCAATAGACTTAAATCCAAGCCCTGTGGAACCGCTTGTAAGATAATCTTTGAAAGCCTCAAAGGAGTCATCTACGCCGCTTGCAAGGGACGAGATTTCATCCACCGTCTGGCGGTCAATAGAGAGATATTCCTTGACTTCTTCTAAAGGCTTGCCCCAACGAACAGCTAACTCATCTGCAATATCAGATTTTACGAGCTTATCCTTAACGGTCTTACAGAAGGCTGCCGCTTTCTTGTATTCGGCGGTTCTATCTGGTAGCTCGTTTAGTTCCAAATCAAGGACAGCAATGTCAAGCGGTATAGTAGGTAAAGAGCCAATATGTACCCCTGCTTTTAACAGGTCGTTATAATCTTTGCATACTAATATTCCATCTCATCCTCCCATACCGCCCAATTTTCTGAATCCCAAAGAATATGATGAGGGTCAGGCGAGCTATATAGTAATTCCAAAGCCTTATCTACTGCATCGTCATCATCCTCGGCATCTACATGGATAACAACGCGGTATTCAACGCTAAACCGTCTCATACTGATTGTTGATGCGCTCTAGCTCTTTGTTTAGGCCACCCATAGATTTCGCTCTAGGGAGGAACTTAACAGTTCGCTCTTGGATATTTTTGATGCAGGCTTCTTCTAATTTATTTACGTCCTTACCTTGATTCGCATACGTTTCGTAAGCGGTAAGCAAGATGCGAACAATCTCAGCGTTATCATATTGACCGAATACATCTTCGTAGCAAGAAAGGATGTTGCCGACCATAAAATATGCATTTTCATTACGGAACAGAACACCGTTAATGAAACCTTTAAAATTGCTTTCAATTCTACCTTCCACGCCTTGTTACGTCCTTTCGTAATAAATCATTGGTACTAAATGCAACCGTAAGAAGTGTCGCAGCCTCTATGCCATGAGGGAAATTACAGATAAAAACAACACCAATCAAAATCAGCCACATCAGTAACGCATTGAGTAACACTTCTGCGCTACCAATAGCGACTCGTTTCCAGTCAATCATATAGGCCTCCTACAGCTTCCATTTCAGTAAAAACTCAGGGTTAATCGCTTTGAAACTAACCCGATTGCCAACCATACCTCCAAAGCCATTGTCATCAATGATAGTTGCCGTTTCTATTCTATCCGCATTAGGGATAGGCTTGTGGTCTTTGATGACCTGAATAGAAGCGAGCTTCCTCAATCCTTTTTATGACTCCCGAAGTTCAAGCATAAGGTCATAATAAAGCCACCAAAATTGACGACACTATTGCTAAGGTCTGCCCCTGTAGCCCATCTAAAACCATAAGCTAAGGCAAACGCAATAAGTGCTTTAATGACAAAAATAGCGAAAACCCCAATAATCAGTACGCCACCAATGAGCGTTTTTATGATTTTTATAAGAATCCCTCCCAGCGTTTAGCGTGGATGATATACCGGACGTCTTTGCTTTCAACTACTCGTTGTTGCGGACGCTTTCCAATCGTCATCGTATCAAAAATGAGGTCTTCGTTTTTATTAAGCCGCTTACCTTTAACGATGAAAGCTATAAATTTATTTGTAATAATGATATCCCCAATATTAGGCATAAGCTTCTCCTTTCGGGAAGACAGGGCACCTAACATTTAAGTCAGGCGCATATTTCAAAATGTCTTGGCGAATGCGAGGTAATGAGCGTTTCCCTTCTGCGTCAATCGCGGGGTTATCAACGGACAAAATAATGGTCAAATCAGGGAAGCGTTTCTGCAAATCCGCTAATAACAACAGCTGTTGTTTCGTTGGTTTGCTTCCCATGTAGCCTACGCAAGCCAATCCTTGTTGATGTGCTGAGATGACATCCATGTTCCCTTCTACGACATGAAGCGTATTCGTATCTTTGATTCGCTTAACAGCACGATGATAGTTGTACAGAATTTCACCCTTTTTAAACACATCATTGTCTGCCGTATTGCGATATTTAGGCCTTCCTTCGTCTAATCGACGCTTGGTAAAGCCTACGATACGTCCATATATATCTTGGAGTGGAATAACCAGTCCAGAAGATTCACCCAGGAACCCACCTTTGGTATACCCTAGACGAAATTCTTGTATGGTCTCTGGTGTAAAATGTCTACTTTTCGTCAAGTAATCGTATAGTTTTCCTGCATGGCGTTGCATATGTGCAGCTATTTGCGTATTTTTACCAACGATGCTACGTTGCCTTTGATACAACTTATCATCTGTAGAAACCTCATACTCTTCACAAAGCTGTTCTACTGCTTGGTAGAATGGATACCCAGTGACTTCACTGTAGAACTGAATTGCATTGCCAAAGGAATGACAAGCGAAACAGTAATATGTACCATCGGGATATACCGCAAAAGATGTAGGATTGTCCCCATGGTGAATAGGACATTTTCCACGGAAGACTCCGTTACGGTCTTCTTTTAGGTCAGTATATTTGTTGACTAAGTCAACTAAATCTACTTTATAAAGTAAAGCACCTACAACATTCATTTATAAACATCCATTAAACGTAGTTGGTACTCTTCTTTGCAATATTGGCAAGCATCATCCCAACCTGCCCAATTATCAACACCACAAGAGATAAGGCTATCTAAGCGTTTGTCGTTGTTAATTAATTCCTCATATTCCTTCACAGGAATCGTTACCATTTCATCTTGATTAGTCACATACATCACCCTTTCTCATAAATTGAGCAATACGGCTAATAATAAAATCCGCACAAGGCTGAGCCATGCCGTTTCCAATCGCTTTATAACGAACGGAATCACTTGCTCCCTCAACGGCTGTCCAGTTATCAGGAAGCCCTTGGAGTCGTTCACACTCAAGTGGGGTCAACCGCCGAAGCTTTATGTTTTTATTAGCGACTGCATGACGGTCAATCGTATTAAGCGCAAAAGAACAATTTGTTTTTACACCAGTGCCATGTTGATTCGTTTTGTGGTCGCAAGTATTACCTGAGACACAATAGGACTTTACCAAAGGCACGTTGCCGCCACCAGTTCCCATAAATGCGTTGAGAGTAGGCGACATTCCCTCGTAAACCCTTACAACATCTCTACGTTGCGTACAGTCTAGAACAGGGATTTTATCGGATGTAATAGGCGCGCCTTTATATATATGAGCAGTTAGGCAATTTACTTTCCCTTTTGTTACTTCCGTTTTAGCTCCACCTTGGTCGTTTAAGATGACTGCCTCTTGAGAATTTCCACAAGTCCTTCTGGCAGCATTTTGTTTGCCTTCTTGGCTCGTCTGAGAATACCTTGGCATGCTCTGGGGCTTAAATAATATTTCATCAATACCCCCTCCTGTTCCAAAATGGTTGACAAGGAAGATTCTTTCGCGATGCTGGGGGACTCCCCAATATTGGGCGTCCAGTGTTCGCCATCCGAGCGTACCGCTTTCGCATTCAACCATTCCCGCTTTTGCCCATTTAAGTTCAGGTGTTGGAATACTGGCCGTTGTGAGCGACTCGATGACAGCTCTAAAATCCATCCCTTTATTGGACGAAAACGCACCAACGACGTTTTCCCAGACGACGTATTTTGGGTATTTACCACCTGTTTTCTCCCTCATTTCATGTATAATTCTGCTTGCTTCGAAAAAGAGACTTGAACGCTCTCCTTCGAGCCCCTTCCTATCCCCTACAACGGAAAGGTTCTGACAGGGCGAGCCTAACGTAATAATATCGACAGGCTTTAAATTATAGCCAGTGATATTCGTAATGTCTCCTACTTGCGCTACGTCGGGGAAATGCTCCGCTGTAACCTTGAGTGGCACTTTTTCGATTTCGCTTGACCATATAGGCTTGATACCTGCACGTTTGGCCGCGATGAGCCAACCTCCGATACCATTAAAGAGAGAACCAAGTGTAATCATCGCTTTCCCCTAATTTCTGGTTTCTGGGTGGTAACGTCTAAGTCTTTCCGTTTACACCAACGCAGGCGAGCACATCGTTGTAACGCCTGTACTCCCATAGATGGGCATAATTGGAAAAGTCCATCTTCTCGTTTTTCGCATTCCACGAGAATATCTTCGCCCTTAATTCCCCTTACAAGAGCGCGTCCTTTTAACTTTTTTGACGACACGAAGTCGCCAACTTTTAGTTTCATTCTGGATTTTCTCCCTTCTCTTCTTTTCTCTCTCTGAGGGCTTACTGCCTAGCTTGTCTACAAAGACGTAGACCTTGCCAAGCAAGGGAACCCAAGCGGCCAACCCTTTTGTCCGTATGGTCTTCACATAGAACCACCGTGTTTGATTTCGTAAGAGCCATACGCATCTGTCTTGCACCTTCTGTTTCTTTGCAGGGTTCGCTTGCCATGAAATAATGAAAATTTGAGGCCAGACAGAAAGGACTGCCCTAGAAAAGTCGTTGTATGACAATCTATGAAAAGCATGGACATCGTTTTTCTTGAAGTCCTTTTTAAGTTTTTCACAGTCCTTTTCTGTGAGTACCCCTGTGTACTGCTGAAAGAACATGGAGTTGCCCTCAGTAAGCCACTGAATAGCCATTGGCTCTCTACAAAAGTTCATAAACATCTGCCCTTTCGTAGTCACTTACGGCATGGCTTTGCAGTTTTGCTTCGTTGTGTAGCCTGCAACAATTCCATAATTCCGTCAGCGGTGGCCTATCTTTGGTATCCAAGAGGTACGTATACATTTCTGTTAAGTCTCCCTCAGGAGCCTTTAGGAATGTGTTCCGTAACTTAAAGTAATCAGGCGTAGGCCTGCGACCACAAAAGCATTTACCTTTGAAGTATAGGAGGCTCAGATGATGAGCTTTCTTTTTTATATCTAGTTTTTGGAATTCTTTAGGTGTCATTTACAGCCCTCAATTCTGCCATAGAGGAGGTATTTTGGATTACAAAACGTTCATAGAAATATTATTTTTAATTAGGAAGGAGGTGAAATTAAGAAATCCTCTATGGCACGAGTCAGGACTGTAAAAACAGCCCCAAAATTCACGGTCTTGTACAGCCGCTGTTAGAACGGCTCTTCTTCTTCGCTTTCTTCCACAGGGAAGTCTTCGCCGTATTCAGCCGCTTTAATCAACTGAATTTTCTGGAGACCAAGACTAAGGCCATAATTCATAGCCGACATCTTATAAGGCCGTGGATAGAACATTAAGCGACCTTCTGAGCCATTTGGGATTTCCGTATTGTCTGGGAGGGCTTCGTTAAGGCCGTTGACGATTTTAATAGTCCGTTCGGGGCCTTCGCTGCCATCTTTATTTTTCTTGAAGCGATTCACTTTCGCTTTCAAAAGGTAACGAACGTTACCTTCTTTGTCTTTCTTCTTTTTTACGCCTAAGAATGGATTCAAGACTTCTACTTCGTCTTTAACCTCTTCGTATTCTTTAGACGCTTCCCAGACCTTAGTTAAGTCTGCTTTCATCTTTTCGTACCCTTCTTCGTCAAACTCAATGGTTCCCGAATACTTACCAGTAGGTTTGTCTTTGTAAGTGTCTTCGGTTCCGTTGATTCGAACGAACAAGAGTTTCCCGATTGGTGTAAACAATTCCTTATTCTCCTTTGTCAAATAAATTTTCCGCCCTTTTGGACATGACCACATTATACATTCTTTCTTATTTTTGTCAATATATTCCTAATTTTCTTTTTTATTTCCTATTTTCCTTGACATTTTCTTTTATTCAGAGTATTCTTTTCTTGTCAGCAAAACTACATAGTGCTTCGGTTCAGGGAACACCGAACTATCAAAAGCCGCAGGATAGCTCACCTGATTAGACAACATGAGCAGTCGATTACGGCAACGGACAGCCACGTATACGCTCTACGATGGTTTCGGCTTAGGGAGACGACATCCAACAAAGGTCGGGCATAGGAGAAACTGGTGCTGAAAAGCAGGGTAGCTGTGGAGTCCTAGGGACGGTTTCTAGGCGATGAAGCAGTGATGAGGAGCGTTTGACGAAGGGCGACGGTTGTACGGCCTTGTCAACTTACCTAGACGACGTTTATGCGTCTGTCTTGGGTGAGTTTTCCGTTGGCTCAGGATACCGGCCCATGCAGTACAACATATGTCAACGATAACGTTATTCAGACATATGTGAGTAGAAAGGATGATTGAAGTGAATTTAGTGCAAGTAAATAATAACCAAGTAGTGACTTCAAGCCGTGTAATAGCTGAAACATTTGGGAAGCGTCACGACCACGTATTAAGAGACATTGAGACTCTCGTAAAGGGTCTCCCCAAAAGTGGGGACACCCCCTCTTTATTCTTTAAAACGTTCGAAGCAAACCAACAAAATGGACAAAGTTATCCACTTTACTATATGACTAGAGACGGATTTAGTCTTCTAGTTATGGGCCTTAAAGGAGCTAAGGCTCTCGAATGGAAAATGAAGTATATTAATGCATTCAACCAAATGGAAGAACAGTTGAAGAATCCATTCGTATCGGACATTCCTAAGACGTTGCCCGATGCATTGATTGCATACGCTCACGCTTTAGAAGAAAAGGACAAAGCCTTGAAGCAAATCGAAGCTGATAAACCAAAGGTTGCCCTTGCGAATGCCATTAGTGTAAGTGATGACGACATTCCTGTTGGCTCTATGGCTAAAGTGTTGTGCCAGAATGGCTATCAGACAGGACGTTCGCGTTTCTTTGCGTGGCTCCGTGAAAACGACTTCTTAATCAAAGAAGGTAAGGAAAAGAATCAGCCTCGTCAAGAATGGATTGAAAAAGGCTTCTTTAAAGTCCGTGAAGTGCCGTATAAGATTGGGACGCGGACACAAATCAATATTCGGACATACATTACGCCGAAAGGGCAAGAATATTTCATTAGACGCTTGTTAGGAGGTGAAGCCGCATGAGAGAACCGAAAGAAATCGCAATTTCTATCCATGATTTCGAACGTATCCTTAGCCTCCTTCCAAAGGACAGCTTGTCGCTGACGTTATCCACGTCACTACAGATGTTAATTGGACTGGTCATCTTGGATACAGAAAAAGGTGACAAAGAAATGCTCCGTATCTATAATGAGCAATGTAAGGACGACCCAGTTGTCCAGAAGGTGAACTAAATGGAGTTCTTATGCAACCTCCATCAGCACACCGATGCAAGCCTTCATGATGGATTTGCTACCCTTCATGACTTGACTAAACGTGCCAAGGAGTTAAACTATACGGCTCTGGCATGTACCAATCATGGAACCTGTAGCGACTTGATACAATTTTATAAAGAATGCAAAAAGCAAGGGCTTAAGCCGATTCTTGGCTGTGAAATGTACTTTGTACATGATATTAACTTGAATGAATCGCCGTTGTATCACATGTTATTCCTAGCTAAAGATATGACGGGCTATAAGAACCTTATGAAGCTTGATACCTACGCTCATGAACATTTCTATAAGAAGCCGCGTATCGACATGGCTGCCATTGCAGAGTTCCACGAAGGACTCATCTGCTCTACAGCTTGTATCGCAGGTGTTATGCGACAGGATGAGCCAAAGGAAGATATGTATCAACTGCACGACATCTTCAAGGATGACCTGTATTGTGAATTACAACCGCACTCGACAGAAGACCAGAAAACCTACAATCACAAAGTCTATGACTTCGCTAGGACTCATGGTCATAAATGTATCATTACCTTGGATGCTCATTATGTCCGCAAAGAAGACGCTCCGTATCATCGGTATTGGCTCTTGTTAGGCGATGAAAGTGACTACTACTCCACGCCTACGTATCATTTAATGGACACGAAAGAGGTAATGGATTTTATGACTTCCTATCACGGTTTTACTAAAGGGGAAATCGAAGAAACCTTTGAGACTATCCAAGAGGTTGTGGATAAATGTAACGTAGAGATTCCTTTCGGCGGACAGCACTATCCAAACTACTGCGATGACCCAGAGGCCTATATTCGTCGTCGTTGTAACGAAGGATTCAAGGCTATGAAGGTATCTACGTGGCCAAACAAAAAGGAACACATCGACCGTATTAAATACGAAATCGATATGCTCCGAAAGGTAAACTATTTGAATTATATGTGTATCGTAGACGACATGCTCCATTGGTGCAACAGAAAAGGCATCCGCACAGGGATGGGTCGTGGTTCCGTTTGCGGTAGCGACGTGGCTTACTTTATGGGAATAACGAAAGTTGACCCATTGAAATATAAGTTGCTGTTTGAACGTTTTGCCAACCCAGAACGTACAAGTAGCGCAGATAAACATTTATGTCGAGTTTGTTAGAAATAACAGATGTTAATTCATGTGAACTGCATTGCTTGCAGGTGTCTTCCTCACAGGGAGGCTAACGGTGAAACTCCTAATGGGACAACACCGTGCTAAGATTTTATACCAAAAGGAGACTTCCTTATACCAGATTTAAGCGATATGAGACCAGTTAAGGGTTATGAAAACTCCTATTTGGTCTCGCGCACTGGCGATATTTACTCTTTAAACAAAGAAGCATTTTTAAAGACAAGACCAACAACAACATCCCCTTATTTATATACTAGATTGTACCGAAATGGGAAAATATACCACACGCCAGTTCATAGGGTTGTAGCTTTTACGTTTATACCCAACCCAATGAACAAGCCTGAGGTTGACCATATTGATAAAAATATCTTAAACAACGACGTGTCCAACTTGCGTTGGGTAACGCGCAAAGAAAATTTAGAACATTCCTACACAACAATGTCGCCTGTAAGGAATTTCAGAAGATGTACATTATTCTACAATGGGGTGAAAGTTAAAGATTTTCAAAGCATTAACGAGTGTTGTCGCTATGCGGCAACAGAATTAGGGATGTCTTTCTCGTCTTTAAACAAATATCGCAAGGTTGGTAAGTATGAAATAAAGTGTAACGACTAGCTCGTAGGAGCGTAGGGCGGAAGATGAGCTACCGTCCGAAGTGCATGACACCTAAACCGAAATGGCAAGGTGAAGAGATAGTCTACTCCCTATGGTAACATAGGGTACTAAGGATTGATACGGACGTACAAACGTCTCGTCGTAGTGAACTTATTGATTATATTAAGAGTCGCTATGGTGAAGTGTATCAGGTACGCACCTTTGGCTACATCAAGGCTAAGTCTGCGTGCCGTAGAGCGTGCCAAGCATTGGATTACGACCAAGAAACGACGAATGCACTTTGTAAGAGCGTAAATGATGAACCAGAGTCACTGAAAAATATCTCTGACAAGAAGGTTTGTGACATCGCTGAGCATTTCCTTGGCCACATCATCAACTACTCTACCCATGCGTCTGCGGTTATTGTTTGCCCTAATGACATCAATAATTACACTACGATTGAACGTCAAAAGAACACCAAGACTGGTGAATATGACTTTGTAGTCGCCTACGAATTCCATGATTGCGAAGCCATGGGGCTCTTAAAGCTTGATATATTAGGGCTCCAGCATTTGGATGTCATTGACAGAGTCATTAAGGAAACAGGCGTAGATTACATGGCTATCCCTGACCGAGATGAAAAAACGGCGCAAATGATACGCCAAGGGCATACAGAAGGTGTGTTCCAGAGTGAATCGCAAGGCTTTACCGAAACGCTCCAAGAAATGCATACTGAGGAAGCCAATGACGTTATCGTTACGAACGCTCTCTTTAGACCGGGTGCGTTAGACTCTGGGACGACCAAAGAGTACATCATGCGTCGTACAGGGAAACATGCTGTTCATTACCCTGTAGAAGAGCTAAAGCCTGCGTTAAAGGACACATATGGCCTCTTTATTTACCAAGAAGAAGTTATGGCAGGAGCCAGAGTCCTTTGTGGCTATTCCTTAGGGCAAGCAGACAACGTTCGACGCATCATTGGCCGTAAAATCGAGGAAGAAATGGCTCCATGTATCGCTGATATGAAAGCCAAGGCTAAAGAAAAAGGGACGCCAGAAGAGGCCGTTGATGAGTTTACCAAGGTTGTAGCTGCTTCTGCCTCTTACCTATTTAATAAGTCACACGCGGCAGCATATGGCCTCACCGCTTGGCGTAGTGCGTACCTCAAAGCGCATTACCCGATGCAGTATTGGTGTTCCTTCTTGAATCAAAAATGCAAGGACAAGGAATTCCCTACGTATATCAAAGCGGCTAAACGCATGGGCGTCAATATCAAGTACCCTGAACTTGGACAACAGATGTGTAAAGTTGTCGGTACAGGGATTCAGCTTGGAACCAACTGCATCAAAGGCGTTGGCAAAATTGAAGCCCCAATGAAAAAGGATGACATACTTAAGGTTATGAACCAGTACCCGTCTAATACCTTAAAGGCTCTCATTAGCGGTGGTGCCTTGGATTATTTCAAAATACCACGCAATAAGCTTGTAGGTTCTATTGATGGTATCAAACGTCACCTTAAAGACCTCAATAAGTGGCACGATGCAATTAAGCGTTGGGAAGCCAATACGAAGTATAAGCCTGAGCAGTGTCAAAAACGCATCAAGGAATATCAAGATAAAATTCGGTCTGCGCAAATGAAATGGCATGTTGACCCTAAGTTCCATGACGCGACAGAAGAAACGGCCGTCTTTGGTTTCACCTTCTTAAATCCGTTTGATGGATATGATTTGTCTTTGGTGAACAACAAGACGGTATTCGCAGGTGTCGTCACTCGCTTTAAAGAAATTACTGACCGTAAAGGACGACAGATGGCGTTTGTCGATATAGAAAGGGACGACAAGAAGCCAATGAATTTCCCTATGTTTGCACAGCAATATAAAAAACTCGAAGTTGGCAAGCCTTACCTCTTTGGGTTAAAAAATAGACCTACAGGCTTTATTATGGATTCTGTTCAGAAACTTAAGAGGGTAAGCTAATGATTCCTCTGAAGGGTAGAAAGGTTACTGTTATTAACCCTAAATCATTATATTTTGGGATGACAGGCGAAATCCTTGCTTCTGATACCGATAAAATAAGCGTAAAAATCGATTACCCTAAAGGAGCTATCCCTATGTGGCAATTACAATTATTCGATAAAGAAGAGTTATGTTTTATAGATTAGGAGTATACAAGGAATGAATTTATTAGATATTGTTAATTACTTACAGTCGCATTATAGCGACGCTAATATTCAGCCAATTTTTCGTTTGGCTTATATGAAAGGGTTTCAAGACTGTAAAAACATGGTTATTGCCTGTGCGGCAGAGAAAGCCATTGAGGTAAAGCCAGAATGAATTTATGGGAGGAAACGATTTACTGTTTAGAGCTTAATGGTAAAACATGGGACGACGTAGAAGCCATTGGCTGCGGTGCGTTCCAAATTATCAAAGAGAATTTTGAAATAGTTGCTAAGGTTACAGAATACGACGGCGACTATGGCTCTCAAAGAATTGCTCAAAATTTAATCATCTTAGGTGATGATTGGTGGATATGTCAAGGAGAGTGTGACGGTGCCGAATGGTGGGAATTCAATATTAAACCAGACGAAATCATGGATAAACCAATGAGATTCGTTAAATACTTAGACGCTAATAAAGCGAACTTAACTGGTTGGAAAACATTAGGAGAAATCAACAACATACCAAAGGAGGACAAAGCATGTTAGGGTTAACACGTTATACATTATTGTGGGGAATTGGCGTTATTATTGGCTACAGCTTAGCGTTATGGGGCTTCTAGGAGGCATCTATGTTAGTCGCTAAAGAAAACGAAGTTGAGACCATTACGAAGCCAGTGATTCGGATTACGCTGACACCAGAGGAAGCTAAAACGCTAGGCTACAATCTGTATAATCACATCTGTTACTTAAACTCCTGTTTAACCTCTCCTTATAACTCAGGTCAGGAGACAAAAGAAAACATTAAGTTTTTAAAGAAGCTTATCGGCGGATTACATGCCCTTATTGATACACCGTTTTAGGAGGAATTATGAAAGAAATATTAAAAGAATGGTTTAAAGGATGGGATTGGGAACGACTTTGCTACCTTCTTATCTCTATCGTTCTCAGCTACAAATTATTACAGAGTTTGGAAATAGGCTTATTATGCACCATTTGGATTGCATTAATGAAGTACATAAATAAATGATACGAATAAAATTATGGTGGTTATGGAATGAGATTAAAGAAGAACTTAGTTATGGGTATAGATTTTATAAAGAAAATCCCCTAGATTTAGTAGCACTGGTTGTATCAATGACCAAATAAGTTTATCCCAGTTTTGAGCTATAGCTATAACGATAGGGATAATAGTAACAATGGTTTTTCATATTATGCTCTTTCTCTTGTCACTTTTTGCTCTTTTTAACTGGCTAAAATAAATATCTCCTTGGGTTGTAGTCACATAATGGTGCCCCATATATACCTCTCGACTATTCTCCATTCCTGGACCCCCATCTTTTAAGAGTTTCTTGTCTAATAGAAGTTCTGAGTACCCTTTCAACACAAATGGGTCAACATCGAAATAAACGGTAGCCTCTTGGGAAGTGGAAAGACGTTTTACATAAAAGTATTTTAGTAATGATTCTGACATAGAATCTAATCGCTCAAATGGTATGACATTACCTTCTTTCTGAGAAGATAATAATATATAGTTTTTGGTTTTGCAAGACCTAGAAAGGGGGTTAAAATGACTCGAATACTAATAGCTTTACTGGTGTTCCTTACTCCTCTAGTCTGTCACGCTGAATGGCGTACTGTGGAAGTCACTGCATATTGTGACCAAGGGTATACAGCTAGTGGTGAGTGGGTTCAAGAAGGGTTCGCTGCATCGGATGATTTACCGATTGGGACAACGGTTATCGTGAATGGGCAACGCTATGTTGTCATGGACAGGTTTGGTGGCGGTTATACCGACCATTTAGATTTGTACATGTCTTCTTATGACGACGCTGTTAATTTCGGTAGACAATATCTTGATGTGTACGTTGAACGATAGTAAAAAAGCCGCTGTTTGAGCGGCTTTTTAAGAATAAAGGAGATATTATGAATCCCAATAATATAAATAAAAAAGACCTAAGCAAGATGTGCGCAATAATTTCTATAGCGTCACTACAAACCATAATCATGTTCTGTATCTTATCGGTATTTTTTGCCAAAGGGTTTTTGCCTGGATTGATGTGCTTATTATTTGCTTTGGCGGTAGAAGGATGTATTGACTTCTTGTTTTTTCGGGACTGTTAGATATATCAAAGATGTGAACGAAAGGATGAAACAGATGAACGACCAAAACACAGCGGTAAATCCGTGTGCGTACATTAAAGCTAAATTTACAGACAAATCACTAGCATTGCGACTTAAGGATGGATACTTGGCTTCTATTGGTGCTGCTCAGCGTAAAGACATGCCAATGATTATTGAGCAACCTACAGGCGTGTTATATCTTAGGGACGACGCTGTAGACGATTTATTGAATACTATAGACTGTATGAAAAAGGATATAGATGAAAAGATATATAAAACATACACGCTTACAAATGATGTCCATACACTTCAAGCTAAGGTAGACCAACTAAACAAAAAGATTAACGATATGCGAGTACAACTGTTATTCGCTAGAGGAAATAGATAAAACAACCCCCCATGTAGTATTGCATAAATATCACATACATGGGGGTAAATATTTTATCGTAATATATAGGAGATAGGCCGTAAAAATAAATACTTAACAACGAAAACGTGTAACTTTTGTGTAACTTTTTAGGTGAAAAACTAGACTTTTTCTTGATTTTTTATGGTTTCTCACCAATTATCAATATGGTTCAAACATTAGGTAAATACTGGGTTTTATTCAGACCAGCCATCAGCAAATTTCTCTTGCTCCACGATTCCATTTCAAATCC
>UQHB01000007.1 GCA_900540735.1 uncultured Megasphaera sp. | reverse complement strand
TGCATTTTATTATAAAGGCCAAACGCCACGGCCTAGGCTTATGCTACTGTCGTTTTCTTCTGTAAGCCATTTTAAGCCGCGTTAATTCGTTGGGGTATATGATTTACCTGTACAACATAAAATGATGTTACAGGCTATTATAGAATGTATTTCAGACAAAAAAATAGAGTACAGGACTATTACTTATTCCCATACTCTTTGGATTCTCTTCTATATTCTTTTCGTCGGCTATGAAATAGACGACATGATGCGGAATGTATTCCCCTTTGCTCATGGTCTTTGATTAAGACACAAAGGGATGATTTTTAATTATTATCATAAAAGACTTGACAAATGTCAAAATAATTTGTATAATCAGCTTAGCGATGGGAGACGTAATGTATACTATAAGTAACTATATATATACATTACGTCTTCTTTTTGTTATACATAAGGTATTACTTAATGTTTATCTTTATTATTAATAATTAATAATAATATAAAGTATACATTATGTATCCTTAAGTATTATTTATTATTAATTATTATAATAACTATTAAGGATAAACCTTAGGTATCATTATGTATACATTAAGTATCATTAAGTTATTCCTTCCGTCTCTCTTCAATTCGTGGAACCAACCCCCTGTATCTTTTTCTCTCCATGTGGAAAACAGCAGGAATACAAAACGGGAACAGATGAAAACAGACACACATTAAAAAGGCCACACACAAGGACTATTATAATTCCCTGTATGTGGGCTCTTTGCGTCTCTATGGCGTTATTGACCTTGCTTTGCGTCCTGCTGCAGCTGTTCTGCTCTATAGCGTCTTACAGCTCGAATAATAGTGCTTTTAGAAAGTCCTGTAAGGTTTACCGCTTCTTTATAGGTATGTCCGTTATTGATTAGTTCTACGGCATGGTCTGTCTTTGCCTTGTCTATTGGCTTGCGTCCTTCCCTATATCCTCCTTTCTGTCTTGCAATAGCTTTTCCTTCTTGCGTTCTTTGTACTATCATGTCTCGTTCAAACTCAGCAAACCCCAATAACATTGTTTTCATTAATTTTCCCATAGGTGTATTATTCATGATACCCATGTTTAGGATATTAAATGTTATCCCTTTATTTAGCAATGCCTGTGCAATAACGTTTGCGTCTGTAGCATTTCGGGCAAACCTATCCATTTTCGTTACAACTAAGGTATCACCGTCTTTTAGCTTGTTGATAAGTCCATCAAATTTTGGGCGGTGTGCTTTCGTTCCTGTGTACTGTTCCGTAATGATTGTTTCGCACCCTGCTTCTTTAAGCTTCTTTTGTTGGTCTTCTAGGCTGTTGCCCTTCCGTTCCTGTCCTACTGTTGACACTCTAGCGTATCCATAAATCATAATGAGAATACCCCCAATTCTAAACGATATTTCAAGGTGTAGTTTTGACACTTACTTTTGACACCTCATGATACCGCTATTTTACTACTTCTCATTATAGGTGTCAATATTTATAAGTTTAGACACCCATATATTTTGATGCTTTTTAGTCATATGTAGGAATAGAGCCATTCACAACGATACGAGAGCAAAGGCAAGGATAGACAATAATACCGTAATGATTTCCCTTTGTGTTTCATGCTATAGACAGTGCATACATCAAGACATCAATAGTCTTACTATCTCGTTGTGTCTGGCTAGGTATTCCGCTTTCTCGCTCGGTATCCATATGTAGTGCATGCTGTGTCCTTACGTTGCTTAGTCCTGTTGGTAATCATCAATCAAAAGAAAATACCTATTGTATGGTCGTCTCTCTGCTGTCGTCTGTGGTCGAGACGCAAAGGCAAGGGGGTAATTCCGTCGAGAATCGTTGCACGGTAAGGCCTCACGGATTTTATATATATTTCAGTGTCTGTATAAAAAGATGGTATACCAAAAAGCACCCCATGTCTACGGCTGTAGAAATAGAGTGGTATATTCTTTCTGGTCTAATATATAAAGGTGGTCTTTATGTATTCCTGTAGAACCCTTGTAGTATACTTGTGGTTTCTTGTTGTATGTATGTATTATGCTCCTTTTCTTTGTGATTAAATATTTGTTATTTTACATCTTTATTCTTCTCTTTTTATTAGCAAAATAACTATAGGTTGTTTTAAGCATGTATTACCCACATTTTCCCATTATACAAATATATGAATATAAAATTTATCTATTGACAATAAGTATTTAATTGTGCTAAAATATTCCATGTCGTCGACGGGACGTGGCGCAGCTTGGTAGCGCGCTTCCTTGGGGTGGAAGAGGTCGCGAGTTCAAATCTCGCCGTTCCGACCAATGCAAAGAGGTTTCCTTTGGGAAGCCTCTTTTTTGTATATATACTCCTTATAATATGGTATACTATATGTAAGTATGTACTTTTTAGTACAATCAGCAGGACTTATATTTCCATTATAAAGGAGTGATTTGCATGACAAGATGCACACACATTACGGTCGCCTACTTCAGTCCGACGAAGACGACCAAAACCGTCTGTACGACTATTGCCCAGGAGCTTTCTCACACCTTAGGCATTCCTTGGAAAGAACGGAGTTTTACACTGCCTCAGGAACGGCAAGAGCCGTTAACCTTTACGCCTGACACGCTGGTTATTTTCGGCATTCCTGTCTACGCCGGACGAGTGCCTAACTTTTTGCTTTCTTACGTGCGCCAAACCCAAGGAAACGGGGCCATGGGCATTCCTATCGTCGTCTACGGCAACCGCAACTACGACGATGCCTTAATCGAGTTGCGCGACCTCATGGAAGCGAGCCGCATCCACACTGTTGCAGCTGCTGCTTTCATTGGCGAGCATTCCTTTTCGTATACCTTAGGTCAAGGTCGGCCAGATACACAGGATTTAAATAACGCCCGGGCTTTTGCGCAAACTGCAGCAAGTTCGATTACGAACAACCGCTACACAACGCCAGTCCATGTAAAAGGCAATATTCCCTATCGCCCGTACATGGTGCCCCAGAAAAAAGACGGCAAACACCAAACGATTAGCAAAGTTTTCCCAAAAGTTAGCGAAGACTGTACGAATTGCGGCCTCTGCGTGACGGTCTGTCCCTTGGGGGCCATTGCTCCCGATTACCACAGCTACACCCATTTCTGCGTGAAATGTTGTGCTTGTGTGAAATCCTGTCCTGTAGGGGCACGGTATTTTGACGATGAAACATATCTCTTCCATAAAAAACAATTAGAAGAAACCTTCAGCCGTCGCGCTGAACCAGAAAAATTCATTTAAGAAAAGAGCGAATGTACGACCATGAACATCGCCATACGCCAAGGCACATTACAAGATTTAGATGCCGTTACGATGATAGAATCGATTTGTTTTCCTCCAGCCGAAGGAGCGACCCGTGACTCCTTACGCGACCGCTTAGCGGCCTTTACGACATCTTTCCTCGTCGCCGAGTTAGATGGGCAGCTCATTGGCTTTATTAATGGCTGTATTACCAATCAAGATACGCTCACAGACGACCTTTATGAGTCGACAGCAAAACATGACTTAGCCGGCGAAAATATGATGGTCTTCGGCCTCGATGTGCTCCCATCATACCAGCATCACGGCATTGCCCAGCAACTCATGGAAGAGTATATAGAAGTAGGAAAAAAGCTGCAAAAGAAGCATATCATCTTGACCTGTAAAGAGCGGCTCATCCCCTTTTATGAACAGTTTGGCTATGTGTGCCACGGCGTGTCTGCGTCGACGCATGGCGGTGTGACGTGGTATGATATGGTATTGACCCTCTAAAGACACAAAAAAGACTGTCTCCCCTCTATGGATGAGACAGTCTTTTTGTATACCTATCTTATTGTTGTGCTTCCGGTATCGCTTGGGCTTGTTCTTTTCGTTTTTGGAAGAACGGCAGTGCTACTTCCGGGAAGAGCGTATAACTGAGTACGTCTTCTGGTGACGGATTGGGGAAGCCTTCTTTTTCTAAAGCATCTTTAGCGAGCCCTAATTCTGGCTGCAAATCGTCAGCTGGGCGATGGTTAATGACCGGTTCATCGCCGATGCACATTTTCCGGAATTCATCACTAATTTTGCCGGGCACGCGGCCATATTTACCGCGCACAATGTCTTTGACTTCGTTCGTCACGATTTTATAGCGTCCATAGAGGACGTTGAGCGCAGCAGCGGAGCCTGTAATCTGGCTCGTCGGCGTAACGAGCGGCGGATAGCCCAGGTCACGGCGGACGTTTGGCATTTCGGCCAAGACTTCGTCGAACCGGTCTTCTGCGCCTTGGGCCTTGAGCTGATTATAGAGGTTTGTCAGCATGCCCCCTGGTATCTGGTATTTCCGTACAGCCGGGTTAATCTGGCTCGGCATGGTCAAATGGAACTCTTCAGCCAATTCTTTGCGGACATTATTGAAATGTTCCCGCAACGGCCAAAGCCGTTCGACATCGATATCTGTATCATAAATTGTATTTTGCAAGGACATGACCAGCGATTCGGTCGCAGGCTGGCTCGTTACTTCCCCAAAAGGAGAAAGAGCCGTATCGATAATGTCCACACCTGCTTCGATGGCTTTCATGTAGGTCATTTCACCAAAGCCGCACGTGCAATGGGTGTGCAGTTCAATAGGAATATGGAGATGTTTCTTGAGCATACGAATAAGGTTATACGCATCGTACGGTGTCAAGAGGCCGGACATGTCTTTGACGCAGAGCGAATCAACGCCCATGTCTTGCAGTTCCATCGCCCCTTTGGTGAACATTTCCATCGTGTGGATTGGACTAATGGTATAGACGATTGCCCCTTGGACATGGACAGCTTTCGTATCTTTCGCTGCTTTAATCGCCGATTCAAGATTGCGCGAATCGTTGAGCGCATCGAAGACACGGATAATGTTGATGCCGTTATCGACGGCGCGATTGACAAATTCATAGACTACATCGTCTGCATAATGACGGTAGCCCAAGATATTTTGCCCACGGAAAAGCATTTGGAGCGGTGTCTTTTTGACGTATTTCTTAATCGTCCGGAGCCGTTCCCACGGGTCTTCGTCGAGAAAGCGCATACACGTGTCAAAGGTCGCGCCGCCCCAACATTCGAGGGCATTATAGCCGATTTCATCCATCGCTTCGAGGACAGGGAGCATTTGCCGGAGCCGCATCCGCGTTGCCGCAATGGACTGGTGGCCGTCGCGCAGTACTGTTTCTGTTATTTTTACTCTTGCCATTCGTTCTGATTCCTCCGTTTTGTGAGTACAAATTGTATCTATACGTATCGTTTATATTCTCTATACTTCACAGACTCTGTTTTTAACATTACGTTACATTATACCATTTTTTTACAGAGAAATACAGGATTTTTTTACAAAGAGAGTATTCAAAAACAGCAAGGCTGACCCTTAGGTATAGCTTAACCAAATTGACCTGTAATTATAATATATTTCTTCGTTTGTTCTTCTTTTAGTGCTGAAAAGATCTGTTCTGTCTGGCCGTATTCGACGACGTGTCCTTGCCAGAAGAACGCCGTATAATCGGCAATGCGTTTTGCTTGTTCCATATTATGGGTGACGATGACGATAGTATAAGACTTCTTTAATTCAAGCAGTACATCTTCTAAGCGGCTCGTCGAAATCGGGTCCAACGCCGATGTCGGTTCATCTAAGAGGAGCACATCTGGTTCGACTGCTAAGGCTCTGGCAATGGCGAGACGCTGCTTTTGGCCGCCAGACAGTCGCGTACCGAGCATATCCAGCCGATTGGCTACATCGTCACTGAGGGAGGCTAAGTGCAGACTTTTCTCTACGATAGATTGCAGTTTTTCTTTGTCATGGAGACCGTGCATGCGCGGCCCGTAGGCAACGTTATCAAAGATAGATTTGTCAAAAGCTACGGGCTGCTGAAAGACCATGCCCACTTTTTGGCGGAGCGTATTAATATTTACGCCTTTCCCATAAATATCTTCACCATCGAGAGTAATCTTCCCTGTAATTTGTACATCCTTAATGTAGTCATTCATGCGGTTTAAAGAGCGTAAGAGCGTCGATTTGCCGCACCCTGACGGGCCAATGAAGGCCGTAATGGCATGACTGTAAATGGGCATACTCACATCGAACAAGGCTTGTTTTTTACCGTAAAATAAATCCATTTGTTCTATATTCATAGACGTAGAGCGACACATGTGACTTCCTCCTTAGGCTTGTACCTGAAAACTACGGGTAATCCATTGAGCCAAAATATTTAAGGCCAAGACGAGCAGCACTAAAATGACGGCAATGCCAAAAGCATGGACATAATCGGCATTTTGCATGTAAATATACATTTGGATGAGCAGCGTACCGCCAGGCTGAAAGATTTTCATGACCACATATTTTGACAAGAAATAGCCGCTTCCTGCCGTAAAGAGCAAGGCTGCCGATTCGCCAATGACACGACCTAAGGCGAGGACTGTGCCCGTAATAATCCCAGGCATAGCACTAGGCAAGATAATCGTGCGAATCATGTACCATTTCGAAGCACCAAGACCAAGAGCACTCATGCGAAATGATGGATGGAATACCGGCCAGTGTTTCCGTCGTAAATTCAATAGCTTTGACGAGTCTCCCCCGTTTAGCATATTCATTTAAATAAATCGCCGAACCTACGCCTAAGGGCACAGCCATGGCGAGCGTACAGGCGACGACATATAATGTATTTATAATGTTCCCTAAGATGCCGACGATCCCCTTCGTCGCACTGGTGGCCGTACTGACGAATTGCCACGACATAGCTGCAAATCCCTGATATATAATATACAGCACCATACAGGCTAACAAGAACAAACAAAAGGCAGCTGAACCATAAATGAGACCGCGCAAACTGCTATCTTTGAAAGATACCTGATGTTCGTAAATACTCTGTGTCATCTTATGCTTCTCCTCTCTTTAAGACCTTCGTCAAAATGACGTTAATGACCATAATGAAGACGAACAGGACTAAGCCAATCGTAAAGAGCACTTCCCGGTGAAGGCCGGAGGCGTAGCCCATTTCTTGGACTACAGCCGTCGTCAAGAAGCGCACGGAATTAAAAGGCAGCGGCGCGTTGACAGCACTACCGGAGACGAGGCTAATAGCCATGGCTTCGCCAATAGCCCGGCCTGTACCGAGGACGACAGCCATAATAATGCCCGATTTGGCAGCTGGCAAGAGGACGTGGAAAATCGTTTGGATTTCTGTGGCCCCAACAGCACGGGACGCATTGCGCACGGCTACAGGAATACTGCGGAGCGCAAATTCACTAATATTAATGACTGTTGGCAATATCATAATGGCCAGGACGATAACGGTAGAGAGCAAGTTTGCACCGCCTGTAAATTGAT
The DNA here is from genome assembly GCA_900540735.1 of uncultured Megasphaera sp. GTDB lineage: Bacteria > Bacillota > Negativicutes > Veillonellales > Megasphaeraceae > Megasphaera. The sequence continues at coordinate 68,450 of UQHB01000007.1, read as the reverse complement.
GGCTTGGGTCGTTGCGAAAGACGACTTGTTCTAGTTGATACATCAAGGGATTCAGCACCATAAGCCCCATAAGGCCAAAGATGACAGACGGAATCCCAGCTAAAACGCCGATGGCATTGCGAATCGTATTGACTGCAGCCGGTTTTGCCATTTCTGCAATATACACAGCCGTCAATACGCCAACAGGCACAGCTAAGACGACAGCTGCTGCGGTCCCGACGAGAGACGTCAAAATAACATAGAGAATACCAAATTGGGCTGGGTTTCCTTTCGGTTCCCAAACGGTCCCAAAGAGAATGTCCGTCACGCCGACTTGGAATAAGGCCGGTGTACCGCTGACGACCATGTAGACCGCAATAGAACAGACAACGAGAATCGTAAAGATGCCGCAAGCCGTGACGATATATTTAGCAGCATGTTCTGCAAAATTTCGCCGTTTTCGTGTCGTTGTGGCAGAAGATAAAGAAGCATTCATGCGTACTCACTCCTTTTCTAAAAGTGCATGAATATTCAATTTAGTGATTTTTCAAGCATCCTTGGAATTTCTGCCACTTACTATACACAGAACGTTTTATTTTTGTCTATCAGTATTTCGTATAAGTTTTGTAAGTTTTTTTGTAAAGAGAATTCTATAAATTGTTTAATATAATGGCTTTTATCCCTTCATTTCCTAGGTTTTTGCAGTAAGAAATAAAGTGAACAAAACAGGGGTCTTGCCGCTTATCTTTATGGTAGGCCAAGACGAAATCGCGTTCCCATATAGGTTCTTGCATATAAATTTCAGCAAGCCGCTTTTCTTTTAGTTCTCGCTGCACTAAATACCGCGAAAGCAAGGAAATCCCGGCCCGTTGCAAGACGGCCTGCTTGACCGATTCGGGTTTGTTACAACGCCAGGGCTTGCGAAAATGAAGATTGTAATTGGCAAAGGTCTGCTCTAAGAGAATTTCTGTACCGCTCCCCTTTTCGCGGACCACGAAGTCTTCTTTCGCTAGGTCTAACACGGATACGGTCTTACCAGCTAAAGCATGATCCGGTGCGCAGACGAGGACCATACTATCATGGAGCAAGGGAATATATTCAAGGAACGGCGAAATCTTAGCCGACTGGATGATGACCACGTCGAGACGGGCATTGAGGACTTTCTTCTCCAAGGACTTACTGTTGCTGATTTCTACGGTAAAGGTCGCCGGGTAGGTCTCCTCAAAAGCTTTTGTCAAAGGATAAACCAGGCAATCGCCAATGGTCGTCGATACGCCTAGTCGCAACATGTTGGTCAGCGTGCCGTCTTCCATCGTCTTTTGCAGTTGGTCAATGCTCTGCAAGACTTGGCGCGTCAAGTAGCGCATGTTTTCACCGGCATCGGTAAGATATATGGTTGAGCCGTTCAAAGAGAATGACGTGAAATTCTTTTTCGAGCGTACTAATGGCCTGACTGACCGATGATTGAGAGACCATCAAGTTTTCCGCAGCTTTACTCATGCTCATGTACTTACAAACAGCTGCAAAGATTTCTAAATTACGAATAGTCACTACTATACACCTCCAGTATAAGTAAATGTTTATGCTATTTTGATTATTTTCATATTTTTCAATACTCCGAGCCTGTGGTACTATGGGTGTGCAAGCGAAAGGGCCTGCACACTTAACCATTGGCTTTTAGTACAAAGGAGATACACTCATGAAAAAAATGATGATTGTCGTAATCGATGGCTGCGCGCCAGAATATGTAACACCTGAATTTGCCCCTGATTTATATACTCTTGCAGAAACACAAGGGTTCTTCAAAGTCGTCCAGAGTCAGTTGCCGTCTGTCACGAATGTCAATCACGCCTGCATTCTTTCGGACCTCACACCGAAAGATACGCACGTCGTTGGCAACTACTATTACCATCCCGACACTGGCGAAGAAGGATTCATTGAAGAACGGGGCTTCATGAAGGCTAAGACTATTTTACAGGCCTTTCAAGAAGCTGGCAAGACGACAGCTCTCTTTACAGTTAAAGGGAAAGTCCTTGGTGTTTATGGCGACGGCGCAACGTACGGCCTGAGCGAACAGCAACCGGACCCGGAATTGCAAAAAGCCTTAGATATGCCTAACCCGCCGTCCATTTACGATGGTGAAAGTACGGAATGGATTTACAACGCTGCTTATGCATGCATCAAAAAATACTCACCAGACCTGATGTACTGCACGAACAACGACTTCATTGAACCAAAAGACAGACTTAATCAATGTCCAGCATATTTGCGACGCTGCAGGCCTCCACGTCTTCTGCCTGCCTCCTCTCAAAGATAGATACGTTGCTAACCACATTTATCAAGAAGGCGGCATGGCTTACATTTTCCTGAAAGACGAAAGCGAACGGCAAGCCTTCTTAGACTTAGCGACGAAGAAACCGGAAATCGAAAAAATCATGACTGCCAAAGATGCAGCTGCCATGTACAATTTACCGGAAGCAGAAATTGGCGACTACGTCCTCTTCTCCGCACCGGGCTGCGCCTTTGGCGAAGTGGAAGGACAGCGTCTTTACACGAAAGAATCGCGGACCCATGGCTCCCTCTACGAACGGTATGTACCGCTCTTTGCCATCCATCCCCTTGCGTCAGCCGACCAGTACGATTATAGTAAAGATATAGCCGCTATTACGATGAAAGAATTAGCAAAATAGCTTGTATTGTCTATGGAATCCATAGAGAAAGGAATCAATCATGAAACGAGGAATACTTGCCTTTGTATGCACTGTTTTTGCTGCTGTAACCTTAGCCGGATGCGGTAGTTCGCGCCAATCCTTGTCTGGTAATATCCAAGTCATTGGCAGTACGTCTATGGAACCGTTATGCTCGCTCGTCTCCGAAGTGTACATGGAAAAGGAACAAGGCGTAACGGTCTCAAATGAATACGTTGGATCTACAGCCGGTATTGAAGCCCTCCTCTCAGGCACAGCCAATATTGGCACGTCGTCCCGTAACTTGACGCAGAAAGAAAAAGACCAAGGTGCTGTAGAAAACATTATTGCTAAAGATGGCATTGCGATTATTGTCAATCCGAAAGTAACCGGTGTCAACGCCTTATCGTCAGACCAAATCAAAAAGATATTCACTGGAGCCATTACGAACTGGAAAGACGTAGGCGGCCCGGATATGCCGATTATCGTCATTGGCCAAGAAGCAGGCTCTGGTACGCGCGCTCCTTTTGAAGATATTTTAGGTATTAAAGGACAGACAAAATACGCCAATAAATTAGGCAGTTCCGGCCCCGTATTAGCCCGTATTGCCGACGCTGATGGCTCCATTGGCTACTGCTCCCTCGCCATGGTCAATGATTCGGTGACAAAAGTCTCTATCGACGGCGTAGCACCGACGAAAGAAGATATTCAAAACGGCTCGTATAAATTGACGAAAGATATGGTCATGGCTACAAAAGGACCAATCGATTCGCAGTTACCAGAAGTAAAAAGCTTCTTCGATTTCATTTACTCTGCAGATGGTCAAAAACTAATTGAAAAAGTAAATCTCATTCCTATGCCCAAGGCATAAGATTCCTCATATTGTTGCTTACACCAAAAGACGTACACTCTCATAGGATGTACGTCTTTTATCGTATGCGTTTATTCGTGCCGTCATTCATGGCAAGATGCCAAGTGCCGTCTCGTGTCGTCACTTGGACGACGTGAAGGGGCAGCGCATTGTCTTCACGCCACGTAATCTCCTTGCCGTAGCGGCAGGCTAGCCTCTTCATGGTCACATTGTGATAGCCCCGGACACGAGATGTTTCGCGGCGATGATAGGAAATTACAACGTTCGCTATAGAAGGCAAGGTAGCCAAAAAGGCTGAGAGCTGCTGGCCATAACGGTACGTATCGACGAGCTCTCCCATGGCCGGTGTGTATGCTCCGCCTAAGACCTGCACACCATCATCTAAGTCTGTCGTCGCCTGCAAGCCTGTGCGGATGACGTCTATGCCGTGCTGGAGAAAGTGTTGTTTCATGTACGCTGCACGGCGAATCCCTTCAGCAATCGATAGTGGCTCATACTGGCCTTGTTGATATAAATCGGCAAGCTCCGTCTGGGCAATGACGGCTACAGGATAAATGCGGCTTATATCTGGTTGGAGGCTGCAAATAGATGCTGTCGTCTGGACTAAACTGTCCCAGTCTTCACCAGGTAGTCCCGGCATGAGCTGATGGCCGATAGTAAAGTCTTTTTCCTTGAGCAAGGCTGTTGCGCGTACGACATCAGCCGCTGCATGGCCTCGTTTTGCCGCTCTCAAGACAGCATCATCCATGGACTGGACACCGAGCTCAACGGTCTTCATGCCATACGCTGCCAACCGCTGCAGAATATCTTCATCAATACAATCAGGCCGCGTCGAACAGCGGATACCGTCAATCGTTCCTCTTTGCAGTGCATCGTACGCCGGGCGGAGTAGCTCTTCTTGCAGTGCCGTCGGTATAGCCGTAAAACTACCTCCATAAAAGGCAACTTCCCAGTACCGCTTTTCCGTCACGTCCTTCGTATAGTCTGCAATAGCCTGACGTACAGTCTCGTCATTAGGTACGTCGTGATGGCCAGTAATGCGCCATTGATTACAAAAAACGCAGCGGTACGGACAGCCAATATGGGGAATAAAAATCGGTATAATCGAGTGTTTCATAAAAATCCCTTCAAAAAAAGGATGCGGCTTTTTCTGCCACATCCTTCAAATTGCATGTAATCGTTTTAACGCTTCATGTGCTGCATGTTGGGCAGCATCTTTCTTCGTCTTACCGGCACCTTCACCTAAGACTTTACCATTGACGACGACTTCCATAAAGAATGTCTTGTCATGGTCCGGCCCTTCTTCACGACAGAGGTTGTATTGAATATGCTGCTCCCCGTCACGCTGTACATATTCTTGGAAAAGCGTTTTGTAATCTTTTCCGTAGTCCCCTGTAGCAACTAAGGCCAAATAGTCTTTCAGTTGATGGAGAATGAATTTGCGCGCTTCGTCATACGACGAGTCGATGTAAATAGCACCGACAACAGCTTCAAAGGCATCAGCCATAATGCTCGCCCGTGTCCGTCCTCCCGACGCAAGTTCACCTTTACCGAGTAAAATATAATCACCCATATGAAATTTAGCGCAAACGGCAGCGAGGGGCGTTTCACTGACAACGCTGGCCCGCGCTTTAGACAACTCGCCTTCCGGCATATGGGGATACTGTAAAAACAAGTATTCCCCAACGACTAAATCCAAAATGGCATCGCCTAAGAATTCCAGTCGTTCATTATAATAGCCGTGGCGTAATTTATTTTCGTTTGCATATGATGAGTGGGTCAATGCTTGATCTAAAATCAAGAGATTATGGAAAGACGCCAAACCAACGACGTGAATAAACTGTTCTAACTGTTCTTTTCTTCCCTTATCCATACCCAAAATCTTCTCTAATTAATCGACATATTTTTTAAAGAGCAATGTTGCGTTGTGGCCGCCGAAACCGAAGGAGTTCGAAATAGCAACTTTCACATCTTTAGCTACTGCTTCGTTCGGTACGTAATTAAGGCCTAATTCTTTTAATTCATCTTCCGATTCAGTGTAGTTCAATGTCGGATGTACTTTGCCCGTTTCAATGGTCATGGCGCAGGCAATGGCTTCAACAGCACCAGCAGCACCGAGGAGGTGGCCTGTCATGGATTTCGTCGAGCTAATGAGCAATTCTTTCGCATGGTCGCCGAAGACATTGACAATAGCTTTCGATTCCGTTAAGTCATTGAGGTGCGTCGATGTACCGTGGGCATTGACGTAATCTACATCACCAGGAACCATGCTGGCATCAGCAATGGCTAATTCCATGCATTTTGCCTGACGAATGCCGCCCGGAGCCGGTGCCGTAATGTGGTATGCGTCAGCATTGCTGCCGTAACCGCCAATTTCGCAGTAAATATGAGCCCCCCGTTTTTTAGCGTGTTCTAATTCTTCGAGGAAGACAATACCAGAGCCTTCGCCCATAACAAAGCCGTTGCGGTCTTTGTCGAACGGACGAGATGCATGAGCCGGGTCATCGTTGCGTGTGCTCAAAGCTTTCATCGCAGCAAAGCCAGCAACAGCACCAGGAGAAACAGCAGCTTCTGTACCGCCTGCAATAGCTGCGTCTAATTCACCGCGCTGAATCATGCGGAAGGCGTCGCCAATAGAGTTCGTGCCTGTAGCGCAAGCCGTAACAACACTGGAGCAGTGGCCGCCTAAGCCAAACATAATGGAAATCTGGCCAGCTGCCATGTTCGCAATCATCTTCGGTACAACGAAGGGATTGACACGAGACGGGCCTTTAGCAAATAAGCCTTGGTATAAGTTATGGAGTGTTTCCATACCGCCAATACCCGTGCCGACGACAGTCCCAATACGGTCACGGTCTTCTTCGTCTAAGTTAATTTTAGCATCGTCTAATGCTAATTTTGCTGCAGCTACGGCATATTGTGTATACGGGTCCATGTGACGCGCTTCTTTACGGTCAATGCCATAATCGGTCGGTTTGAAATCTTTTACTTCGCCGGCAATGCGTGCAGCATATTCCGATGCATCAAAGTGGGTAATCGGTCCAATGCCGTTCGTACCATTCACTAAGGCATTCCAGAAAGCTTCTTTCCCATTTCCTACAGGGGAAATGACACCCATCCCTGTAATTACGACACGTTTTTCCAAAGTGTTCACCTCGTTCTAAAATTATGTTTCAGGAATTGCTTCCATTTCACGTTTTAAATATGCAAAAATTTCGCTGACCGGCAGAATATCATGGATTTCCTGCATACGGCGGCCAGAGAATACTAACCCTGTTTCTACATCCCCTTGCTGAGCCCGGGACAATGCCCGGATAATACAATACTTATGACTGCATTTTTTCAGACAGTGGTCGCAGTGGTCTGGTTTCGGCGCAGTCCCTAAGAGGATGCGTTCCGAGAACGGTGTACGAATAGCCTGGCCCGGAAGGCCTACAGGGCTATGTACTAAAATATAATCTTCCGGCTTGTTGGCACGGAGATAGACCTTTTTCAACTCATCCGACGCATTGGCTTCGACGCTGGCTGCAAAGCGGCTGCCCATTTGCACGCCGTTTGCGCCTAATTTCAGCATTTGCGCAATGTCTTCGCCGTGGAGTACACCACCGGCACCAATGACCGGGATAGTGACAGCCGCCCGTACTTCCGGTACAATGTCCCGGCTGGAGCGGTTGGTTCCCAAATGCCCGCCTGCTTCTGCGCCTTCTACGACGACAGCTGAAGCACCCAGGGACTGGGATATTTTAGCTAGTTTCGCAGAAGATACGATGGGCACAATAGGCGTACCGCTTTCTTTTCCCCACGCAAACATGTCGCGGGAAAAACCTGCACCTGCTACGACTAGATTGATTCCTTCTTCAATTGCAGTCATTACGAGCCCTTTAAATTCTTGGGCTGCAACCATTGCATTTATGCCTATTATTCCTTTTGGTGATAATTTTTTCGCCAAACGGATTTCATGTCTCAATTCATCAAAAGGCATCCCAGATGCCGCAATAAGACCAATACCACCTTCATTGGCTACTGCTGCCGCCAGCCGAGCCGTCGAGAGTCTGATTGCCATACCGCCTTGCACGATTGGCACTTTTGCTACAAGCTTACCTATTTTCAATTCTGGCAGCTTCACTCTATTTTCCTCCAATCAAGAAGATGCCGTTCAAGGAAGTAACATGACGTTACTTCCCTGGGCGGCTCTTATTGCGTACTTACGCTTTCTTTTCCTTTTCAATGTAATCAACTGTATCTTTTACAGTTTTGATTTTTTCTGCCACATCATCGGGGATTTCGATATTGAATTCTTCTTCGAAAGCCATGATCAATTCAACGATGTCCAAGGAATCAGCGCCTAAATCATCAATGTAAGCAGCATCCATTTTTACTTCTTTTTCGTCAACACCTAACTGTTCAACGACGATGCTTTTTACTTTTTCAAACGTAGCTTCTTCACTCATGTCCATTCACCCCCTTTCAATAGAGTATAGTAGAATGTATTACTTACATTACCATGCCGCCATCGACATTGAGTACTTGGCCGGTAATGTAGCTAGCGTTATCAGAAGCCAAGAAGAGGACAGTCTGGGCGACTTCTTCCGGCTGGGCTACGCGCCCTAAGGGAATGGATTTGACCGTTTCGTCAATGACCGATTCCGGTAAATCTGCTGTCATATCGGTCTGGATATAGCCAGGAGCTACGGCATTGCAGCGAATGCTCCGCGATGCTAATTCTTTCGCAACGGCTTTTGTCAGGCCTAAGATACCGGCTTTCGCAGCGGCATAGTTAGCCTGACCGGCATTGCCTGTTTCACCGACCACAGACGAAAGGTTAATGATAGAACCATGACGCTGTTTCATCATGATTTTCGTCACACCTTTGATGCAGTAGTACGTACCCGTTAAGTTGGTGTCAATAACGGACTGCCAATCAGCCGTTTTCATACGCATCAATAAGTTATCCCGTGTAATGCCAGCGTTATTGACGAGAATGTCAATGGCACCGAACTGGTCTTTCACGGCTTTAATCATAGCCGTAACAGCTGCTTCGTCCGACACATCACACTGAATCGTCACGCCTTGTGCGCCTTTAGCCTGGACTTCTTTCAACGTTTCTTCAGCAGCTGCTGTATTGCCAGCATAAATAATTGCTACATTCGCGCCTGCTTCGGCAAAGGCAACAGCAATTGCATGGCCAATGCCACGGGAGCCACCAGTAACGATGGCAGTTTTTCCTGTTAAAAGCATTTTATCGAACCTCCTGGAAAAATTCAAGCGTTTTTTGCAACGACGGTACATCTTCTACGTTTAAGCTCTTAATTTTACGGTCAATTTTACGGTTGAAACCACAAAGTGTTTTGCCTGGGCCAACTTCGACAAACGTTTCTGCACCAAAAGCCTGCATAGTCTTCGTGCAATCAATCCAAAGGACCGGGCTAGCAGCCTGTTTGACGAGAGATGCTTTAATGTCAGCAGCTTTCGTTTCGATTTGACCACTGACATTGGCAACGACCGGAATCTTCGCGTCGTTAATAGTAATCGTATCGAGTACTTCTGCTAAGCGTTTTGCTGCCGGTTCCATGAGAGTGCTGTGGAACGGTGCGCTAACGTGGAGAATGACGGCCCGTTTTGCGCCAGCTTCTTTCATAGCGTTGGCTGCTTCTTCGACAGCTTTCGTGCTGCCTGCAATGACGATTTGTCCTGGGCAGTTGAAGTTAACAGCCTGGACTGTACCGCCTTGCGCTGAAATAGCAGTGCAGATTTCTTTGATTTTATCTTCATCAAGGCCTAAGATAGCTGCCATGCCGCCTTCACCGAGGGGCACAGCATCTTGCATGAACTGCCCGCGCTGACGGACTGTTTTCACAGCGTCCGCAAAGGACAATGCACCAGCTGCGACGAGAGCAGAATATTCACCGAGGCTGTGGCCTGCAGCAATATCCGGCGTAAAGCCTTCTTGTGCTAAGACCCGGGCACATGCCGTGCTGGCTGTCAAAATAGCCGGCTGGGTGTTATAGGTTTTCATCAATTCTTCGTCAGGCCCTTCAAAGCAAAGCTTTGTTAAGGAAAAGCCTAAGGAATCGTCTGCTTCTTCAAAGAGTTCCCGTACGACTTGATAGGAATCGTATAAATCTTTGACCATGCCTACTTTTTGGGCACCTTGCCCAGGAAATACGAATGCTGTTTTCATGCGCTTATCACCTCGTCTGTATTAATACCATTTCATGACTAAGCCAGCCCACGTGAGGCCAGCACCAAACCCTGCAAGAACGATGATGTCGTCCCGTTTCATCCGGCCCTGCCGATTGGCTTCATCGAGAGCAATCGGAATGGAGGCACCAGATGTATTGGCGTATTTATCAATATTGACAAATACTTTTTCCATCGGTAAATGAAGCCGTTTTGCTGCGGACTGGATAATGCGGATATTAGCCTGATGCGGTACGAGGAGGTCAATGTCCTCGTACTGAAGGCCTGCCCGTTCGAGGGCTTTGACCGCAGTCTGTCCCATGACTTTAACAGCAAATTTATAGACTTCTTTGCCGTTCATTTTAATATAGGTTAAGTGTTTTGCCCGTGCTTCGTCAGTCGGCAAAATCGCCACGCCGCTGGCCGGGATATTGAGATACTGGCCACCATTGCCGTCAGCACCCATATCGGCACCTAAGATACCATAGCCTTGCGGTACGTTACCGAAGACGACTGCACCAGCACCGTCCCCGAAGAGGACGCATGTATTACGGTCTGTAAAGTCCATGTAACGGCTCAAGATTTCTGCACCGATGACGAGGACTTTTTTGCACATACCGCTTTCGATATACTGCGACGCCGTAATAGCACCGTACGCAAAACCCGAGCAGGCAGCGTATAAATCGAAGACCGCTGCGTTTTTCGCACCGAGATTTTTCTGGACAATGCAAGCTGTCGACGGAATCGTCGTATCCGGTGTAAGCGTGCAGACAATAATCATGTCCAATTCTTCAGCAGTTACACCAGCCATTTCCATAGCCTGTTTGGCTGCAATCGTGCACATATCCGACGTATTGATGCCTTCCGGCGCAAAATGGCGTTCTCTAATCCCTGTACGGGAGCGAATCCATTCGTCAGATGTGTCTACCATTTTTTCTAAGTCTGCATTGGTAACCAATTTTTCCGGCACATAATGGCCTGTTCCGAGTACACCTGCCGAATTAGCTTTCACTATCATACTGTTCTACCTCTTCTTCCTCAATACTTTTGCGGATATGCCCGACGACATCTTGTTCTACGAGCTCACCGGCTACACGGACAGCGTTTTTAATAGCTTTCGCCTTGGAGCTGCCGTGGCAAATAATGAAACTTCCGTTAACGCCTAAGAGAGGCGCACCACCATATTCCGTAAAGTCTAACCGTTTTTTGAGCGATTTCAAGGCCGGATAGACAGCCATGGCACCGAGTTTAGCTAAGAAACCACCGGCACGAATGCGTTCTTTGACGAGACGAATCAAGAATAAGGCCATACCTTCGCCAAATTTCAAGATAACATTCCCAACGAAGCCGTCACACACAACGACATCGACAGTGCCTTTCGGAATATCTCTACCTTCTACATTACCATAAAAATCGATGGTCTTCAATTTTTGCAGCAGCGGATACGTCGATTGGGCTAATTCATTCCCTTTCGATGCTTCTTCGCCAATATTTAAGAGCCCGATTTTCGGTTTATCAATGCCTAAAATATATTTTGCGTAGTGCGAGCCCATAATGGCCCCTTCTACGAGATGTTTCGGTTTACTATTGGAATTTGCACCCGAATCGAGGAGCACTGTAATTCCCTTTTGCGACGGAATCGGTGTCGCAATGCTTGGCCGTTCAATGCCTTTAATGCGTCCCAGCACCAAGAGGGCAGCCGTTACAGCAGCACCTGTACTGCCTGGGGCAACAACAGCATCACAGGTGCCGTCTTTGACGAGTTTTGTGGCAACCACAATAGACGCGTCTTTCTTTTTACGAATGGCCTGTGCCGGGTGTTCGCCCATTTCAATGACCTGACTGGCATGGACAATGGTAACCCGCGGATTGGCTTTTATGTCATACTGCGAAAATACGTGCTTTATTTTTTCTTCGTCGCCAACGAGGACGACATCAACGTCACTATATGTTTCTACGGCTTCGACCGCACCGAGAACAACTTCTTCTGGTGCGTAGTCGCCTCCCATAGCATCTACCGCTATTTTCATACCATACGCTCCATTATTCCAAAGATTCTATAATAAATTTTGCGCGAAATACTTCTTTCGCATTCTTTCGTATCGTTACCCAGACGTAATATTTTTGATTGCGCTGGCGAATTACTTCGGCTTTGGCAATCAGTTTATCGCCTACTGTAACGGGCTGCTTGTATTTGATGTTGGCAACAGCGGTAATACAAACCGGTAAATGAAGTACGGCCCGGGCCAGTGAATCGGCCTGAGCATACAAACACTGGGACCGCACGATATGGGCTTCATCGACCATATCTGCCGTTGCGGTCATAATGGAAATGGCACTGTGCCCAAGAGTACAATCGACGAGTTCGCCGACGACAGGAATGGTTCCTGGTTTTGGCTGGGCTGCTTCTGCCTTCTGTTTAATGCGGATACGCATTTCCGGTATGTTCAGCGCCATGCGGTCTAAGCGAATCGTAGCGACGCTGACAGAAAATTCTTCTGCCAGTTCTTCGTCGTTAATGAATGGATTTTCTTCAATCCGCTTCTTCAGCAGACCGTGCCGTTTGTCTCTTGCTATGCGAACCATGTCATCACCTTTACAACAATTATGACCAAGTACTAATAGTACATACAACTAGAGATTATATAATGTTTTTTTCTACTTTGCAAGCCAAAAGAAAAGTATGCTTCCGTCGATTTTATCTATATCCTTGCGAAAGCATACTCTTTCCTCCTTAATATTTATCAAAATCTAATTCATTTAAGACATCACGCAATTTTTCCAATTCTTCTTTTGTTAAAGTAATGCCTTTAGTCATGGCCTGGTAATCCGGGTCCCACGACCGTAAATCAAATTTCGGTGCTCTATTATTCCAGCTAATATATGTTAATTCTTTACGCCAACCATCTTTGTTTTCCGATAAAGTACCACAAACATCTTCAATGTTAAAATTTAACTGTGCCATTGTATACACCCTCCTAAGTGGTCGTCATGGCTCCATGACGATGGATTAATGCTTGGTAACATTATTTTATATAATAGCAAATATTACCATTCTGTCAATCCATTTTTCTTAGTGGCTCCGTCTCTTCCGTTTAAAGAGGCCGCCGTGGGCTTCGGAAATATCAAAAATAGAAACAAAGGCGTTTTCGTCAACACTGCTAATGGCTTCTTTGACTTTCGTCACTTCCAGACGGGACACAACGCAGTACAAGACCATCGTTTTTTCGCGCTTATATGCCCCTTCACCGTTGAGTAAGGTCACGGCGCGACCCATTTCATGGGTCAGGCAGTGAGACACGGCCTCGTGCTCATTGGTGACGATTAAGAGGCCTTTCATTTCATCGAGACCGTTGGTCACAATATCAATCATCTTATAGGCAATGAAATAGGCTACGAGAGAATACATGGCACTATCCCAGCTAAAGACGAACCCTGACGTACCGAGAATGAAAAGGTTAAAAAACATGATGATTTCGCCGACAGAAAAAGGCGTTTTCTTATCGGCAATAATAGCCAGGATTTCCGTCCCATCGAGAGAACCGCCCCAACGGATGATAAGTCCTACGCCGAGACCGATGATGATGCCGCCGTAAATGGTCGACAAAAATGGGTCCGACGTGACGGGCTCATAATGGATGAGGAAGCTCCACCCGGACAAGGTCAAGACCGAATAGAGGGACAAAACCGTAAAGACAGCCCCTATCTTTTTATAGCCAAAAATGAAGAACGGAATATTGAGGACGACAATAAAAATACTAAAACTCAATCCCGTTACTTCAGCAGCCATTAAGGCAATGCCGACGACACCGCCGTCGATGACGTGGTTCGGTACTAAGAAGACATCGAGGCCAATCGTATAAATCAATGCGCCTATGGCTAAGCCTAGGAGGCGCCACAGATATTTAGTTTTCTTCATGACTTACCTCCTTGGTGTGCTAAAAAACGGCGGCCTATAATCCAGGCCACGAAATCATCGACCGGTTCTGGCGGATATTGCAACGACAAGGGCACGAACCGCCGCCACCCTTTGCGCGGTGTATACTGAAAATAAAGTTTCCGCCCTTCTACAGTCGTAAACTTTTCATCAATCAACGCAAAAGGCACGTGCGGTGCGTGCGCCTTGAGCCACCCTTCGGCTACAGGCTGCAAGTGCTTATGGTTCGTGCCGTTGCCCATGACGATCTGCGTAAGGACATGCCGTCCATAGGCTTCGGTCATATAATTGCTTAACTGGGGCGTAGGTACAATCTGTTTTTCTACGAGCGAGCCATCTTCGCCGACAATGGCTACGCCCGTTTTTTCTGAGCCTGGATCAATGGCAAGTATCACAGGCAGACCTCCTTTATTGCAGTGATGCCGGTTCTACCGTAATATCAATGCGGAGCGGTCCGGCTGTATAGGTATCATCTAAGGTTTTCGCCCATAAGACGACACTCGTACCACTGTAGGTTTTTAATTTCGTAATTGTATCAAACATTTCCGTTGCCGTAAGGGCACCGACTTTGCCGGTCAGCGGGTCCGGCAAGAGACCGCGCAGCTGTGCTTGCTGGTTGACGTTATGGAGGAAGCGCATGACTTGCAGTTCTGCGTTCCCTTCTGATTCTGCTTCTGAGAGGGTTTCTTCATAGACCGTTTCGCCGCGATGATAAATCAAGTTATTATCATACACTTCGACGTGGACTAAGGCCGGTTCGCCGACCATAATGTTGCCAGCCGCAATGATGCGGACCAGTTTCTTCCCTTTCTGGCTCTGCTTGAGATGCGTAATAGCATTGTTAAATTCGTCCGGCGCAATATACAGCAAAATGGCGTGTTCATCTGTAATGCCTAAATGACGGGCAATCATCGTATTGGTCTGGCTCATGGCCTGGCTCAATTCTTCTTTTGTCTGTTCGTCATTGAGGCCGCCAGTAATGACAAAACTAGATAAGACCTCTCCTACCCGGAACATGACCGTTCCTTCGCGGATATGGGTCATCGTATCATTTAAAAGCTTAATGCGATGATCCAGGACTTGGATTGTATCCATCATTTTGGCTTTCGTCTGTTCTAATTCTGCCAGTTCTTGCTGTGCTGCATCGCGGTCTTTTTCTGCTAAGAGTTTATCTGCTTCGGCTTTATCGCGGCCTGCTTTTGCTTCATCTAAGGCGACCTGCACGACCGACAGTTGCTGTGTAATCGTATCCCGTGCTTCTTGGGCTTGCTGCAAATCAAGCTGGGTCAAACGAATCTGTTCGTTTTTGCCATCTAACTGTTCCTGCTGCTCTTTGAGGAGCGTTTCATTGCTCGCAATTAAAGCATTTTTATCTTGCAGCTCTTTCCCTAAGGCTTCAGCTTGCTTTAAAAGCTCTTCTTTTTGCGCTTCTAACTGGGCCTTTTGCATTTGCAGTTGGTGCATCCCAAACAAAGCAATACGGACATTTTCCGACAAAACAGACATGACGCCCAGCGTCACAGCTGCAATACAGATACCCGTCAAAATGGTAATGCAAATAGACGAATATTTCGGCCGCATACCGAATAATTTAATTTTTCGTTTCCCTACGCGAGACCCGATTTTATCGCCTAAATAGGCGATAATTCCGCCCATGACGGCGAGAATAATCAGCATAACCCATCCGTATTCCATCATGCACCTCCTTACATACTCTTATCATATACTATAGCAGAACATTTGTCATTAATTTTGTAAAAAGAAACAGGCCAGTATAGGCTGACCTGCTGTATCTTGCTATTTAGAACGTTTGTAAATCAAGAAAATACCGGCAATACCGCAAATAATATCAGGCAAGAAGGCCGCTAAATACGTCGGAATCCGTCCGCCATTACCAAGGGCATTGCCCAAGGTCATGATGGAGTAATAAATGAGGATGACAATGACGCTCAGGCCAAAGCCTAAGGATGAACTGCCGCGCTGTTTCTGCACGCCTAAAGGCGCACCGACGAGGGCACAAACGAGGCTGGCTAGAGGCAAGGCAAAGCGGTTATACATTTCCACTTTCATCTTATTCGTATCGACAGCGTTGTCATCGAGCAATTTGATTTGATCCCGTAATTCACGAATCGTCAATTCTTCAGGCTTTTTCTGAGAATCTTTGATTTTATTCGGCCGCTGCGTAATAGGCAGGACTTGGTGATCAAAGGTCATAGTCCGCGTCGTATTTTCACCGCCAGACACGTCATAAATAACGCCATCATGCATAATCCACTGGGTACCATCCCATTCGGCATTGGCTGCTTTTTCAACGCGTACGAGCGTGTCATTTTCAAATTCTTGGACTGTCAAATCTTTCAAGGTCTTCGAATTACCGTCAAATTGTCGGGCATACATGAGGCTCGAAATATCGGCTCCCTTCGTATTCTTCAAAATGACGTGGTCTTGTGTAGCCGGTGCGGCATTATGCTTGATTTCTTCATTAATAATCGTGTTGTACGCATTATTTGCCTTTGGTACGACGTATTCATTAAAGGCCGTCGTGCCAATGGAAATACAAAAAGCCGCTACAAAGACAGGCATGGCAAGACGCAAGAAATTCTGTCCTCCTGCACGCATGACGATGAGCTCACTAGAACTCGACAGACGGCCAAAGGCCATAAGTGCCCCCAAAAGTACCGACATAGGAAAGGTAATGACAATGACCGATGGCAAGCTGAGGACGAGGACGCGAAAGGCCGCCCACCCTGACGCACCATACTGATTGATTAAGTTCGCAATTTTATATAAGCTCCCAGTCCCGACGAAGACTGCCGTAAAGGCACAGACACCAAAGAGGAAAGGGCCTATAAATTCTTTGAGTATGTATTTGTCTAATATACGCATGTGCTAGTCCCTGCCTCTTACATTCTAAATTCTTCACCTAAGTAAAATTTCTTTGCAATCGGGTCGTTGGCAATCTTTTCGGGCGTTCCTTCCATGAGGATTTTGCCGTCGCTCAAAATATATGCCTTATCAACGATGCTCAACGTTTCGCGGACGTTGTGGTCCGTAATGAGGACACCCATGCCGCGGTGTTTCAAATGGCCAATAATCCCTTGAATTTCAGCCACTGCTAAGGGGTCAATGCCGGCAAACGGTTCATCGAGCAAGATGAAGGCCGGGTCCATAACAAGACATCGTGCAATTTCGACACGGCGCCTTTCCCCGCCAGAGAGCTGAATGCCTAAGCGGTTGCGCAGTTTCGTAATGGAAAATTCTTCCATTAACGCATCGGCCTTTTCTTGACGCTCCTTTTTACTGAGCGATGTCGTCTCAAGCATGGCCAGGAAATTGTCCTCTACTGTGAGCTTACGGAAAATGGATGCTTCTTGCGGTAAATAGCCAATGCCGTGCATGGCCCGCTGATGAATGGGCAAATCCGTAATATCTTTGTTATCAATCGTAATGGAGCCCTTCGTGGGATGCTCAATGCCGACAATCATATAGAAAGTCGTCGTCTTGCCGGCACCGTTAGGGCCCAGCAAGCCGACGACTTCTCCTTGTCCGACACGAATACTGACACCGTTTACAGCAATTTTGTCTTTATATAGTTTTACGAGTTCTTTGGTTTCTATATACATGCCATACCCCTCGTCTCATTACTCACTACCAGGCATAATGACGACCGTCGAACGGCTCATGGTCTGGACAGAATTATCAGCAAGGCAAATCAAGACATTGTCGCCTGTCAGGGAATTGCCATTTTGCGTAGCATTGACGTTGCCTGTCAAATGAATGACACCGTCGTTGAGATTAGGTGTCTGCGTGTACACAGCTTGATTAGCATAGGCAATGAGATTATCCTTCGGTGATTCAATATGGACATTGCCTGTACCGACGGCTTTGATTTGCTTAAACCACGCGTCAATGTGGTCAGCCCACAGCTGCGAACCTTGGGCTTCTAAGTAGCCGTTGCCCGTAATGATGCTGTAGTCCTGGTCTAAGTAATATTCTATTTTATCGCCGTTCGCTTTTTTATCGCCATTGACGGCACGGACACTGCCTGTAGCGACGATATAGTTTTTATTCGTCGAATGCAGTTTATCTGCATTGAGCTGCATGTCCGGCTGGCTCACAGCGACATTCCCTTCCATATCGGCTTCAGCAGTCTGTAAATTATAGACTGCTTTGTTGCCGGTCATCGTCGCTTGGTCCCGAACGATGACGACATTCCCCGTCGCCGTAGCGACCTGAGTTTTGCCGTTGTAGTCGAGTCTATCAGCCGTGACCGATACAGACGGGCCGTCAGCTGCAATGGACAAGGCAGCAGGTATGAGTAAGAGTGCTGCTACGACGGCAGCTAGTATTTTTCTATTCTGTAATCTCATCATCATCTTATTCTCCCTTAGTCACTTGCGCATGACCTGTGAGCGATACGTTATCAAGGCTCGTATTCGTTTCAAAGGCATCGGCCTTGAGCGTCGTCTGGTCATGACGCTGAATGACGACATGGCCGCCTTTGACCATGTGTGTACCCATATTATAATACACTGTACCGTCTGTCTGCAATGTATCGCCTACATTTGTCGACGCTGATACGGGCGGTTGAATGGTAATCAACTGCTGTTTTTTATCAGCTGAGCCTTTTGGCGACGTAATCGTCAGTTCTGTCCCATCTTCGCTAATGAGCAAGGCCTTTGGATTGGTAAAATACATAATCTGCGTATCTGGGTCAACCATGATTTTATCAGCCGTCAGCTGCCAGACGAGTTTGCCGTCTTTCTTTTCTTCGAGCTCTGTCCCTTCGAATTGGATGAGTTTTTCTGGATTAGGCGGCGCATCCGGTGTTTTTGTGGGATTCATAAAGCTATAGAGCATACATGCAAAGCCTACTACGACGATAATACCGATAATCGTAAGCTTATGGTCTTTTAGTTTTTGTACAAACACGGCCTACGCCTCCGGTTTCTCTTGTAACGCAATAATATCTTCAGGCTCTGTACTCCATCGATGCTGGAACCACAACCATTCTGTCGGGTGTTGGCGAATAAATTGTTCTGTCAGTATGGCCATTTTCCGCGTCAGCCATGCAACGTCTTCGTCTTTATTGCCTGTGTCTTCATAATGCATGACTTCGCCAATGACGACACGGTGGCGATGATGTTCATCATGAACGGCAAAAATCGGCAAAATCGGCGAATGGAATTTTTGGGCAAACATAGCCGGTCCCTTTGGCGTAGACGACATTTTCCCTAAAAATTCTTGGGGCACGCCGTGGAAGCCACCGTCTTGGTCAGCTAAAAAGCCAAGGATTTTTTTCCGCTTTAAGGCTCTTGCAGCAATAATCATTTCGTTGCCGCCGCGAGCAAAGACTTCCAGGCCCATCATTTCGCGGTTTTCATTTAAGAGCCGCGTTACTTGGTCGTTTGGCTGTTTCTTGACGATTGTCGTCGTCGGATAGCCATACAAGGCTAAGGACGCACCCATCCATTCCCAGTTGCCAATATGACCGGTCAAGACGATAACGCCTTTATTTTCTTTAAGGGCTGCGTCGAGCCGTTCAGGATGGTCCAAGGTCACGTATTTCGAGATATTATCTTTATTTAACTTCGGTGTATATAAAATTTCCATCAAAGACTGGCCTAAATTCCGAAAGAGCTCGTCCATGATGCGATTCGCTTCTTTTTCATCACACTGCATACCGCGCATGAGCTGAAAAATACCGCGTTTTCGTTGTTTTTTAAGGATTTTTCCAACTAAAGGACCGAGTGTGCGCCCTAATGAAATGATGGTAGAATAGGGCAGCTGACAAAGAATTTTGCCCAGTCCCCGTGCCAGATGGTACTGCCAATCATGAAACACAATACAGACGCTCCTTTCGCTTATTGCTTCAAAATCATTGCCCCTTGTACATATTGGGCGACGACCTGTTGCCACTGGTCTTGTTCTTTTAAAATATATTCGACAAATTCCCGTAATGCCCCGTGACCGCCGGCATAAGCCGAAATGAAATCGGCAGCGTCGCGCGCTTCAGCACAGCCATCAGCAGGAGTACCGCCGAGACCGGCACGCTGAATTAAGGCCGCATCATTGAGGTCATCGCCCATATAAGCTACTTCATCTAAGGCAAAGCCTTCGCGGCGGCACAAGTCTTCCATAGCCGGGACCTTTTGCCCGGCATTTTGGATGACGTAATCGACATGTAAGTCAGCGGCCCGTTTTGCGACCATTTCGGACAACCGTCCCGTGACGACAGCCGTCTTCAGGCCAGCTGCACGGCCCAAAGAAATGCCCATGCCGTCGCGCACGGAAAAGGCTTTCATGGCATCGCCAGACGGGCCATAATAGAGCATGCCGTCTGTGAGCACGCCGTCTACGTCAAAGGCTACGAGACGAATCGTCTTGGCCCATCCCATTAGACTACACCTTGACGAAGTAAATCCGTTAAGTGAATCATGCCGACAGCAACATGGTCTTTATCGACTACAGGTAAGACCGTAATGGGGCGGGGCTGATTTTTTTCCATAATGTGCAGTGCTTCTGCAGCGAGTTTATCATTCTGAATGACTCGCGGGCTCTTGGTCATCATAGCATCGACAGGCCACTGCAAGAAATTGGAGCCCGTTTCGAGGCCGCGCCGTACGTCGCCATCAGTAACGAGGCCAATGAGCTTGCCGTCTTCATCGACGACAGATACAGCACCTAAGCCTTTTTCGGTCATCATGAAGAGCGCGTCTTGGACGGTGCTGTCTTCGGAAATCACCGAGTTATCTGTGCCTTTATGCATAACGTTTTCGACCGTTAAGAGTAATTTCCGGCCGAGGGCTCCGCCTGGATGGAAAATAGCAAACTGATTCTTTGTGAAATGATGGGCCGACAATAAGCAAACAGCTAAGGCATCACCTAAAGCTAAGGCGACAGTCGTGCTCGTCGTCGGTGCAAGACCCAAAGGGCACGCTTCTTTTTCGACAGATGCATCGAGGATGATATCTGAGTTTTTAGCCAATGTCGAATTATGATTGCCAACGACAGCAATTAATTTTGCACCAATTCGTTTCAAAGAGGGCAAAATATTTAAAATTTCCATCGTTTCGCCGCTATTCGAAAAGGCTAAGACAATATCTTCGCCTGTGACCATACCTAAGTCACCATGAATCCCTTCCGCAGGATGAAGGAAAATAGACGGTGTGCCTGTACTCGACAGGGTTGCTGCTACTTTCCGGGCAATATGGCCCGATTTGCCCATGCCCGTAACGATGACACGGCCTTTCGATTCCATAATCATATGGACTGCGTTGACAAAATTTTGGTCTAACGTAGGAATGAGTTTTTCAATACCTGTTGCTTCTTGCTGCAACACGTCTCTTGCTTCTGCTAATATATCCATACTCCCTATCACCTCTGTTAGTCTTTTGCCGTACTCTGGCTGTTTTTCACAATATTATGAATGGCAATCATATCTTTGAGGACTGCTTCTACTTGTGTTAAATAGAGCATATTCGGGCCGTCGCTCAAGGCTTCTTTTGGATTGTCATGGACTTCCATGAAGACCCCGTCAATACCGGAACCTGCGGCCGCCCGGGCTAAGTTGCCAATGAACTGCCGTTGGCCGGACGATTTCGTACCAGCCCCACCAGGCAGCTGCACGCTGTGGGTCGCATCAAAGACGACAGGATAGCCAAAGCTGCGCATAATCGGGAAGCCCCGCATATCGACGACGAGATTATGATAGCCAAAGGAATAGCCCCGTTCTGTTAAGAGGAGATTTTCATTGCCTTCGTGCGTCACTTTGCGGATGACGTTGCCCATGTCTTCTGGCGCCATGAACTGGCCTTTTTTGACATTGACACATTTGCCGGTCTTCGCAGCTGCTTCAAGCAAATCTGTTTGTCTGCACAAGAACGCCGGAATTTGAATGACATCGAGCACTTCTGCTGCTGGTTCAACTTGGTCTACAGCATGGACATCGCTGACGATAGGTACTTGTAATTCGTCTTTAATGGCTTTTAAAATCTTTAAGCCTTCGACGATGCCCGGGCCGCGGTACGAATCATAAGACGAACGGTTTGCTTTGTCGTACGATGCTTTAAAAATATAGGTCACACCTAAACGCTGGCAAATGTCTTTCATCACTTTGCCAATGTTTAAAATGCGGTCATAATCTTCGATGACACACGGGCCAGCCATGACAAAGAGATTGCCATTGCCGCCAACAGTCGTCTGGCCAATGGTGACTTGTTTTACAGGTTCCATAGATTACTCTCCTTTATGGGCAAAATAGTTTCGTATATGTTGTAAATCTTCTGGCGTATCGATGCCAATAAACTGATGATTTGTTTTAATTACTTTTATCTTATATCCATTTTCGAGAACGCGCAACTGTTCGAGCGATTCCACTTGTTCTGCCGGGGTCTGGGCCATCTTAGCATACTGCAAGAGGAAATCCCGTTTATACGCGTAAATGCCAATGTGTTTGTACGG
This sequence comes from uncultured Megasphaera sp., assembly GCA_900540735.1. Taxonomy (GTDB): domain Bacteria; phylum Bacillota; class Negativicutes; order Veillonellales; family Megasphaeraceae; genus Megasphaera. The sequence goes on along the minus strand of UQHB01000007.1, from coordinate 46,333 downwards.
ATGGATAGCGGCAGTAAAGGGATTGCGCGGATACGGAATAAGAGAACGAGAAAAATACATGGCTTCGTCGTGCTGATTCATAATGACTTTGACTGCACTCGGGTCGTTGTATTCTTCTTCCTTCATCGGTGTCGCTACCGTTGCCATGGCTAAGTCCGGGTCGTCTTCAAAGGCCTGGCACAACGCGTCAATGACATCTGGTGCAATGAGCGGTTCGTCCCCTTGAACATTGACGACTACGTCAACATCTGGAAAATGGCCTACTGCTTCAGCCAGTCGGTCCGTCCCATTGACATGGTCTTCGCGAGTCATGACGGCATGGCCGCCAAAGGTCACGACGGTATCGTAGACTTTGGGATTATCTACAGCAACGACGACCTTTTCTACTTTCGTCGCTTGTACAGCTTGTTCATAGACGCGCTGAATCATCGGTTCTCCGTCAATATCGGCTAAGGGTTTTCCCGGCAGCCGCGTCGACGCGTACCGCGAAGGGATAATGCAGATGAATTTCATAGTTTCGTACCCTCCATAACTCCTTGCAGGAGATATTGTAATTCTTCTTTACCTTCAATAATCTCTATATCCATGCCGAGTACATAGAGCGGTACATCTAAGGCTTGTACGGCATCTTTCGGCATTTTAATGGCATCTTTTTCCGTCGTAATGAGGACCGTATTGTTTTCTTTGGCCACAGTCCGCATCTGATCAATATCGTCAGCTGTGTACTGATGATGGTCATCATAGCGGATGGTATCGTCTAAAATATAGCCATACGACTGGACTGTATATTCAAAGGATTCAGGATTACCTAATCCCGATACGGCTGTAACCGTTTTATCAGCTGGTAAGCCCGGAGCCGTCGTATTTTGTTTCGTCGTGTCTATCCAGTCATCGTAGGAAATACACCACGACACACTATGGACGGCTTCCACTAAGGGAGCTTTTTTATTGTACTGCCGTAAATCTTCGCGAATTTCGTCGAGTTCTTCACGGGAGCACTGATCAGCCTTCGTCAAGACGATGGCATCGGCCCGCTTTAACTGCGTCAAAGGTTCGCGCAAAATACCGCGCGGCAAGAGATAGCCATTGCCAAAAGGATTGGTCGCGTCAATGAGGACAATATCTAAGTCGCGATGGAGCTGCCAATGCTGAAAACCATCGTCTAGCAAAATGACTTGGGGCTTAAATTCCATGACTGCCCGTTTCCCCATGTCGCTGCGATTGCGGCCCACTAAGACCGGCACACCCGGCAGATTGCGGGCCATGAGACACGCTTCGTCCCCACCCATATGGGGCGGCAATAAAAGCTGCTGTCCGTCGGAGACGACAGCACCTGTTTCTTCCATTTCACTGCGATAGCCCCGGTTTAAGAGTGCCACATGATAGCCATGGCGTTGTAAATACCGGGCTAAGTGGCACGTCATAGGCGTTTTGCCTGTACCGCCAACCGTAATATTACCAATACTAATGACCGGGACAGGGAGCTTATGCTGCCGTGCCGGATGTTTCTGATATGACTCATAGCGACGGTTCACGCCTACTGTATAGAGCAGTGACAAGCAGTGTAACACAGCCAACATGGGCTTATTCCACCACTGGGAACTGCCACTGGTCATTAAATATGAAAAATAGGCTGCTACTTTCGTGCGCAACGCCATAGACTCCTCCTATTCTTGTGTTCCTAAGAGCCGCTGTAATTCGTCTAAGTTCTTTTTCGTTGCCCCTTGGTTCTCCCGGACAATAGCCAAGCAACTTTCTTTCATCTGCTCAGCCTTTTCCTTATGAAGCAAAATATCAAGGCACGTCTTGACGAACTCATCTTCATTGCGTACCATGACGCACGCACCACGGCTGCTTAGTAAATCAAAAATTTCCACAAAATTAAACATATTCGGGCCGACGACAATGGGTTTGCCATGCGCTGCAGGCTCTAAAATATTATGGCCTCCAATGCGGGCTAAACTGCCGCCGACAAAAATCAAATCGCCTAAGCTATAGACGCGGCCTAACTCGCCGATGGTATCTAAGATTACACCATCATACGCATTAGCCACAGCCTTGCCAGCTTTCATATTGCTCCGTTTCACCAACGTAATGCCTTGGCGTACTCCTTCATCGCGAATCAAATCAGCCTGCAGTATATAGCGCGGCGCAATAATCAATTTTGCTGCTGGGAATTTTTCTTTCATCGCTTGAAAAGCATGCAAGACCGGTTCTGTTTCCGGCTTGTGCGTACTGCCAGCAATAAAAATAGGATATGTCCCTTCGGCAAAGCCCAGTTCCTGGAGGAACCGCTTCTTTTCAGCATTTGTAACGATGCCGTACGTCTGGTCGTATTTCGTATTGCCCGTAACGATGACCTTGTTCGGGTCTGCACCAATGTCGATGATGTACTGCGCATCAATGCGGCTTTGCATGCAGAAGACGCGAATCGTCGATAAAACATGGCGCGTAAAGAACGTAATGAGCCGATACCGCGCCGCACTGCGCTGGCTAATACGGCCATTCATCATCATCACAGGGATGTGCTTTTGTTCGGCAATGCGCAGGAAGTTCGGCCAAATTTCCGTTTCTACAAGGACAATCATGCGCGGCCGGACGATAGTCAAAATACGGTCTGTCAAGAAGGGCAAATCCAAGGGGAAATACAAAATCGCATCGGCCCCTTTAATGATTTGATGAGCCATCCGAAATCCCGTTGCCGTAACGACGGAAACGATAATGACTTCGTGCGGATGTTCTTTGCGCATTTCCCGGACAATGGGACTGGCCGCAACGATTTCACCGACTGAGGCTGCGTGTACCCAAATGGCATGACGGTTCGATATTTTTTCTTTTAATTCTGGCGGTAAATAGCCTATGCTTTGCTTAATGCGCTGATAAAATCCTTCTTCCCGTAGGAGCCGGTAAATGAGCTGCGGAATCAGGATAGCCCAGTAAAAGAGCAAGAGCACATTATAGAGCCAATACATAGACCGTACTTTTACGTGTAATTTCATTCCCGTTACCTTTCCAGTGTGGCTGTAAACTGAGCCGCATATAAGCTTGCATACAAGCCTTTTTTAGCCAGCAGTTCTTCATGGGTCCCAGCTTCCACAATATGGCCGTGGTCAATGACGACAATTTTATTAGCATCGCGAATCGTACTGAGACGATGGGCAATGACAAAGGACGTCCGCCCTACCATGAGGCGGTCTAAGGCAGCCTGTACGATTTTTTCACTTTCCGTATCGAGAGCCGACGTAGCTTCGTCGAGAATCAAAATGCGGGGATTCTTCAAAATAGCCCGAGCAATAGCAATACGCTGACGCTGACCGCCAGAAAGGGCATTACCCCGGTCGCCCACAATAGCATCATACCCACCTGGGAGCTGCATAATAAAGTTATGGGCATTAGCTGCTTTCGCTGCTGCTACGATTTCTTCTTCTGTTGCGTCCAGACGGCCATAGAGGATATTGTCGCGGACGGTCGCATTGAAGAGCATCGTTTCTTGCGGTACTAAGCCGATTTGCTGGCGTAAGGACGAAAAGGTCACATCGCACACGTCGTAACCATCAATGGTAATACTACCACTCGTGACATCATAGAATCGGGGCAATAAGTTAGCTACTGTCGATTTGCCGGCACCACTAGGGCCAACAAAGGCAATGACCTGACCTGGTTCAACATTCAAATTAAAATCGACCAAAGCCGGGTGGTCTGCATCGTAGGCGAAATTGACGTGGTCAAAGACGACGTGCCCTTGTACAGGCGGCAATGTCTTAGCATCGGCCTTTTCGCAAACATCAGGCTTCGTATCGAGCGTTTCAAAGACCCGATCTGCAGCAGCTAAACATTTTTGGATTTCACCGTAAATTTCACTAATCCGGCGCACTGGGTTAGCCAAGTTAATGGCGTAAATCAAGAAGGCAATTAAGGCACCAGCCGTCATTTTGCCATCAATAACACTGACCCCGCCGTACCAAATAATGCCCGTAACAGCCAGAGCAGCGAGAAATTCAATACACGGCGTGAGCATAGATGTTAATTTTGTGGTCTTCATCATAGCCCAGAAGTTTTTGTCATTTTGCACGACAAACCGCTGTACTTCAAAGTCTTCGCGATTAAAAGAACGAATAATGCGAATCCCTGAAATAGCTTCTTCTAAGAGAGCCGTAATATCAGCCAATTTTCCTTGTACTTCGTGGCCAGCCAGACGGAGCCGTCCGCCAAAGAAGCGAATCGTCACGAGGACTAAGGGGACGATAATCAAGGTCAAGAGCGTCAGTTTCCAGTATAAATAAATCATAGAAACTAAGGAGCCAACGAGAATAACCGCTTCTTGGACGAAAGAAATGAGGTTTCCTGCAATGGCATTTTGCAAAGCCGACACGTCATTCGTGAGGTTACTCATGATATTCCCAGTCTTCCGTCGGTCAAAATACGAAAGAGACAAGACCTGTAAATGACGGTATAATTTTTCGCGAATATCGTTGACGATTTTTTGGCCTACATAACTCATCAAGTATTTTTGACCAAAGAAGAAGACGCCGCGGAATAAGAACAACACTAAAATCCCGATAACAATCAAGTTAAGGGTCATAATATCTTTGTTAGCTAAGACCTTATCAATAACGTCTTTAATGAGCCACGGCACGACGACGTTACTAGCCCCGGAAAAGGCCATACAAATGACGGCAATAATGAGCCGTTTTTTATAGGGTGTAATAAAGGCAAGGAGTCGTTTATAACTATGCCAGCTATTATATTTCTTCATGTACAGTCTGGGTCTCCTTAACAAAAGAATATAGTTGTGCTGCAATGCGCCCAATGGCGCCCGGTTCGCCCATCGTATGACGAACATCAGCCATAGAGGCTTTTAATTCTTCATGGCGCGCAGGGTCCGTCAAGATAGGAATCATTACGTCTGCTACATGCGTCGGTGTCACGTCGTTTTGCCAAAGTTCCGGCATGATGCGGTGTCCCATGATGATATTGGGCAGACCAATATTTTCGACGTGAACGAGCAATTTTGCCAGCCAGTACGTCAAGGCATTGACGCGGTAAATGAGGAGCGTTGGTAGTTCCATTAACGCCGTTTCTAGCGTCGCTGTACCCGACGCGGCAATAGCTGCATCGCTGAGGGCCATCATATCATACACATGGTCCTCACCAATGATGACGTTTAGCCCTGTTGGTGCAATGAGTTCCTGTAAGACCTCTTTAGCAATGGTCGAAGCCCTAGGCAAGAGGAATTGCACATTCGGCACAGCTTCTGCGATTTTTTTACCGGCACCGAGCATCGTCGGGAGCAGGCCCTGTACTTCTTGCATACGACTCCCCGGCATGAGGAGAATCGTTTTTTTCGCCGGGTCTAAGCCAAAGTACGCCTGCCTTTCAGCCCGGCTCATCGTTGCATGGACCGTATCGAGCAAAGGATGACCTGCATAGATGACATTGGTCCCAATGTTTTGATACAAATCTCGTTCAAACGGGAACATGGAAATGGCTAAATCGGCGTATTTGGCAATGACTGGGCCGCGACTTTTATTCCACGCCCAAATAGTCGGCAAAATATAATAGACTACAGGAATACCCAGTTCTTTGATTTTCTTCATGAGCCGCATGTTAAAGCCAGGGTAATCAATGAGGACGACTACATCGGGCTTTTCTTTTTCCATCGTCTCTAAGAGGAAATCGCGGAGTTTAAAAAAGAAAGGAATCTTCTTGATGATTTCACCGACACCGATGAAACCTAAGTGCTGAATGTCGTAGACAATGCGCACGCCAGCCCCTTCCATTTGTGTACCGCCCATGCCGATAAGTTCTATTGTAGGATCTAATTGTCGTAACGCTTTCGCCAGATTGGCACCGTGCATATCGCCGGACGCTTCACCAGCAGAAAACATGATTTTCATAGGCTCTCCTCGTTAAAAGGTTTCGTCTACTGCACAAATGACGAGATGATGTTCATTAGCCAGGCGCAATACTTCGTCTTGTTCTACAAAGAGCGTCCGGCCTGCTTCCATAGCAAGGACGGTACACTGACTATCGAGCATGGATTGAATCGTATCTTTCCCGACAGCCGGTACGTCAAAGCGCGGGTCTTGATTCGGTTTGGCCACTTTCACGACGACTGCTTCGCCCCGGCCTAGCTGACCGCCGCGACGGATGCACGCATCGGTCCCTTCAATGGCTTCGACAGCCATGACAGCCGTGTGTTTGACCACGACAGTCTGGCCAATATCCATACCGCCAATGGCTTTTGCCGTTGCAAAGCCAAAGCGAATGTCTGCTTCTTCTTTTTCTGTAGGATGCCGTTTTGTCAGGACTCCAACAGGCGGCATGAGCGGCTTTAAATACCGCGTCTGGTCGACCACTTCGAGGCCATCCTTAGCCAGTTCATCGACAATAGCCAGCATAATCGTATCGTCTTTGCGATTGCGCAATTTAGCTAATAATTTTATGGCCCGTAAATCAGGGAATTTTAAGCCTTTGAATAAAATTTCTTTCGTGACTTTGCCAATCATCGTGACGTGCGCAACGCCTTCGCGTTTCATGGTCTTAATGATTTTATCTAATTTGGCAACGTTAATTTCATAATATACGTCCGCTTCCTTAGCCAGTTCCGGTGCTACGCCGTCGACGACAGCAATGACGACGACCCGATGGCCTAAGGATTTTGCAGCACGCATAAATTCAACAGGTAAATTACCTACACCTGCAAACAATCCGACTGTTTCCATTTCACTCACCTATATTCAGGATATTCAGTGTTTATTATACAAAAAAACAAGCGTCCTGTCAGTATTTCCCTTGCCATTTGCATGAAAAAAGGGAGGCTCAGTGTGTGACACTTGCCCCCTCTCGATAGTTCTTAATCTTTTGTGCCCCGGCAAATTCCCCGGTCTGCATCGCGGAGAAAACGAAGGAAATGTTCCACTTCTTCCGAGCTATCCAGTTCTTCTTCCATAGCTGCAATGGCTTGGCCTAAATTGAGGCCCGACCGGTAGAGCAGACGGAAGGCTTTTTTCAATTCCCGGCGCGTATTTTCCGGAATGCCTGCGCGCGATAAGCCAACACTGTTGAGCCCAATACAACGAGCTGGCTGTCCGTCGGCAATGACGAACGGCGGAATATCTTGGACAACCTTAGCAAGGCCGCCAATCATGCTGTTCCGGCCAATTTTAACAAACTGATGAACGCCGGCAATGCCGCCAATGACGACGCGGTCTTCGACAATGACGTGGCCAGCAAGACCTGCGCAGTTGCTCATGATGACGTTGTTGCCAACAATGCAGTTATGAGCAATATGCGTGCATGCTTGGAATAAGCAGTCATTGCCAATGCGCGTTTCTTCGCCTTCGCCAGTAGCACGGCTAACAGTTACGTATTCGCGGAAGACAGAGCGGTCGCCAATGATGACATAACTCTTTTCGCCCTGGAATTTTAAATCCTGCGGTTCAGATCCAATGGATGCGCAAGGGAAAAACCGGCAATTTTCGCCGATTGTTGTCCAGCCATCAATGGTGACATGAGACATGATTTCCGTGCCTGCACCAATCGTTACATGAGGCCCAATAACGGCATACGGGCCAATTTTGACACCTGCGCCAATTTTTGCCTGTGGATCTATAATAGCCGTTGGATGTATCATGCGTTCCGGCATGTGGTTCGTTTCCTCGGTCATTAAAGTCACTCCTCACTCACCTACATAGTAACAGGTGGTTTAAAATACATACAAATACTTCGTTTCTACTATAATCAGAAATACTACTTAAAAGATACGCCCCAAAATCAGACAATATCTCATTGTTATCCTTTTATTTCAGAGAAAATCGCCTTTATTCTCTACGAGAGAAGTAAAAAGCTTATTTTTTCGGGTTCTGGCCCGGCATGAGAGCAAACATGTACTCCCCTTCTGCGCAAAGCGTATCGCCTACGTGACACTGTGCTTTGACTTTGCCCATACGGCCTTTAATTTTTTCAATATCTGCACGCATGACAACTTGGTCGCCAGGACGAACAGGATGACGGAACCGTAATTTATCAATACCTGTGAAATACGGAATGAGGCCGCGGTTTTCTTCAGGGTATAACAGGGCAACGCCGCCAACTTGTGCCATCGCTTCTGCTAAGAGTACGCCCGGCATAACCGGCTGGCCTGGAAAATGGCCTTGGAAAAATAATTCATCAAAGGTAGCGTTTTTAATCCCTACAGCATATTTCATCGGTTCTAATTCAATAATACGGTCTACGAGCAGCATAGGGTAGCGGTGCGGCAAAATTTCCATAATATCCGTTACTTCTAAAATCATTATAAATTCCTCCTTAAGCCATTTCTTCTGCAATTTTATGGGTCAATAAACTATTTAGTTTATGACTCGATTTGACGGCAATGACGTGACCTTTAATCGGCATGCCCACTAAGGACAAGTCGCCAATGACGTCGAGTACTTTATGTCGGACTAATTCATCGTCTGAGCGTAATTTAGACAAGCACGTTTTATCGTCATAAACAATCGTATTCTGTAACGTGCCGCCTTTGCCAAGGCCTAATTTCTTGAGCATTTCCAATTCATCTGTAAAAGCAATGGTCCGGGCAAAAGAGACTTCCTTTATGTACGATTCTTTCGTAATATCTGCATCAAAGAACTGTACCCCTAAGAGTGGATGATGCTTAATAGACGTAAAGGTAACGCGAAACCCATCGTACGGCAAAATAGCGATAAATTTGTCATTATCTTCTACTAAATGCTGTTTGTGAATCGTCAATACCTTGCGCGGTGCATCCAACGTCTGCGTTCCTGCTTCTTCAATTAAATGAACGAAGGTCAAACTACTGCCGTCTGCCACAGGCGGTTCGACAGAGTCCATTTCGACGATACAGTTATCAATGCCAAGCCCCATAAACGTCGATAAGAGATGTTCCACTGTAAAGACTTTCGCTTCGCCGTCTTCCAGCGTCGTCGCTCTCATCGTATTGGTAACATTGGTCAAATGAGCCCGCACGGAAGGATGTCCCGGCAGGTCTGTGCGCACAAATACAATACCTGTATTGGCCGGAGCCGGGCGTAATACCATATGAACTTCATGGGCAGCATGTAAGCCAATGCCGCTGTACGAAACGGGCTCTTTCAGTGTCGTCTGAGCCACTATCGACATAGGTATGCCCCTCCTTTCTGTATACTATAGTATGGTCTAGTGTAATTTTTCATATCGTCTTATTATATCGTATTTATACAAAAAATACTACCCGTTCCCACGGATTTTCTCCAAAAACTCGCCATACTACAACAAAGACCTGTTCCCTTAAGAGAAACAGGTCTAGTCGTTTACCAAATATGGTCGCAAATGAAGTCCATCGACGCCGTAGCCGTTTGCTGCCACTTGAGCGGCGTAATTGCTACATGGCCTTGGCTGATGCAATAGACATCGCTGTCTTTCGGTGCATCTTCCATATCGATGTCGCCCACGATTTTATAACAGACTGCCCCGTCAATGTCTTCTTTTTCGACGATGACGTTGTGATAAATCTGCACAGTCTGTGCTGCTACGCGGGCATTGCCTAAGGAAATATTTCCTTTGGGCGGAATATTGACATTCAAAATGCCCGGATATTTACCTTTCACAATGACTCGCTGAATGAGCTCATGGAGCATGGCTGTAATCTGGACACACCGGTCTTCCGTCATGTTCAGCATCGATACGGCAATGGCCGGTACTTGGTAGTACGGCCCTTCCATAGCAGCCGAGACGGTACCAGAATAGAGGACATCACTACCGAGGTTATAGCCATCGTTAATGCCGGAAATAATCAAATCTGGTTTATGGTCTTTTAAGAAGTATTCGAGCGCCATTTTTACGCAGTCTACAGGTGTACCGGAGACGGCAATTTCTCGAATGGCACTGCCCGGTTCGGTCACGTCTCGCGAGTACAAGGCCTTGCGAATCGTCAAGGAATGGGATGCTGCGCTGCGTTGGCCACTAGGTGCGACAACAGTGAGAGTATAGCCGAATTTAGCAAGTTCCCGTTTGAGTACTTGCAGGCCTTGCGCTTGTACACCGTCATCATTGGTCAATAATATATGCATGGAGTTCTCCTATTTCTTATTTTCTTTTCGTAATAATTCGGCCCTGTCATACGATACGGCGCGCGTGTGAATCGTATGGCACCAGCGCATATCGTGGCGGTCTTTAAATCCCAAGAAGTTGACTGGAATCCAGCTGTACATAAAAACGGGATAAATAATGAGATAGAGCCACGATTTGAGGGGCACTTTAATTTGCAGTAATACAATAATGGGAATGACGTACTGGCCGACGCCAATGACTGTCCACATTTGAACCGGCACGATTTGATAGAGAATGTTCGTGTAAAAGGGAATGAGCCCGTTAATATAGGCTAAGACGGCGTAAATGGTGGACATCATCATAAAGAAAGGCTGGGATAGCGTAATGATGCCGTCGAGCATGCGAATATTACCGGTCTTAATCCCTTTAGCAAAGAGCTTGGGGATAAACCGTTCACCACAATCGCACTGGCCTTGAGCCCACCGCTTACGCTGACGGCACGACTGCATAAAGCCTAAGGCTTTTTCATCGTAAATAATAGCATCATGGGCCCAGCACGTCCGCACGCCTTCGAGGAGGACTTTCATGGAAAATTCCATATCTTCCGTCAGGCAGTCACAGCCCCACCCGTATTTACGGACGATTTCCGTGGCAATACACATGCCTGTACCGCCGAGAGCCGTCGAAAGGCCAATGTTGTACTTCGCTAAATGCCACATGTGGTTGACGAGCCAAAAGGCAATGGAGAACGTCCCGGCAATCCATGTATCTGTCGGATTTTTAGAATCCATATAGCCTTGGATAACTTTTTCGCCTTTACAGAGATGGTTGTTCATTTCCCGCAAAAATTCGGGATGAACGAGGTTATCTGCATCAAAGACAACGAATGCATCGTACTGCTTTTCTTGTTTGAGCATTTGCGCAAACATCCAGTCCATAGCGTACCCCTTGCCCACTTGCTGCGTATTTGTCCGCACGCACACAATGGCCCCATGAGCACGGCAAATCTGTGCCGTATGGTCTGTACAGTTATCGGCAACGACGTAAATATCGTACATATCCCGAGGATAGTGGAGTTCTTTTAAGTTGTCAATGAGCTGACCGACGACGGCTTCTTCATTATGGGCACAAATGACTGCCGCAAAGGTATGCTTAGGCGGCATCATCGTATGGTCCCGTTTTTTAAACAGTCCAAAGAGAGCCAGCATGAAGTAATATAACGTATAAAATACGATAACGACTTGAATGGGTATCATAATGATATCCAATATATGTTCCATAGGTGATTCTCTCCCTAAATACGTGACTTAGTGAGTGTGTCCAGCATTCATTGCCGTGTTGACCAGGCCAAAGATGATGTACAAGAAAAAGGGCATCGTAATGATGAAGTAAATATGTGTGAAATAGAGGACTACGACACCAATAATAAGAGCAATCGCTAAAGCCGATTTATGGAGTACATCCGGGCTGGCCCCTTTGAAATCCGGATTGTGGACGTTGCTGACTAAGTGGTACGCCAAGAGGAGCATAATAATGCCTAAGAGCCATGCCGGGAGCTGTACGCCCGAAAGGACAGAAGCAATGACATAAGTCGCTACAATGCAACCGCCATTTGGAATAGGCATGCCCTGGAAATAGCCATGGACGACAGTCGTATTTAAGTTAAACCGCGCTAAACGCAGGCCGCCGAAGACAGCGTATAAAATAGCCGGGACTGCACCAATCCAGCCGAGTTCCTGCAAGGCATAAGTATACATCAAAAAGCCCGTAGCAGCACCGAAAGAAACAACATCAGACAAGGAGTCTAATTCTTTCCCAAATTCACCGGCTACGCCTAAAGCCCGAGCACTACGGCCATCGCAAGCATCGCAGAACATAGCCAGTAAAATGCAGAGACCAGCCCAAACAAATTCACCATGGAGCGTCATCATCATACTGAGCACGCCAAAGCCCAAATTCCCGCCTGTAAAGATACATGGAATTGCATTTCTCATTTTCTAATCCTCCCTATTACGGTTTCGCCACACCGTACTTTGTCACCTTTTTTGACGAGAATATCTACGTCGTCTTGGACGTAAATTTCCGTACATGAGCCAAACTTAATCATCCCGTATAACTGACCGTGCTTGACAGCATCGCCCAGTGTAACCCATGAGACAATACGCCGTGCTAAAATACCGGCAATTAAGGTGACTAAAATCTTGTGCTTTCCTTGTTCAATACCGATGGAATAGCGTTCATTTTCATAGCCTACGCTATCTTTATAAGCAGGACGAAAGCGACCGCATGTATATTGCTGGAAATTAATGGTCCCAGCCATAGGCGCACGATTGACATGAGCATCAAAAATAGAAAGGAAAATAATGATTTTCCGACATTTTTGATTTAAATATAAATCTTCCTGCCCTTCTTCTATGCCCATAACAGTCCCATCAGCAGGCGATACTAAGGCCAGTTCATCTGCCGGAATGATCCGCGGCGGATTTCTAAAAAAGTAGGCAAAATAAATAGCTAAGAGCACCGGAATAACAGCCACATAGGCATTGATGAAATACCCTGCCAAGACAGCTAAGATAAGCGGTACGGCAATGAATATATAGCCATCTTCAATGATGAGTGGTTTATTCATGACATCACCTCTCTACTTAGATTTTTGGCTGCATTTCACGGCCATGACGAATTTCGGTAAAGCCAGCATGCGTTTGCACCGCGTCGGTTCTTTAGCTAGGCGATAGAGCCATTCTAAGCGGTGTTCTTGCATCCATTTCGGCGCGCGGCACGATTTACCTGCGAGAACATCAAAGGTCCCGCCTACACCCATAGCCACGCACGGGCCTAATTCATATAAATGGTCGTGAATCCATTTTTCTTGTTTTGGTACGCCTAAGGCTACGAGTAAAATCTGCGTGCCTTTTTGGCGAATATCCGCAATAATACCCGTTTCTTCGTCGGCTGTAAAAAAGCCCGAATGGGTCCCGACGACGCGAAGGCCCGGATACTTTGCCTGCATATTAGCAGCTGCTTCTTTAGCAATACCTTCGGCACCACCAAAGAAGTAAACAGCCGTTTGGCGTGCCGCCGCTTTTTCAAGCAAACTGCACGCCAAATCGACACCAGCTACCCGTTCTTTAAATTTCTTGCCTTCCTGTTCTGCAGCCCAAAGGACACCGGCTCCATCTGGTACGACTAAGTCAGCCGTTTTCAGCATCTGGGCCAGGAGGTCATCTTCTTGAGCTTTCATTACCATTTCGGCATTGGCCGTTGCAATAGCTGCAGCCTTGCCTTCAGCAATACAGGTAAAGGCAAAGGCCGTAGCTTCTGCTAAGGTCACGTTGCAAATAGGAATAGACAAGATTGGGATTGCGCTAATCAAGGTCTTCCTCCTTGCTATTAGTTGACACTATAGTTAGGTGCTTCTTTCGTGATGTTGACATCATGGGGATGGCTTTCACGAAGGCCAGCACTTGTAATCTGAATAAACCGAGTATTTTCAATCATTTCTTTAATGTTGTGGCAGCCGCAGTAGCCCATAGATGCACGCAGACCCCCAACCATCTGGAAAATCGTATCTGCAGCCGGTCCTTTGTACGGTACGCGGCCTTCGATGCCTTCCGGAACAAGTTTCTTCGCATCTTCCTGGAAGTACCGGTCTTTACTGCCTTCTTCCATCGCTGCGAGGGAGCCCATGCCGCGGTATTCCTTGTAGCTACGGCCTTGGTAAATAACCGTTTCGCCCGGGCTTTCTTCGGTACCAGCAAGGAGGTTGCCCATCATGACAACGTTGCCGCCAGCAGCAATAGCTTTCGCCATATCGCCAGAGTATTTAATACCGCCGTCAGCGATGATAGGAATACCATACCGCTGTGCTACTTTCGCACATTCATAGACAGCCGTAATCTGCGGTACACCAATACCGGCAACGATACGAGTCGTGCAGATAGAGCCAGGCCCAATACCAACTTTAACAGCATCTACGCCGCATTCGATAAGAGCTTCTGTTGCTTCACCAGTAGCGACGTTACCAGCAATAACAGGTAAGTGCGGGTATGCTTTTTTGATTTCTTTTAGCGTATTCAAGACACCAACAGAATGACCATGAGCTGTATCGATGACGACGACGTCGACTTTTGCACCAACGAGAGCATCGAGACGGTCTGTAATATCATGGGTTACGCCAACAGCAGCAGCTGCGAGGAGACGGCCGTTCGAATCTTTAGCAGAATTCGGGTATTTATGTGCTTTTTCAATATCTTTAATCGTAATGAGACCTTTTAAATTACCGTTTGAATCTACGAGGGGCAGTTTTTCAATACGGTGTTTGCGGAGCAAGTTCTTTGCTTCTTCAAGAGATGTGCCAACCGGTGCAGTAACGAGGTTTTCTTTCGTCATAATGTCACCAATACGGCGGCTCATGTCTTCTTCAAAACGCATGTCGCGGTTCGTAATGATGCCGACGAGTTTGCCATCAACCGTTACAGGAACACCAGAGATTTTGTATTTTCCCATTAATTCATTTGCATCAGCTAATAAATTATCAGGATGGAGGAAAATCGGATCAATAATAATGCCATGTTCAGAGCGTTTTACTTTGTCTACTTCGCGAGCTTGTGCAGCAATAGACATGTTTTTGTGAATAACGCCAATACCACCTTCACGAGCAACAGCAATCGCCATGGGGGCTTCTGTTACTGTGTCCATGCCAGAACTCATAATAGGGATATTCAGTTTGATATCCTTTGTCAGGTTCGTCGAAACGTCGACTTCCTTAGGGAGTACGTCGGACTTAGCCGGTACTAACAAAACATCATCAAATGTCAAACCTCTCATACCAAATTTATCAGATCTCATCTTTGCACCTCTGTTTTAGAAATATAGTAGGAAAGGGGGAAAATACCCCTAAAAGCTTATCCCTTATTATAGCGGATATATTCGATTCTGTACATATTTTCCTGCAGATTTTCCTCTCATTATTAAAAAATTTTATGACCATTATGCTTGAACATATGCCGGAACATATGCTTGGACGCCCGAATACATCCCACTCTCCTCAATATTTTCGGAGCTTCTCAATACCTATGTTGAGACTAACGGGAGGGGAGCGTCGTTCCTAATGCTGGCTCCGTCAGGGGATTATGCCGTCGAGAGGAATGGCGTGTACCGTCCAAGCATATGTCTGCAAAAATTCTAATTATTGAGAATGCCTTGAAACTGCTCTCCAAAGCGATGCTGCAACGCTTCGACAATAGGCTGCTCGTCCGTGTGCGTCTTGAGATATATACTAGCTGCGTCACGGGCTGCCATAAGCAAGTGGACATCACGGACAATGTCGGTCGCTTTTAAATCAGGCAAACCATGCTGAACATACCCAAAGAGCTGTCCTGACCCACGGAGGAGCAAGTCTTTTTCAGCAAGCACAAAACCATCATGAATCGTTTCCATCCATTTTAGACGCTGCTTCGTTTCTTCATTGCCTCCTTTGGCAAGTAGAATACAATACGCCTGCTGGTCACCGCGGCCCACGCGCCCTCGGAGCTGATGGAGCTGAGCCAGGCCAAATCGTTCGGCCCCATCAATGACCATCATCGTCGCATTCGGTACATTGACACCGACTTCGATGACACTCGTCGCTACGAGAAGTTGTATTTTCCCTTCTTGGAAGTCTTTCATAACCGCTTCTTTTTCTTTCCCAGCCATGCGCCCATGAACGAGGCCGCAATGCCATTGTTTAAAGACTTTATACCGCAATTCATCATAAAGAGCCGTCGCCGCTTGGAGGTCGCTGTTTTCTGATTCTTCTACAAGTGGGCAAACGACGTAACATCGCTGTCCTTCCTTCATGAGCTTATCCATAAAGGCATAAATCCGTTTGCGCATGGATTCGCCAACGGCGTAAGTCTTGACGAGTTTACGGCCTGGCGGCAATTCATGAATGGCCGAAACATCGAGGTCACCATAGACGGACAAGGCCAGCGTCCGCGGAATAGGCGTCGCCGTCATGAACAGCGTATGCGGGTCTCGCCCTTTTTGCTGGAGTGCCGCCCGTTGCTGGACGCCAAAGCGATGTTGTTCGTCTGTGATGACAAGGCCGAGGGCAGCAAATTCTACATCTTTTTGAATGAGTGCATGCGTGCCAATGACGATATGAATAGAGCCATCGGCTAATCCGGCAAGGATGGTTTTCCGTTCTTTCGCACTCGTCCGCCCAGTGAGCAAGGAAATCTGTACGGGCAAGTCTTTAAAAAATTCGACAAACCCTTCGTAGTGCTGGGTTGCTAAGATTTCTGTCGGTGCCATGAGGGCCCCTTGGTAGCCGTTTTCTACGATTTTCGCCAAGGCCATGGCGGCGACGACGGTTTTCCCTGAGCCAACATCGCCTTGGACGAGACGCTGCATAGGTACTTCACTTTCCATGTCCCCTTCAATGTCTAAAAAGGCTTGGACTTGTCCTTTCGTCAGCGTAAAGGGTAAATGCTGCACGAAGGCTTTTAAGAGTTTGCCATTAGGGCCGCATTTAATGCCTTGCCGCTTTCCTTCTCGCTTACGCCGTAAGAGCAAGCCGAGCTGCATATCGAAGAGTTCAGCAAAAGCCAGCTGCTTGCGAGCTTGTTCTTGCTGCTCCATAGATGTTGGAAAATGCATAGCTGCAAAGGCCTCGTACGTAGACATGGTCATATAGGGCGAGCCACTAGGCCCTTCCCAGCCCGGCAAGAGAGATGGATTGTCTTTAGCCAGAGCCAGTGCCGCTGCGGCTGCTTTGCGCACGTCTTTCTGGGAAAGGCCGTCGGTTAAGCCATAGACCGGCACAAAGCCCTTGCCTTCAGCCTTGCCGATTTCCGTTTCAGGACTATTCATTTGCCGCCTGCCATAAGCATATTCCATTTTGCCAAAGACTGTGAGCGTTATGCCTTGCGAAAATAAGCGTTTCTTAAAGGGTTGATTAAACCAAGTCAGCTCTACTGCTCCTGTCCCATCGCTGACAGTGACCTTTAAAATCGTCAAGCCCCGGCGTGGACGCGCTTCTTGGACAGTTGTTACGGTACCGCAAATCAACACTGGTGACGGACAAGGCAAGGCAATACGGCCAATGGCTTGCACCTTGCTCCGGTCTTCATAAGACCGCGGAAAATATTGTAATACGTCGGCAACGCTTTCGATGCCTAAGCGGTGAAATCGCTTTTCTTTTGCCAGGCCAATTCCTTTGAGAGCCCGCAATGTCATATTCATGATAATTACTCCTTGCCAAATTCTTACATTTATTGTATCATATCTTGTAGACTTTTCATAAATAAATCCTTGCTTTAAAAACACTTTTGTGATAAGATTTGTATGTTGTACTGTGATGGCTCAGGGAGGTGTAACGAAATGGCAAACTATTGCGAAATCTGCGGTAAAGGGACTGTAACTGGCATGAACGTCAGCCACTCCCATTTAAAAACGAAACGGACTTGGAAACCTAACATTCAAAGAGTACGCGCTGTTGTAGATGGCGAAGTAAAACGTGTCAACGTTTGCACTCGCTGCTTACGTTCCGGCAAAGTACAGCGCAGCATTTAATGTTGTGTCCTATATAAAAAAAGATGATTCTCATGGAATCATCTTTTTTTATTGCCTAAATTCAGTTATCATCCGCTTCGCCATGGCTTTGGCTTTCTCTTCTATCTGGGGCACCGAGAGAATACTGCCTGGGTCGTGCGCCGTATCAATGAGGGAAAACTGTGGCGGCAAGCGGAAATTTTTATTACAATTCATAGCCCCTAAGACTTGCTCTGCTACTATGTCGCCACCGCTATAGCCGGAAACGACGATAGCGTAGAGGCGTTTTTGGTAAAAGGCTAAGGCTTCTTTGCGAAAGAGGGCCGTTAAGCGGTTGAAAAAGGCCATTATATTGGCACTGACTGCGTCATTATAGTTCGGGCACAAAAGGATGACACCGTCTGCTTCCATGACAGCAGGATAGACTTTTTCGACCATGACGCCGCCGTAAAAACAGTCACCGCTTTCACCAAAGTGGCGGCATGCCGCATAGCTGCAACCGCGACAGTCGACGACGGTACCGTTCCGCAAGGAAATTTCTTGCACCTTTACGGCATCGCCTAGAAACTTGCGCACCATTTCCCATAAGAGGAGTGTATTCGATGTAGTGCGGCTGCTCGCATGGATGACGACGAGGCTTGGCTCATGCCCTAAGGGCTGCGAGCATGCAGCACCTACGGCCCGAGCCAGTGCTTCTTTAGCACTGCGCACATACGCTTCCCTGAGGGAACATTGCTGCACCATACTTTGAATGCGAAAATTATATAAGGACCCTGTCGCTTCGACGAGAGGTCTCCCTGGAAAAGCACAGCCGACCTGATTTGCCAAGAAAATCAGTTCCCGGCCTATTTTTTTTGTCCAAATTTCGCTCGGCCCATCGACGATGACAGTCCCGGTCCAGCCAGACAAATCAGTCTCTTGGAGCCATGCAACGAGGTCTACATAGGCATGACTAAGGCCGCTTGGTGGTAAGGCCACCACAAAGAGCGCAACCGGTGCTGCATCCTCATTGCCAGTGACAGCCTCTTGCCACTGCGCTTTCGTCTGTGCTAGCCGATAGTCCCTATTTGCTAGTACGTGCTGCAATACATTGTGCAGCCGTTCTGGCTCTTCCCCGTCGTCCCAGCCCATAGCAAAGACTGTTACCATCCTCAAGACCTTCCTTCTGTACTCAAGGCGTAGAGCTTGCCATAGGCTGCGGCTAAGCGTGCAAACAACGCATCAGGCACAGCTATATCTTCATAGACAATGCCTTGAGAAGTCATTTTATTTTTCACACCAAAGTAGACACCTTTTGCGGCATCGCCAAAATAAATAGAACTATAATGCCATTTGCCTTGGAGCGTCAAGAGAATCGAAATGGCTGCGGACGACAAAGCCGGTGCAATATAGGGCTTATATCCTAAGGCTCGGACGGCGAGATTGGCTTCGACTACTTGCGCAGTCAAGGCTTTCGATATATCGTCGTCGTAAGTGTCAATGCTATTAGCAAGGACGAGGTCCGCCCCGTGCGGGCCAAAAGCTCGTCCCTCTTCTATATACGAGGCAAACTGGGCATTACGTTCAGCATAATACAACGCCCGCGCATGCATGACACCGAGGCCGTATCCTTGTACTTGCGACGGCAAAAGGCCAGACCGCTGCAGAAAAGCTTGACTCAATAATTCCACCGGGTCGGAGACGATGCAGACGAGCCCCTTAAATTGGGCTGCTTTAGCCGCATCGGCTACGCCATAGATAAGGCTCCGGTTAGCTTCGAGCTGGGCCATGCGCACGTCACCGCCAGCACCAACTGGCGGTACGCCTTTACTAGCACAAAAGACAAAAACATCGCACGCAAAGAGGTCATCCGCCCTAATCACATCGACCGGCGGCAGGGACGGCGCGTCGTCTGCAAAGGGATAGCGAATCTGGTTGATTTCCATTTCCAGGCGCGCCAAATTATGTTCATTAATATCGTAGAGGCCAATGCTCCCAACGCACCCGTGACTGACGAGGCGCAAGCCAATGAGCATGGTCATGCCCACATCACCGAGGGCCATAATGTGGAGCCGCACAGGCCGCGCTGGTCTAGGGTCATAGGCCAAAGACACAGCCTCTTTAGCACCAATCGTTTTCACTATATCATGAATATACACGAAGTTCCCTCCTTATTTCTCGCCCCACCGCAAGCGCATGAGCCGTTCCATGTCGTTCGCAATAAAACGCGTTGGGTCCATATTTTCGTCAAAAGACACGCCTACATCGATGTCCGGAATGCGCGGCTGTGTAATGACTTCGCCTAAGCGTTTTAAGGTCAGCCGTTTTTCGTACGTTTCTTGGTACACATCTTGGAGCGTTTCCATAATGAGGGCTGCATTTTCCAGGCACGTCTTGGAGTATAGCAAGGCCGCATCGACACTGCCTTCGCCAATAAATTCCGGTTTTACATAGGGCAAGACGAGATTTATGGACGGATTGTTGTCATAGCCGCTGTAGTTTTGGGCATTATCCATACTGTCACCGCCGATGAAAGGATAGCAGTCCCGTTCGTTGAGCCACACCGACAAGGTCGGCAAGAAGTACGCACTTTCAGCGTGCAAATGCTGTTCTGTCATCATATCCATAGCCTGGCCTGTCATAACCCCGGCAAAGACTCGTTTGATTTCAATGCCCTGCTCCTGTAAATAGGGCCGTAACATGCGCATGCGATGGCCTTTATGGAGCAAATCATCGATGAGGATAACAGGCCGGTTAAAGGAGCGAATGGTCTTCACTTGATTGCCAATAGACGCATAGTGATGAGTTTCACCAATCGTAAAATGCGAAGCTGAGCGATTGAAGTACTTGTCAATATGCAAAGATTTCGTCACCGTATTGGGCACGAGGACGTTGCTCAAAGCCTTGCCAAAGGGCACGGACATAAAGGGGCCGCGCCGTTTTTTGATATACCCCACTGTGGACACGCCATTCATAGCCGCTACTTTGTGGATGATTTTATAGTGGACAGCACTCATGTTAAAGGACAAGAGTAATTTGCCCGGGTAAATCTGTTTCATCGTCTCTAAGAGATGATTGTGCGCTGTTTGAATGGCCTTTTGGACACGGCTATTTTTATTGAAAGGATTCTTAATAATCGTTTCGACATCGCGGAAAATGACGACTGGTGCTTTCATATTGACTGCGTAAATAGGCCGTTCTGCGCCGTCCTTAGAAATGCGCACAAACCCTTGCCGTTCCAGGGCTTCAATAGTGGGCTGATGATACCCGGCCGGGTCGACCGGATAGTACACAGCATAGGCAATGTCGCGGGCAATGAGTTCCGTCAAGATTTCCGTAATGACGATTTGGCTGACGTTCGTAATAGCCGACTGGTCGTTGCCGTAGAGGAAGCCAATGCAGGCAATACTTCCATCAGCAGCACGGCGGATATGATCTGCTACGTCAGCATCGCCAAATTCACGGAGTAAATCCATAGGCCCAACGCGATGGACTGCAGCGTAGCCAATCATGGTCCGGTCTTTGCCGGCATCGTCGATATAGAGGGTCCGCACTTGCTGCCGTTCAATGTATTTATCGAGAATATCCGTGTTGTACCCTACGTCCCACAAGACACCGCACAAGGGCCAGAGACTTTCCGCACCGCGCGGCTTAAAGGCACCCATGCCCAGTTCCCGCGCTTCTAAGACATGCTTGTATGCCGGTTCGCGGAGGTACAAGTTATTATCGTAAATGAACTGCTGTGCTGTGGCATCAATGAGGTTGGCAATGTCTCGGTTAAGGTCAATATTCTCGCGAATCTTAGTGGAGCTAATATCTTCGTAGAATTTATCGAGCGTCAAATTGAGGACTTTCGCCTGAATAGCATGGCTAATGTCTTCATTCCCTTCGACTTGGCCTTCTCTCGTTTCGCGCGAGAAAATGATGTGATTGACTGAATGAATTGAATCGGCTTGCGGTGCTTCTTTGTAGGCCGACGCATAGGCCACAACGTCACTGCCCACAGCAATATACAAATCTTTATGGTGGAAAATTTCTTTGAGCCGCTTCACATCAGACGGATTGGCAATGTTCACAGGAATATCTTCCGGGAACGGATAGAGTTCATCTTCACCGGCAATAGACATATTCATGATTTTACGGCGCATCAAATGAGGCTGCGTGTGCTTGGACCAGGAAAATTCATCAATCGCTAAGTATACATCAAAACCTAAATCGCGAATCTTCTTCGCTACAGCCTTATGGCCTAAGCTGAAGGGGTCAAAGGTCCCGGGATAGAAGCACGCTTTTGGACTAATGACAAAGGGGAAATCGCCGCGTTCTAAGAGATGGTCATTCATGTACCGGTAAATATGATTGAGTACAGCTGCATTGCTGTAGAAATCTAAATGGCCTTCGGGATTTTCCGAGAGCAAGACGAGCAACTTCTTATAGCCCTGGCAAAAGAGAAACTCTTTAATGTCTTCCGTCATAATAGGACTATGGAAAATATATTTTCCCATGTACGTAAAGGCATCTCGGCTCAGTTCGCGGTTGTAATGGGCATAGGCCTTAATCATGGTATATAAGAGCCGGGTCAAACGATTCTCCTGGACTGGTGCTTCATCCGGAAAAGCAGCAATAAAATCGGCAAAGTTTTCCAGCATAATCCCTACGGTGTGAACCATGGCCGAAGCTAAGGGAATATGGACTGTCGGGATTTGCTGCTCAATAGTCGTAATGAATTCGTCTACTTCTTGGGGCTGTAATTTTAAAATCATGCGGCCTAAAAATTCAGGCACATATTTCGAAATCTGCACGTCTCCAATTTCGAGGCCGTTAAATAATTCTACAGCCAATTCGTTGCGCTGGGCGTAGGTCATAGAGTCGGCAATGGATAAGAGCGTTTCCCCGGCTGCACGGCGGACGAAGACGGTCTCACTGACTTTGAGGAGGTTCGTCAAATGCATGCCTAAATGCATGACACTACCGGCATCACTGCACGCATCGACGTAGCGCGCCATGAGTTCAATATTGGCGACTTTAATGCTCCAATGGGTGCCCATTTTTAAATCGACTAAGAAGAGGCTCCCTTCTTTTTGGGCAAAGGCCTCCCTATCTTGAGGCAGTTCCATAATTTGCAACAAGTCATGGTAATACCGTTCTGTCGTGTATTCCGGGAAAATATGCCGCGCTGCTTGCACCCCTTCGACACGCAAGGTCAAAGACGAAGCCGTCATAGCCGGTTCGACAAAGGGGCGGACGGTTTGCAAGAAAGACTCACTCAAGGGATAGTCATGCATATCGACGAGGCACTTAAGGAGGATACTGTATTGCTCTTCACTATAATCAGTCCGTTCGTAGTAATGTTGCAAGCATTCTAAATACGAGTCTATATCGCTTTCGCGTCCATTAGCTAGGACTGCGCAGACAAAACTGCTCAAACAATAGCCAATCCAGACTTTATGCTGCTCTGTAAAGCGCAATTCCGGGTAGATAATTATATCTACGTACTGAGCAAATAAGGTCACATTGGTCACATCTTTATCAGGCAAGGTGACGCCATCAGGCAGTTCTTTCGTATAAATTTCGTTGAAATTGGCAACGATTCGGCCCATAAGCGTCGCTGCTTCAAGGCGAATATCCCCTTCGCGATGCGACAAGAGCTCGTAAAGAAAAGCCAAGGTCATAGTCTTTTGATGTTCCGTCATGTACATGGAATATTCTGCAAAAATGCCGATGTACGTGCGAATATTCTTCCAGAGCCGTTCGCTCCGCGCTGCTTCGATTAATTTGCCAAAGTCCCGGTCATTACGGAACATACTCATGAGGCGAATATTGTGGTCAATAGCGGCGTATTTCAGCTGCGCTACGACTTCGTTCCCTTCGAGGAGGACTTGCTCGCGCTGCACTTTCCCAGGCTGCCATTCAGGCGTTACCGTAAAGGGCCCAGGCAGCGTCGTAATGACCCCTTGCTCTTCCATAAAGGCTTCAAAGTCCGCGAGCTTTTCATAGACTTTGCAATACCGTTTCCGCTTGGTGTCATCGACGTTATCGAGCTTGCTCAAGATGACATCGAACGCTTCTTTAAGGGAATAAAAATGGACGATTTCTACGCCGTCTGCACTACGGCTGCTTTTCACACGGAAATCAGCATAAATGAGGAGCAGCGATTCAACGGACAAGTTTTCTAACTCTAAATCCCAGACCGAATGATTTGCCGCAATATGGCCAATCGCAGGCAGGCCTAAGTGACGGCAGCAACGGCCTGTATAATAATAGTGCAAATAGGGCACACGGCGGCCTTCATTTTTCTTGCACCCATATTTGCCAATATCATGGGCTAAGGCGGCACCGGAAATAAGAGCTAAATCGACGGGCACATTGGCAACTTGGAGCTGCCGCGCTGCATACATAGCGACGTAATGGACACCGCTAATATGACCGAGCGTGTCAAAGGGCAGAACATCGACACCGAGGCGCATCATTTCGTAAATATAGAGATTATTGGCTAAATGGTGGAACTGAATGTATTCTTTCGTATAGCCGTAATAGCGGATTTCATCTTTATCGACCCAAGCAATATCCCGGCGCGGGTCATAGGGCAGGACGTGCCGCTCAAATTGATAGAGAGCCCGCATGGTCTGCAAGAAGACAAAACATCCCGTGTAATATGAGGCCCGTTCTGTATTCTCTTCGTCGTGCGGTGCTTGCTCCGGAAAGAGCTGGTCTAAGACGTAATGATAAGCAAAGGCCGGCCAACCGCCAATCGGCTGCGGCGTGAGCCAAGGCAGCCATTCTTCTAACAGCGGCAAGACGACAGGACTTTGGAAGCGTCCTTTGTCATCGCTGAGATGGCGCAGGCCTTGGGCTAAGACGCGCAGGTCTTGCCTCGCTAGGTAACTTTGCATCTCTTCTTTCGTAATCTTCGTCCGCTCTAAAAGGGTCTCGTCTAAGAGAGCCTTGCGGAGAAATTCATCAAGTCGATCACATCTATCTTCCATACGCACTCCTCCTTTATTTCCTACTAAAAAAGACGCCCTAATGGCGTCTTTTTCGTATGCCATTAATCATGGTACAATTCCTTGTTCCGTTTCACAATATCCATGACGAGGTTCGCTGTTTCTTCAATCGCTTTCGACGACACGTCAATAATAGGGCAATGGAGACGGCGCATGACACTGCGGGCATACGTTAATTCTTCGTTAATCCGTTCTAAGTTGGCATAGCTGGCATTCGAATCAAGGCCCATGCTGCGGAGCCGTTCAGAACGAATAAAATTCAGTTTAAATGGGTCAATAATAAGACCGACGATTTTCCGTGGCGGAATTTGGAATAATTCCGGCGGTAAGGCCACTTCCGGCACGAGAGGCAAATTGGCCGCTTTAATCCGTTTATGGGCTAAGTACATAGAAAGCGGTGTTTTAGACGTACGGGACACGCCGACAATGACGATGTCAGCCTTAAAAAAGCCCATCGGATTTTTGCCATCATCGAATTTAACAGCAAATTCAATCGCTTCGACGCGCTTAAAGTATTCTTCATCCAGTTGGTGAATCATGCCGGCTTTCATGGTCGGTGCCGTATCCGTGAGCGTGCCGACACCAGCCATCATAGGGCCAATAATATCGACGACACTAATGTGTGAATCTTTCGTCAGTTCCCGTAAATGACGGCGCAAGACTGGCGAAATAATAGTATAGCAAATCATAGCGTTATCTGCTTCGGCCTTTTTGACCAGCTCTTCTACTTGTTGTTCTGAGCGAATATAAGGCACGCGGATGATTTCAAATTTTTCGTTGTTATATTGACAGGCTGCCGCCCGGGCAACCCGTTCAGCAGTATCGCCGAGGGAATCCGAGCAAGCGTAAATAATCGGTTTTGACACGTTACGTTCTCCTTCCTAACCCACATTCTACAAAGAGACGGGTAATGTTGGTCTTCGATATACGGCCGACGATATGCAGCTCTTTCCGGTCTTCTTCGTCCGTATCGACGACTTGGACGACAGGTAAGCAGTCCACTTCATATTCAATGAGCCGTTGTGCTGCCACCAAGGCTTTTTCCTGGGGCTGGGCGTAAATAATTTTACTCGCCGGTGTCATGACCATCGTCACGGGCAAGGCGTTGAGGTCGTTCGTCCCCATTGCCGTTTTCAGTAAGTCTTTCCGTGAGACCACACCAGCAAGTATATTATCAGCAGCGACAAAGACAGTCCCTACGTCTTCTGTAAACATGGCAATAATCGCATCATACGCACTGGTCTGCGTATTGACGATAACCGGCGTAGACAAGCACGAATCAATGGTAATGTCCGTAATGGCCTTAGCCAAGAGGTCTTGTTCTTTATTGCCTGTAAAGAAATAGCCGAGCTTAGGACGCGCATCAATGAGGCCGAGCATAGTCAGAATCGCAAGGTCTGAGCGCAGTGCTGCCCGCGTTACATGGAGTCGGCTGGCAATGTGCTGTCCTGTAATGGGACTGTTTTCTTTGACAATTTGTAAAATCGTTTCTTGCCGTTCCGATAACATACGGATGGTTCACCTCCTGTGTTATTACTATCATAACATATTATAAGGCTCATGCATATTACACATATAAAAAAGAAGGAGCCAAAAGATAACTTTTGGACTCCTCCTCTTGTCTACCTTATATTACCATGTATAATCTTCTGTGTCCGCACGGCCTCGGCCAGTGAGGGCATCCATCATCATGCGCTGTTCGATTTGAGCAACATGTTTCTTCGTTGCGACGACAGCGTCGGGATTGACCGACATGGAGTCAATACCGCTCTTGACGAGGAATTCTGCAAAATCAGGGTACACACTCGGTGCTTGACCACAAATGGAAACGGTCTTGCCGTCTTTGTGAGCTACTGTAATGAGGTGGCGAATAGCCCGTTTGACAGCCAGGTTCCGTTCGTCAAAGAGATGAGCCACCGTGTCGTTGTCACGGTCGCAGCCTAAGACGAGCATGGTCAAGTCATTGGAACCGATGGAATAACCATCGACAAATTTGTTGAATTGGTCGGCTAAGATGATATTGGCCGGGATTTCAGCCATGAGCCATACTTTGAAGTCCGGACCGCGATGGAGACCTTGTTCTGCCATGAGGTTGACAATCTTTTCCATTTCTGAGACTTGACGGCAGAAAGGAATCATGACGTTCAAGTTCTTAAAGCCATATTCTTCGCGGACTTTCTTCACAGCCTTAATTTCTAATTTAAATGCTTCTGTGTATTTCGGGTCGTAGTACCGCGACGCACCGCGCCAACCGAGGAGGGCACTGCTTTCGTGCGGTTCGTACGTATCACCGCCTGTAAGATTGCGGTATTCGCTCGATTTGAAATCACTGAAGCGGAGCGTGACCGGACGGGGGGCCAAGGCCTGGCATACTTTGCGGATGCCGTCAGCTAATTGGTCGACTACTTGGTCCGGACGGCCTTGTTCGAGGAGATACAAAGGATGTTCATGAATGAAGGTCGTCCAAATAAATTCTTCGCGCATGAGGCCAATGCCGTCACATGGTAATTTGCCGTATTTTTCGGCTAAGTCCGGATTGCCGAGATTCATGTAAATCTTCGTGCCCGTTACAGGAACCTGTTCTGCTACGACGGTCTGCACTGCAGTTGTTGCTTCGGGAGCAACCGGTTTCACTAAATCTTCGACAATACCATCATAGACGATACCATTCGTCGCATCAATCGTGATTTCTTGGCCATCAACGATGTTCTTCGTCGCTTCTTCACTGCGGCTCTTCGTGCCGACAATGCACGGAATGCCTAATTCACGGCTGACAATAGACGCATGGCACGTCATGCCGCCAGCATCCGTGACGATAGCTTTCGCTTTCTTCATAGCCGGTACCCAGTCCGGGGCGGTCATGGTCGTGACGAGGACTTCGCCTTCTTTAAATTCTGCAATCTGAGCCGGGTCTAAAATGACATGAGCTTTGCCGCACGATGCACCAGGGCTGGCAGGGAGACCTTTGACGATGACTTTTCTATCTGTCGTGACAGCAGCCTTTTCTGCAGCTTCTTCTTTCTTTTCCGCATTTTTTTTGGACCAAACCGTTTCGGGACGCGCTTGGAGGAGCCAAACTTTATTATCCCGTTCGTCAATGCCCCATTCCATATCCATGTAACAGCCGTAATGTTTTTCAATGGCTTTGGCGTAGGTTGCGAGTTCACGGATTTGGTCATCCGAAATGACTTGCTGTTTCTGCAATTCTTCTGGAACGAGTTTTTCTTCGCAGTCACCGCCTGGTTTGCGGACCAGTTCAATCGGTTTCGTATTAATCATTTTCGAAAGAATCGTTAAATCATCTTTCTTGACTTTGAAGTTATCTGGCGTAACCGTCCCTTGGACGACGTATTCCCCAAGGCCCCAAGCACCTTCAATGGTAATGGTCGAGTCATCGCCGGTGACGAGGTCGACTGTGAACATAACGCCAGCCGCTTTGGAGAAGACCATCATCTGTACAGCTGCGCTCAAGGCAACGGACAGATGGTCAAAGCCCTTTTTCGTCCGGTAGTATGTGGCCCGGTCTGTAAAGGTCGATGCATAACATTCTTTGACTTTTTGAATGACCATATTTGCACCTTGGACATTTAAATACGTATCTTGCTGGCCTGCAAAGCTAGCGTCCGGCAAATCTTCTGCTGTGGCACTGGAGCGGACAGCAACGAAGGGATTTTCCTGGCCTACTTTTTTGCCTAATTCTTCGTAGCTCGTACGAATAGCATCAGCCAAATCTTGCGGCATGTCGACGCTACAGATTGCTTCGCGGATTTCTGCTGTAACGCTGCGGAGCTGAATGGAATCATCTACATCAGTCAAGCCGCTGAGCAATTCTTTAATTTTGACATCCATGCCCGTAGCTTTCATGAAATGACGATACCCTTCTGCTGTCGTCGCAAAGCCAAAGGGAACAGGAACACTGGTCTGGGATGTTAATTCGCCTAAAGACGACGATTTCCCACCTACTAAGGCGACATCTCCACGCCGCAATTCATCAAACCATAAGACATATGCCTTTTCTCTATTCGTTGCCATACCGCTACCTCCCAAGTGTATATGCTATTTATTTCGTTTCCTGTAAATATAGTATACTATTAACTCGTTTATGTCAATAATTTTTCTGTGTATGTTAGCATATTTTCGTAAATAACATATACTGTTTACTAGATATTTGCACAAAATAGTTTATACCTTTACAGTGCCTTATGTAAAATATGCAAAAAAAGCCCCTTTATATAGGATATTAAAAAGTAATGTGTTATAATATGAAACTAGCAACACAGTTCTACTTATTACATACCAGTCTATACAGGAGGTACTATGTATACACCTAGACGCAGAGCAAAACACGCCAAAAAGAAAACAGGCGCCTTACATCGCCTGCGCATGTTTATTGCTTTATGTTTCGTTATTTTTGCAGGCCTTGGCTTTGGCTACATCTTCGCAGCCTATCAGAGTCTGCCCCAAGTAGGCAACAATATGCGACCTGCTGTGTCTTCGCAGGTTTTTGATATTCATGGCCGCCTCATTACGACCTTACACTCCGACCAGAACCGGCTCCCTATTGACATTAATAAGGTGCCGCAAAACTTACAGAATGCCTTTATTGCTGCCGAAGACAATCGCTTCTACGACCATATCGGCATTGACCCCATTGGCATCGTCCGGGCTATCGTGACGAACGTGACGAACCGAGGCATTGCCCAAGGGGGCAGTACGATTACACAGCAGCTGGCTAAAAACGCCTTCCTTTCGCAGGAACAGACGATGAAGCGTAAAATCCAAGAAGCTATGCTGGCCCTGGAAATCGAACGGAAATACAGTAAAAAAGAAATCCTTGAAATGTACATGAACCAAATTTACTTTGGTCAAGGTGCATACGGCATCCAAACGGCAGCCAAGACGTACTTCGGCAAAGACGTAGACCAACTGACGCTAGCACAATGTGCGATGCTCGCCGGCCTGCCGAAGAGCCCGAATTACTACTCTCCATTCAATAATCTCCAAGAAGCAAAGAACCGGAAAAATACAGTCGTCGACCAAATGGTAAAATATGGCTATATTTCTGAAGAAGAAGGAGCCCAGGCCAAGGCTGCTGATTTGGATTTAACAGAAAACAAACAGACCTCAGAAAATCCGGAAAGTGCATCCTTCGTCGATTACGTCTCTCGTGAAGTAGCCAATCGCTACGGCGACGATGCGCTTTATAAAGAAGGCCTGAAGATTTACACGACTATGGATGCAGAAAAACAACACGCAGCCGTCCAAGCCTTGAAAAATCTCCCAGATAACTACACCGACGAAAATGGCCTCACCCAACCGCAAGGGGCGATCGTCTCTATTGACCCGAAAACAGGCCATATTCTCGCTATGGTCGGCGGCCGCGGTCAAGACAGCTTTAACCGGGCCAGCCAAGCAGTTCGTCAGCCTGGTTCTGCCTTTAAGCCTTTCGTCTACGTAACAGCCTTGCAGCACGGCATGACGCCGTCGACGACGATGGAAGATAAGAAAGTGTCCTACGGCTCATGGACACCGCAAAATGCGAGCAAGAGCTACAGCGGTACTATGACCTTGAGCGATGCTCTGGCAAACTCAGTCAACACCGTCGCTGTCCAAGTGGCCGATAAAGTCGGTACATCCAACATTATTGCGAACGCCAAGAAAATGGGCATTACGACCCTCGATGCGAAAGACGACAACCTTGCCATGGCCTTAGGCGGTTTGACCCACGGCGTAACGCCGCTCGAAATGGCGAGTGCTTACGGGACTTTCGCCAACCGAGGTGTCCATGTGAAACCGACGGCCATTGTAAAAATCCTTGACCGCAACGGCAACGTCCTCGAAGACAAATCGACTATGCAAAAAGGCAACACCCAAAATCAAGTCATGTCCGAAAAAGAAGCCTATGAAATAACGTACATGCTCGAAGGCGTTATTTCCCACGGTACTGGTACAGCCGCCAGCATTGGCCGCGCTGCAGCCGGTAAGACCGGGACCACAGACGATAACAAAGATGCTTGGTTCGTCGGCTATACACCGGACATCGTTACGGCTGTCTGGATGGGCGACGACACTGGTTCCCATACGCTCGGTGAAGTCTATGGCGGTACCATACCAGCACAGATTTGGCATGACTACATGGTCGAAGCCACATCCGATGCGAAGAGCAACGAGTTCTCCATCCCTGCTGGTATGGAACGCATTGTAGAACAACCGAAGGCAGAAAAACCATCACCTACGAAAATTGCAGAACCGAAGAAAGACGATACAAAAGCAACGGACAAAGAAACGCCGAAGAAAGAAACAGAAAATACGACCTCTACGTCAGTCGAAACGACGGATGACGCAAGTACAGGGGCAAAACAAGATATTATTCTGCGAAACAACAAAGAATAAGGATTACACTACAAAGAGCCATGAGAAGATACCTTCGCATGGCTCTTTTCGTATACATAAAAATTATTCTGGTGCTGCTACAATAAGCTTCGCTAAAGTCTTAGCACCTTGAGCAAATTCTGCTGGTGTCGTGTACGAATAAGACAAGCGCAGTGAATGATTCTGGTTAAAATCGTAAATGTCACCGGGATTGATGAGGATACCTGCTTTGGCCGCCGTCGCAAAGAGCTGCTCCATAGAAAGATTCTTTGTTAAAGTCAACCAAATATAAAAGCCCCCGTCTGGTACGCGCCACGTCGCAAAGGATCGGTAATACCTGTCCAGCACAGCTAAGGCCGCATCACGGCGGTGACGCAGTTCCTTCCGTAAGGCTGTCGTATATTGGTCATACATGCCAGTGCGCAAAAATTCCGTAAAAACTACTTGCGACAACACACTGGCCCCGTAATCGACCTGCATCTTCACGTCGCTCAGACGCTGGACAATAGGCTCTGGCGCAATGAGCCAGCCAATGCGCAGGCCCGGTGCCAAGGCCTTCGAGGCACTGCCGAGATAAATGACCATACCGTCTGTGTCCATCGCTTTCAAGGGCAAAGGCTTTTGCCTGCCGAAATACAATTCTTCATAGGCCCCATCTTCAATAATCGGCACTTGCTGGTCCCGGCAATAGGCTAAGAGTTTCTCCCGCCGTACAGCGGACATGGTAATCCCTGTTGGGTTGTGATTTGTCGGAATCGTGTAGAGAACAGACGCAATTTTTCCGGCATTCCCTTGCTTCATGTGCCAGTACTGCACACCTTCTTCATCCATGGGCAGACCGCGGAGCGTCAGGCCTGTAGACTGAAAGACTTGTAACGATTGAATATACGTCGGTGCTTCGGCATAAATAGTCGAGCCACCGGCTACGAGGCTGACAGCAATGAGCTGTAACGCTTGCAGGGCACCGGACGTAATCAAAATAGACGCTGGCGAGACCGTAATGCCCAACGTTTGCATGTGCGCCGCAATGGCTTCGCGTAGTGCCGCATTACCGAGAGGCTCCGGATAGCCTAGAGACGTGAGCTTTTGTTGTACAGCTCCTAAGGCTTGCTGCAGCATCTCTTGTGGAAATAAGCGCAGGTCTAACTCACCTGTGCCAAGGCGCACCATATGGGGCGTAAATTCTAAGCGGTTAATGGCCTGGACAATAGCCTTATTGGACTTAAAATTACCAGAAGAAATTTGCTCTCCCCAAGACGCTTTCGGCGGCAAGACGAGAGACCATGTATTGCTGGCAATGACTGTGCCCGCACTGCCGCGGCTCGTAATGACGCCCATACTTTGAAGCTGCTCTAAAGCCGTAACAATCGTACTGCGATTGACATGGAATGCTTCGGCTAAGACACGTTGTGCTGGCAAGCGCGTGCCAACAGGCCAGATACCGCTAGCGGCTTTGTCACAAATAAATTGGACGATTTGTTCATACATCGTGATTTGCTTTGTCTTATCAGGCTGCCACGTAATCTCTACAGGACAGGTTCGCTTCATTGCATACACCTCTTTGGTTGGGTCATATACTCTTAGTTTGGTCGGTCAAAAGAAACGGTAAACCTGTTATACTATAAGTAACGACAGGAATCTACTCTTAGTATACGAAAAAATTGAGTTCTTGCCTATCCCATTTTGGTTGACTTAGCAAGGAGGAATATATATGACTATCTTTATTCAAGGACTGACCATGGGCCTTGCCTATATTGCGCCCATTGGCATGCAAAATCTCTTTGTCATCAACGCAGCCTTGACCTGTTCGCGCCGCCGTGCCTTACTGACCGCCATGATTGTGCTCTTTTTTGACATGACCTTGTCGCTGAGCTGCTTCTACGGCATTGGTACGCTCATGAATCGCTACACGTGGCTCCAATACGTCATCTTAGGCATTGGCAGCCTCATCGTCTGCTCTATAGGCTTGCAACTGCTCCGTTCTAAAGGCCAAGGGCAAACAGCGCAGGCGCAACGGCAAGGACTGAGCAAAACGATTTCTCAAGCCTGCGTCGTCACGTGGTGTAATCCGCAGGCCATCATTGACGGGACCATGCTTCTCGGAGCCATTCAAGTGACCTTGTCTGCATCGGACCATACACCCTTTATGGGCGGTGTCCTGGCCGCTTCGTTCCTCTGGTTTATGGGGCTGACTTTTTTTATTTCTCTCTACAGCCATCGTTTTAATGCCAAACTCTTGCGCGGCCTCAATATTCTTTGCGGCCTCGTCATCACTGGCTATGGCGTAAAATTAATTTGGGAATTTTTCGTTCTTCTCGGCTGGATATAACTTCATCTTGACAAACATAAAACTCCTTCTCATACTGTACATAAAGGAGCATGGCAAGCGTATCATCCCATTTATCGGCACGTAACCCTCGTGTCGCCAACGATTACCCAGCCTTGCACCATTGCCTTTCTTACGGATTTGCATCTTGGCCCTATCCTGAGTCATCGGTACGTCCAACAGCTCGTTACGCGGCTCAATCATGTACATCCTGATGCCGTACTCATAGGCGGCGACCTCATTGATGCGCACTTAGATTTCGTCTTGCGTGATGGCTCATATGGACACTTCCAAGACCTGCAAGTGCCGACGTACGCCGTCTTTGGCAATCACGATTACTTCGACAGCAATACAGAAGTAGAACAAGAAGCCTTTCAGCCCATTCAGTTTCTTAAGAATAAAAGAATTACCCTGCCAGGTAATATCGTCATCACGGGCCTGAATGATTATCTCCATGAGCCGACGAACGACTTGCCTGCACCAGCACCAAACGCGTATAACATCATCGTCGATCATGAGCCCTTGCGCATTTACCCGGCCAGCAATGCAGGCTATGACCTTTATTTAGCAGGACACACCCATGGTGGTCAGTTCTTCCCAGTAACGCAGATTACGCGCCGTCTGTTCCCCTTGTCCTATGGGCAACAGACCTTTGGAAAAATGACGGCTGTCGTCTCTAGTGGCTATGGCTTTTGAGGTATGCCCATGCGTACCGGGCCAGCCTCTGAAATCGTTATTCTCCATTTTTCAACCAGCAAAATAGTTCCCATAAATAATAAAAAATAAGTGATAGTACATCGAAACGTACTATCACTTATTTTTATTCATGTATATGGTTCTAATCAAACCACCGGGACAAATCAAACTCTTCGCCAATCATTTCATGGACATAGCCTTGGGCTAAATAGAGGCCTAAGAGAGACAACGTCGACACGCGGAGCATGGTGCTATCCCAAATGTCACTGAGGTCTGCAAAGACCGGCGAAATATCTTCCATAATATCAAGAGCTTCTTCACCAGCAAAGGAAGCAGGACGTTTCTTCGCCAAGCGCATGATGTGATCCTGCATGGCTCTGTCGCTAATACCGGCCAGGCGGAAGAAGCGCGTAGCCATACTATCATCGACCATAGCCAATTTAATGAGGGGCGAATTGAAGGACTGGACGACCATATCCGACGGAATCCGTTTGCCTTTGAGGGCTTTCCGCAATTCTTCTTCTGTAATACCGCGATACCGGAAGAGAAGCGGATACGAATCAGACAAGATTTCAGCAAAGCGCGTTTCTTTGCTTTCAAAGGCCGTGCAGTGGAGATAATCGAGCTGCTGATAATACGACCGTTCTGTTGGGAAATCGTCGAGGAAGGGCATGACGTATTTATCGAGGTACTGACGGAAGGTCTGCGTATCGACGTTATGAGAGTTGCGGGAATAGAGGAAAATCAAGAGAATAGCCAAGATTTTGTAGTGATATCCCGACAGATATGGCATGACCTTCAAAGCGTCAATAGCGACGAGGTGCCGCGTCGAGACTGGCGAACCGTGAATAATATCATTAAATGCTTGCAGTGCCAAGGTCGCTACATATTCGTCAGGATGAGCCGTATAGGCTTTCTGGACGTTCTGCAATGCCTCTTGTGCCATGAGAGGCATAATGACTTGTTTCCGTTCTGCATCAGTCGTACAGCCTACGCGCTGGAATGCCGCTTCTGTAATGTATTCAGCTTGCTGGCTCATTTCAGGCGTAACCATGCCGAATTGATTGAGGAAGTGGGACACACATTGTTTGACTACAGGCGATTCTTCTTCTACAGCATTATCCCAAATGGAAGGCCGCGCTTTCGTTGCCGATACAGACGGCTGTTTGCCAGTTGTATCATTGCCCCACGGGCTTTGCATCGGTTCGATAGGCTGTACTTCGCGATGCGGATGTTTAGAAACAGGCTGCTGTTTCGGCATATCTGCAGCACCGGCTTGTGCCGTCGTATCCGGCTTAGGATGGGCCGTAATAGGCGGCATAATAATAGTTTCTTCCGGAGCTGTATCTTTTTTATCTACTGTATCGACATGGACCGGTTCGAGACGTTGGGTCTGTTCGAGCTGCGATGCTACGTCAGCCATGGATTTCTGATTGGCTAATTGCTGGCGCACAGCTGCCGGTTCAACGATTTGCGTTACGTCCGACACAGGTGCTGCCTTAGGCGTAATCGTGACTTTGGCCTGCGGAGCTGGTGCTTCCTCTTTTCCTTCTGCTTTGGCATTTTCTGCCATGACTTCGGCGACGATACTATGCCGTTTATAAGGCGTGCCTGCTGCTTTAGGAGCTTGTGTTTCTGGCGTTGCAGCCGTATCGGCACTGCCTTCTCTAGCAGCTAAGTCTGCTGAGACGACAGCAGCCATATCGGCTAAGGACGGTTCTTTTTCTGGTGTAACTTCTACATCTTCAGCCCAACGGGTACGCGCTTCTTGCTGCTGTGCCTGTGCGTGAGCTACATCAGCTTGTTCTTTGGCTAAGCGGCGCCGTTTTTCGTCGGCTGCAATCCGTTTCGCTTCAGTTGCTTTTTCAGCTGCTTCTTGCTGTTCTTTTTCTTTTTTCACTTCTTCTTCACGTGCTTTGTAGTCTGCTGCTTTCGTTTTATCGACTTTTTCCATAGCCGCTAAAATTTCATCGCGCGACAAGACACGCGTAATTTCGAGTTCATCGTTGACTTGTTCTTGTTTCGTCTTCGGGGCGGCTTCGTAAATCATGTTGCCGTCTTTATTGCGGACGACTTGGCCTTTCGTCGTCACAAAAGCCGTTTCGGACGGATGTTCCGGCCGTTCGCGGACCGTAACGGTCGAAATCTTCGGCACTGGTGCTGTCGTTTCCCGGACCTTTCGCTGCGGCGTTTGCTTTGCCTGTTGTGGTGCTTTTTTATACTGCTGTACAGGCCGTCGTTTATGTGTGGTCACGACGGGATGATGGTTTGTTTGTTTCGCTTCTTTTTCTTTCTTCTCTTCATTGCCGCCGGCAAATAATACGTAGCACACGACAAAAAAAACAATTACAATACCTGCTATGATAGCATATGGTAAAAAATCAGACATGTCATCCTCTCTCCTTACTCTTACACTGGTTCCCATTAGTTTTGTTTATTGTATCATAGTTACGTAGTTCTTACTAGTAGAGACCCATTCGGATTGGACAAATTGCGCTCTTTGCGTCTATAATAACGGTGTCTCATAAAATAGTACAAGCAAAGGAGTCTACACGATGAAAACATATAAAGCTATTCTCTTTGATATGGATGGAACCGTCCTCGATACGCTTCCTGATTTAACAAACGGCGTCAATCACGTCTTTGCTGCTCATGGGCTGCCGACGAAAGCGGAACCAGAAATCCGCACGTTCTTAGGCTACGGCTACTCGGGGCTCATTGACCGCGCTGCAGACCCGGCTGTCTCAGACGACATGAAAGCCCAGTTAGTCCAAGAATTTACGACTTACTACAGTGCCCATTGCCAAGCTGGCACGCACCCGTACAGCGGCATTCCTGACGTTTTAAAACGACTGAAAGACGCAGGCTACAAGACGGCCATTGTCTCCAATAAAGGCCAATCAGCAGTCGATGAACTGCACGCTCAATACTTCCAGGACCTCGTCTACTTCTCTGTCGGCGAAACACCGGACCGTCATAAAAAACCGGCACCGGATATGCTCGTCTATGCCTTAGGCCGCCTGGGTGTTGCACCGAAAGATGCCATTTACGTCGGCGACTCTGAAGTAGACCGGCAGACTGCTGAAAACACAGGCCTTGATTCGGTTCTCGTCACGTGGGGCTTCCGGGATGAACCGTACTTACAGACCTTAAACGCGACGTATCTCGTCCATACACGCGAAGAATTAGCTAATATTTTCCTTCCTCACTAAGCAGAAAAAGATACCCTGCCCGTCTGGACAGGGTATTTTTATGCCCTTTGGGACTTACGAATTCATCGTATCATGTAATACACCGTCAATGGTTTTAGCCGTTGTTTTCGCAATGCGCGGCGAATAGTCTATGGTTTCATCGATGGTCGTATCTTTCCCTTTCGTCTTATCCGCTGTCTCTGTAGTTGTCGTTACGTTTTGTACGACCTTATCCTGTCCGGCAACGGGTACCGTTTCAATGCGGATTAAGTCAGAACCAATACGCTGGATTAATTCTTGAATCGTCCGGGCACTGACCGGATGACGTACGGTAATGACTACTTGTTCGTGAATGTAGTCAGGTACAGCACCGACGTAATTTTGCACGCCTTCGTTAGCAACGAGGCTGTTGACGGCACGATTCAAAATGGAATCATAGTCATTGCGCGCCAGACGAACCCGACGGATAACGACAGCATCAGCCTGGGAGACACCGGTCTGCAAGCGGCTGGAGAAATAGCGGCTCGGACTACTTGTCATACCGAGGACTAAGGTATCGCCGTTCCAGTACATCGTCCCTTGTCTAAAGTAAGCCACCACAGAGCCATATTCAGCATTTAAGGCTTTCATGACTTCTGTTTCCACTTGGACATGAGATACATACTGCCCATCAGAGTGGAGCAAGTGATAGACTACTTCGACTGCATCGGCACGGGTAATGCCTTCTTTAGGGCGGAAAAGATTGTCTGCTGGCACCATAATATTTTTGCTATGCAGCACGTCAATCGCTTCTACTGCAGACGGTGCAATTTGGCTTTCATCGGCATAAGGCGTAATGGTCGTCGTATCTTTGTCAGCCATGCGGCTATATTTTAAATAATTGTAAATGACTGTTGCAAATTCTTCGCGCGATACCGGTTCATCCGGATGGAACGAGCCATCTTCATAGCCCTGTAAAATGCCCTGTGCTGCTACCGCTGCCATAGTATCAGCAGCATTGCCGCTTTGGACATCAGAAAATTCCGGATTGACAATGGGCATATTAGCTGCTGCGTTGTAAATTAATTGTGCTAGCTCCCCTCGTGTCAAGACCGCTTGCGGTTCAAAAGTATTGCCTGTGACGAAAGTCAAACAATGGGTATCATAGAGATAATCAATGCTGTCCCGATTGGCTACACCATCTAGATCCGTATACGGTGCTGCCGCCATAGCAAGGAGGGACGACGCACTCATCATTGCGGCTACAGCCAGAGCCGCCAAGGTTTTGTATTTCATAGACGCCGCTCCTTTTTCTTACTGGATGACAATACGCAATGCGCCGCCTAAGGCTTTATTTAAATTAGCTTGCGTGTCTTTCGTAATGGAACTTACTGTAAGGACTACTTTTTCATTTAAGTAATCTACATCGGTCTTGACCGTCGCATCAGTCGGTTCCGTTGCACGGTATACCTTTTCAGCCTGAGCCATCATGGTCTTATAATCGTTGTAGCTGTATGTAGCCGTCTGAACAGTGACTGCATCAGCCGGAATAGTTGTGTCGTTGGCAATAGCTGTCGCTAATTTTTCTTTATTCTTCGCATCTTTGACGCCAATATGGAGGGTACTGCCCTGCCAGTACATAACGCCGTCTTTCGCGAAATTCTGAACAGAACCGTAGACATCTTTCACATCTTTAAAGACCTGGGTCTGTACGTCCCCTTCGGTCTGTTTCGTCTGTTTTAAGCCCGTTACGATGCGGTATAAGACGTTGACAGCTTCACCGCGCGTAATGTAATCTTTCGGGTTGAACGTATTGTTCGAGCCTTTCATGTAGCCGCCAGCAGCGAGGGCATCGACAGCTGTCTTAGCCCACGGTGAAATCTGGGATTCATCTTTGTATGCTGTACCACCACTCGGCATGCCCATGCCTTTATAAGTCATGTAATTGTAGGCAATGACGGCAAATTCTTCACGCGTAATCTTCTGGGTCGGCTGGAACGTGCCGTTGCTGTAGCCCTGCATAATCTGTTTATCTACAAGGGATGCAATAGCCCGTTCAGACCAACGGCCTTTAACATCTGAGAAATTCGTCGTCGTTACGGCCGAATCTTCGCCAATAACGTTGTTAATAATAGCGGCAATGCCTTCGCGCGTAATATCATCGTTCGGTTTAAATTTACCGTTATCGCCGCTTACATAATGATTATCATAGAAATATTGAATAGCTGCTTTACCCCAGTAGCCGTCAATATCTGTTAATCCTGTCGTTGTATTTGCTGCAAACACACCTGTCGAAAGGCTCGCAGCCATTGCTGCTGCCGCTAAGGCACGCATATATTTTTTCATGATTCTTCGCTCCTTATCTCGTCTTCGTATACCTTGTATATAGCATACATATCAGTATTTATTGTATCACACTGCCATTTAAAAACAAAGGGTTGCCCCTTAGTAGGACTGAAATATTTTTTGTATTGCCTCGTAGTCTCGCGTCTGTAACAAGGCGAGCTGCATGAGGATTTTGGCCTTTTGGGGCGTCAAATTATCACTGCTAAGGAAATCACTGTATTTCGGTACAGTCGTCACAGCTCCGCCCAGGGTCCGGCTTGCCCGTACGACCAGAATCCCTTGGCGTACAGCTTCATGCAAGGCTTCGGCTACATTATCCGCCATTTGCCCATGCCCAAAGCCAGCGAGGACGATAGCTTCTACGCCGCGCGCCTTGGCCGACGTAATCATATCCGTCGTCATGCCTACGTAAGCGTAGAGAATCTCAACCTTCGGCAAGGCTGTCACACCATCACACGATAAGATGGATTGGGTCGTGTGCCTGCGCACAGGCTGTTGATACCAAAGAGCGTTGCCGTCTTGCATGAGACCGAGCAGGCCTTGCTGACGGCTCTTAAACGTATCGACGTGGGTCGTATCCGTTTTTTCCACAAAACGGGCACTGCAAATAGTGCCGTTCATGGCGACGACGACCCCGAATGTCCCGGTACGTTCGTCCGCCGCAAGCTGCACCGCTTCTAAAAGATTCAACGGGCCATCGGCACTGATGGCCGTAGCAGGCCGCATAGAGCCGACGAGGACGATGGGCTTATTTGTATGCGCCGTAAGCTGCAAGAAATAAGCCGTTTCTTCGAGCGAATCCGTGCCGTGCGTAATGACGATGCCATCAACTGTTTCATCAGCACCAAGTGCATTGACGCGCTGTACCAGTTGCAGCCATAATGCTTCCGTCATATTAGAACTATCTATATTACTGAATTGTTCGCCTGAAATATGGGCATACTCGGTTAGCTGCGGCACAGCTCCAAGTAAGTCATCAAGCGACATTTCCCCTGCTGTATAGCCAGTCAAATCGTCTGCACTGGCTCCTTTCCCGGCAATGGTGCCGCCACAGGCAAGTATATGTACATGACGTAAGTTCATAGTCTTCCTCCTATACTGTATTGCTACTGTATATTATACCGTAAATTACGTCATTTCCATATACACAACATCGTTGAAGCCTTGTCATAAACCTGTTATAATCAGGACATATATAGGAAGGTTATGTTATGGTGAATATATATGTACTCTATTCCGTGCTCGGTCAAGTCATTTTGGGATTACTCCCCCTCTTTTGGATGCTCCTCCAAGATGTGCCAGCCCTTTATATCCTGTCGACACGCATCATTTGGGCTGCTATCTTTTGCTACATCCTCATCGTCTATAAACATTTACAGCCTAACCTGGCCGCAGTCAAAACGCTTTCCAGCGAGTGGCCCTATATTGGCGGTGCCTGTATTGCGGTCACGATGAACTGGTGTGCCTTTATTTACGCCATGACCCATGGAGCCATTATCCAAACGAGTTTAGCCTACTTCACGTCGCCCATTATCGTCATCTTTGCAGGTGCGCTCATCTTTCATGAACATTTAGGAAAACTGCAAATTCTCTCCATTCTCTTCGCTATTACAGGCCTCTTGATTGCATTCGTCCTCTTTGGGCAAATTCCTTACTTAGCCTTGTTCCTTTGTCTTACGTGGGCTACGTATGGCCTGTTGAAGAAAAAAATTTCCGTTCATAGCCAAGTATCTGTGTTTATTGAATCTCTTTCGATGGTGCCCTTGTCCCTGGCCTTCATTGGGTATAGCGAATATACGGGCACCGGTGCGTACGGTGTGCTCCATGGGCTGGAATGGTTGCTGCTCCCGGCTACAGGCATCGTGACGGCTGTGCCTATGCTCTTTTTTACGGCCGGTATCAGAGGTACACCGATTACGGTCGCCGGGATTCTCATGTATTTAGCACCGAGTATTTCTCTTTGTATTGGCCTACTGCACGGCGAAGTCTTGACAATACCATTGCTCATTATGTTCGTCTTTGCATGGATTGCCGTAGCCTTTTATATTGCCGGTCTCTTGCGGATTGCCAAGAAAATGAAAGAAACAACTCCCTAATGATGATATGCAAATACCCCGATAGATAAGACCTATTGTCTGCTCTATCGGGGTTACTTGTATTTCTTTATATATCTGTTTCGTGTGTAGCCATGTATACTTTTTCGGCTGTAATCGGTAATTCTGTAAAGCGCACGCCCACGGCATTATAGACAGCGTGGGCAATAGCCGGGCCCGGCGTATTGATGACGATTTCACCGATGGATTTGGCACCAAACGGGCCATTCGGTTCGTAACTCGGTGCAAATTCGACGCGTATCTTCCCTAAGTCTTGCCGCGTTGGCAAGCGATACTGCATGAAGGAATTTTGTTGAATATGTCCGGTCTTCGTAAAGGTCACATTTTCGGTCATGGCCATGCCAATGCCTTGGACAAGGCCGCCTTCGACTTGAACGCGTGCCAAGGCCGGGTTAATGACGGTGCCGCAATCGACGACGGCAGCGAAGTCGACGAGCTCAATCGTCCCCGTTTCCGGGTCGACATCGATTTCTACGGCACCAGCCATGTACGGTGGCGGCGATGTCGGCGAGAAGTGCGATTCTGTCGCTTCAAGGGCAATAGGATTCATGAACATAGCCCCGTTGGCTAGGTCTTTAATCGTAATGGCTTTGTCTGTAGCTGGGTCGCGGATTTCTTTGCCTGTAAATTCCAGTGCTTCTGCATCAGATACTTTTAGTTCCATTGCGGCCCGTTCTTTCATTCGTTTAATCAAGGTCTGGCACGTCTTGACCACGGCTTGGCCTGTCAAATAGGTCGTCGACGACGCGTAAGAACCGCTATCGTATGGTGACGTATCCGTATCGACACCGCGCGTGACGATATTGTCGACAGAGCAGTCCAGGCAATCGGCCGCAATTTGCGCGAGAATCGTATCACAGCCCGTACCCATATCGGTGGCACCAATGGACAACGTATAGAAACCATCGTCGTTGACTTTAATCGTTGTCGACGCGACATCGACGTTAGAAATACTGGACCCTTGCATAGCCATGGCTACGCCGACGCTGCGAATGTGGCCGTTTGGCAAGACCTTACGCGGATATTTGTCGTCCCAGCCAATCATTTCTTTTGCTCGCGCTAAGCATTTGTCGAGGGTACAGCTCAAAGCCGTTTCATTGAAATAAGCCGGCATCTTGTCGCCTTGGCGCACCATGTTTTGGAACCGTAAATCAATGGGGTCACGACCGAGAACAGTAGCGAGTTTATTGACTGTCGATTCGACTGCAAAAAGGCCTTGTGTCGCGCCGTAGCCGCGATAGGCACCGGCCGCAATCGTATTCGTATAGACCGCTTTATAGTTGAAGCGGAAGGCTTCTAAATTATGGTAAAGTGGAATCGATTTATGTCCTGACAAGGTTACTGTCGTTGGGCTGTGGTCACCATAGGCTCCGGCATTCCACAAGGATTCGACAGAAATACATTGAATGGTCCCGTCTTTTTTGGCCCCAATTTTCACGTGAATCTGCGCTTCATGCCGTGGCGACGAGACAGTCTGCGTTTCTTCGCGCGAATAGACCATCAAGGCCGGACGGCCTGTAATATAGGCAATGTATGCCGGATAGACATCCATGACGGCTGTCTGTTTCGCCCCAAAGCCGCCGCCAATACGCGGTTTAATAACTCGTACTTGAGAT
Source organism: uncultured Megasphaera sp. (assembly GCA_900540735.1). Classification (GTDB taxonomy): domain Bacteria; phylum Bacillota; class Negativicutes; order Veillonellales; family Megasphaeraceae; genus Megasphaera. Next base: position 3,127 of record UQHB01000007.1, on the reverse strand, counting down.
TTCGGGATTTCTAAGGCTGTCGCCACAATACGGCGCACGTGGAACGGCACCTGCGTAGAGCTGACGATGACGAGGCGGCCAAAGGCATCTTTGTAAGCAAAAGCCTGGAAGGGCTCCATCATGCTTTGTTGGGCTTGCTTCGTGTGGTACGTCCCTTCGACGACGACATCAGCATTAGCAAAGGTACCATCAACGTCGCCAAAGTCTTCCTTCGCTTGGGCCACGAGGTTGCGCATATTATCGCCGCCTACGTCGACTTTCGGTGTCCAATCGTCTTCAGGATGGACGATAATCGGGTTATCTTCGGCCTGCGTAAAGTCTAAGAGAGGCTCTTGCTTTTCGTAGGTTACGCGGAGCATTTTCAACGCTTTATCAACAGCTTCTTCGGTTTCCCCAGCGACGAGTGCTACTGGGTCACCAACATAACGGATTTGCTTATCTAAAATCAATTTATCATACGGGCTTAATTCGGGATAGGTCTGCCCGGCAATGGTAAAGCGTTGTTTTGGTACATCATCAGCGGTGACGATACAGACGATGCCCGGCACTTTTTCAGCAACTGTTTTCTTAATATCTTTGACAATCGCTCTAGCATGAGGACTGCGCAAGGCTTTGACAATGAGGCAGTCTTTGGGCGCAATATCCAGCGTATAAACAGGTTTCCCCAAGAGGAGACTCATAGCGTCTTTTTTCATGACTGGACGATTTACTTCTTTCATGGCTGCACCACCTTTCCTTTTGCTGCCAAGAAGGCTTTTAAGGCACGCATGTGGCTCACGTAGCCTGTACAACGACAGAGATTGCCAGCTAAAAATTCTTTAATCCCTGCTTCTGTCGGGTTTTCTATGTCGCGCACCATGGCAAGGACATTCATGACAAACCCAGGATTACAGAACCCACACTGGTCCGCCCCTTCACGGGCCATATATTGAGCAAATTCGGCAGCTTCGTCTTGGAGCCCTTCGAGGGTCGTAATATGTTTGCCGTCAATCCGCGCCGTCAAGACAGCACAGGACAAGACAGGCACGTCGTCGAGCCAGACCGTACAGAGGCCGCAGTTCGTCGTTTCACAGCCGCATTTGACGCTGTAACAGCCTTTAGCGCGTAAGAAATCATAGAGCATCATGCCCGGCTGAATCGTATCGATTTGCTTTTGGCCATTAAGCCAGTACGTAATTTCCATTTATGCCTGTCCTCCTTTCACAGTCTGCCACAAGCGGCGGCACAAGACCGTTGCCATGGCTTTGCGGTATGCTGCAGAGCCGCGCATATTCGTTTCGTATTTCCACGGTGCTGCACACTGCGCTGCGACTTCGTCATCAGAGAGCGCAGCTACTACCGCTGCATCTAAATGAATCCCTTCAGCACGCGACGGTTTAGCACCGACTACGCCGTCGACACCGTCCTCATACGTAGCCATAGCACAGGCAATAATCGGGAAATCTGTCACATTGAGGCGCAGCGAATCATAAGCCACAGCGTGAGCCGTCTTCGGCACGATAAGCTGGGTCACAATATCCTTCCCTGCACCGGTTTTGCTAAATTCGGCTAAGGGCATCGTGCCGCCTTTATACAAGACGACCTGCGCCCGTAAAGCCAAGAAGAGCGTCCAAAGATCAGAAAAGCCAAAACGTCCGGCAATGCTGCCGCCAAGAGTTGCCATGTTGCGGAACTGGGTACCTACAATATGGCGCACACACTCTTTCATGGCTCCTTGGGTGTACGCAACGAGCGGCGCAGACTGCTCTAACTGGCGCAGCGTCACCATCGCCCCTAAGCGAAATTCACTTTCTGTTTCTTCTATTGCATTCAATCCTAAATCACTTAAATCAATTGCTTCTTTAATCATGCGCTGCGGCGATAAGCGCAGCCAACAACAGCCGCCTAAAATGACAGCATTCCGTTGTTGATTTAACTCCCATGCCTCATCCAGGCTCCGGGCCTTCGTGTAATGTAAAATTTGCACGGCCTCATGTCTCCTTCTCTCGAATAAGTTACGTACCTATTGTATCAGTATATGGGGCTTGTTGTCCACGTGTAGGGGAAAGAATCTCCTTTTGTAAAATAATAGTAAAATAATTTCACAAAATGTACGCATATATTTTACGTGAAAAAATTGGACACATTCCCAATTCTGCTGTTACAATAAAGATGTATATAAAACCAATAGCACCATACTGGTGTCGTCATAAAAGGAGCTATATTCATGATTCAGGAAGAACGGAAAAATGTTATCTTACAAGAACTAACCCGTACATCTGTCGTCAAACTCGAAGACTTAGCAGAAAAACTCAACGTATCTATCGACACAGTCCGCCGCGACCTCAAGGCCTTAGACCGGGCTGGTCTCGTCCAATACATTCGCGGTGGTGCCAAATCGGTGCAAGAATCGCAACAATTTTCCCATTTTAACGGCCGGAAAGTCGTCCACAACGAACTCAAACGGGAAGCATGCCGCAAAGCCTTACAGCTCATCCATCAAAACGATGTCATTATGCTCAACTCCGGCACGACGACGACGATTTTAGCAGAAGAATTAGGCCAAACGAATATAACCTGTACACTCGTAACGAACAACATCGCTGCTGCCGAAGCAGCTTCGGTCAATAGTAACTGTCATATCCATCTCTTAGGCGGCGAATGGGACGGGTCAGAACAATCGACCTGGGGCAGCCGCTGCCTCCGCGAAGCAGCGCAATTTTTCCCGGATATTTGCTTCCTTGCAGTCAATTCCTTAGATTTGCAATCAGGCCTGACGGACTTCCGTTTCCACGAAATCCCAATCATGCAGACTATGTCGCAAAACGCGTGGAAAACGGTTGCCGTCATGGATTCAACAAAACTCAACCGACTCGCCAAAAAGCAAGTCTTTCCTTTGGAAAAGACGCCAACAATCATGATGGACAACAAAGTTACACAAGAAGATAAGGACCAATATTTGAAAATGGGTATCCATATTTTATAAGGTCATTCATAAGAAAAGGTGCGTAAATATACAACTACGTACCTTTTTATTATGCCCTTTTAGCACATAAAAAAGCCTATAAACACGAAGTTTATAGGCTTTCCATTTGCATAGGTTTTGAAATATATAAAACGGATATTAACGTTTCGAGAACTTAATTTC